>WTFU01000154.1:0-2455 GCA_011523945.1 Mariniblastus sp. | reverse complement strand
TCTGAGCTGGTTCTGAGCTGGTTTTTAGACAGTACTGTTGGATTTGCTCGGATTCCTGCTAGTCGATTTATGAAGTATCAGTTTTTCTCAGGTGTTGTTTTCCAGGTTCATCTGTTCGTAACGCCCTTATTGACTGCTTTGAACTGGTTTTAGAATTGGACGTTGCACTATCTTTTGCGTAAAAACCAAACACGTTCATTTAATACGTTTGGAGCTTCTTTCCTGCACTGGTAATGCTTGTCGCGGTTACAGTTTTGTTTTCGCAGAACCTGACGACAGGGCCATAAACAATCGCCAAGTTAAAATCAAATCACTTTAAGCTTCATTTAAAACCCTGTTCCCTCGTTAGTGATTTTCTTTGGAGGCTGCACGAGTAGCCGCACGGTGTGACAATATCAACTATCGGTCTTTGTTGGTAAATGAAATTTAGTGGATCTCAAATAACGCGTAATGAGATTAGATGAAAATATTGAATTGTGAAAGGTCCATTTGTTGTCGTCTGAAAGAATGCTGAGGTGTGTCCACCATGATAGGGGGGTGTGTCCCAGAGAATTCGTTTTGAATGATTTTTATAAAAAGTTCCGCATCGGTTTTCGGAAGTTCTAACTACGCTAAATCTAGGCGGCTTTCGTTTTTGAAACGAATAGGTCATTCAATAAATACTTGAACGGGATATTGGCTAAGTGAATCCAATAAAATTGAGTTATTACCTCGGACGAAACTTTAAGTACTCGGGAAAGGTGATTGGGAGGTCGCTCTTAAGCGAATGCAAATCATGGCGATCTAAAGCCAACGATCTTTGCTGTGACCGAGCCCTCGGTATTTCCACCGTTGGCGGCTCTGAAGCAGTGGGTTTGATTGGGGCGGAAGCGGACGGGATAAAGTATCTTGGGCAAGATTATGCAAGTCTGGATATTATGATCGAGCATCTGAAATTGAACGCTCATGATGTGTTTTTAGATCTTGGGTGTGGAAAAGGGCGGGTGATTTGTCGTGTTGGGCAGGAAGTTATTAAGAAAGCCATTGGGGTAGAGTTGCGTCATGATTTAGTTGAAATCGCAAAGAAAAATGCATTGCTTCTGAAAGGCCGGCAGTCGGAAGTCGAGGTAGTCCGGGGAGATGCATGTGAATACGACTTTAAGGAGGTAACCGTCGTCTTTATGTATGAGCCCTTTGGCTGGAGAACCCTTCGACGCGTGTTGGCCGGGATCGAAGACAGTTTGACGACAAATCCTCGAAGCGTGCGGGTGCTTTTTTCTCGGACGGAGCGCTTTGGCGTAGTGCTGGACATGTGTGACTGGCTTATCCCCGTTGGTCAAATCGGCCAAAGCGGGATCTGGGAATGGAGAACTGGGGAAATTTGAAATAGTGCAGTCCAAATGCTTGGATGCAATCACTAGGCTCTAAGCAAAATATCCTGAAACTTTGCTGAGCCTATTGGTAGGCATTAAGAGAAGCTGAAAATCCTGATTTTTTAAAACATAACGAGGATTGAAACTGAGTCTGTATAAATTCTCTCCGCAGCATTTACAAAAGGGCCTAATTCATAACAATAGGGTGATCATTCGTCAGGCATGCACGTTCTAATTTACGTTGATGAGTCAATCAATTAAATCCTTTCCCCATTAGTTGTTAAAAATTTTTTAGCGAATTGATGCATCTATGCTGCATAAAAAGCTAGGAAAATCATTGGAATTATTTAAACTAGGCGGCAGAAGAACTGATCAACGATGGTGTAGGCTAAGAAGTTATTTCCGAGTAGTATTTACGAAAAAATTATCTTAAGCAATAACGATTCCAATGAGTTCTCTGTTCGAAACTGATATCGATCTCCCTGAGACAGCTAAATTTGATTTTAGCGACACCCATTATTCTCAGCTAAAGGGAATTGCGAATAGTTTAATAGAAAGGGAATTGACCAGCACTCTAACTGCGACTGGACTGGTGCACGAGTGGTTTTTAAAGTTAGCTAAATCTCGGTTTGCTAACATGGGCACCAATAAGTCGTTAGACGAGGTCCCTCCCTTTCAGTTTGCTTCCCGCAATATGAAGCAGATTCTGATCGATCGCGCTCGCTCAAGAATTTCGCGTAAGAAATCTGAAAGCCAAGCATCGCATAGCTTGGTGGACGAATCTATGTTGGAAAAAATTCACGCGGCAGAGCAGTTTATCGTCGCCTTAGAGGATGCTGTGCAGTTGTTGGAGGAGTCGATGCCAGAAAACGCCTCCCTCGTTCGTTTGCGAGTGTTTGAGGGGAAGTCGATAGAAGAGGCTGCCAAGATATTAGGTATGGCGAGAGCGACAGCGTTTCGAAAATGGTCTTTCTGTAAGATTTGGTTGGCCAGTCGACTGGAATGCCCAGTTTAATGCTCGTCGGTTGTACCAGAATACCGGCATGTTTTTGAATTTTTCTCAATTTCTTGCGACAAGAATCGTATGAGCACCGCACTAAGGG
>WTFU01000141.1 GCA_011523945.1 Mariniblastus sp. | reverse complement strand
GATGTAAAATTACGATGGCGGCTGCTGCAATTCTGGCCGCTGTTTTTCTCAACCCAATTTTTACCTGGTTGACAGGGTTCATCATGCATATCTACCCGCCCAGTGGCGATATGTTGATGTTGCAAGAAGCAGTTTCGCGAATTTTAGGATCAGCTCCAGGATTGTGGGCCATTATTCTGGTATTTGCTTTAGCACCTGCAATTTTCGAAGAAGTCGCATTTCGAGGGTTCATTCTCTCCGGATTCCAATCGATTCAAGGAAAGTGGAAACCCATCCTGCTAACGAGCCTCATGTTTGGACTCGCTCATGGGGTTATCCAGCAAACCATGATCACCTTTGTTGTCGGATTGGTTCTTGGGCTGATTGCAATACAAACCAAGAGCATTCTTCCATGCATTTTGTTCCACCTAACCCATAACAGCCTCGCTGTGCTACTCTCTCAGGCTAATCGAACTTACGTAGAGCAATCTACCGTTCTACGGCAGTACCTCTACAGCACCGACGGTCAGAACTACCAATACGCGACATTTCCCGCTATCTTGATGTCTTTCGTGGGCGTGCTGCTGATTATTTGGTTCCTTCAACTTGATCTGAAACCCTCTAATCGGACCGAAGCCTACGGACGGGTACCTCACCCCAGTTAATATTTGAATCATCGATTCTAAAACAGTCTTAGAACGCTTCACGCCAAAATTATCTGAGCTTGATAGACATCACCACTCTTCAGCAAAATTCGCCGTCCCAAAAAATTTTCCGCGCCCGCTGGGTATTCCCGATGAAGGGCGAGCCCATTGAAGACGGAGCAGTGGCCGTTGTGGGCGCAGACGTCTTGGCGGTCAACGATTTTAAAAACCTAACACGCGATTTTCCAATCCGTAAGTTTGAGATTGTGGAACTGGGTGACGGTCTTATTCTACCTGGCTGGGTAAACGCCCACACCCATTTAGAATTCAGCGACATGGAAGAGCCGCTCGGTTTTCCCGGCATTAACTTTACCGAATGGATTCGAAAGATCGTTAAACGGAGAATCCAGTCCAATCGTTTAGAATCTGACACCGACTCGGGAGCCAGTAAATCACTTGCGATTCGCCGCGGGCTACTTGAATCAAAGCAGGCCGGAACCTGGGCGATCGGGGAAATCGCCACCTCGCCATTTAATTTAAAAGACTACATGGAAGTTGATTCCTCTATCGTTACGCGTTGCTTCTATGAGCAACTCGGCAGGGATCCTTCAAATTATTCCGAGCAAGCCACCGAGTTGACTTCGTTTCTCCAGCAAACTCATCCAGGCCAATCTGTGTTCTTTCGTGGAGCCAGTCCCCATGCTCCTTATTCGGTAAGCGAGATCCTCTTTAAACAGATTCAAACCATCTCACTTGCGTTACATACACCCGTCGCAATGCATCTCGCAGAAACACTCGAGGAGCGGGAATTACTGGAAAAAGGGAGTGGTGACTTTGTCGATCTCTTAAAAGAATTTGGCAGTTGGAATCCCTCTGATTTCAATGGAGAAATCAGCATTCCCAAAATCCTTGATCGACTGTCCCAAACTGAACTTGCCTTAATCGTACATGGCAATTACCTCAATGACATCGAATTAGATTTCATTGCCTCCCACCCTCAAAACATGTCCGTCGCCTTTTGCCCACGCACCCATCGCTTCTTTAAACACTCGCATTATCCACTCAAAAAAATGATTGACCGCAAGATCAATGTTTGCCTTGGCACCGACTCGCGGGCCTCCAATCCAGATCTCAACCTTTTCAATGAAGCCAAGGAAGTCGCGGCAACCTTTCCTGAAATTTCACCTTTAGAAATTCTCAAAATGGCAACGGTAAACGGGAGCAAAGCTTTAGGCCTGCCTCCCTATATCGGGACAATCTCGAAGAATCGCCCCGCTTGTCTGAATTTCATCAGCCCTTCGAAAAATCTCAGCGCGCTTCATCCGACTGAGTGGGTATTTGAGCAACAGTCTCAATGTGTTCCCTTGCTCGGAATGAAAAAACAAGATTAGAAATACGGCCTCAACTGATATACATCCTCAGCCGATCTCAGTGTCAGCCTCGTCGACGACCAACAAGTCTGACGGCGGATCAGGGTTTACCAACTGATTACCACGACGTTTAGCGATGACAGCAATTCGTGTTCGTCCAAGCCGGGTTAGCAATACGGTCGCCCGTTGCTTACCTTCTAATTTGAGTCGCTTAAATTGAGACGCAGTAACATCGTCGATACCACGCTTTTTCACCTCGATTTCGCCAACCTCAAGGCGGTTCAAAAAGATCTGTGTCTTTCGCAGATTAAGAGGCAAAACTGCCAGTACTTCAAATTGGGTGAGCAACGAATCCTCAATATCGTCGTCGCCAGTCAGGTAGACAACGTCCGCGGAGAACCGTTTTAGGCCATAGCGATCACCGATAACGTTATTGAGTTGTGCCGCTAAAACGATTGCATGAGGTTCGTACAAATAACGCATAATTTGATTGCCGATTGTCACGCCTGGACGAGACTCACTTTCTGGAACCGAAATCTGACTTACTTCTCCCTGTTTGCCAATGTGTGTCGCGGTACGGTGACCTGGCTTATCCGTTCTCGGGCCAACCCACAGAATCTGCTGTTTGCACTCTCGATCGTCACCCAGCCATTCCCGTTGCACACCGGGTGGGAAATAGCTCGCTTGCGGCGTTGCCGGAGCCACTTTAATAGCAGCCGTGCAGTTAGCTGGAATCCGCTGAAAAACATCGGGCAGACTTGGAAGAAACCGGCTGCCGTGAACCGTGCGTTCCTGCACTCTCCTATCTGGATCTACATGGATGCCATCTAAGTTCGAAATATCAAATTCGGCAAAATCAATTTGACGAACCTCGGCCAACTCCGAACCAAGGGTGTAGGCGTCTAAATTTTTTCGCGCAAACAAGCTCGTCAACTCGTCAACTTCGACGCCAATCGTTTTGAGCATCCCTGCAGTCGATTCGCCTGACTGATCTCGACGTGCTAGAGAAAGCAGATCTCCGCCAATTCCGCAACAAACATCAGCGACGCTCTCTAACGCTTGAAACCTCGCAGCCTTATATTCGGCCAAGCGTTGCCCAGAGGCCTGTTCCAATCCTCGTCGAGTAAAAAACATTCGACTGGCTCGCGTGAACTTCTGCCCCGCCTTTTTTCTTAATTGAGCCTGTTCCATGACAAGCGCCCCGCGAGTCGGGGTAGTAAGCTTCCGTAACGATTTGGCGATTCGAACGACGTTGACGCGTTCAGCAAACGCCCCTTGAACCTGTTTCAAAACAGGTGCTGCCTCGTCCGACATTAGCCACAAAAAATCGTCGCGGGTTTCTAAATTCATGCATTGATATTAATTGACAACAATTTCCGTTTCCATCTCGATTCAATCCTGAATTCAAATGTTTTCAAGATTATTATAGAAATCATAATTGTTACGAAAGACTTCGAACGCTTCAGATCTTTGCGGCCTTTCTCTCCTCGCGCGTACTCATCTAAGAGATTTTACTGCTATGGCTCCTTTTAATGAACTCATCATCTACCTTCGGGTCGCTCAAGCCTTTAAAGCCCGCTTACAGATGTCCGATCGTGATCGCGCCTTGGTTATGGCAGCGACTTGTGCAGCCGCGTTAAAAATGAAACCCTTGGCTGAATTTTGCCGGCAACTGATCCTGCAAAACAATCAGGGACATATGCTGCGGAATTATCCCACCTTCTTTGATGCCATCAAAGATCCCGATTTTGGCGTCTACTTAAAACAGGTTCGTCGGAAACTTGGTCCTGAACAAGCCGAATCTCAGATCATTCAACTGGAATACCGTTGTGATGTAAAACCCAGCGACTATGAAACTAAATCCGAATACGCTGCGGCCGTGATGGGCGTTGATTCTAAGTGGATTAAAGACCATTTTGGGTAGTGAAACTTGCGGGGATTTTTCCATTACCGCGAGCGCAATGGAACTAAATCCTTAACCAAATAGCGATTATAGGAATTAGCTAATTTTTGCGGTTATTATTATTTCGACTGAATTAGCTGCGATGCTCGCGCCGGTGCGTTCTATTTTACTGATCATTGTAACGTCGATTAGCAAATCAAAGAAAAAAGCGACCAATCGTCGATCTCTGAAAATGGTAAAATCCATTAGAAGAGATTCAGATGTTCATTCGCTCGATCCTCGTTCCAAGTTTAATCGCGTGCGCTATTGCGGCTCCCGTGATATTGAACCAAACAGATTCGAACCATCCAGATATCGCGGAGGAAATCAACGCATCAGGCGAGTTGATAACCGGAGCTCCCGGAAGTCCCCCGCCTGTTCTTCGCCGAACCGATGGAGTCAACAGTCCTTCGTTCCTCGCGATCGATGCCAGAAACTCTCAGACGGCTCCAATCGGGAATCCAGCATTTCAGGGAATTGAGCGGCTTGGCAATCCCGCAGCGAACGCGGCGTTTTCCGCCAATCATCTTCAGGAGAATACGTCACTAGGCTATTTACCGAGTGCGACCGTCCCGAAGTCAGGTATCGTGGCCAATCAGATCGGGCGAACCGCTGTCGACTACGGAGCCGCCGGTACGCTCATTTATCCCGGCAACGCCGAAGGGCCTGATTATAATGCTGCACCACTGGAGTTTATGCCGGTTTTTAATTTTGAAGAGGTATTTCGATTCGATATCAGTGAAAACTGGGTGAAAGATCGCTGGAATCGAATCTCAACCAACGCCGAGGCGGCCGGTCTCCACGGTCTGAGAGTCGCCCTCGTCACAGGAACCAGCTCGTCGGACCTCCACGGTTCATTGACCTACTATTTCGATCAAAATCACCGCCCCCAAAGGATCACCTTTCGAGGTTGGGCGGGTGACGGCGTCAAACTGACTGATTTTTTGAACAAATTCTACGGTTTTCGCCCACAACCGACCCACTGGGCTGGATTTTATCTCTCTGAAAACGGCGGATACCAAACAGGCGGGATTTTGATGCAATACCCAACGGTAATCTACCGTGAAAATCAAATCCAACAGGTTGCCGTGGTAATGGAAATAAACAATCCCGGTGGAAACTTCCGCTTAAGCCAAGAATTCCAGTCGTTAATCGCCGGCTCTCAGGCCAACCGTTAGTCAACGCAACCGCGAACTAAGTAGTTTTAGATCGGCAATGGCTTTCGCTTTTCTGCTATACTAACTAACCACCTCATCAGTCAAAATTTACCCAATCCGACCCGTTTAAGTGGACTCAACTAAGATTGACTGCCGAGGAAAGGGGAGTTTTCATTTAACAACAATCGCTTGACATTTTATCCACCTAATTGAGCCCGGGCACGGCCGGATTTTGGCGCGAGAATTTACCGTGTATTTTGAAAACTCCGCGCAGGTTTCCGCAATAAAGGTGAACTTCAAATTTATTTCGAACTAACGGTTTGACAGTTGTGCTAGCGGTCTTAGAATCGCAAATCCTCAGTTCGAGATTATTTATCAGTTCGCAAGACGTGGATTGAATTTATAAACAATGGACGGTCTTCGTTCGCTGCTTACTCAGGATAATTCATCCGGCCCGATTCGCTGGATTTCCTGCAAAAAGCATCGCGACGAAGAGCGGGCCGATAATGTGTCAGGATGTGACTTTGTCGTCTCAGGATTCGATCATTAAAAATCGTTCGGAAAACCCGAACCTCGCCAGCACAATTGCTAACCATTTGGAAGCAAGGATTGGCAAAGATCGTTTCGACCTTTGGTTTACGCAAGATCAGAGTTTTTCAGTCAACTCAACGACGTCGGAAAACATGTCACCTCGAGTGATTGTCAGTGCGGAAAACAGTTTTTCATTGCAGCGTATCAAAGGGACATTGGCTGACGACGTTCGCGATATCGTTAACCATGTTTGCGGTCCGCATTTCCAGATTCAGTACGAGCTCAGTGAGGTCACTCCATCGGATAGTTCATCCGGTGAAAATGACGAAACAAGTATCGGACAAGACTCAGCCTCTTCTCAATCGCTTCGCCTGGCAGCGGATGACAATCAACGCATTAAGATGCCGACATCCATCCGCAAAGCTCCACGAGGGGTGAGTTCATTTTCCTTTGGGCCAGACAACCGTTTGATCGAAGCAGGTGTCGAACAACTCTTCCGAGAACCAGGTCAGTTCGCCCCCTTTTTCGTATTTGGCCCAACTGGAAGTGGCAAATCACATCTCCTTGAGTCGATTACCAATGACTTCCGTCGCCGACTGCGATTGAAACGCTGCGTTTATCTTTCAGCAGAACAATTCACAAGCGAATTTGTCGGCTCGCTTCGTGGAGGAACCGGACTTCCGATGTTCCGTCGGAAATATCGCGATCTCGATTTACTCGCCATTGATGACATTCAGTTCCTCGCCGGCAAAAGAGCGACGCTGGGTGAGTTCCAGCACACGATGGATAATTTAATCCGTTCCGGCAAACAGATCATCGTTTCTTCTGATCGACCACCCATCGAATTAGGACACCTGGGAAATGACATCAGTGCAAGACTGACGGGAGGTTTGACCTGCCCACTCCAGTATCCTGATTTTGAAGGGCGGGTCAAAATAACTCGTCGAATGTGCGCCGAGCGAAAAATGGATCTTCCGGCGAACGTCATTAACTTAATCTGCGAGCAACTGACGAGGGACGTTCGGCGACTTTCCGGTGCGATCAATCGATTGCACGCTTATTCCGTTGCGACACGCACTCCCATGATCCCCGAAGTAGCGCAGCAGGTACTTTGCGACCTGTTCTCCCTGACAGGCCCAAATTGCACTTCGATGGTGACCATCGAGCAGGCTGTTTGTGATTTTTGCGGGGTGAACTCAAAAGAGCTTAAATCCGCGAGCCGACAAAAACGAATCAGCTCGGCCCGGATGTTGGCGATGTACCTCTCTCGGCAGTATACGGGCTCTGCCTTTTCTGAAATTGGCGAGTATTTTGGCGGACGAAGCCACAGCACAGCGATCGCAGCCGAACGCAAAGTCGCCCAATGGTTGGAAAC
>WTFU01000075.1 GCA_011523945.1 Mariniblastus sp. | reverse complement strand
GGAGCTGGCGGATTCGGAGGACAAGGAGGAGGTGCAGGCGGACGCGGTGGAGCTGGCGGGAAACGACGCTAGTGGTAGACCAAGCTTTACTGCACCATAACGGTGTAGCAAATCCGCTGAATCTCCTTTTAAACTTTTTGTAAAAGTTTGGTTCCGGCCAGGATTCTCTCGTGCGTTGACTCAATTCGATTGGCTTGATTCTACAGGTGTAGTTGTCGACAGACTTAGCCTCGACTCGCTAGTTCGAAAGGCGCTCAATATCGATTCTTTTAACTCCATGACCAAAATGAACACCGCAGGAACAAGAAAGAGTGTGAATACGGTAGAGACGACCAAGCCGCCGAGAACCACCGAGCCAAGGCCACGGTAAAGCTCGCTGCCAGCACCGGGAAAAACAACCAATGGCAATAATCCAAGTACCGTTGTTGTTGTTGTAATAAAAATCGGACGAATCCGCTTTCGAACGCTCGCAGGTACCGCTTCACGAGCCGACATCCCGTCTCGCAAATAGTGTAACGATTGATGGACGATCAGGATCGCATTGTTGACAACGGTACCAATCAAAATCACAAAGCCCAACATCGTCAGCACATCCAGCGGCTGATAGACAAAGAAATTGAGCACCCACAATCCCAATACTCCACCTACCGCCCCCAACGGAACGCTGAACAGAATCACCAATGGATACAACCATGATTCGAACAGCGCGGCCATTAACAGATACGTAATGACTAGGGCAAGCAACAAATTTAGTCGCAGTGCTTCCCATGCCTGGCGCA
Source organism: Mariniblastus sp. (assembly GCA_011523945.1). Lineage (GTDB taxonomy): Bacteria > Planctomycetota > Planctomycetia > Pirellulales > Pirellulaceae > Mariniblastus. The sequence continues at coordinate 6,404 of WTFU01000075.1, read as the reverse complement.
GTTTATCGGCCGTTCCGGAAAGCGAAACCATCGTATCGCCGTCCAGCAATCCTTCATCCTGCAATTTGCCAACGATCTGTTTATCAATAATCTGCATTGCTTCTTCAAGCGGCATGGTTAGGGGCGGGGTCACCGAAATCGTAATCGCACGCAATTTTTCGCGGCGATAGATCGCTTCGGGACCGCTGCTGTATTCAATCTCAGCCAACGCGGAAAGTGGTACGACTTGTCCTGCTCTAGTGGCAACCGGCAATGTCAAAACATTTTGGGTACGACTACCAAAAGAATTCTTGCCGATAATCGTCAAGTCGATCTTATCTCCATCGACAAAATAGTCACCCGCATAGGCACCATCGACAAATGCGTCGATGGTATAACCCAGCTCCGCCGCACTGATTCCCATTTCAGACGACTCTACCAGTTTCGGCTGAACATGAATTTCCGGACTGGAAAGATCGAGACTCGGTTTGGGCTGGGCCTGCGATTCAGGGATCATTGCTTTGACGTCCTCAAGCACCCGGCGGCCAACAGTAATCAACTTATTCAAATCACCGCCCGTGATCTCAACATCGATCGTACGGCCGCTGCTCAACCCACGTTCAAACAAACTGGATTGTTTCGCAATTGCTCGCGTTCCAGGAAACTGTGAGCCAGTCTTTTTAGCCAACGGAATTAACTCTCGAATTCGCGATTCGTCTTTGGTTCGAAAGCCCATGAATACAGATGTGCCGCGGACCGAGTAAAAGTAATAGTCGATAGGGGGATATTCAAGCTCCGGACTATCTGCATCGACATTCCAATAAGGCTCGAGATCTTTTTCCAGTTTTTCGCCCATCGCCATCAATTGTTTAATATTGTATCCCGGTGGGGGTGAAAGACTGCAAAACACAAAATTACGATTGCCTGAAGGCAGGTATTCAACTTTTGGCCAGAGCAAATAAGAGATTCCCAACGACATCGTCACCATTAAAACGATCAGGGCAGCAGATCTCAAAGAACTTGCGAGAATCCATCGATTTAAATTGGTAACACGACCGGAGAAGCCAATTCCCAATCTGTGAATCAATCGCACGAGAAGCCCAGCCTCGCGAAATCGAGATCGACGCGTGACATTTTCGTCAGCGTCCGGGGCCGCACCAATCGGATAGGCATCCGGAGATTCATCGTTGTCAGTCAAGGAACCCCTGGCAATTAATCTTGCCGCTGCCGTGGGAATCAGCGTGAAGGAGACAACCAATGACAAACCAACAGCGCAACTGATAGCCAGTGCGATATCGCGAAAAAGTTGCCCGGATGTCTCTTGGACGAAAAGCACCGGAATGAATACGGCAATTGTCGTCAGCGTGGATGCAATCACCGCGCCGGCAACCTCCTTCGTTCCTTGGGATGCCGCCTGAAAAGCACTCTCTCCACTTTGGCGCCGTCGATAGATGTTCTCCAGCACGACCACCGCATTATCTACAAGCATCCCCACAGCAAAAGCGAGCCCGGCAAGACTAATCACATTCAATGAACGACCCATTAAGCCGAGCATCAGAAATGTTCCGACAATGCTAACCGGAATCGCAAGTCCGACAATCAAGGCTCCGCGACCAAACCAAAATCCCACACCAAGAGTTAATCCCAATGTGACAAGAAAAAACCAAGGCGATACAAAAACACATGCGACCGCGCTGCCTGCGATTAGGGGCACCGCGAGCAAAGTTCGCCGCCCTAAATGTAGAAACAACAATAATACGATGATCGTCAGAGCACCGCCGACAAAGATGTTTTGCTGAACAATCTTGATTGCCGATTGGATATATTCCGTCTCATCGTAGTACTGAAACAGTTCTAGATCCAAACGCTTCAATAATCCATTATTCAAATCCTCGGTCACTTTTTGAACGCCACTCATCACCTCAAGAACGTTTGCGCCCGATGTCCTTCGTATGCTGAGCCCGTTACTTGCGATGCCATATCGCCGCGAAATGCTCTCCTGTTTCTTGTAGGCCAACTGAACCTCTGCGACATCTCGTACATAGACGGGAATTCCATCTTCAATCGCGAGGACTTGCTGCTTTACATGTTCCGGATCGCGAAATTGCCCAAGCGTACGAACGACCCACCGCCTTTTACCTTCCCAAACATTGCCCGCTGAAGTGTCTTTGTTCTGACCACCCAGTGCAAGTCGAACATCGGCGATCGTCAGCTGGCGGGCCGCAAGTCGTTCCGGATCAACGATCACCTGCAGTTCCTCTTCTTGGCCTCCGTAAGTGTCTGCTTCGGAAACACCGGGAACTCGCTCGAACTGCGGCTCGATCAGATCTTCAGAAATTTTACGAACATCCTGGAGATCGACTTCGGCGGGAAGTAGTTCCTTCAATTCCGGATGTTGGTCGCCCAGCTGTTCGTAAATCTGCGTTAGCCGAAAAACCCGCAGGCCCGTATTCCCGGCTCGCCTTGATGGCTCGAGCGCTTTTGCAAGTTCTGGATGCGTGTTCTGAAACGCCTCAATTTTTTCGACGGTCGGCGGCCGCGAGGTCAAAGCAAATCGAGCGATAGGACTATCCGTGACATCGGATGCTTCAATCACAGGTTCGTTCGCGTTGATTGGATATTCACGGACCTGTTGCAAACGCGTATTGACGCGCATCATGGCGTCTTCGATGTCAGTGCCGATTGCAAATTCAAGAGTGATATCAGCCGACGAATCGCGACACCGTGAAGTCATCTTGATCAGGCCTTCGATCGCCGCAAGTTGCTCCTCCTGTTCTTGAACAATCTCCCGCTCAATTTCCTGCGGACTGGCTCCGGGCCAACGTGTCTCAACCGAGAGAATTGGATTTTGAACGGCTGGGATCAGCTGCTTCGGCATCGTGACTAAAGATATCGAACCGAAGAGCACTACGATCAATGCGCCGACCGAAACCTTGACTGGATTTCGGATAAATGATTCAAAGATCTTCATTTGGGCGTTTGATTGATAAGATGAAAACTGGGACTCAAGACATGGCAGGCAATACGGAGCAGCGATTATTACCCCAAGAGGGAAGGTTCAACGCAAACCGCCAAAGATCGTTGATTTAACAGTGGCTAATTGATGACAATTCACACGGTATCGCTTTTCCTTCCTCTGTCGATCGAGCTGTTGTATCTCGAGGCAGAGGACTTAGGTCGATTTTTATTTTATTTTACAGCAAGCCATACGGACGAACGTTTATTGGTTCGCCGATTTCTTGCTGGTAACAATTTTTACTCGCGAGTTGGGAACAAGTCGTTCATTCCCCTCAACAACAACAAAGTCGCCAGCTTGGATTTCTCCAATCACTTGGATGCGTTCGTCCAAGGCGACCCCAAGTTCGACCGGCACCTTGCGTACCACCCCGGTCGCAGCCCCGTTTGAACGGTCATTCTTGTCGTATTCAACGACAAAAACCGACCGATCATTACCATTAAGTACCAATGCATCTTTGGGAACCAACGGATATTTTTTTCGTTGGCCGACGGGAATATCGACTCGAGCCAGCATTCCGGCAAGCAGCATTGGCGTTTCGTTTTCAAATTTATTCTTTAATCGCAAATAGACCGGGTAGGTTCTGGCTTGAGCGGCAGCCACTGGCACGATTCGGTCCACTTTCCCAGTCAGTATTTGGTTTGGGATCTCCGGAAACTCGATGCGAATTACGTCCCCGTTGCGAAGCCCAACAACCATTTCAGCCGTTACCGGTGCTAGAACCTCCACTTCATCCATTTGAATGATTTCAACAACGGGATCGCCACGATTAATCCATGCACCTTCTTCTGTAAATTCAGCTGAGACAAACCCGTCGAACGGGGCGATAATCGTTGACTTCTTTAAGCGGTCTTTAATTAGTTCAAGCTTTTGTTTTTGCAACTCAACTTGAGCTTCGGCCTGTGCGATCGTTTCTTTTCGTGGGCCTTCTTGAATACGCTGCAATAAAGCCTGGTTTGCTTTAAGTGCAAACCTTGCGGCATCAGCGCGTTCTTTCGCATCGTCAAGCTCTCCCAGACTGGATGCAGATCCTCGCGCCAAGGATTCCATTCGCTCTAGTCGGGAATCTGCATTTTTTGCGGCAGCCCTCGCGGCTTGCATGAGGGCATCGGCTTCGGCAATGTCTTCAGGCCGCGAGCCATTTTCCAGCTCAGACAAACGGCTTAGCGCCAGTTGAAGCTCGGCCGTGGCGGCGGCCTGTTCGATTTCAAGTGTTTTTGTTCTAAGCTGAGCGAGCGTCTGCCCTTTGCGTATCATTTGGCCTTCATCAACAAGAAATTGAAGGACTCGCCCATCAAGCGCGCTGCCGATGCGACTAGTTCGAAGCGGCTTAACCGTGCCAACAACGCGTTGACCCGCGCGCACTTCAGCTTCGATGACAGTAGCAGCCACGACCGGTTTTATGTCCTGGCCCAATAGCAAACGGCCAACCGCAAAGTTGGCGATACAAAGCACGAACAGGACGACGAATTGATAGGGAAGACGAAACATCCAATCACTCTAGTTTCTGATACGAGCCCCGTAAATCACCAGCACCAGACAACTTACAAATTTAGCGAAGCACCATACCGTTGCGGACGACAATCGTTTTAATCGGTATATCAATGTCGCTTCGGAGGGCTCAGAACCAACCGGGGAATATCTTGAAACACCGAGATTCTATTACCGCCGACAGACGGTGAGCCACTGTTCTACGTCCCCGAAGGTTTGGTTAGGATTCTAACTCTGGATTTGATGGAGTTGGGCATTTCACAAGTTGATAAAATCGGTAGCGACAGCCGGTAAGTCACGGTTTGGCAACGAGTCAATTTGAGGCACATTATCGGACGCGAAGGATTCCATCCATAACCGCAAGGCCATCGCTTCGCCGACTCGGCGAAGAGTTTAGGCAAACGCTAGCCGACCATCTTAGGCCTTGTTTGAGAAGCCGATGCTTCTCACCACTTCATTGATCAACGGATTTGGTTCATGACTTCTTGAGCCAATCAAGTTTGACCAAAAACTTATCCATCTCTTCGACAGTAAGCTTGTAGTATTTTCCACCAGAACGATCATAGCCGAAAAAGCCATGATTCTGACCTTGATAAGATACCATTTTGCAGTCGTTGCCGGCTTTAGTTGATACGTTTACAAAAATATCCGCCCCGGCTTTCAAGTTATCCGCAGTACCAAAAAACATGATACAAGGGGGCTGTTTCCGTTCAGCAAAATTCAGCGGTGAGATTTCTTCCAATGGTCCGTGTGATCGACCACTTAGTTTTTTGCTTCTATCCATACGCCTATTAATCGCCTCAGGAAAATGCTTACTTGCTGCGATAGCCAACGCAGGATTAAATAGTACCATTGCATTGGGTTGGGGGCTGACCTTGAGATTATCTGATTTGGCATTACAGTCGTCAATGACTGCAACACAGGCTGCCAAGTGTCCTCCAGCAGAACCACCACCTGAAGCAATTCGATTCGGGTCAACGCCCAGCTTACCGGCATTTGCACGGACCCAGCGCATTGCTGATTTTGCATCTTCAATGCAATCCTCAATCTTGGCGTTTTGGCGGGACTTTACACGATACTCTACAGTAATTGCGACCATGCCACGTTCTGCGAGATATTTGCAGTGAGGTTCGAATTTCGCAGGACTTCCCCCGTTCCAGCTACCACCGTGAAAGAATACGATCGCGGGAACCTTTTCCGTATTACTATGATTTGCTGGATTAAAGACGTACAACGGAAGCTTAACGTTCCCAACCGTCTTGTAGATGTGCGTGTCACCTCCTTCGGGCGTCTGGGCATTCTCCTGCGCTCCCTGAGCCATTGAATCCATCGATAAAGTTAGAAGCAAAAATATACTCAAAAAATTCTGCACAGTGGTTGTCCTTCCATTATTCCGTCGTCTAAAGGACGACAATGACTCGGTTCTATTTCCCGCTGCCATTAGCATCTTTTCTGAACAGGCGGCGTGGCCATGTTAGCGGACTTAGATTGTTTTCCAATTGGCAGTCGCACCCATTTTACAAACCGCGTCTCCCAAGAATACTATACAAGATTAGGATGCAAAGGTCGGAGCGAGCTAGAGTCAGTTGGACGATCACTTAACCGAGGCCACTAACGCCCCAGCACTTCCAACACTAAAGATTGACCAACCCTTGTTGCATTTCAGCTTCGACAGTAATCAAGTAAAAGACTCGGTTCGCATTTCTCATTTCCTTTTTGGAAACTCAGAATAAGAAACACCTCATTCTCAATGCTTTAGCTTCGTGTCGATTCCCGCCATCGTAGCCATTGTACAAATTCCGTACCACCGATGGTCAATTTACGTCCGCCACGTGAAGCTTACCGCCATTTTTACTGTAGAAAGGGGATTTTTCTGCTTTGGCACAATTAATGCGTAAGCGATTGCAGTGAAAGGAGT
>WTFU01000010.1:43027-51358 GCA_011523945.1 Mariniblastus sp. | reverse complement strand
TCTGGGACCTCGTCGTTATCAGCGACGCGCTCTAACCAACTGAGCTACACGCCCTCATTTGACTCTTGGCAACCTATTGTGCCAGAAATCGTGAAGTTCAAGTAAACAACCCATTTTTCAGTTTACCCAACTCTACTCCTTATCCTGTTTTCGCCCAACGCTTCTATGAGAAACCAAGCGAAATCTGAAAGGAGTATTCTAGGAACTCAATTTTGACTGTCAAACGGCTTGTTAAGCTCAATTTATCGTCAAATTGTCCTCGAAAACCAACCCCAAATTCCATGTTCCTAAAAAATTCTTAATATCGCTGAGAGATTAGGATGACACACGGTATTTTTCGCCTGAAAAACTGGCTTCTGACCTGCAAAGTCCACTTGAATCAACTTAATTTTCGACGATCTCGAATACGGCAAGTTATTTTTCCTCCGCAACTCCTCCAGTTTTAAACATTCCAGTCGAGGACTTATTTAAAACGTGACCTTCGCCAAAATCCAGTCTTTATTCGTAGCGGCCAAATCAGGTAGTCTTATCGAACGTTAGCATCGCGTCGCCAACACACAGTGACGCTGATCTTGCGTCTATGTTTTTAAATGCAGTTGGCGGTGGTCTCGATCCTGGCAACTGAATTGATGGGATTTACACTAACAGAGTGACATACAGGTGCGGTCAATGAGTTTTGGATTTACTTCTGTTTCGTTCCGTTTGGTTTTTGCCACAGCCATTATCCCGTGCACTCTAGGTTTGCTTACCGGGCCTGGCATCCAGAAATCGATTGGTCAGGATGCTCCGCTAAAAAAGGCCTTGTCCATTGAAGCAAAACAGGATGTTAATTATGAACGTCCCTCGGATGAGGAGATTGACGAATGCATTTTCGCCAAGACCCAGGATCCGGCGGGGTTTGTGGTCCATCACAATAGCGGTCGCATATTGAGGCGGTTCGTCGATACCAATGGCGATAACAAGCTAGATCATTGGGCATACTTTAATAACGGCCTCGAAGTCTATCGGGACTTGGACACCAATTTTGACGGACGCACCGACCAGTACCGCTGGATTGGCCCAGCCGGCACCCGCTGGGGAGTCGACCCTGACCAGGACGGCAAGATTGATAGCTGGAAAATGATCTCCGCCGAGGAGGTAGCCTACGAATGCTTTGAGGCAATTCGTTCCCGCGATTCGGATCGATTTAAGCGGCTATTAATTAATTCTTCTGAACTCGCCGCACTACAGCTTGGTGAAGATTTAAATAGTGAAGTCAGTAAAAGAATAAAAAACGCGATGGCGGAATTCGACAAAATGTCCAGGCAGCAAAAGGTCATTGATCGTCGGTCAAAATTCCTCGATGCTGGCAATGGCAGACCACAACTGATGGCCGGCGGCTCGTTCGGCAATCGACGCGATTTAGTGATTTATGATCAAGCTTCCTGCTTTTTCGAATCGGAAAAAGGTAACCAGATCGCACTCGGCTCTTTAGTTCGCGTCGGAAACGTCTGGCGGATGGTAGACCTGCCAGAGATTGTTGATCCCAACACTCCCCTTTCGAGTGGCGGTGTCTTTTTCCCCTTACCTCAATATGGAACCACCAGTGCCGCGACTGCGACGACCACTGTAACGGGAGAAAATCTGTCGCAACTTTATGACGAACTCACCAAGATTGATGAGAAACTTGCCTCCGCGAAAGGAGCTCGCGTCCAGCAATTGGAAAAACAAAAGGCCGATATCTTCGTGCAGTTTTACCTTAAAACCGACGACCCAAAAATGAAACAAAACTGGCTAGAGAACCTGGCTGATTCTGTTGCCCACTCTTACCAACAAGGTCGTTTTGACGACGGACTGGAGTACCTCGAAAAATTTGTCGATAATCAAAAGGACTCTTCTGGGCTTGACTACGTCGTCTGGAGCAGCCTCTTTGCCGAGTATGGACGCGCAAATTCAATGGGCAGTAGCAAAGAGCGTGAGTCAGCATACGCCAAGATGATCTCTAATTTGGATAAGTTCCAAAAACAATACCCCAAAAGTGAGAAATCCGGGGACGCACTCATCCAACTGGCGGTTCACGACGAAGTAAATTCCACAGACGACCTCAGTACCGCAATTGACCTCTATAAGTCCTGCCTTGAACGATTTCCAAACACAAAATACGGCCGTCGTTCTCAGGGAGCGATTGTTAGATTAAATGGCGGGAAAAAGGGAATTTCGTTCACTTCCAAACAGGCCGACGGACAGCCTTTCGATCTCTCAAAAACGAAAGGCAAAATAATTATCCTGCACTTTTGGGAAACCTGGTGCTGTCCCGAAACAGATATCAAAGAACTATCAAGACTTGAAAAAAAATATAAAGACGAGCTGACAATCATCGGTTGCAACATCGAGGGCCCCAATGCTCCAGAAGGAACGAAAAAGTTCCTTGATTTCTTAAAACAACATCCTGAAATCACATGGGTTCAACTCCATGAACCGGGAAGCGTTGAAGACAGCCCGCTCGCACATCAACTAGGCATCTCAACCGAACCCGCGGTTTTCTTGCTAGACAGCAAAAAAAATCTGATAGAAGGCAATATAGGAATCTCAAGCCTTGAGCGTGAGATTGAACGACAGCTGAATTAAACCAACGAAACCTACTCTTTGCTCGAACGCGACAAAAAAACGCCAAGGCGTTTCAATGAGTATTTACATAAGCAGGATTTTAAATGTTGAGACGAAAAGCCCAAAACGGATTTATCAACCTAATTGTGGTCGCAGCCGCAAACTTCGCAGCCTGCATAGCTCCTGGATTGTCACACTCCTTGGAGACTACGGACCACATTCACAACGCCAAGAATAAACAGCAGAAGATATCAATAGCTCCAACAATCCAGGACGAAAAGCCGATCTTTCGATACGGAGTTTCAGGTGGAGTGAGAGGCGCTAATCAACCCATTGATAAATTACGCATCTTTGATAGCGGCCAGATTGTCGTAACCGGTGACGTTGGCGTACCAGATCGAAGATCGCAACTCAGTCAAACCGAAATTCAGGAATTTAAAGATTTCCTTCTGAAGAAGAATGACTTTTTCAATTTGAATTCCGCCGACATTGAGAAGCGGATGAACAAAAACGGTGCAACCGCAATTACTGACGGCTACAGCTCTATCTTCTCCGCCAACTTTGACGGAAGGATTCACGAAGTAGAGATTTACTCCTTGTGGTCCGCGACCAAGAGCTTTCCAAATTTTGAAGAAATCAAAAAATGCGAGTCTATCGAAAAACGATGCAAAACTATTATTTCCAAGGTAAACCTTGGCGATCGCGGCCCGAAAGTGCTAGATGCAATCAATTCAGAGATCTCAAAAAAGAGCCTCGGCATCGAGCCCTTTAAAATCGATGAAATGCGACTAACCTCGCAACTGCCGGCAGGTCGATTTCAAGTGAGTTTCAGCAGAATTCACCCGGGTACCAACGAGGATCCCCCGAAAATGATGCACGCGATTTATTTTGTCAAAAACGCCAAGGCGGAACCTCAAATTTCTTTTTACAACCTCCCAAAATAATAGGCGTAAATTTTTTGGCGACCGCCTCGTTTAATCGGCCCCATCAAATTGAGCTGATTCGGAGTAAATAGCGTCGCAAGAGCGATTTTGGAACGGCTTTCGAGTTGTCCCGAATACGCTCGCGGAGACGATGCCACCCAAGCCGCATGACGCCGGCTTAACGTCGGTTCAATCGCCGCAAAAGTGTAAGTTCCAGACGGCTTCCATTACTCTTTACCTTAACTGAGAATTCAAATCCTATCAGTAGCAGTCAGTCACGATATGCTTATTCAACCCCTTGAATAGGGCCGCCTGCGACCATCAACGCTAAGGCGAGTACTTTCTTTTCGTGCCTTAATCATCTCGTGTGCTCACCATTAACAGCGTTCTAATGCTCACGCCCAAATATTACCCCAACTTACCGGCGCCTCATTGGGCATCGGTGGTTTTGGGTCTGACATTCGAGCTTCGAGAATTCGCACTTCTTGGTCAATCGAAACCAAAAGGTTTCTATAGTTTCGATTGGTCATCATCTCAGGATTGGACCTCGCCTTGTTCTCATAGAGTTGTTTGATACTCGTCAATTGGCGCGCTGCCAGTTCCAATACACGATCGATTTGATTCTCATCTCGAGTTGGCCAAAGATTTTCACGGCAGCACATAACAACTAGCGAGGCGGCAGCCCGAATTTCCTGCGGGTGCTTTTTTGTTTCCAATTGAAGAGTACCGTGGATTAATCGCATGGCCTGCCCCCAGGGGGTGAGTTCCTCTAGCCAACGCCGCCCATCCTCCGACTCCCAGGGAGCAACGACTTCCACCGAGTTCTGATCTCGCATAACTTACTCCCAAAAAGGTTGCCAAGACGCGGGTGGCTTAATCGCAGACTGGCGATTTGACATTCCCAATCGCCGGCTAAGCAGCTCAATCTCAAGTTTGAATTCTTCTAACGTGCTATTGTAGGAACGATGTTCCGCCATCGTTAACGGTTTCCCCGAAGAAGAGGTGGGTGGTGCCTTCGCAATTTGCCGAGCCCTCCTCAAGATCGCCTTCAGAGTTCCGCGTTCATTTTCAGGCCACATCTCGTCTCGACCAAGCAACAGCCCAAACGCAAGTATCATTCGCATCTTAGGTAAAGAAATCGCGCCTTCCGGCTTTTGAAGTTCATCATCGATGACCATTGCCAGGTTCGTTTTTCTAAAAAGAGCATAAAACCAATTTTGTGCCTTGGGGTGAATCCAAGGTGACAAATCATTTAGCTCTTTCATAGCTTAACCCCCTACTTCCATTCGTCATGGCAATTATTACACGACTGATCGATCAAATTGATCGCGGTCGATGCGGCATCGTAATCGTTATTTAGCACCGCGGCTTTGGTTTGACTAGCCGCTTCAATCATTGCTTTTGATAAATCAAGGTAACCATCGTCATCAGCGTCTGTCATATTTTCTTTCATTAGCGCATATCCCATCGCCGCCACCAATTCTGATTCATGGAAAATCTTTTCAGTTCCATCGGAAAACTCTTTTTCGTTGGCACTCATTTGTTTAAGCAACTCTTTCGACTCCTGAAGCCGTTTCATAATCGGACTACGATCAACCACCGCCGACCAGTCTAATTCTTCAGGCGCTTTTTCCGATGCGTTGAAATTTCCACCGCGAACCATCTCCTCGAGGTCACCTTTGCGGCGTTTACAACTTTCAAACGCCTGAATCGTGCCAACTCGTGAATTCGCGGCCGCGCGTTCGAATGAAATCTGCGCCTCGTTGGCAAAACGTTTCCACCTGACATCAGAATCGTACTCACGGATTATGCCAAACAACATCGAAAGCATTGAAAAGGATTGATGCGCTTTGGAGTATTCACTCTTAAATTTCACAGGGGTCGTAACTTCCATCGCCAATCGACTTTGAATCGTTTTTACTTCGTCCTCGATTGTGGAAGCCGAAACAAGCCCCGACCATTGAGAACTCGCCTCAGGAACGGCTGAGTCGCCACCTTCGGTCTCGAATCCACCGGCCGTTTTAGTTCCAGCAGACTCGCCAGGCATAAGTTGCGCAGGTCGCGGGCCAACCAGCCCATCTTTAAAAAGATTTCGAAAGTAAATACCGTCCCAGTCTTTTTCGGAAAACTTGGGTCGTTTTACACGGGTTACCTTTCTAGACTTGCGTTCCTGCACCTGAGTTGCCGCAATGGTGCCACCCGCAAAGGTAGAAACGATCAAAAACCAGACTATCAACGTCTCTCGACACATATAAGTTTCCGAAAATAAAAGTCTTGCAGCTTCGAACAAAATAATTATGAAGGTCTATTCTGCGTAATACAACAGTAAAATATCACTTCCAAACGCCATTATTGATACAGTATAGACTACCTTTTTAAGGCTTAATCATTCAAAACGGCACTTACGCTCTCTTTCTTTGTGGTCGCCTACAATCCAAAAGCTGACGCATGAATTCAGATTCTGAACCCAATCGGGAAAATCCGAACCGACCCGTCGAAAATGAACTTAGTGAAAATGGGTCGAGTCGTCGTGAGTTCTTACGTGGTTTCAGCGCGATCGATGCCATTCGTCGGGAATCGGAGAAAGTACTCGACCGCATTGACATTGGCGAGAACATCCCCACTGTCTCTCAATCTCGACAATCAAGTTACCTTGAGTACTACTCTAAAAATGCGATGGCATGCGAGTTTGAAATATACTTCAATCTGCATCAATACCGACAAGCAGGAATTGCCACGATGGAGGCGTTCCAGCTCATCGATTTACTCGAAGATCAACTTACCATCTATCGGGATCACAGCGAATTAAGTCAGCTTAATCGCACGGCCTTCGAGCATGAAATCACCGTTGAAGAACGTCTCTTCGAACTACTATCCCTCGCAAAAAAAATATTTCAAGACACGGACGGCGCATTCGATATTACATCTGGACCACTGACAAAATTGTGGGGCTTTGAAAAACGGCAAGGCAAACTACCGAGCGAAAGCCAAATTCAGCAAATTCTACCTTCGATTGGCTCCGATCAATTTCAATTGAGTAGCCCAAGTTCGACCATAAAATTCGAATCGGCGGATTTAAAATTGAATCTTGGCGGAATAGGAAAAGGACATGCGCTTGATCGCGTTCGAGAATTATTTCAGACCAGAAACGTCGCTGACTTTGTTATACACGGCGGCCAAAGTAGCGTACTTGCAAACGGAAACGCATCCGGTCAACAAACTGGAAAATCCTCTTCACCCGTGAACACTCAGCCAGACACTCAACTTGGCTGGACGGTTGGCATTAGCCACCCGACTTTACCGGGCCAGCGTTTTGCGGAGGTTTACCTAACCGACCAAGCACTCGGAACTTCGGGGACCGCACGTCAGGGATTTTACCACCAAGGAAAGAAGTACGGACATATCATTGATCCAAGGACAGGATGGCCCTCCGATAAATATCTTTCAACCACTGTAATTTCGAAGTCGGCCGCACTCTCCGATGCGTTGGCAACGGCGTTTTTTGTCATGCCTCTTGAATCCATTCAAACTTATTGCGACCGCAACACGGACGTCAGTACAATTCTCTTAACCGAAAATAAAAATGTCCGAGGTCAACTAGAAATTGAAACCTTTAACATGCCTAGTGATAATTGGACGAAACTGATTTAAATTTCGATCAAAAATCCCTGGCTCCCTCTCCTCTCAGACCGTTTATCTAAAACCGCAAATAATTCAAATGAAAAAAGCACTTATTATTATTGGTGACGCTTCAGAAACTCTTGACACAATGTACCCCTATTACCGTCTGCAAGAGGCGGGAATTCAACCGGTCGTCGCGGCGCCCGAAAAGCGAAAATATCAAATGGTTATGCACGAGGTAAAACCGGGCTGGACCATTACCAAAGAGTGGGAAGGATATACCATCGATAGTGAAATAGCATTTAGCGACGTAACGCCAAGTGATTATGCAGGAATCTTTTTCTCTGGCGGGCGTGCTCCTGAATATATCCGTTACGATCCGAGCTTAGTAGAAATCACGAAATTCTTTTTTAAGAACGACTTGCCAATCGCCAGTGTTTGTCACGGCGTAGAAATTCCCGCCTACGCTGACTGCGTCAGGGGTCGACGCATGGCGACCGTGGAAAAATGTCGATTTGATCTGGAAGCGTGTGGCGGAATTTTCGTGAATGAACCCTGCGTCATCGATAAAAACCTCGTGTCCGGCCGGACTTATCACGACAACGGATATTATCTGGCACCGTGGATTAAGATGCTGCAGGACGTCGAGTCGACTTAGCTTCAATTCAAAATAGATGCCAAAGCTGCTCGACAATTCCAAAGTAAATTGGGGCTATAAAAAGCCGGGAATCGATTTCAACTCCCGGCTCAATAATCTTTGACCATGTTAGAAAACTCTAATCTTCGCGACTTGTCACCTCCAAGAGGTGGTAGCCAAACTGAGTTTTTACGGGACCCTGTACCTGATTAACATCGGCACTAAATACAACTTTGTCGAATTCAGGAACCATTTGGCCAGGACCGAACTCACCTAGATCTCCACCTTGCAGACCAGAAGGACAGGAAGAGTGTTCCATCGCTGCTTCTGCAAAATCTGTCCCGTTAGCAATCTCAGCCTTCAACTGTTCACACTGCTCTAATGTATCGACGAGGATGTGACGTGCGGTGGCCTTAGCCATGTAAATACTCCTGATAAAAAACTTTTCAAAAAGGAAACCTGACAAATGCGTCACCGGTCCCGCGGGAACGGATATTGTGCAGGATGAATGGAAATCTGCAAGAACGCCCGAATAGTAAAACTAGAAGGATCCGGAACCCTCTT
>WTFU01000010.1:0-42927 GCA_011523945.1 Mariniblastus sp. | reverse complement strand
TAGCTTCTTCTTTAGCTTCTTCTTTAGCTTCTTCTTTAGCTTCTTCTTTAGCTTCTTCTTTAGCTTCAACAATCTCTACGATAACTTTCATCGACCCAGCAGGAGCTTCATTTCCGTCGGTGTAAAACGTCAATTCAGACTCCTGAGTACCGAGAGCCTCGGTTGCCTTGAATATCACCTCAAGCTGATGCGTTTTCTTGGTTTCTTTGTCCGCCAATACATCGAAACCTTGGCTATCACTGCGGACATCCGTAATCTGAAAAGGCGTGGTCCCGATCAACAAAATTTTCTTGGATACCTTTTGCCCGACTTCAACTTCAGTCAAATTCAACAGCTTGGGCGAAATCTGAATGGGAGAAACAACGTTCCCGCTAAAGCTAATTTTTTTTTCGGTAAGAATTGGCCGGTTAGACCGATCTCTCAATCGCTGATTTTTTTCAAAAACAACAAAAAGTTCTCCTTTGACAAACCCTTGATCAACCGAATCTTTAAACTGTGCCTTCATTTCATAATTTACCAACTGTCCTCGTCGAAGGGTTTCCTTCACGCTTAAAACTTTGATCGCACTGGAGGTGCTCTTAACATCGAGCACTCTTAAGCTGGGATTGCCTGAGGAGTTAATCTTGATTGTTTTAATTGGAAGATCTGTGCCTTTGGTGACCTGGCCGAATTCAATTTGAGAAGGCGAAAAGCTAATTCCACCGGACACAATGGTGCCACGCACCGTCAATTGGCATTCACCGACAAACGGCTTGTCAAAACGAACGGTGACGGTTGCTTGTTTGAATCCCGTTCCTACAGCAGGCGTATTAAACTGGCATAATATCTCGCCTTCTTCGTACATCTTCAGTACTTTTTTCGTCGGTGTTGCGATGGTGCAGCCACAACTTGAAGATACAGAACGAATGGTAATATCTTCTTTATAGATGTTCTTAATTTTAAATCGGTATTCAGGCTTGTCACCAAGATTAACCTCTTTGAAGTCATGAACGTATTCGGTAAACATCTTTCGAGCCCATTCCTGGCCCTGCAAACGATCTCCCAATCCCGAAAACACGACAGTAATAACAAAGAGGCGAAGGACAAGTTTTGGTTTTAACATGATCGGTTTCACTCAGCGCAGTCAAAAATAATTCGCCGGAATTTTAACGCGATTAGCGTCCGATTCATAGGTTGTACGCATCGAAGGATAAAAATAGCTTGGCGGTTGCAAGAAATCGCAGCCCAAACCACCCATTTTCTAATCGTGTTCGACAACACTTTAGGCTCTTGGGGTTTTAACTAACCGATTACATTCCTATCACGAAAGCTTTTTCGTGAAAGACGCAGTTACAACCCAACCGGTCCAATCTTGGGCTGAGCCTGAGCCCGCTGGGGATGCAACAAATTTATCGATTACTGCCCAATCGCAATAGGTTATAGTAGGGCGGCTGATAAAAATTGCTAATTCGATCCATTTCACTCACCAGCAACTCTCAATTTAATGAAACAACACCGTTTATTTGGCCCCGCTATTTTGGTTACCGCCGCATTTATTGGGCCGGGGACAGTGGTGACCGCAAGTCGTGCTGGTAGTGATTTCGGTTTCCTCTTGCTTTGGGCGATTGGCTTTTCCGTCTTAGCAACCATCGTTCTTCAAGAGATGGCCGCTCGCGTTGGCATCGTTACCGGACAGGGGCTAAGTCATGTAATCAAAGCCGCCATCGAACGTCCGATCTTTCGAATCGGGGTCCTCGGATTAATATTGATAGCGATTCTTATTGGCAACTCCGCGTACCAAACAGGAAACATCCTTGGGGCGGCAGCAGGAATAGAAGCCATTATTCCCGCTGGCAACCTTGAGCATAGTAACAACGCTCCTGCAGCAACCGATTCCGCAATTGCCCAATCAGATGGTTCTTCAAATTATCGATTTATCATTGTCAGCTTGATTGCTACCGTAACGTTAGCCGTCATCTGGGTTGGGAGAATCGATCTGCTGCAAAAGATCTTAACCGTGTGTGTAGCTCTGATGAGCTGTTTATTTCTCTATTCCGCAATCGTATCTCAGCCGCAATGGTCCAAAATTGCGGCGGGATTTATTCCACGAATCCCTTCTGGCAGCGAATGGTTTGTCATTGGAATTATCGGAACGACGGTGGTTCCTTATAACTTGTTTCTTCATGCCAGCGCCGCTGCTCAGCAATGGGGGAAATCCACCGCCAGTGATGATACTGAAAACGCCATTAAATATTCTCGGCTCGACACGACTCTCTCAGTTTTGCTCGGTGGCATCGTCACCTGTGCAATCCTCGTCACTGCTTCGATGGCATTTCACAACACAGAAACCGATGCTGGAAGCGGAGGTCTTAATATCGCCAAACAGCTGGAACCCGCTCTTGGTTCTGCGTCAAAATTTATATTTTCCATGGGTTTGTTTGCTGCGGGACTAACGAGCGCTATCACAGCTCCCGTTGCTGCAGCGTTTGCGGTGTCCGGTTGTTTCGGGTGGAGCGGCCAACTCTCTGATCGCAGATTGAAAATCTCCGCGTCGATTGTACTGCTGATTGGATTCGTATTTGCTATTTGGCTTGGGAAAAGCCCTCAACAGACCATTATCTTAGCACAGGCCGCAAATGGCTTGCTTCTTCCATTACTTGCCATTTTACTACTCGTTATATGCAATCAAAAACACGTCATGAAGGAGTTTCTGAACGGAAAATTTTCCAACGGCCTCGGAATTTTAATTTTGCTAATTACTGCCATGATCGCGTTCAACCAAATGAATTCGGTAAAAAACAAAATTCGCCATCTCATCTCGCCAGTCGACACATCGGCAACACGAGGATCTGTTGAAATTTCAAAACCAACCAGTTCCTCAGGAATTGTCGACCAAACTTAGTGTTATGCTTGGTTAAGTCAACCGAAGAAAAAGTCATTTGTGGCAGTTAACTGGATTGGTGGGACAATGGCCATTCCAATTGATAAACGCACAACTTCTTGCACCAAATTTATTTGAAATTGGAATCCGATGACGAGAAACACGACAATTGGCTTAGCAGCAATGGAGCCAGGCGGTTCGCTTGAGCCAATTTCTTACGAGCTTGGTAGCCCTGGAAACAATGAGATAATTATTGACGTCGAGTATTGCGGCATTTGCCACAGTGATCTCAGCATGGTTGATAACGACTGGGGGATAACACAATATCCATTGGTTCCTGGACACGAGGTGATCGGAAAAGTCAGTTCCGCTGGCGAGGATGTCCGCCATCTGAATATTGGTGACTCCGTCGGCCTAGGCTGGCATTGTGGCTACTGCAATGAATGTTCCTGCTGCAAATCTGGCGATCAGAACCTTTGCGGTACGGCACAACCCACGATTGTCGATCATCACGGGGGCTTCGCAGATAAAGTGAAGGCGGATGCCAACAGCGTCGTTGTTATTCCAAAGGGGATCGAGCTTGCGACGGCCGGACCTTTGATGTGCGCGGGTATTACCGTTTTCAACCCAATGATTCAATTCGGGGTCAAATCGACCGATCGCGTGGCAGTCATCGGAATTGGAGGTCTCGGCCATCTCGCAATCAAATTTCTCCGTGCCTGGGGATGCGACGTTACCGCGTTTACCTCCAGCGAGGATAAGAAAGCCGAAGCGATTTCCTTTGGAGCAAGCCAAACTTTTGATTCACGAGACTCTGCATCGGTCGAACAGGCGGCGAACTCGTTTGACTATCTCATATCAACGGTAAATGTAAAATTAGACTGGAATCAGTATGTTCACACCCTTAAGCCCAAAGGCACCATGGTGTTTGTCGGAGCGACGCTTGACTCCCTTGACCTCGGGGTCATGCCCTTAATTCTCGGTCAACGTACTATTGCGGGATCCACCGTGGGCAGTCCTGCGGTCATGGATCAAATGCTTCAGTTTGCCCGCCGACACAACATTACGCCCGTCGTCGAGCAGTTTCCTTTTTCTGCAGCCAACACAGCAATAAGTCATGTCCGCAACGGAAGACCGAAGTATCGAGTAGTCCTAGCGAAAGACTGAAGAACGGTTTGTGAGAATCAATCATAATTTCAATCGGAATAAACCCAACCCAGCAATCTGATGACCGACGTGGTCTTTGCGTTGAATTTATAAGGGCTAAAACCAAGAACCGTTGGGCGGTGCAAAATTCACGGCCACAAAGAGACAAAGCCACTACAGCGCGGCCACCCCAAATTGAACGTTGTCGCGACCTTCCGTTGAGCGACCGTGGAAGCAAATTAGCATTTGCGAAAAAAGAATGAGGGCGCAGGGGCTCGAACCCTGGACCTACGGATTAAAAGTCCGTTGCTCTACCAACTGAGCTACGCCCTCGGAAGCCAATAATGGCCTCGCGTAAGGGGATAAAGATCACCAATTCGACCAGAAGTGTCAAGGGGCATTTCGATGAAATACCAACAATGCCGTTTATCCCTTAAGAATGTGGTATTTATCGGACACAACTCCAGCTCAGGCCATAAAAAAATGCACGAGACCAAATTTAAAATTCAGAACTCGTGCACGCCGGTTTCACAATGTAATGACCGACAGGGTGCTACAGCACTTAACGGTGGCCCAAGCCTAAACGGGAGAATCCCCGAATTTTTCCAATTCGTCCAATTCTAAATCTTCGAGTGCTTCCCAACCCGAAAATCAGACTGTTTTTGGCCCCTAAAAAGCCGCCCCTAAAATAAAAAACAGGTAACGTTTTAAAAATTTTCCAATAAATTTAGGGAAAGCTCGAAATACTTCCGCTGTTACCGTTCTTCCGATTAGAAGTAAACAACCTTGAAACTATTCGCACGATTGAGACAATTTGAATTGCTGAGTTTGTTGAATCCAAAGGCGAATCTCTGCACCTCAAGTCAATCCACACCTGCGTGAAAGATCTACAAATTAAGCCGCCGTCGAGCAGTATGCCATTTTTAAGCCGACCAGTGAATTCCAGCTTTTCTATCAAACGCGACTTCCTTCGCCGCAATATGAAAAATCTATTTTAAGTATAAACCGACGTAATATCGTATTCGATTTTGATTACAGGACTTTGGCCTTAATGGCACTTATCCAAGTGGTGAGTTATCCGAGTGGTAGGTTAACGCCCAATCTTCACTATCCAACCTAGGACTCAAAAATATTTTTAGGAGTTAAATGATGCAACAAGATCCAACGAGTTTTCCGGAAATGAGCGGCGTGACCACAAATTTTGACGGCATGGACCAAATGGCGCCAGAAGTAGCTGGTGTAGCCCTCGCCGGCTTATTTGCGTTCATTTGTATAATAATAACAGTCATTTTCGTAATGAATGTGATCGTATGTTTCTTGATGTACAAACCGCTTTCGAAACTTCCAGTGAGCTTCCGCCCGTTTAATCCAGGGCTAGTATTTTTAATGCTAATACCGATCGCCAACTTCATCATGCCGTTCTTGATATCTACTTCGTTCATCGATGGATTCCAAAAGTACTTCGGAACCGTTGGTGATCAATCCAATGGAGATTGCGGCAAAACAATTGGATTGACATGGGCGATAGCTACTGTTTGTTGCGCCATTCCCTACGTTAATTTTATCGCTGGTCCCGTGGCGTTCATTTGCATGATTATCTTTATCGTGAAATTGTGGTCGATGGGCAACAAAGTTAACACGGCGAAATAGTCTTTGAGAATGTACTAAGGCACATCCAAAACTTCCGGCAACAACCGCAGGGCGTTGAGCGGGAGCTCTGGTTAAACTTTGATGTAAAAAGGGGCGTTATCTTCGGATAACGCCCCTTTCTCTTGTCGGACTGAATTTTGAACGTTTGGCAGCAACCTTCCGCCAATTACAGCCGTCATCGAATTGATCAAACTCACTCACACGCTCACTTCAAAAACCGCGGACCATTTGAAGAATTGAAAATGCTAGCTTTCAAGTTTTTATTTCGGTTAACTATTAACGTTGTTCAAAATAACACCGCAATCTAACATGCGAACAGGTATGGATGCCGTTTTTGGGCATAATTGCTCTCACACCGAGGACCGGTACATGAATGCATTTTCAAAGACTGAATCTGCGTATGAAAAATTTGGGGCTGATGAGCCTTTTTACGCCGTTCTTACGGAAGAGAAATATAAGCGCAAGCAACTAGACCAAGAACTTTTTTTCGGCACCGGGGAAGAGTTGCTTGCTCTACAAATGCAGTTAATCCAAGACCGCAAGATCGACGTCCCAAGAGGTACTGCCTTAGACTTTGGGTGCGGTGTTGGCAGGCTGACCAACGCCATGGCGACTTATTTTGATGAAGTCGTAGGCGTCGACATTTCGTCCACAATGATAAGTAATGCAAACCAGTTAAAACGGCGTTCGAACTGCACATTCCAGGTGAACAAGCGTGCTGATCTCTCCGTGTTTGAAGACGATCAATTCGATTTCATTTACAGTGATATAACGATCCAGCACATTCCGTCACCCCAATCCGAAAATTATATTCGTGATTTTTTCCGAGTACTTGCGCCCGGTGGGCTGGCTATATTCCTCGTACCTGACGGCCCGGTTCTTCGCCCGAATTCCCTACCCGCTCGCTTAGACAAGTTTTACCGGGAACAAGTCCGCCCGTTCCATAAACGTATCAGAGGCAAGTACGAGGTTCAG
The DNA here is from genome assembly GCA_011523945.1 of Mariniblastus sp. Classification (GTDB taxonomy): domain Bacteria; phylum Planctomycetota; class Planctomycetia; order Pirellulales; family Pirellulaceae; genus Mariniblastus. The sequence goes on along the minus strand of WTFU01000010.1, from coordinate 36,296 downwards.
GTCCATCGAATTTCACAGCATCGCGTAGAGACGCTCATTGAGGAGTCTGGAGGGGAAATTATTTCCGTCGAGTCCCACCCAAGATGGGCTCAACGTTCCAAACGATACAAGCCGCTTTACTACTGGGCATCCAAGCCATTGAGCTAGGTATTTGGCACTCATTAATGATCCATCGCCAACTCCCTTGCCCAAAGGATGATCATTTGTAATTAGCAGCCAACCTTCTAGAATTTAGCTGACCCTTGCTGATTCAAGAGAGAATCCGCAAAAGGGCAGTACACACCCCAGTGCCTATATTAACTGCTATTCCCAATCGACTGAGATCTTTAAGCTATGTCAAACGTGACTCTCTGCTCACAAGAAAGAGCCATGCCACAAATGAAAACTGTTTTGGTGCTTGCCCTGATGGCCGTGCACGCCAGTCTCGTATTGGCCGAAAACTCGGGAACGCGCCCGCAGATAAAAAACGTCGTTCTTATTGTCTCTGATGATTTGAAGGCAAGTGTTTTGGGATGCTACGGTGATCTTGTTTGCCAGACCCCCCATATTGATGCGCTTGCTCGATCTGGAACGGTTTTTCAACGAGCCTATTGCCAAGGCACGTGGTGCGCCCCTTCCCGCCAGTCCTTTATGCACAGTCGGTACCAAAACGGGGGTGAAATCAATTTAGGTGCCAACTTCCAGAACCAGGGCTTTTATTCGGCTCGAGTTGGCAAAATCTATCACATGCGTGTACCCGGTGATATCATCGCCGGCACCAATGGCTTGGATATCAGTTCGACGTGGACCGAACGCTTTAACTCAACGGGACAGGAAGCACACACGCCTGGCGATTACGCATGTCTGAACTTAAACATATTTACCGATGATTTGGCCAACCGACAATCTACAAAAATGCCGCATCGCCCCTATGTTACTGTGGTAATCGACGGGGACGGTGCCGATCAGCCTGATGCAAAATCCGCAGCAAAAGCGATCGAGATTATTAATGAAAAATCTGCGAGCGACACTCCATTTTTTCTCGCCGTAGGCTTGGTCCGACCGCATTATCCCATGGTCGCTCCTAAAAAATACTTTGATCTATATCCATGGCAGGACATTCAACCGCCTCTACAAATCCCAAATGACCTCGCTGATATTCCTCCTATGGGCAAAGCGAAATCAACATCTCTGAAATCCGGGATCGCCAGTTTCCCAGACAATCAAAAACGAATGTGGGCAGGGTACTACGCCTCTGTTTCATTTATGGATGATCAGGTGGGTAAAATCATTTCTGAGATAGATCGCTTGGGAATTCGCGATTCCACAGCCATCGTGTTTACCAGCGATCATGGCTACCACCTTGGCGAACATGATTTCTGGTTAAAATCCAACCTGCACGAAGAAGTGACTCGCGTTCCATTAATTATCGACGCACCTGGATACCGTCCGAGCGTTACGTCGTCGCCCGTTGAATTAGTCGACCTCTACCCTACCCTTTCATCGCTGGCGGCAATAAAAACGCCGGCGGATGCACAGGGCACTGACCTAACACCTATCCTTGAAGATCCTTCCTACCGAGTACGCGAGACGGCCCTTTCGATTCACAACGGCTATGCTCTTCGAGGAGATGCCTGGACGTATATTCGCTATACCGATGGATCCGAAGAATTCTATGACATGAATTCCGATCCAAATCAGTTCCAAAACCTCATCCACGATCCAAGCGTGAACGAGGGGGTCGCCGAGGCAAGAGCCGCACTGGACACGCGAATCCAACAGTCCAGCTTGTCACTCAAACAAAAGAAAAAGAAAAAAACGACTGACTGAAAACGCTAACCCTCAATTTTTGTTGGAAATACACCGTCGGCACCAACGGTAAAACCAAGCCCGAGACTATTCTATTTCAATTGCGTTTAACTAAGCCGCAACTGAGGTACTTTATGACCTTCTAAGCTCCAAAAACGGCAGAGAACTGGGCTGCAGGCGTTAGTCGTTCTTCCGCTATGGATCGACATAAAGTTCGTAATCGATCTCTTGAAATTCGGCGACCTCAGGAACCCAGTGCTCTTCCACAAATTTCGTATGCGCGGGATGCTGGTTGTAAAACTCGTACCCTTCCTGCGATGCAAATTCCATCGAAAACCCAAAATGATGGCCGCATTTGGAGCTCGTTTGTCGTAAACGCTCGAATTTTTGAACAGTCTCGATCGTGTTTAGAACCAACGCAGCCCTAAGAAATGCGGATTCCTCGCGTGAACCAGATTCATGCTTCAAAGTAAACATCACCGTATGCCTAATCACCGTGTGTTCTCACTTTCTTTCGAAAACAGTAGTTCCAATCCGGTACCTTCAATCTTCTTATTCATTACCGATTGAAAGATCCCAGCACAATTCATCAATAGTTTTTGAATCCTCCTTAACGATACCCAACCGGCAAAGGTATCGTTTAACCGACTCAAATGAGTTTCTATCTAAATCAAAATCCGTGTTCCAGCGAGTTATTTTAAACCAATCTCTCACCGCGTCTAATTCAATGCCGTAACGACTTGCAATGGTTTCACAAGCATCTGGTGATTGCATCAGTTCAAGACAAGCTACGTTCAGAATCTCAAGCATCAGGCGAAGGTCTGCTGACCTTTTGGAAACCATGTTTTCGGTCGCACAAATTACGAACGCAGGCCAATCTGCAGCTCGATCCCCAAGACGCCTGAACTCACCCGTTTCAACCAATGGCGACGTGGTAAAACGCTCCCAAAAAAATACGTCGGCCGAATTATCCGCCAACGCTAATCGAGCACCTTTAAGACTTCCGACTTCCACAAATTCCATGGCGTCGGTCGGCCAATCTCGCTCAGCGGCATCAACAATAGACATCAAATGAGAACCTGAGCCGGGGCGACTAATTGCGTAACGACGATTCTGAATTTGGTGGAGTTGCTTAATGTCACTCTTGGAAGCGACATGTATGCCCCACAAAAGCGGAGAATCAACGTAGGCTTTAACAATGCGTGCGGAAACCCCATTTAAAAGTGCAGCAACACAACCCTCGGAGAGCACCACGGCTACATCGCAGTCACCGCTGTTAAGGCGCTTCGCCATTTCTCCGGTACCACCGTGAACTTCATCAAATACTACATTCAAGCCGCGAGATTTAAATTGACGCGAAGCAATTGCCTGAAGCCAAGGCAAATTAAAATGCTCCGGAACTCCAGCCACCACGATTGAATCTTGACTAAATCCGTTTCGAGAGTTGTCTATTGACATGCCGCCCGCCCATCAAAATCACTCAGTTTCAACGCGATGTTTCATTACATTGGCGTCGCGAATTGTTTTAGCGTGTACAAACGTCTTCATCAAATCGCCCCCATTGGCTTGCATAATTGCCAACTCAAGTTCCTTCAAGTTGGCTTGAAACTTATGCAAGGCATCCAAGATCGCGTCCTTATTTTCCAAACAAATATCTCGCCACATGACCGGATCACTTGAAGCAATCCTCGAAAAATCACGAAATCCACCGGCTGCAAACTGAAATATTTGATCTACGTAATCAGTTTCGGCGATCGTATCGACCAGACTAAAGGCTAAAACATGCGGCAGGTGACTGGTGGCCGCCAACACAAGATCATGTTGCTCAATTCCGAGGGTTTTTACCTGCGCGCCCGTTGCTTCCCACATACGCGTGACCGCATCGATGGCAGTCGATTCAGTTTGCGTAACTGGAGTTAGAATAACCTTATGGTCAACAAACAGATCCTCTAACGAGGATTCAACGCCGCTTTTTTCACGCCCGGCAATTGGATGCGCCGGAACAAATCGCGGCGGCATGCCCGCAAACACACGGGTCGCCGCGGCAACAACGCTTGCCTTGCAACTACCCACATCCGTTAATACAACCCCTTCCGCGAGGTTATTGGCAATGGATTGAAGAACCGACTCCATTGCAAGCATCGGTACGGCAAGGACTACCATATCCGCACCGGCAACCGCTTCAGATGGATCGCTGGTAAATTGATCGATGACGTTCAACTCGACTGCGCGACGAAGTTGAGCCGGATCAGTATCACAACCTACGATCAAATTGCAGTATCCGGCTCGTTTTAATGCCAATGCGAGGGATCCACCAATTAGCCCAACACCGAAAATTGCGAGCTTGTTTATCATTCCGAGACTTTCACGGTTTTATGCTCTCTCCAAACTTTGAGCTGGCGACTGCTGCTCACCCAAAACAAAGAACCGCTAAAACCAAGTAGCGGCTCAGGGCGATTGAATCGAAATGCGCATTTTTCGGCTCAAACGATGTAGCGGCACAACGACTTAATTCCCCCTATCATATTGCAATTGTCGCATGACTTCCGCCGGAAGCGCTTCGTATCTGATCGGTTTGTCCGCATCCGGATTTTCATTTACAGCTGCCTCAGGAGTTTCTTTCTCTTCAGTTTCTGGCGCAGTTTCTGTACCGCCACCCACACTCGCTCCTGCAACCGAAGGTTTTGCGGTACCTCTTTTGATTCTCAATCGCGCATAAAGCATCGCCAAGTTATCTTTCAACTCCTCGTCAGACATTGCGATAATTTCTTCATAGGTGAACGCAACTTCGTCCGGTGATGATTCAATTAGTTGAGTTACTTCTTTCGTCGGTGGTTTCTCTTCTTCACACCCCACCAACGATATCACCATTAAACCCAATAGAAGAAATTTGAAATTCATCACAGCACCCTATTTTAAACACACACGTTTTGGACTGACTTATTGCACGTCAGCCGGCTGATACCAAGCTTTTATTCTAGGTCGCTACCTGCTGCCGAGGCTAATGGTCGGACAGACTACCATATCACCACGGCTAATCCAATGCTTTCCAGACAATCCCCGCATTTAACCCGTTGTGTAAACCTGGATTCAATAATCAAAGGGGGAGTAATCGCGGGCTTCGTTCAACTCGCTTCCCTGAAGCAGGTTTGGCAATTCGCGTATTGATGGAAAGCCTCATCAGCCGCGTTTCAACAGGGTGTGCCTACCGCCGCCGTCAGTTTCTTGGCCGAGCTAGGAACCATTTGCGTAGTCGACGGTCGCATTGCCATGGAAATTTTAGCTGAGACACAATTGTTATTCGTGGCCGTCTGCAATCGATTGAGTCGGATAGGCTGACCAGGCTCTACGTAGATAACGAATTCCCAAAATAACGAATTCCCAAAATTCAGCCTTTTGAACCCTTCGCGACTAGGGACCTCTTGGCGAGCTGTATTTAATCTCTTGCAAAAGCCGTCGAATTGGGTGTTCCATCCCACAAACCCAAAATTCCTCAGTGGGGCTTAAATGAATAAAAATGTGCTTTAATCATGTAAAAACCACGAAAACAAGTGGCACAACCCCGATTCACTTTGAAAAAACTAGAAAAAATGGCAGTGACAATGTGATTAAACAACTGTTTAATACAGTTGTTTAGAAATCGTCAGCGGTCAGAATTTCCGAGCTCGGCAAATTCTTCCTTATCGGAATTATTTTTTATCAAACTCCCAAAAGTCATGGCAGCGATCCAGCAAAACTCAAACTCCGGCGACTCGACACGCGAGCGTATTTTGCTGGAAGCAGGCCCGATTTTTGCCGAGAAGGGATTCCGAGCGACGACAGTTCGCGAGATATGCGAAAAAGCAAATGTGAATGTCGCCAGCATCAACTACTACTTTGGGGATAAGCGACAGCTTTATCATCAGACTGTTGTCCTCGCACGAGAAATGCGTGTCGAACAAGTTCCCGAACCGAACTGGCCTCCGACTGCTGAACCCGAACAAAAACTGCTGGACTTCATTGCGCTTATTTTGCGTCGTTTGGTAGCAATGCAGAACGAACCATGGCAAGTCCGATTGCTAATGCGAGAGATTCTTGAACCCACCGAAACCTGCAAACATCTTGTTGAACAGTACTTCCGACCATTTTTCAACACGCTTTGTGGAATCATTGACGACTTGGTTGGGTATCGCCTCCCCGAACCTACCCGGAACAAAATTGGTTTTAGCATCATCGGTCAATGTCTCTATTACCGGTTCTCCGCCGAGATGACTCGTCTCATGATAGAGCAACAGGACTACGTCGATCAGTACGATCTCGATCAACTCGCGCGCCACATTCATCTGTTTTCGCTTGGAGGCCTAAAGCATTACCAAACGCTCGACGATCTGGCTCATCAAAATACGTCCGCCACTGAGACAAACCATTAACTAACAACAAAGTCCCTCGCCCAAATACTAATTACGCAATTAAGACCGTTAACAATGCCAAATTCAACCGCTGACTCTTTCACCGAAACTGAAACACGCCTTGATTCAAATCTTGAGGGCGAAACGAGATCAACTCCCGAAAATCAGGAATTGGATGTTCAAAACGAGACGGTAAATAAGAACGGCTTACATGATTCAGGGCCCGGAAAACCAAGCCAGATGAGCGAAATACTCAAATACGTGACCTCCGTTGCCATTCTTTCTTTCGGGATCGGCGTGATCGCCTTCGTGATGGCAAACAAAACTGCCGTACCGGTAACCAAGCCAAAATCGGCGCCCCAGAAGATCAAAGTTGAAAATGCTAAGCCGTTTTACGGCGATCTCACCCGCGAAATCTCGGGAACCGTCGTTCCGTTTCGAGAAATTAAGATTGCCGCTCAAGTTAGTGGAGTTGTTACCAAAAAATGGGACGTACTCGAGGCAGGCTCGAAAGTAGAGCAGGGAGCCGAACTCATTCAAATCGACCCGCAGCTATACAAAATCCAACTCGAAACTGCCAAGCAGGAATTGCAACAGGCAAAAGACCAGGTCGCTGAAATTGAAAACGAGATACAGGGTGCCGAAAATCTTCGAGAGAACACTTTGCGGGAAATCAGTCTCGTTACCGACGAGTATAAGCGTATTCAAGTCGTAGGCACAAAATCAGAAAAAACACAAGCGGAACGTTCAAGACTCGTTGCTGAAAATTCGCTAACCAATTTGGAGAACAATCTTTCGAATTTGAAAGCGAGAAGGGCGCGGATGGAGACATCCATGAAAGTAGCCGACCAAAAATTGAAAAAGGCGGAACTAGATAATGTGCGAACCTTGATTGTAGCGCCTATCCCCGGCCTTGTTGTCCGGGAGATGGTTCAGGAAGGTGATTACGTAAGAGCTGGAGATCCACTGCTGATTCTCGAGGACACCGACAAAGCGGAAATCATTACCAACTTGACTCCAACTGACATTGTTTGGCTAAAAACTAACTCTTCAACTTCAACGTCCGAAACGGGCCCAGATAATAGTAACGATGACTTTGGAATTCCCCAAACAACAGTAACGATTACTGACCCCGATCTGCTTCAATTATCAGAATCCGAAAACGAGGCCGACATCGCCCACTGGGAGGGCCTCTTGGTCAGTATCAATGGAAGTGGTCAAGACGAATCGACTCGAACCACACCTTGTCGTATTCTAGTCGACGACCCGATTTTTCGATTAAATCAAGCAGATCCCGATTCTCCAAAATTCCCATTAGTCAGAGGGATGTATGTGAAACTAAAGATGGTCATCCCCGTTAGTGCAAGCGATCGGGAGGGAGAGTATTACCAGGTACCTGCCAAAGCGCTAAGTGACACCGGTGAGTTTCTCTGGGCAGTCGAAGGTTCAGACAAGGAAGATGCAACCAAACAACAAAAGCTTCATAAAATCAGAGTCGAAGTTGTCGACCGAAATGGCGGTGGCGACTACGCCGTCATTCGAAAAACGGAAGCCCTCAAAGAGGGTTTCCACATCATCGTCGGCCCTTTCGACGAGGCACGGGCAAACCTCAGGGCAAACCTTGCCAAAGCAGGCGAGAACATTTTGCCCATCTTCGAGTTCGAAAAAACGCCCGCCAAAAAATAGTGCCCGGCCGATGTGATGGTTAATTACCTAAGTCGCCTACGGGTCAAGCCGGTCAGTCGCGGGCAACGCATAGAAATTTTAGATAAGATTTGGTAACCGAATGAAATCCGTAATACGCTGGGCAATCAAAAATTCGCCCGCCATGAACACACTGCTAATTGTCTCCATGATTATTGGTGCAGCGAGCATGGTCGTCATGCGTCGTGAAGTCTTTCCCAACTTTGCTCTAGAGATTGTTCTGGTAAGCGTACCGTTTCCCGGTGCCACACCCGAGGAGACTGAGATCGGCATTTGCCAGAAGATCGAGTCTGCGGTAGCGAATCTCGATGGCGTCAAAAAGATGACGTCCGTTGGCATGGAAAGTTTCGGTTACGTGATTCTCGAACTCAACAACAATGTGGGGGACGTTCAGAAAATTCTTAATGACGTCCGTTCCTCCATTGATCAAATTTCGACGTTCCCTCCCAATGCGGAAGACCCCGAAGTCAAACAAATCATCTTTCGTGCTCCAGCAATTTCTCTGGGCATCCTTGCGCCCGAACGAAACCAGGCGCCGACCCTCGATCAACAGAAAGAACTTCGAGACCTTGCCGAGAGGGTTCGTTCCGACTTATTGGAGCAACGCGCTGTACCTTCCAGTAATCCGTTTAGAAAGCTACTTGGTTTTCTTTACCAACCCAAAGGGCCCGCGATCTCAAGTGCAGAAATCGTTGCGGAACAACCCTATGAAATTTCAGTCGAAGTTTCGGAAGACAATTTGCGGAAGTACGGGCTGAGTCTCGACCAAATTGCCCAGATCATTCGTCAACAGAATGCAGACATGCCCGGCGGCACAATGGAAACTGAGCGGCAGAAGTTGATTCTTCGCAGTGAAAAGCGGAAAGAACTTGGCGAAGAAATTGGGCGACTCCCCATCATGTCCAATGGAGGAAACGGCATTCCGATCGCAGTCGGTGATGTTGCAGAGGTAATCGATGGTTTTGCTGAAACCTCCTCCGTACACACCATTAACGGCAGGGACGCCCTCGTCATCCGCGTTTCAAAGACGAATGAGGAGGATCTCTTTACGATCGTCGAAGCGGTTAAGGCCTATGTTGCGGAGGCTGAGAAAAGTGAGGCATTCACGGAGGGCGGTTACCAAATTAAACAGTGGGGTGACGTGTCAGTCGATGTGCGTGATCGAATCGAAATGCTAAGCGCTAATGGAATTATGGGCTTGGTTGCCGTGTTCGTTGTGTTAGCAATTTTTCTCGATCTAAGATTGGCATTTTGGGTCGCGATGGGCATCCCTGCCTCAATCCTTGCCGCTGGATTTATTCTTTTGATGACAGGCCAGACGCTAAATATGCTCTCGATGTTTGCATTTTTGATGGCCTTGGGGATCGTGGTGGATGACGCGATCGTGATCGGTGAAAATATCTATGCTAAGCGGGAAAAAGGTTTCGACTTTGTCAATGCTGCTGTCTACGGAACCGCTGAGGTCCTGCCTGCGGTCTGTGCCTCTGTGGGAACGACAATCATTGCGTTCATGCCTTTGATGTACGTCACTGGTGTGATGGGCAAGTTTATCGAAATTATGCCGGTCGCCGTGATCGCAATGCTCGTTATTTCACTAATTGAAAGCACGTTTATTCTCCCTGCCCACCTGTCTCATGATAACAATTTATTCATGCGTACCATGGGAGCGGTCTTTTATGTGTTCAAACCTCTAATGAAAGTGTTCGAGAAAATCAATCGTTTCTCTGCAAAGGCGATGGAACTTACCATCAACTATTTTTACGAGCCACTTCTTAAGTGGTCCCTTCACCACAAGTCAATTGTGCTTTCTACCGTTTTGACCGCGTTTATGTGTGCCGTTGCTTTAGTCATTTACGGACTCGTCGATTACTCGGTGATGCCAAAAATGGATGGCCGTGACATTAGTGCGACGATTGTCTTTCCGAATGGAACCCAGGAACAGTTCGCTGCCGATGCCGTGAATGTACTTTCCGATGCATTCGAAGAAGTAGACGCTGACATTCGACAAGACCTTGCGGAATGCGGCGTCGAGGTTCCACCCGATTACAGTGTGAACACCAATATTTACCGACGAGTCGGTGAAGTTGGCAATGGCAACCTGGGACCGATGGGAGTTACTAACGGTAGTCATGTCGGAAGTGTCGAGGTTCAATTGATCAACGCGGAATTAAGAAATTTCCCCCAGCTTCCCGAGAAGAAAAAACTCACCAGTGAAAATATAAATGGACGGTGGCGTAATAAGGTTTTGGAGAAGGACCAAATTTCCGGTTACGACGCCCTCAAGTTTGGAATGCAGTCGATGGGTCCGGGCGGTGCTGCTATCGAGTTTAAAATCCTCTCCGACAAGAAGGGCATTCCTCACCTCGAAGAGGCAATTGAGGAGTGCAAGGCCTATCTTGCAACAAAAAGGGGGGTTAAGGACATCGAAGACGATAGTCGACCAGGCAAACGAGAAGTCATGCTTAGCTTAAATGAGCTGGGACAAAATTTAGGACTCGATGAAGCAGCCCTATCTTCCACCATCCGATCCGGATACTTCGGAGCCGAGGTGATGCGGCTGCAACGCGGTCGACACGAAGTCAAGCTCATGGTTCGTTATCCGTATGAAGATCGGAAAAGCATGAGCGGTTTCGAACAGATTCGAATTCGTGACAACCAGGGCGTCGAACGTCCGCTGATCGAAGTTGCCAATATCGAGGTTCAGCAATCCGCATCTGAAATCAATCGTCTCGATCAAAAACGAAGTGTCACCGTTTCCGCCGATGTTGACACCACCGAAGGGAACTCATATGAGATTATTTCAGAAATGCAGCGAACCATGATCCCTTCCTTAGTGAATAGATTCAGGTCAGAAAACAAAGGTGAGATTTCCTTCAACTGGGAAGGGGAACAAGCTCAAAATCAGGAATCCATTACCAGCATGTTCACTGGATTTGGAATCGCTCTTCTGTGCATGTTTGTGCTCTTAACCTTACAATTTCGTTCCTACGTTCAGCCAGCCATTATTTTAGCAATCATCCCCTTCGGTTGGTTAGGAGCGATCCTGGGTCATTTTGTCGTTGATATTAACCTGAGTTTATTTAGCTTTTTTGGCCTCATTGCCCTCACCGGCGTCGTCGTCAATGACTCCATTGTCTTAGTCGACTTCATCAATCGAAAGCTTCGATCCGGCGCAAAATTAGAAGAGGCACTTTTAAGTGCAGGTCGCAGACGATTCCGCCCGATTATGCTCACTTCGATGACAACCATTGCTGGCCTGACACCGATTATTTGGGAGACCTCGATGCAAGCTCAGGTATTAATTCCAATGGCGACCAGTATTATTTTCGGCTTGCTTACCGGAACCTTGCTAATCCTCATCCTCGTACCAATCTTCTATCACATTTACGGTTCTATTTTATTAAGAATGGGATTCGATTTGTACAACTCCGAAGAAGAATTCGAGGATATCGTTCCAACGGAACAGCCGGAGAAACACTCTGATGAGACCTCCTTAGAAACGCCTTCCGCCGGAGAGCTATCACCAGTCTGAGCGATTAGTGTTGCAAGCGAATGAACGGTCTTCCATAGGATGAAACGTGTTCAGTAAATTTAGATATGGAAGAACGGCTAGTACCCTAGTCGTTTTTCTATCTCTTTTGCTCGCGGATCAACTCCGGCACTCTCACCGAACCGCGCCGTAAAAAAATTGGATTTCGACTTTTTGCCATCGTCGCCAGTTGGCACCACAAGTTCATCACCGTCTTCAACTAAGTCAGATTCTCCGAATAACGGCGCCGACCAGTTCTTAGTCATGCAACCAACACTGGCGATAATTAAACAAAACAAACAAGCCATTGTGAAAAAACGCATCATGATCCCTCATATGTAATCGATTTTTCAGATCGGAAAACCTCTGGCCCAGCTTCGGCCACGGAGACTATTCCAGAAACCCAATGCGTTGTCCAGTCTGGTTTTACGCGGCGGGGTTACTTGAGTGAATCATTGAATTAATGGGCTTTTTCAAACAAATTTGCCAGCACTTTCCTTGACGTGGTAAAGTCATGCTTTTTAAGAATCGCTTTGAGGAAAATGCCGGCCTGTATTTGCCGGATCAAAATAGGTAAAGAATATGAAAACGGTGCCCCCTTACTTGATCGCTTTTGCACTCGGATTGCTTTGCTTGAATGCGTCTGCCAACGAACGACCTAACGTCCTATTTATCATTGCCGATGACGCATCTCGTGACAGCATGGGAGTTTATGGAAGCACTTATGTCGCGACTCCCAATTTCGACCGGATTGCCAAAGAGGGTGTCCTGTTTACACAAGCCTATAATTGCAATCCAAAATGTGCGCCGGCGCGAGCCTGTTTATTAACTGGCCGCTACTCATGGCAGTTAAAAGAAGCTTGTAATCACAACCCGTTTCTCTCTGATGAATGGGCGTTTTATCCCTTCCTATTTGAAGATGCCGGCTATTTCGTTGGCTTCACAGGAAAGGGATGGGGGCCGGGAATCTACCGCGGAATTGACGGTGGGCCTGCACGTTTCAAACAACTTAACCCAGCAGGCCACCCATTTAACAAGAAAACAAAACGACCGCCTTATAAGGGAATTAGCAACGTTGATTATGCAGCGAACTTCGAAGACTTTCTTAATCGACGTCCGGAGGAAAAGCCTTTCTGTTTTTGGCTCGGCACAAAGGAACCTCACCGTGGATACGGTAAAGATAATTGGAAATTGGATGGACGTGATTTAACAAAGGTACAAGTTCCCGCATATTATCCCGATAATCTTACAATCCGCGGTGATCTCGCGGACTACGCGATCGAAGTCGAATGGTACGACCAGCATATCGGACTCGCTCTCCGCCACCTTGAACAACGGGGGCTACTGGAAAACACGGTCATAATTGCGACCTCTGACCACGGGATGCCGTTCCCTCGCGTCAAGGGACAAATTTACGATGACGGATTCCATGTACCGCTGGCTATAAGATGGGGCGCGCGAATCAAGCCGCAAAGAACCGTAACCGACTTCGTTTCTTTTCCAGACGTTGCCCCAACACTTCTCGATATCGCAGGCATTCCGATTCATCCTCAAATGACCGGCAAGAGCTTTAAAACTCAATTGTTCGCGACTGAATCTGGACGCATTGATCCAATTCGCAATCATGCCCTTTTAGGCAAAGAGCGTCACGACATCGGACGTACCGACGGCAACCGACTATCGGTTTCCTATCCCTCACGCGCCATTCGAACAGATGATTATTTATATGTACACAATTTCAAGCCCAACCGCTGGCCTGGCGGTGACCCACAATACGGCTTGCTGAATTGCGACTCCTCGCCTTCAAAAACGTATCTGGAGTCAATTATAAAATCAGACCCAGAATATCGATTTTACGAAATGAGTTTTGGCAAACGTCCGCAAGAAGAGTTATTCGATATCCTTCGCGACCCCGATTGCATAAACAATCTTGCCGACGATCCCCAATATGAGACAACAAAAAATCAACTATGGGCGCAATTAAAGCAAGAACTCACTTCTCAAGAAGACCCAAGAATTCTCGGCGACGGAGATATCTTTGATTTTTATCCGAATTGCCGTATAGAAAAACAGCAAGAGTTATACCAGCGACCAGACTACAACCCTGTCGAGATATTTAACTCCAAATATAATTCTGGTAAAAAATAGTTCTCCAATATAACCACTCAATCTAATAATTAGTCTAACGGCGCACTGTTCCTCGCCCCTTCCCAACGACGTTTATGAATTCTAACCCACCTCCAACCAAGCTAGATGCATTAGTCGTTGCTCCTCACCCCGATGACGCAGAACTGGGAATGGGTGGGGCGATTCTTGGCATGCTCGATGCAGGATTTTCCATTGGAATTCTAGATCTTACAGACGGTGAACCAACTCCATTTGGCTCGCCTAAGATTCGCAAAACAGAAACAAACGCAGCCAGTGAAATCCTCGGCATTCAATGGCGCTACAATTTGGGTTTGCCGAATCGCAGTTTGGAACCCACTCTCGAGGCGAGAGAGAAATTAGCCGGCATATTTCGTCAAACGAAACCTCGATGGATCTTCGCCCCCTACTGGGAAGACGCTCACCCGGACCACCTTGCCGCCACTCAACTGGTCGAAGCTGCAAGGTTTTGGTCCAAACTCACGAAAACAGAAATGCCTGGTGAACCGTTCCATCCGGAACGTATTTACAGCTACTACTGCGTGCATTTGAAAATGCACGCCAATCCCAAATTTGTTCTCGACATTAGTAAGCACTGGGATAAAAAACTTCAATCTCTCCGTTGTTACAACAGCCAGTTTATTCATGGCATGGAACATCTGGACCCTCAATTCCTTGATCAAATACGAGACGAGGCCGCGTATTGGGGGAAAACCATTGGCGTAAAATACGGCGAGCCATTTACATGCCGTGAACCACTTGGCTTGACTGACTTTGCCTCGCTTGTCTAGCCGATTTCGGCCACCGCCGATCAAAAAAAGCCACGGCAATACCGTGGCTTTCATCGATTAAGTTAAGTATTTCAGACTCAAGCCGGCACCTCGCCGTTACTTTACGTCGAATCCTGATTCAATTAGCTGTGCTCTTACAGCCTCCCGCATTACATCGCCTAATGTCGCCTGCTCTTCTCCATTGGATTGAGCAAGGCGAGCTTTTTCGGCCTCCACATATTTCATCCGCGCCTTGTTCTGTTCGGCAATTTCTTTTTGAATTGTAAGTCGCTTATCTGCCATCTTCTTTATATAGGAAAGCCGATCTTGCTTTGACATTTTTTGCATGGAATCCGGAAGGCATTTGTCCTCGACTTCCTCCAAAATATCGGGGTTGCTTTTATAGGTGTCAACAAGATCCCGGTTTGAATTACTATATAGCTTTCCGGCTTTGGTGATTGCTCGCGACACAGAGTTCGAGCCCGCGTTTTTATCTTGAGCAACTTGATTTTTTGAGTAATTGCCACGGACCTCAGCTTCGCCGAACCATAAATACGTTCCATTTAAATCACTGCTGAGTTGAATGATGATCGAATCCTGCGGTGCGTCAATGTGAACGACCTCGCGATCTTGATCAATATTCAGATACTTACCGCCGCCGGAAACTGCTCCATCTTGCCAGAATTGCCGTATACCTGTTTCGGCATCACCGCAATGAATCGTATTAACCACAACCCCAGACGCAACCGCACTTGCACACGCCTCTTTGTAGGCATCTGGCCCTTGATTGAACGGTTCATTTCCTGCGATGAAAATAGCCTTATAAGAATCTTTACTGGTTGACCAATCCAACACCTGGAGTGCGTCCTGAATTACCGCCCCGCAATATTCACTGCCACCGTTTGTACTAAGGCTGAATAACGCTTCAGATACTTTGTCGAGATCGTCCGTCAAACCGCATACCTGTCGAACGTAGTCCTCTTTCGCAGATAAACCGTCATTGCCATACTCGAAGACGGAAACCCGAAATAGCGGGGTACTACCCAATTTTTCTGCTTTCGCGAACTCTTGCACAATATTCCATAATTGTGCCTTCGCTTGATTAATTAAGCCATTCATAGAGCCCGAAGTGTCTAATAGAATTGCCATATCCATCGCTGTACGATTCAAATTCTCGCGAGGTGGTTTCGCGGATTCGCTTTTCTTCACCGTGATCGTTACTTCCTGAGCAACCATGTTAGCATTGCTTAGGCTCACGGAAATCACTGCAACAATGGCTAGCGCTATTGATTTGATAAAGCGTCGTCTCATCGGTATCTCCCTTGTGTGATCTTTATTCGTTATGCCAAACGACCTGTCAAGATTTTACGCATGAGACAACCGTTTATGAGTTTCTAAATATCAGCACGTTACAATGCAGTTACACTCCGTTCACTGGGCCCACAAAACGTTGGAAATATTCATGCCAGCAGAATACGATAAATCCGAGAATCTGCTTCACCTCCAGCAAAACATTAGAGTCTGAGATGATGAAACTCGTTGACCGTCAATATTCTCGTACCAATAGGGCGGTGCAATTCGAGCCAAATTTCAACAAGTGAGTAAACCCAACTTATCTACCATCTTGTTAGCCAATCGCCTTTCAACGCTGTATTAAATAGCGAATTCATACTATCCCTAAGAACCAAAGGGATCATCAATTGATTTGCTAGGCTGAGTAAACCACTGCGGGCCATCTTCCGTGAGATAGAAGTGATCCTCCAAGCGAACCCCAAATTGATCGGGCACGACTAGCATCGGCTCATTACTAAAAACCATTCCCTTGGACATGGTCGTTCCCTCGCCTCGAACCAAATTTGGGCCCTCATGAATATCTAGCCCGCAACCGTGCCCCGTTCGATGCGGCAAACCGGGTAACTCATAGTCCGGCCCATACCCCGATTCAACGAGTGACTGTCGTGCAGCAGAATCAGCCTCTTCGCAAGGCACACCAATTCCAGCCGCATGAAAAGCTGCCAGCTGCGCGCGTTTCTCGGCCGACCAGGCGATTCGTTGATTCTCGGTAGGCTCGCCGAAGCAAAAACTGCGGGTTATATCTGAAATATATTCATGCAAAACGCATCCCGTATCCATCAAAACCCAGTCGCCTGCTTTGAGGACCTGTGGATCTTTCACACCATGGGGGAACGAAGTAGCAACTCCGAATAAAACAATACAAAAATATGATCCGGCAGACGCCCCAACCGCGCGATGGGCTTCATCAATAAATGCCTCAACCTCTGTCGTTGTGATACCCGGCTCAAGAATCGAAGCCGCAGATTGAAGAACGGCCAAAGTCATTTCATGGGCTCGCTGAATGATTGCGACCTCGGCATCCGATTTAATACTTCGTAATGCCTGTGTCACGGATTGGCCAAGCTCGAATTGAAATTCTGGATTAGCTTTGCACAGACCAGTCACCGTGTAAAACGGGCTCGCTTCGTCGACAAGAACCGTTCCTCCACTGATCCCGTGCTTTAACATCGCTGAATGAAAACTCTCATAGGGACTCTCATGTTCGTGCCATCCTACGATTGGTGCTTCCAACATCCAATAATCTCGTAGCGTATCGAGTTCAAAATTAGGGGCGATGTAAAAAAGCTCTCCATCTGCCGGAACCACCGCTGCGACCATACGCTCACTCGGACTCCACCGGAGACCGGTGAAATAAAATAAATTGGTGCCGGCGTGGAGGTACATCGCTTTTGCGCCCGAAGCCTGAAGCGACTGCTGCAACCGTTGAATTCTTGCTTGGAATTCTGGCTTAAGAATCGGGTTCGTTCCCGCCGTCATGTCGCCCAGCTGATTCAAAGCGTCTTGTCTTTTTATTCCGCCTACACCTACAGTCATTTGATCGCTCCATTACAATAGTTGAAGACACTATCATAAGGCACTGTGCGACCCGAAATCACCGGCCTACTCAAATTTTATATCATCAAGATAAAAGGTCAGAGGCTCACCCTGCCCTGCTAAAGAAAAATAAAACCCAGTTTTTATTCTTCGAAGGTCTTGGCCTGATAAATCGACCGTGAATTGCTGCCACTGATCTGTCAATTTTACGGTAATCTCTTTCTTCGCCGAATCGAAATAGGGTTGTTCACGCCCTATCAATCCAACACCAAATTTCGACTCTTCGCCACCTTTTTCCCCTCGCGCCCAGAACGTCAACTTAGACCCGGCAGAAAGATCAAAACCACCATCAACTTCTCCCCAATCGTTCGCTGGACTTTGCCATACAACACCCGCCCAGGCATCGCCGCGATTGTATTTTATTTCCAGACAAGATTTACCAGCTTTGGGCTGGACTTCGCAATTTGCTTCCAACGACAAAGAATCGTGCGAACCCATGTATCCCGATGGTGTATACAGGTCTTCATGCATCTTTTCATCGTAAAGGGCAACCGGCAACTCAACTTTTTTTGCGGGCTTCATCTTAATTGGCCCCCGAACTCGAACCGGCAGATTCGCAACGGCTCCGCCTTTATTTCCGTCGTCAACGTACGCATAAATTCGATAAAGGCCGCCTGAATCCGGCATTTTGATTTCCGCACTGTTTTTGTCAGATTTAACGATGTTCTTTTCATACGTTGTCGGGGCCGCTTGAAAATCTCCGCCGGTCACATAATTGGATGACTCATCCGTCATCACCCAGACCACATTAATCGGGTCTCCATCGGAATCCATCGCGCTCATCTCAAAATTTACCGTCTCACCCAACTCAACTTCGTTGTTTCCTTTGAGTTCAAATTTTGTAATTTCAGGGCAACGGTTTTTCGGAGCCTTGCCGGTCCAGAGTTCAACCATTGAGTCTACACTCGCAGTTCGATTCCCGTTCGGAAGCAACATTCCGAACCAAGTTGCTGTAGCTTCCTGCTTGAATCCCCATAGAAATGCATACGATCCAAGGCAGTTTCTTGAATCAGCTTTAAAACTGCGATACGACTTTGCGTAATGCTCCGCTTTATTCTTACTTGATGGCTCTAGAATTGCGTCGAGATTATTTTTGGCAACTTCCCAGGTACCTACCGGTCCAAATTCAGTAACCACGTAAGGTTTGGTTGATCCTGAATCCGCGTATCGCTGACTTAACGACGGACCGCCGCCGTAAGAGTTGATGCCAATCACATCGACACTCGGGCAAAACTTATTGATCGCTTCCAGCTTTCTGCCGCCGATTTCAGCTATTACAGTCATAACTGGATGCGCGGAATCAATTTTTTTAATCGAACTGGCAAGGTATTCGATGTGGGACCAAATGGCAGGATTAGCCCCATCTCCCTCCATTTCATTACCAACGCCCCACATGAGAACCGCTGGATGATCTTTCAACTCATTCACGCACTGCATGACGACATCGAACTGTTTCGCCATCGAATCGTAATCCTGGTAATTTACGCCGTGACGCTCATGTCCCAGCCAAATCCCGACCGTTACCGAAAGATTTTTTGCATGAGCTGCATCTAAATATTTGCGAGTATCTTCATTGAAATGCCAAGTCCTGAACGAATTCGCACCGGTCTCAGCCAGGTCACCCATTGGGCCGTCGCAACCAACACCGTTGATATAGTAGGGTTTGCCGCCTCGAAACAACTGCCAGCCCGAATCTGTTTGTTTCAGTTCGACCCGAATCGCCCCAGTTTCCTGACTCGTTGAAAACTGTGGGAACAGAACAAGCAGAAAGAAAACCGCTACTGACAAAGATTTAGAGTTCAATTTCATTTTAAGGTCGCTGGTTTTATTTGCTAAACGGAAATGTAATTTCGATTCTCTCAACAATCGCGTCTCGTGAAAATAAATGCCTCGATTCAACTGCATTGAGCGTAAGTTCAGATCGTGTTGTCTCGCCGTCACTTGTCACGACCTTAAGGTCACACGCGTCTCCCCTTCGATAAATCACGGGCACCTGACAAAGCGTGAAGGCGAATTGATCAAATCCCAATGCTAGATTAACCCATTCGCCGCTTACATTGAGGTACTGAAACGTCGTTTCGTTTGCCAGCAACTCGGACGGTCTCATCAGAGAAGGATCGAACGAGACGATTCCTTTTTCAATCCTTAGGCCAAGCTCATAGAAACGCGAGAGAATATCCTCTTTCACCTGCCCAGTCATGCCAGGCTGTTGAGCACCAGCATGTTTCGGCGTGTGCGAATACGGGTCTGTCGGGATCGCACCATACTGTTCCGGCGTTTTTCCAACACCGATACCACTACAAATATTATCGTAATGAATGCGAAGACGCTCTAAAATACTTCGCTCATGCTCGGCACCGCATTCAGCGTCAGCATGGGCTTTTGCTAAATAACCAACGACGGCGAGCTTCAGCTTGGAAACCATATGCCAATAGATTGAACCCAAGCCCTCGTAAGCGAAAAATGTACCTGATCGCCCTGTAAAAGACTGATGGTCGAACACTCTTTCAAAAATTTCCAGAAGGTTTTGTTCGCCATCAGAAACCAAGTCAGCCCAGACGCCTTCCTGGCCAACCCCTGTTAAACGCTCTCTTAAAACAGACGCGTTCCGGATATCTCCGTTAAAATGAACCCTCCCCGACTTATCCTTTTTGACGATCGACTCATCGCCCGCCTCGAGCAACTGACGGATCAGTTCTGACTTCTGCACATCATCATCTGGAACGAGGTTTTTCTCCGTAAAGCGGGGCAGATCCCGATCGGGGTATAGCATGTAACTGTTTTGATCCACACGGTACATTCCACTGCCGCGCAACGCATCGAGCACCGTCAGTGCCTCGTCAGGATTCAGCAACCCCGAGTTCAACACCGCAACCTGCCCCTCAAGCATCTCAAACAAACGATTGAATGAAAGAGTATCTTCACCAAACGAAAGAACATTGTACGAATCAAAAAGGCCATCGGCACGCTGGTTCGACAAGATCGTGTCGTCCAAATATTGCAAATACAATGAGAACAGATCATTCAGTTCATCACTTCGGAATGCAACTTTTTCACCACTAAATCCATAAGAATAGATCCCGGCCCGGTACTCGTCTCCAATCGCCGACAATTCGTCTACAAAACTTCTACGCGTTCTGGCATCCCACCCCTGCTCAAGTTGCTTAACATGAGCGCGAAATAGCGTTGTTTGATTTCGCAAAACTTCTGCAACTTCCGTAGAAACAGCAAACGCGGGCGATTCGATATTTGAAATCCAAGCACGAAGGAAGCAGAGATATTTTCGCAAATCACAAGCCGTCACAACTGATAAACCATTACCAACAAGTGCGTTGTTAGCGTCATTCCACTCCGGCCGTTGAGTGTTTAACCAAATACCACCTCCAGGAACCAAATTGAACATTTTAGCAAGCGATGGAATCAGTAGCTTTTCCAAAAGAGAAGCGTGACTAATCTCGCCATGCCGCTGGAGTAATTTCCCGTCCTCGCCAATCCGCCCCACGAGCGTAGAAATTTCACCGTCAAGAGTCTCGTCAAAAACGATCGTATCACACGGGTCTTTCAGAACATCTGCATATTTTTTAATTCGATAAGGGACATTGGCAAAGGAAAAACATTCTTTGGTCAACAACCCATCCATTTCCAACGGAAAATATTCCCGGCAACGCTCAAGCAGCCTTTGCAAATAAACGATTTGATGGTCACCCCAATAGCCAATGTTCGACCATGGATCGCTGGGATCAAGCTTCTCCCATTCAAAGCCATTTTTGGTGACCCGATACGGGTTGTAGCCGTCTGCGGTCGACGCATTCAAAAATCGCGCAACCATCTTGGGCGCAAACTCAGGGTATGAAACCGAAAGAGCCTCCCAATTCTGAAAAATATCTCTCCAATTACCCTGGTAGAACAATTTTTCTCGTCCAAGTTCATCCAAAACATCGATAGAAAATTCATTCCAGGGACGCGTCGGATCCCCGTGGCGACGACTAAATGTGAATGGCAGATATTCCATACTGATTCGTAAAAGGCACGAATCTTCCTGTTCCGCAACGAGTCGCTCAAGCGTTCGGTTCTCAATCGTATCCGGCAAGTGATTTAAAAAATCCAAATTTCGATTGAATACATGCCGATTGCATGATTCGACATGCGTCAGAAAATCGGCTTTAGGAATTTGGTAGCCCGAAACAGGCAAACCACCGCGCATCACATTGTAGAGAACATTGGATTGGTGACGCACCAACTCCCGGCGATTAGCCCCCGCCTGAAGTCCGTCCGAAGAAGCAACATACCGGTTTAACTGTTCATCACACGCCGTTACATCTCCCTCAACTTCCGAATCCGGGTTCGCGGCAGATTCTCTCCAGTCATTGAAGTCCAGAACGTCCGCCTGATCTAAGTCCAAATTCGCGATGATCTTCCATTGCTTCTCACCCCCTGCAGGGAGCTCCATTTCAGCAACCTTCAGATAGGCTCCACGCGAACCTCGAATGTCGGACTCCGAACGCACGGCGTGGCCAAGCCTGAATTCGTCAACTTGCCGTGAACTAAGTAACAGGCCTGCGCTTTCCAAGCCAATCGACCAAACTACATTTGCCCGAAGCCCCTCATTCGGCTCTGCGCGGTCCGAAGGAATGGAACTGAGGTAATAAATCCCTAAGTCCGTACGCTCAAACCGTTCTGACTTTTTATAAGCATCACCAAGGTTGCTGTAACGCATTTGGAATGTTGGATCAATCGAGGCGGGTAAAACATTCTGGATACCGTCAAGGATGACGCAATTTTGCGGTAACACAGAATTATTGGAGAGACAGGACTCTCTGACGAAACCAAACTTCTGGCTAAAGCTCCATGAATAACGATAGGTCAATTCAAGATCGAGATTAATCTCCTCAAAAATGATTTTGCTTCCGCTTACATTGCGGTAAAGTGATCTCGCAATTCGCATGTCTGGCGTAGAGGGACCGGACATCGGAGACCAATGAACCTGCTGGCCATCGTTCCGCTGGATTCGAACAATCGTCAAAGAACCGGTACTCGATGCCCCATCGATAATTTTGTCGGCGCAGTAATACGGAAACAAACTCTTACTCGAGTTCTTACGCCCAGCGGTTAGAGCGCCTCGACTTGTGATAAACATCCAGTGGTCATAAGCGCTTACGATCGACAGAAAAAACTCACTCATTTTCTGCACGTTAGCGATTCGGAAAAATTGCTCGCCACCTAAATCGCAGTAATCACCTGAGACGATTTGGGTTGTTGGCTGAATCATAGATTGCGTATTCAAAAGTGGTCTCGAATCACAGTGGTAATTAAGTGTCGAATTTGGGCTAAAAACTAAGCGATTTGAGGCGAGCTAAACTGAACGGCAAGGCGGGTTTGTATGGGTAAATCCGCCCGTTTTTCCGTAAGATCTAAGATCTCTCAGATTCCCCTTCCCCCGAAAGTGTTTTCGTATCATGTTTTCGCTATATTGATTAGGTAGAAAGGGTAGCATTTCAATGGATTGCGATCACGAATCAACCAATTCCCATTCAACAAATCGACGTTTCTCAGCCAATCAAATTTTCATCAGAAAGCAAAGATCGCTAAAAGCAGCAGATCTAAGATTACCGAAAAACAATGGCTTGAAACCGTTTTCATAAATATACACGACACGTCCTCATAATTCGAGCCTTTTAGCTCAAAATGCACTAGAACAAGCGCCGAAATTGACGTTATGGACCCAAAAAAGATAACTATTCAGGATATAGCGGATTACGCGAACGTTTCTAAAAGTACTGTCTCCAGAGTTCTCAATAACACGACACCTGTGAATGACAAGAAACGTGAAGCGGTCCTCAGGGCGGTCAAGGATCTCGATTTTGAACCGAACTCCCTTGCCAGCGGTCTCGCTGGCGGCAACTCCATGATTATCGGTGTTCAGACGCAAAAAATCGGAAGCCCCTTTTATGACCTAGTGACCCGGGGCGTGATCCATTGTTTGACCGACACCAGATATTCGCCAATTTTGGTCGATGGAGTTTGGGACAAGGAAATCGAACTCCGGGGTATCGACACGCTTCTGCGACGACAAATTGACGGCCTCATTATCATCGGTGGCGATATTGAAAAAGAACACCTTCTTCGCCTTGCAGCAAAAAAACCTCTGCTTCTGGTCGGACGAGAAGTGGAAGGCCTGCAGGATCGCTGTCTCTACGTAGATAATTTCGACATCGGTTACCAAGCAACCAAATTCTTGATTGAACTTGGACATCGTAAGATCGTGCATATCACTGGAATTAAAGCCCATCAGGATTCGGTAAGGCGGCTCAACGGATACCTCCACGCTTTAAAAGAGGCAAATATTCCTTATGACGAAGACCTCGTCTATGAGGGAGCCTTTGACGGTCCTTCGGGTGTCAAAGCTATCGACACAGTTATCTCTCGAGGTAAGAAATTTACTGCCGTTTTTGCGGCGAATGATATGTCAGCCTTCGGAGCTAGATTAGCGCTTTATCGACATGGTATTGACGTCCCAAGCGAAGTTTCGCTGATTGGAATCGATGACCAAACGGAGGCTCCCTACATGACGCCCCCAATGACAAGCGTTAGACAACCCGCTTTCAAAATGGGGGTTGCCGCCGGGAATGCGATGCTTGATTTGTTGATGAACAAAGAAATTGACCTACCCAAGCCGTCGGTTCAGATTAGCGTCCGAGAGTCCACTGCCAAAGCCGAATAATTAGTTCACGTAACTTATTTTCCAAAATGCGTTAGTAAAATTACCCTCGGCCACGCCCCGAAGACAATTGGCACATTTTACAACCGCGCATTAAAAAATCCCCTCGCCAAATTTAAAATTTACCGAAGGGATCTTCTGCTTTAAAACGGATTCGCCCGAAAGCGTCCCATTTTCGAAAAACTTCAAATCAGTCGACTTGATTTCCGTTTTTATCAATTTTCGGCGCTGTACTATCTTTCCGAGCATTCGCCTCTGGCTTGTGCTTTCCAGAGAAGTACTCGTCATAAGTCGCATCGTCATCAACTTCTTCGAAAACACCATTGCCAAACGCGACAATCCGTACGCCATCGACTCCTGTTTTTTCGAAAGCAAGCGGTTCGTAACATCCACGCTGACTTCCCGGTACGCCCCAGCGAATTTGAATCTCTTCATTGTCGCGCTGACTAATAAACACAGATTCGACGTCGCTCATGTCAAATCCCATCATTTCGAGATTGCTAGAGATCGAGGGATCGTTCAAAAACTTAACAAAAGCATCTTTGTTTTTAGGGCCTTTGTAGTTGTTCTTTACTTGGTACAAGACGTAACTGCTGGCAATACGCATTGTATTGTTCGAGTTGATTTCACCTACGATTTGTTCGACAGTATTTCCACTGCCACATCCTGCGACCATTACGATGGCAACCATCGCGGAAGCTAAAGCGCCTCGAATTGACATTGATTTTCCTATAAAAGCGACCATTAATAGTTTCTCCAAAAAAAAAGACTCCGCATCCGAAGATGCGGAATCCGAATTAACTTAAACAGCTTGGTTTACAACTCAGTCATGTCGTGAATTGAACCATCCGCACGGCGACCGACCTGGTCGGCGATGAAGCCGTCGATGTTGTTCGAGATCGCCTGAACCGAACCGTCGCCAATTGCGAAGTTGGTTGTTCCAGGGTGAGCCGAACCGAACGAGTGCTCATTGTGATCCGAGTTACCACGACGTCGGTCTGCTGGAAGACTATCGGGCCAAATGTAGGCACCGCTTGCGGAAGACATGAATCCACGCATGTTTGGCCAGTCGGCACTGTGCATCGCACCGGGAAGATCCCACCAGTCCCAACCACTTGGTGGAGGACTGTAACGTCGAGCGTCAACCGATTTCTCACCGATCATGAACGTGTTCGAAGAACCGTCAGTCACAGCACCAAATCCGACCTTGCCGAAGTTCTGGTAAACACGAACGCCAGAGTCCAAGTAAGAGTTGAAAGTCTTGGCAATAATACCGCGCCAAATGGTCTGACCTTCAGGCTGGCTTGCTGGCTGATCCTGCCAGTTGAATCCACCCCAACCTGCAGGGTAGCTACCACCGAAGTTCCAAGAGGTCATCACACCAGCGTAGTCACCAAGGAAGTAATCTGCACCCCAAGACTGAACACCGCGACGATCGCCACGAGAAGGACAGTTAAAGGTAGGTACTACGCGTGACAACATTTTGCCGGGCGAACCATCCGTGCCGTCGTTGATACGCATGTCGTAAAGATTGTTTTGCTCCATGAACGGCAGAACTTGGAATCCCCAACCCCAGTTTTCGCGATCAACTGCCGTGCGGAACTGCGTACCGGCAGCATCGAATCCTTGAGAGTGATCACCTGCGGATGGGAAGTACTGGTAAGCTGACTCGTAGTTAAGAGCAGCCAAAGCGATTTGACGCAACTGGTTCATACAAGTTGTACGACGAGCTGCTTCGCGAACCTGCTGCACCGCAGGCAAAAGCATACCGATCAGAATGCCGATAATCGCAATGACGACGAGCAATTCGACAAGAGTAAAACCCTTGCGAAAATGTCTAGTTTTCATGAGAACCTCTTTCATGGGACAATAAGAAAATGGAAATATTCACCGCTATATTTTAAAGCACATTTATGAAACCGCTTTCAAAAACCTGCATCAGCGCGGAGACACCTGAAACCGGTTTCAAGTAGTATAGACACTTCTTGCGTTTCATAAAGCATTTATATCGCTAATACCTCCATTTTTTAGAAGATTTTCTCCTATAAGTTATCCTTTTCGACCTTTGGATTTGGATTAATGTCCTTAAAAGCACCATTGACAATCTCAACGACTGCCCTTAATCATGGCGAACTGCGACGCAACAATTCACAATTAACCAATTTTTAACGAAAAAAAACAACATTCGCCAAAATAACGCAAGCCAAACACCAAATTCGATTAAAGGAACCTTATTTACCATTGCTCAATTCCGCCGTTTGTATTCGTGGACAAATTTCTTTCAAAAAAATCTAAACGTTCATTCAAAACGTTCATCTGCAACTAGACAATTTGCCAAAAACAATCGCTCTGCGGGCTGCTGCATTCGCTCACGCAAGGACAATTGGCCATAGCGTTCAAAAAATGGTGCTCTCCAAAATGACAAAAGAACCCAACAGCCTCTGCCGTCGCACTGCGGAGGGCCGTACGCAGAAAGCCCAACAACATTGCCTTGACAATGACGTCTCCTGAATTCACTTCCCTAAGCGCAGTCATTATCTTGCGCCTTTTAACAATCTCTAGGTTCAAAATTGGCCCAACGTTTGTCTTCGGCGAAAGCTCTTCTCACACTACTTTTGTTTGGGACGAAACGCTACGATTCGATCGGGATCGGTTTCCAGGAAACCTCCACCGATCAGATCAACACAATAGGGCACCGCTGCAAATACCGCATCAAGGCACTCAGCAATCGCTTTAGGACTGCCCGGTAAGTTAATAATGAGTGTGCCCCCTGTCTCGGACGAGCGTATTCCAGCAACTTGCCTAGATAGAATCGCAGTGGGGACTTTGGTCAAAGAAACCTGACGCATTAATTCACCAAATCCCGGCATCATTTTATCACAGACATTTTCGGTCGCTTCGGGGGTAACGTCACGAATCGCAGGGCCTGTTCCACCCGTTGTAATAACCAAATTACAATTCTCACCGTCACACAGTTGAACTAGTGTCGCCTCGATTTGTGCAAGTTCGTCCGGAATCACAACAGGTTTCAACTCTATTTCAGACGTCACGGTTTGTTTAAGGTACTCGATAACCGCTGGGCCGCCTCGATCTTCGTACTCGCCGCGACTTGCTCGATCGGAAACGGTCACCACGCCTATGATTGTTGCTGCACCCATTTCTTCAAAGTCTCCCTAAATAATTCCACTATTGACTGATAATATCGATGCTCTGGAAAGGACTGACATCCGCTCAATGCCTACACGGTCGGGTAATCTTCACTCATGGCCGATTTCAACACCTCAAGAGAATCGGGATAATTTAAGTCGTAGCTAATCGTTGAAATCGTTACCTTGCCAGCGGCGAGCGCTTGCGTGTCGGTTAGAAATTCGGAGGGTTCCGGTACCGGAAAGTTCGTCGACCAGAAATACGAGCGTCCTTTCGGGTCAGTTCCAGTGGCGAATTCATAGGCCATCGGGTTCGTTTCAACCGGGACCAATACCACTTCGGGAGCAGCTTCAGGATACTTCTCCAATGCAACTGTAGGCACGTTTATGTTCACCACGGTTCGGGGCGGAAGATTACTTTCCATCGCGCGCCTTATCAGTGGCCATACCATCTCTGCAGCGAGTCCAAAGTCCATAAATTCCGAGCTTTCCAAACTAATGGCAAACGCCGGGATTTCAAACGTCGCTGCAGCGAGTGCCGCCCCAGCGGTACCAGAGTGTCCGACATTAATACCAGCATTCAAACCTCCGTTAATCCCACTCAAAACCAAATCTGGTTTCCATGGACACAGCTCATGAATTCCCAATTTGACGCAATCCACAGGCGTACCGTTGACCGAATATCCCGGGACATGATCATCTTGGGTATCTAAATCACCACCTAATGCATGCGGAAATAAAGGCGACAGGAAGGTAATGGCCTGGCTTACACCGCTCTGTTCAATCCGAGGTGCCACCAGAAAAACCTCATCACAATGACGACGAACCAATTTCGCAAGCTGAATTATCCCCTGTGAGTGAACGCCATCGTCATTCGTAATTAACACTTTCATTCGCCGGAAATCCGTATTTTTAAATCAAAATTTGCGTAATAATTAGCCAGTATACGTGCCGGCTCCAATTTCGATAGCGTATCGCCGTCATCTATTCTGGCGGGCCCCTCAGAAATGCGTAATTGTTCAATTTTATCCACCTATAAAATGGGAAGTCCGAACTTCCCGACTTCTTAGGTCACACGCGTTGGAAAACCTGCCTTACATTCGTATAATCCGAGATTCCCTACCCGCCTCCTTATCGCGGGTATTGTTATTTAATACGCAACATTTGGACCATTCGAATGTCACTGGGCACTGAAACAAACACCAAATCAAATTCCGAACGGATTCTCGTCTTAGATTTTGGATCTCAATATGCCCAGTTAATTGCACGGCGGGTTCGGGAGCAACATGTCTATTGCGAGATTGTCCGCCACGATATCACTCCTGAGCAAATAAAAAATCACTCACCCAGCGGTCTTATCCTCTCCGGCGGTCCAAGTAGCGTTTACGAATCCGAATCACCTAAATGTGATCCCGGCATCTTCGACATGGGCATTCCAGTTCTGGGGATATGCTACGGCATGCAACTCGCGTGCGATCACCTTGGCGGGAAAGTTGAAAGTACCAGCACGCGTGAATACGGCCGCGCGATCTGCAATGTCGCTACCGAAGATGTCCTGTTCAAGAACTTTCCAGAGGAAGCCCAAGTCTGGATGAGTCACGGCGACCAGGTTCAACGAGTCAGCGAAGACTTTGCCGCGTTGGCGAATACGAGCACCTGCCCAGTGGCCGCCGTGAAACATTTGAAACTTCCGGTTTACGGGCTTCAATTTCATCCCGAGGTCACGCATACGCCCGAAGGTTCCATTCTTCTGAAAAATTTCCTGTTCGAAGTCTGTAACTGTACCGGCACTTGGAAGCTGAAAGATTTCGCCAACGAGGCCATTGAACGCATTCGCGAGCAAGTTGGAACATCCCGCGTAATCTGCGGCCTCTCCGGCGGCGTCGATTCCGCGGTCGTCGCCGCGTTGCTCTACAAGGCGATTGGCCCCCAACTTTCATGCATCCTTGTAGATAACGGTCTACTTCGGAAAAACGAAGCCGAATTAGTGACCGAACAATTTACCGACCATTTTAAAACGGACCTGCGCGTGGTTGATGGAAAAGAACAGTTCCTAACCGCTTTACAGGGCGTCACGGATCCGCAGGAGAAACGCAAGAAAATCGGGCACGTTTTTATTGAGTGTTTCAAAGCAGAATCCGAAACTATCGAGGACGCGAAATTCTTAGCCCAGGGCACACTTTATCCCGACGTCATCGAGAGCGGTGCCGCCGAGGACGGACCGGCAGCCACCATAAAACTGCACCACAATGTTGGTGGCCTTCCGGAAAAGCTTGGCTTTGATCTAATCGAACCACTGCGTGATTTATTTAAGGACGAAGTCCGTCGTCTTGGCATCGAACTTGGCCTGCCCGAAGATTTAGTCTGGCGACACCCCTTCCCCGGACCCGGTCTCGCCGTCCGCTGTCTCGGCGAAATCAAAGAAGAGAAACTAAAGGTCCTCCGCGAAGCGGATGCAATCGTCATCGAAGAAATTAAAAGCGCCGGCCTTTACCGTAAGACATCCCAGTTGTTCGCGGTATTATTACCCGTCCAAAGCGTTGGTGTCATGGGAGATGCAAGAACTTATGAAAATGCACTGGTGATTCGATGTGTAGACACCGATGACTTTATGACCGCCGACTGGTCGCGCCTGCCCTACGACATCCTTGCGACGATGTCGACCCGAATCATCAACGAGGTCAACGGCGTCAACCGTGTTTGTTACGACATTAGCTCCAAACCACCTGCTACCATCGAGTGGGAATAGAGATTAGACAAAAACGTTACCCTAGAATTCGAACTTTTAACTCAATTAAATCGCACGAACTTAATAATTACCGCTATGAGTAAACAGTACATTTTCCAGATGGTCGACATGACCAAAAAGCACGGCACCAAGGCAGTCCTTAACAATATTTGGCTTTCATTTTATCCAGGTGCGAAGATTGGCGTACTGGGCCGCAACGGCACCGGCAAAAGTACCCTTCTGAAAATCATGGCAGGCATCGATAAAGAATTCGACGGAGAAGCTCGGCTTACCGACGGTTTTACCGTAGGCTATCTCCCGCAAGAGCCTCAACTAAATCAGGAAAAGAACGTCTGGGATAATGTCCAGGAATCCGTCGCTCCGCGTCGACAACTTTTGGATCGTTACAATGAGCTAAGCGCTAAGTGTGCTGAACCTCTCGATGATGATGCGATGCAGAAGGTCTACGATGAAATGGCTCGCGTCCAGGATCAAATCGAAGCCTCCAATAGCTGGTCACTGGATCACGAAATTGAAGTCGCGTTTGAGGTCATGAATTTACCGCCCAAAGACGCAAACGTTACCGAACTTTCCGGTGGTGAGCGTCGCCGAGTCGCCCTTTGTAAACTTCTCCTGGAAAAACCTGACTTACTGCTCCTGGATGAACCTACCAACCACCTGGACGCGGATTCCGTTCATTGGCTTGAACGAACGCTTCAAGATTATCCGGGAACTATCGTGGCAGTCACCCACGACCGGTATTTTCTCGACAATGTCGCTGGATGGATCCTTGAACTGGATCGCGGCCAGGGTCACCCGTTCGAAGGAAATTATTCTTCATGGCTGGAGCAAAAACAAGCTAGATTAAGAGTCGAAGAGAAACAAAACGATGCGCGGCTCAAAGCACTTAAGCGTGAATCGGAATGGATAAAAATGTCGCCCAAAGCTCGCCAGTCCAAGAGCAAAGCGAGGATCGGCGCCTACGAGCAAATGCTCAATGAGGACCAACGCGAACGAGAGCAAGATCTTGAGATTCAGATTCCTCCGGGTCCGCATCTTGGAGACGTTGTAATCGAGGCCGAAAACTTAGGAAAAGGATTCGGTGAAAAGATACTAATGGAGGATGTCAACTTCCGCCTCCCACCCGGCGGCATCGTAGGCGTGATCGGCCCGAATGGAGCAGGAAAGACCACGTTGTTCCGAATGATTACCGGCCAGCAGGAACCCGACAGCGGGTCACTGAAAATTGGCAGCACCGTCGAACTAGGTTACGTCGACCAATCCCGCGACAGTCTTGGTGACGACAATACCGTCTACGAGGAAATCTCTGAAGGTCACGACACACTCGAACTTGGCAAGCGAAAAGTCAATGCTCGGGCTTATGTCAATCGGTTCAACTTCCGCGGACCCGATCAGGAAAAGAAGGTAGGCGTTCTTTCGGGTGGAGAACGCAATCGCGTTCATCTCGCTAAGCTGTTGCGACGCGGTTCTAATGTTCTCTTGTTAGACGAACCTACCAATGATCTCGACGTCGATACGTTGCGAGCACTCGAAGAAGCCATTGAAAATTACGCTGGTTGTGTTGTGGTCACCAGCCACGATCGCTGGTTTTTAGATAGAATCGCGACTCACATCCTTGCTTTCGAAGGGGATGGCTATCTTCATTGGTGCGAGGGTAACTACCAAACCTACGAACATCAACGGCGAGAACGGCTTGGGCTGAAAGAAGACGAACCCAAGCGATTTAAATACAAAAAGCTAATCACTTGATGTATAAATAACCTCTGACATTATTCCTACAACGTGGCAAAACACCGAGACCTCGACGGCAGTCTAATGCCGGCGTCCGGTATTCGAATCGATTCCAACTAAAATTGGTTTGCGACTCAATATTTTTCAAGATCTTTCAACTAATAAACTTTCATTCAGGATCGAATTATGACTATCTTGCGCAGCGGTACAACTAAAAAATACTCTGAGAACTGGGGCGCCGCCTTTGGTGAGAAAAAGAAAAAAACATCCAAAACCAAAGCATCGGCAAAGTCAAAAAAGACCAAAGCGAAAAAGTCTTCATCAAAAAAATAATTGATTGTGGATCCCACCAAAAACAACTCTGTTCCTCTCGCTCTGTTTCAGGCTTTGCTTAAACAATACGCCGAGGCGTTGATCATCTCCGATGTAAATCAACTCCCTTTTTATTGGAACGAAAAAGCCGAACGGCTTTTTGGGGCGACTTCGACTGATTTTGAAAAAAACCAACAAGTAATTGAACTAATAAAATGCGAACCGCCGTCACCCAATTTACCCTTCGTTGAAACCGACGTGGTGCGACTCACTTCCCCTGGTCCATTCGAACAGCAGCCCTATCATCGAACGATTGAGACGCTCGAAATCAACGGTACAGTTTGGCACTTCATTCGCTTTACCGAACTCTCAACCTTTTCGTTGACGGAGTCGGAGCTTTATATCCAATCCAGAACCGATGAATTGAGCCAACTTCTTAATCGAAGGGGATTCCAATCAACCCTGGAACAGAATATTGAGAAACGACTCGCACTTGCCATTCTAGATATCGACTATTTCAAGCGAATCAATGACAATCGCGGCCACTCTGCTGGAGACCAGGCCATCGCGTGGTTTGCCGACCAATTAAATTTAGAATTTTCAGATGCCATTTGCGTCGGGCGGTTGGGGGGCGATGAGTTTGGTGTCGTGCTTGAGGTAGTCAAAGAGAAGGATACCGAACGTCGATTTGACCAATTTTGCCAAACCATTTCTCGACAACGACCTGTTTTTTATCCGTCTGGTATATCAGTCAGTATCGGCGTTGCTATTTCAAAACTAAAAAACACCGGTTCCCGGCGGCTGCTAACCGCCGGAGACCGCGCGATGTATCAATCCAAGCAGGCCGGCCGGAATCAATCAACAAGTGTTGAGCTGATTTAAAACCGGCGGGACCTAAACATTAACGATCTCCCGCGTCTGACGGAAAACCTGAGCCGGCCTCCCGACCGACCACAATCCGCTCGTCTCACGGACTTACGCCTGCGTTAAATCAAAAACGACTGCGACGCCGACAATTTGTCTAGTTCGTCGTCGCCTCCAGTTTTTTATCAACCACCGAGCGAACCTCAAGCGAAGGATCAGAAAGGAATTTAGTCTGTAATTCTTCCCAGTCAATACAAAGCTTACCGCCCAATTTCTCGTGTTGCCTTGACCAGTCGTTGATCAAATCAAAACAGGCATGATCAATGTAGGCGAGTCGGTCGAGATGGATATGGAGTTCAGTTCCACGTTCAACTCCATCCAATGCTCTGGCCAGGCTAGGTAGACGCAAGAAAGTCGCAGAACCCAAGAGTTGTAAGTGGGTAACGTCGCCGTCCTTCTCTTGCTCTACTTCCAGATACGTAAATCGATAGAGCAATTTTATGCCGGACAAAAGAATCCCGCATACAACGCCAATTAGAAGATCAGTACAAACGATTGTGATCATGGTTGCAAAATAAATGCCCGTCTCTGCAACACTAATACTCCACAAATGCTTGATTTGCTTCCAATTCACTAGTTTGTAACCGATATGAACGAGAAGTGCTCCAAGCGCCGCTTTTGGAATGTAAGCGAGCAACATTGGCAGCAAAGCCACAAAAATGAGCAGCCAAAATCCATGAAGAATCGTCGACCATTTTGTTTTCGCGCCAGAATTGACATTGGCCGAACTGCGTACAATGACTCCCGTCATCGGCAGCGCTCCAATAAGTCCGCATAGAATGTTTCCGATTCCCTGCGCGGCAAGTTCCTTGTCATAGTCGGTTCGCTGACCGGTGTGCAATTGATCGACGGCAGAAGCACATAGCAATGTTTCCGCACTCGCCACCAACGCAATAACTACTGCCCCCGTAAGAACGATGGGATCAAGCAATAATTGAAACCAGACGATGTTGTCCGGGAGAGTCGTCTCTTTAAAAATATTTTTTTCTACCTCAATTTTTACAATGTCCAGTCCAGCAAGATTGGCAAACAGCGTTGCAGCTAAAATACCAATCAGCGGCGCTGGCACCGATTTTAGCTTTTTGGGTGCTAGCATCGGCCAAATGACAATGCAGGCAATGGTAAGAATCCCGGTGAGTGCGGCTAGATGGTGATTCGCCGAAGTGTCCGCAGAGAAACACTTCAGAATTGCCTCTGGAATCGTGGCCAGGTATTCCAAACCGCCATGCGCCTTGTGGCCATCCCACATTGCCTGATGGTCAAGCATAACGTGAAACTGACTGAATAAAATCAAAAGTCCAATACCCGCGAGCATTCCTTTGACAACGGCTGGAGAGACAGCGCGAAACCATTGCCCTAGTTTAAATCTACCTGCAACAAACTGGAGAATGCCAGCCAGGAAGACAGATGTGCCAAGAACCATCAACGAGTAGGCCAGCGCCTCGCTCTCCTGAACCTCAGCACCCAAACCCAGTTTAGAAATGTAGGATTCCTTACCCTGGGCAAGCAAATCCGCGACGATCACGAACAATCCTGCCGCTGGACCGCTCACCTGAAGTGGTGAACCGGCAAAAAATCCAACTACAATTCCACCGATAATTCCCGTCAAAAGTGCCCGGGCAGGACTGACACCGACTGCTACCGCGATGCCAATGCATAACGGCAGTGCTACGAGAAAGACAACAATTGACGCGAAAAAATCATCTCGGAAATGACTCGCCCCAGAATCACCACTAGCCTCTTTCGTCTCACTCGACTTGAGCAAGTTATCACTCATCACTACGCTCCGCTTTAAAGTTAGATCAGATCAGTTGTACGCTTCTCCTAAGGAAATGATTTCCTTAATCAAGGAATTCAACCTTTCCGCTTTCAAAGTGGTACAGCCAACCCTCTATTTCTAACTCGTTCGCAGCAACTGCCTTAGCAACCGAGGGAAATTCAAGCAAATGCTCCATTTGAAGCTTAACATTCTGCTGGATTCCTTCACAAAGTGTCGCCTGATCTGAATCGAGACGGTCCAGTACCGCAGAACTCTTACTAACCCAGCTTTTGATTTCTGGTAGCTCATTGAGTGATTCCAGATTCATCAGGCCAGTCACGGCGCCGCAATGCGAGTGCCCACAAACAACGATCCGCTTTACCTTGAGAACATCAACCGCGTACAGAATGGTTGCCTCAACCGACAACTCACCCGTGCCTGGCTTCGGCACAATATTTCCAGCGTTACGAATGACAAACAACTCCCCCGGTCCGGTCTGAGTAATCAAGTTTGGATCGATTCGAGAATCCGAGCACGTGATGAACAAAGTTTCAGGCGATTGACCTTTCTCAAGTTCTTTGAATTTCGCCTCCATCGCAGGAAAGCAATCGTTATTAAATTTCTCAATACCAGCAGACAATGTCATAATGTTTCTCACTTCAAAAACGTAAAATCAATTTTAAATTCAAACATCAACTAGCAAATGCGCGCTATCTGAGCACAACTACTCCCAGATGGCCAAACTCGCTTGATAGGCGATAGAAATTCTCAGGAACGCGCAAAATCACGTTAGAGCCTGAGATACGTGCCCAAACCATTGATGGCTGATCGTTCCGTTACCATGACCCGTTTCGACCATGTCGAAACACGTCGCGTTAAAACAGAATCGAGCGGACGAACGAATGAACCTGACGGTCGTGTTGAACGCAACGCGCCATCATCTTCGCGCGTCGAAAGCAATTCGACTTCCTGCGTGACCGTCTCGTGAGGACACTCCTCGAAAGAGTGAACACCTGTAGAACAGAACACCAAAGTCAGCAGCGCTACGATCACGCCCAGACTTCTTATCTTTGAAATGTTGTCGGATAATCTGTTCATAACCTGCCCAACCGGTGTTTTTTTCTTTTTACAACAATCGCCGTCAAAAGAAAAGTTCACTTTTTTGGCTCGTCTAAACTAAGACACTAATTACAAACAATCCGTAAAAACCGCAATATTAACTACTTATTTTCGCTAATTCGTGGGTTCGGTTACAGCTGAGGAATCGCAATATGAAGATAACTACATAAAGCTGTTTTTTGCAGACAGCCCTCTAAACGGAATCGAATGCGACGGCGACAACCGCAAAACCCTCGGTGAAATAAAAAAACCCGCCCATTGAAAAAACAATTGACGGGTTTAAAGCGGAAGAGACAGGATTCGAACCTGCGGAACGATTTGACTCGTTCACCTAATTAGCAATCAGGCGCTTTCGACCACTCAGCCACTCTTCCAAATAAGTTGTTCTCGAAGCGAAATAGAAACTTCGCCGCGAGCAAAGATTCTCTATAGAACCACCAATTCTTTCAAGGTGTGAATCCCATGAAAATCGAAAACGCGACCCATTTTTACAACGAATTTTCCAATTAGGGTTAGTCGGTGGTTCACAATCCCCACCATCCTCATTTTTACAATATTTTTATAG
>WTFU01000066.1 GCA_011523945.1 Mariniblastus sp. | reverse complement strand
CACCGCCACAATGGCCGGATCAGCTTCCTCGTTGGCCAGATCCCAATCTAAAAACAACGAGCGGATAATTTTCTCTTTACGCGTCCCCACCAGCAAAACATCAAATTCCGATTCTGGAATTTGTCGAATTCCATCAAACAAAGAATCCGCTAAAATTGAGCGAGGTACAATTTCAAGCGATTTATCCTTATTTGTTTTTGCAAGCTGATTCAGATGAGTTTCCGCAACCTCTGCCGCAACCTCGTCATCGTCCGGTCGAACATATACCAGCGAAACCTTGTCGGCTACGACAGCCTTTGCGAGTTGTAAACTTCTGGCCACCGCTAACTTTTGATCCGAATCAGTTTCTCCTTCACTCGCAACAAATATTCGACTCCCGTCCGTACCACTTGGAACATTGCCTTTAACGACTGCGACCTGACAAGGCGCTGCTCTAAAAACCTTTTGATACCAGCGAATGCCGGTCTCATTCGAACCTTTCACGGGAGCAAATGCTGGCAGCAGCACTAACCGCACATCGAGATTATCAATTTCCTCAACAAAAGCATCCTCGGGTGCAGTCGCCACGAGTTCCCGAGTTTCGATCACAACTCGATCCATATCAGTCGACTCATCGCCATCGGCAATCGCATCTTTCATGACGACGCGCCCCGGATCGATTTTTTCCAGTTCGGCAAATACAGATTGATAAAGCGAACGCTCCACTTTGGCGGAAAGTTCTAATTTCTCCCAAGCCCGCTTGCCCTTTGATTTTCTCGGGCAAACAATCAACAAGTCCGTGTGATCCGCCAAAGCAAAATGAATTCCCCATGGGATGAGACACGCGGCATCAGACTCACTAGTGATGAATACGGCTACTGTCATGCAGAAATCGTCCGTTGGAGATCACGTTTAACACTCGCGAATTAAAAACGAGCAAAGCTTCGCAGAGAAACACTCGCACCCGGCAATCGTGGGGCAATTCAACGATTATAGCCAAGGGTCAACGAAAAACCACGCAAGCCAAAGTCAGAATTTGAAGCGGTCGTATTATCAGCCCCAAGCCAAGCCCGATAATCCAAACCGGAACGAAGATAAAAACATCGATTTCCACCACGAGAAATGACGTATTGAGCCCCCAAAAACATATTCAAATTCGTTAAAAACTCGTCATCGCCTAGGTTTTGGAAAACCGCACCTGCACTGTCAATAAGAACTTTATCCCTCTGCCCAAAAATCAAACCTAAATCGCCACGTGCGAGAAACTCAATCTTCGTATGGCCGATCGGACGGAAGTAATCCAAACCAAAAGTTGGCCCAGCGCCTTGAAACTGAGTCTTACCCGCCCATTCGATTGTTGTGCCTCCATCGACCGCAAGAACCGCGTTGGTTTGACGCTCAATATCAACCCACTGAAATCCAACTCGTCCACCCATTCGAGAGATTTTGAATTTTACCTCTTTAAAAAAACTAGCTTCAAGACTCTGAACATCAAGTAAGTCGTTGACCGTCACGGTGTCATTCAAATCAAAATCTGAGAGCTGAATGCCGTTCAACACCCCGCCGAGATCTACGATGGTTTCTCCCATACTAATATCAGGGGATACCCAACTGGAAGCTTCAGATGTGCCATCAAATTCCCAGTAATTTATACTGACCCCCGGTCCAGCTTTGGACTCAAATCCGAAGTTAAATTGACTTGCAGTACTATAGTTGTAGTCAAACTTGTTCTGAAACTGACCGGCAGCCCCCGTAGTTTGAAACGCGAGATCACCTTGTAAAACCGGCTTTAGGAATGAGAGGTTCGCAGAACCAAAGTAGCGCCCTGTCCGGAGTATTTCTTTTAATGATGGCGAATCCGTTTTATCCTTGTCGCATTCGGACTCCAAACCGGAATAACCTGCCGATGGTTGATAGTCGACGTTTGGCCGCCTCGTGATTTCTGGGCGTCGAAATCCTCGATCCAACAACGACTCAGCTGCCGGTACGTCCCAATCATTTGCCCTGAAATTACTAGGGCTCAATTCACCAGTCTTTCCTCGCTCTAGCCTGACTCTGGGTTGCCAACTCTTCCGATTCAGTTCTGGAATCGCAGGCATGACGCCACGTGGAGGAAGACTCTCAGAAGCTTTTGAAACAGTTTGCTCGACAGAAACTGGTAATGGATACCCCGCGCTCAAACCTGCCTTGTAATCCGGACGTTTCTGCGAACGAACTGGCGTTTCACTTGCCGAAGAAAAATCGATCCCAGCTTGCGACCAATAAGAACCTTTAGATTTACCCGCCACCGAAGTACCAAGCTTTTGATCAATGTTATCCGATCTTTGGGAAAGCGAACGGGAACCCGATAATTTCTTAACCGGCTTCTTAGCTTGAAAATTGACGCCCTCTTCTCGACTGACAACAACTGGGCGAGCGGCTACCGGTGGCGTACTCCATCGACTAGGCGCCATGGCCTGAAAATCACTGTTTGAATCAGCATACAACTGGCTTCCTAAATCATAAACCTTTCTCTCCTCAAGCAATTGCTGACCACGATAACGCGTGGTGGGATAGGACTTCTGAGCGAAGGAAAGCGAAACGATCCAGATTAAAAGCCAGCAAGCCAATCCAGCCCTCGCCAAATTATGCTTGATTCGTGGGGTCATGAAACAGTGCGACAAAAAGAGATTTCTGAGTTGATTGGAAAATTCGCGCGGGACTCCTACAGCTATCCCCTGCTACTACAATCGGAAGAATCTGCAGACCTAGCAAGAAAAACCAGAAAGAACGTCAAGAACCTAACAGAGGTTAAATATTAACTAACCGTTAAAGTCAAATAGGAAAGCAGTCCTGCTTGAAAACGTGAAAGTGCTTAAATCTTCGCCCAAAAACCGCTGTCAGACTGATTATTGATCAACACCTAAACGCTGACGTGCCTCTTCAGCCCAAGGGCTTTTGGGGGCGAGGTCCAGAAACTTCTGCCAATGCGGCTCAGCTTCAGACGCACGCTCCATTTCATCCAGCAACCGAGCAAGATAAAAATGGACGTCTGGATAATCTGCATGATGCGCGAGTGCTCCGTAAAAGGTTGCCATCGCCAGCTCTTGCTCTCCCAACTCAACAAGTACACAGCCCAAACTCGCCCGCGCTTCTACGAACGACTCGTCTAACTCGATTGCCAAATAGTAACGCTCTCGCGCCCCTGGCAAATCACCTTGCTGATAAAGTAATTCAGCCAAACGAAAAGAGGAATCTGAGGATGGCCCGAAGGCAAGTGACATCGCGCGGTATACTTCAACCGCCCCCTTTAGATTGTCTTCATCTTCAAAATCGATAGCTGCCCTAAGAAACTCATCAGGCGTGACTAACTCGTCTAATGGAACTGGAGGAACTGGTTCGTTGATCGGAAACGATATCTCCTGATCATCCATGGCTCCGTTAGGGCTGAGCGAATCAAAATCAATTCGCATCTGACCGCCCGGTTCAATTAAGCCTCCCCCTTGCCGCAGTAACAGTTGACGTCCCTCAACAATTACAGATAGCTGACACAACGGGCGCTGGAGATTGGGGTAAAGCCCAGCTAGGCGTGAAAGCTTGGTCTCAATTGATTGTGCTGTAGCACCAGACGCGATCAAACGTGCAATCCGACGCGCCGAAGCGATTTCCTGAAAATCGAAATACGCTAATTTCTTGACCTGCCTCGTTGGAGTAATCAGCCCGCGCCGATGCCAGCGACGAATGGTCGATAACGGCAAACCCAGTAAACCAGCCAGCATTGCCGGCGTGTAAAAACGTCCGATATCCAGATCTGGCTCCACGATTCCCAGCTCTTGCCAAAACTGAGTTTCGTTAATCACCCTGACGCGTCCTTGAGCACTTGCCTCGATCACCCAATCATCCAGCAACTCAGATTCATCTCCCAGTGGCAATACGTCCGCACCAATCACAATCAAGTCAACCGATTGATCAATCCGCTCTACCATCACCCCTTGATGACGACGAACTAACTCCCGCGCTTCACGGCGATTCATGCTTCCCAATTTACCGACAAAAGCGATTCGGTGCCCCGAAATCGGTGAATCAGTGTTCAACAATTCATCCGAAGAAGATTCGCTAAATTCGGAGTGTGCCACTGGCAATTTCATCTAAATGAGATTTCTAAGCTTGAAGATTATTTCGCTAATTCTTGCACTAAAACGAGCCAACGCATTTCAGATTGGCTGGTTACTTAGGCCTCTCGCGTGCTAATTCACAGTGCGCCCGAAAGCGGCCAAGTAGGTAGTTTGGTTAGTTTAAAGTGTTGAGGAAGAGGTGGTCAGTGTCAATGAACGAAATTAAAACTCATTGGCTAACAAACGAGTAGGCGGAGAATGGGGTTCTCGAAAACCAAAACTTTCTCATTCACGCCGCCCAACGCATGGTTAATTAGAAAAACCCTTACGCTTTAACACTCACTTTTTGCGCAAAACTAAAGTTTTACGATCTTAGGCTTTGCACCCAATCAATTTCAGTTAGACCGAGATTGTGGAATAAATGTTCAAAAGCATTGCAACCCGTCGCCAGGCCACACTTCGATCAACGAAAACTCTTGATCCAAAATTTCGGCGGCTTATTCAAGCGACTGCAAAAAAGAAATCATCTCAGCCCTTGCATGATCATCACCTTGCAAATTTGCCTGCTCGATGCCCTGCCTAAGAATCTCAATGGCTTCGTCTGTACGTTCAAGATCTGCCAATTGTTGCCCACTCATAAAGAACGATGGAACATACGGTGGCTCATCCGCAATTAGCCCCTGATGAAGTGAGAGACTTCGCTCATTGTCACCTTCACTCTCAAGCTCCATTGCAAGAGCATACCGAAGAAATGTGTCGTCTGGCGAGTCCGCCAGCATCGACTCCAATTGCTCTCGCCGCGTCATATTAAATCCTCTCCATCAAGTTTCAAACTAACCTCTGATTGTAACCGTGCTTTGCATTGATACAAAGTTCTCCTTAAGATCAAATCCAATGAAAGTCGTTACTAAATGATTATTAAAAAGTAAATGCTTATAACAATGGAAAAGCTCCCGCCAAAAGTCGATGGCGGGCATCGTACATCCAGCAAGTTAGGCCTAAATAATCGAAGAATCAATTCAAAGATTCAAGATATAAATGCCTTCGATCAACAGGCGAGAAACTGATTCACCGGCAGGCCACAACCCAACCCACCAATCTCAGTGACTGTCCCATAGGAAGACCGTCGACGGGTTGATCTTGATGCGGGCTAACTCCAAACCAATCAAACTCGCGAAACCCGGCAAGCGACAATGACTTTAAGAGCTCCCTGCGGCGGAAACTGTGAATGAACATATTGTTAATGCCACGATAATTGGACTCGCGATCACCAAACTCAGCTTTCCCCTGGATTGCGCGAATGCCATTCCCTAGAGCCCAACGAAGACCACCAGGATACCTCAATTGATACCAGACGTTATGGGCATGAAGTATAAACCACCCCCCCGGCTTAATGGTTCGTCGCGCGTGCTCCAAAAAGACCTGTCTATTTTCATACCCGCGAATCATGCCTAGCGTGCTAAACAGACTAAGACCATGATCAAACGCTCCGTCGACGATTCCATCCAATTCGACAAGGTTAGCCTGAATCCAAAAACAGTCTTTTTCGCATGTTTTTACAACCGAAGTCCCTTTATTCGGTTCGCTCCCAATTTTTTTTTGAAAAGCGTTTAGCATTGGAAGGGAGAGATCAATGCCAACTCCCTGGTACCCTCTGTTTAGTAACGGGATCAGCGTCCGCCCATTTCCGCAACCAAAATCAGCGATTAGCGGTTTGTTCAAATCTTCATTTTCACCGCCCTCAACCTTTCGATCTGGCAGATAACGGTCGAGGATCTGCCTGTCTACCATGGTTAATGGATCGTCAAGGAGAAATTGGTCATATCCGGCCGATATGTGTTTCGCCTGAGCGTATTCCCAATTCGAGGCCGTTACACCTCGCGGAATTTGCCAATTCGCCTTATTTGAGCCGCCCGTCATCGATTTTCCACGATCATTTTCAAGAGTTTGGGCTGTCAAAAGCAGGTTTAACAGCGGTTACGATTATATCGCCCACTTGCCGTAGTTTACGAGAATTTGTTATCGTCACCGCACAAGCATCGGCCTCTACCTTTGATTTAAAGTCGCTGCTTTATCCTACACCAAAAAAAATTTTGATTTTGAACTACTGACCAATATTGGAGAAATGTCGTGGCGATTCGAGTTGCAATTAATGGTTTCGGTCGTATCGGGCGTTTAACGTTCCGTAACTTGATGAGTCGAAGTGACGAGTTCGACGTTGTCGCAGTCAACGACCTCACAAACAACAAGTCTCTGGCAAACATGCTTAAGTACGACAGTATTCACGGACGATTTCCGGGGACCGTCGATTTTGACGACGAGAATCTCATCGTCAACGGTAACAAGATCCGCGTGTTCGAAGAACGCGATCCTGCCAAATTACCTTGGGGAGAGATGAAGGTTGACGTGGTGGTTGAAAGCACCGGAGTATTCTGCAACCGAGCGACCGAAACTCGTGGGGGTTACGATTCCCACTTGGCCGCAGGTGCTCGCAAAGTAGTGATCAGCGCACCGGCAAAAGACGCTCCTGATCTAACGTGCGTCCTTGGTGTCAACGACGACCAAATCACCGACGATATGAAGTGCATTTCGAACGCAAGCTGCACCACTAACTGTCTTGCACCGGTCGCAAAGGTTCTCAACGACACGTTTGGAATCACTGCTGGATTGATGACCACAATCCACGGTTACACCAATGACCAAAATGTTTTGGACGCGCCTCACAAGGACCTCTACCGTGCACGCGCCGCTGCCCTGAACATTATTCCTACTTCAACCGGTGCTGCCGAAGCTGTCGCTTTGGTTATTCCTGAGCTCAAAGGCAAGCTTACTGGAATGGCGATGCGGGTTCCTGTTCCCACAGGAAGCGTCGTTGACCTAACGGTAAACTTAGAAAAATCAGCTTCCGCGGAAGAAATCAATGCAGCAATCAAAGCTGCCGCCGACGGGCCAATGAACGGTGTGCTCGAATATACCGAGGATCCAATTGTTTCGACAGACATTATTGATAACCCTCATAGTTCAATTTTTGCTGCGGATATGACAAAAGCCGTGCCAGGGGAAGCAAATATGGTGAAGCTCCTCAGTTGGTACGATAACGCTTGGGGGTACAGCTCGAGAACAGCCGACC
>WTFU01000026.1:36761-51721 GCA_011523945.1 Mariniblastus sp. | reverse complement strand
TCTCAGAACTATCAACATCGTGATAAGAACCATCGGCAAGCATCATTCTCATTCCGACGACAGGGTATTCCGCCAAAACGCCTTTGACGATCGACTGACGCATCCCTTTTTCGACCGCTGGAATAAATTGTTTTGGAATTCGACCGCTGACGATTTTTTCTTCGAAGAGGAAGTTGTCAACGACTTCAGGATTATTCTCATCCTTAGCGAACTCTTCTTCGTCGAGTGGCTCAATCCAGCCCTTGATGTGAGCAAACTGACCGGAACCACCAGACTGTTTCTTGTGCTTGTAATCAAATTCGGCTTTAAGCGTTGGCTGTTCCCTGTAACTAACTTTCGGTGCACCGACTTCGACTTCGAGGCCGTACTCACGTCGAATTCGCTCAACGTAAACGTCGAGGTGAAGTTCTCCCATTCCAGAGATGATAACTTCTGCTGTTTCTTCATCGGTTGAAACACGGAAAGTCGGATCTTCTTTTCGGAAACGCTGTAGAGCCTTACCAAGTTTTTCACTGGCTCCCCGGTCAGCGGGTGCAATCGCAACCGAAATAACCGGGTCTGGAACAAACATGTTCTCTAGCGAGCAATACTTCGGAGTTTCCGAGTACGTGTCACCGGACGCACAATCGATTCCCATCACCGCAACGATGTCACCTGCAAATGCCTCGTCAATTTCTTCTCGCTTATCAGAGTGCATCCGAACAATTCGGCTGAACCGTTCTTTACGACTGGTTCGCTGATTGAAATAGGTTCCACCTTTCTTGACCGTTCCCTGATAGATTCTCATAAAGGTAAGCTGGCCAAACGGGTCTTCCACGATCTTAAATGCCATTCCGACAAGCGGCTTGGACTTATCAGGCTCAAGCGGGAAGTCTTCTTCTGGATTGTCCCATTGTTTCGCAGAGATTTTTCTCTCTAACGGATTGGGGAGATAGCGA
This sequence comes from Mariniblastus sp., assembly GCA_011523945.1. Taxonomy (GTDB): domain Bacteria; phylum Planctomycetota; class Planctomycetia; order Pirellulales; family Pirellulaceae; genus Mariniblastus. Next base: position 50,783 of record WTFU01000026.1, on the reverse strand, counting down.
ACGATCGCGTCGATCAGTGGCTGAACCGCTTTGTTCTTGAATGCGGTTCCCATGAATAGAGGGGTGAAGCTTTGAGCTTTGATTGCTGCTGCGGCAACCTTGTAAATTAAATCTTTGGACACTTCTTCTTCTGAGAGCAGCAATTCCATCATTTCATCGCTGTACATCGAGAGACCTTCCAGAAGCTCCTGACGGTACTTGTTGGCATCGTCAACCATGTCCTCTGGAATATCTTCAACGAGGACGGTCTCGCCTTTTTCTCCGTCGTTTCGGTAAGCCTTCATCTCAATCAAATCAACAACGCCATCGAAGTTTTCGCCAAGTCCGATCGGTAGCTGGAAAAGGATAACTTCGACACCGAGTTTTTCTCGCATTTGATCAGCGACTTTGAATGGATCGGCACCTGTTCGGTCCATCTTGTTGACGAAGGCTAAACGAGGAATTCCGTATCGCTTCATTTGGCGGTCAACGGTAAGCGACTGGGCTTGAACACCACCAACTGCACACAGAACCAGGACGGCACCGTCGAGAACGCGAAGAGATCGTTCAACTTCAACCGTAAAGTCAACGTGACCTGGTGTGTCGATCAGGTTAATTGTGTGATTGTTCCAGCTCACTTGTGTTGCGGCACTGGTAATCGTGATACCACGTTCCTTCTCAAGTTCCATGTGGTCCATCGTCGCGCCGTCACCACCACCACGTACGTCTTCAATTTTGTGAATTCGTCCGCAATAAAAAAGGATACGCTCACTGAGAGTCGTTTTTCCCGAATCAATGTGGGCTGAAATTCCGATGTTCCGATAGTTCTTCAGGTTCATCAATGCACCGTCAACAATTAACTTTATTCTTCGAATGAAACAGTTTGGCCGGTTCCGATATTCGGACCGTTCGGCCGTTCTGAGGCAACGCACCTCGGTGTCGTGTGTAGAGCAAATAGTAAATTTGCGCTTAAGCTATACAAAAATTTAGTGGGTGGGGTATAGGTTAATTCGGCCTAATCCCCACGAAAATCCAACTAGACCGTCACACAGTTATTCTTCTGTGAAACAATCCGATTGGATGATCGGGGTTAAATCCAGCGAGCAATTTTTGCAGGGATTCCATAAAACTTCCGGCAATACAAATGCCGCAAGTACCCATGACTCAAAGGCAGAAATTCTGCCATCGCGTAATCTTAGTTAATCCAGTTTTGTCGGAAAGGCCAGTTTGCGGTTTTTTGCGGTTAAATTTGGGTGAACGGTAGTAACAGTTTGGTTGATAACCATTTCTTATCATTTGAATTGAGTTCTGGCTTCAAATCCATGTAAGCGCGTCCATGGGAATCAAAGTGGTTCTAGGCTTCGTTATGGCCTTGTTAGTGGTGCTTCAGCTGCGGTTATTTCCATTAGGCGGCGAAATAGATCTAGGAAGTTATTGTCGAGAATTGCTTCTTAAGTTACGCGATCTATCAATTCCCGAACACGCTGTTCGCTAATCGTCGGGTATTTGAATCTCTAATTCCGGTGGTTTTAAGGGGTCTGGTGTTCTTGTTCTGAATCCTAATTCGATCCATAGGCAGTCGATTGAGGAGAGTCGATTGGGATTTCAAATAAAGTTTCCGTGTTGATCCACGTTGTGTGATGGCGGACCGTGAGGTTGGCTGTTTTTTGTTGGCGGTAATAACTGTTGAGTGCTTTAAAGGTTGGCGGTTCAAAAACGGCGGCAAAATTTCGATGAACGTGTTTTCAAAGAGGGTTTGCCAATTATCGATCGTTCGCGACAATGTTGGGTTTGAGATGTCCAGTTTGTGGATATGGTCGATTTTGCTTAAACAGAACCTCGTTTAACGCGTCGATGAGTCTTCGCTCTTAGACGGTAAGGAATTAATAGGTAGTATTGTGCAGCAGATCTTATTTGGTGAATCGCGAAACACCGTGCGCGGGCGGTTTGGGACCGCATGGCTCGTTCTATTGATTTCCCTTGGTTCCACATCGGCGGTGAGATCGCAGTCGGAGCAAACTCCAGTGCCAGAGTCGCCGGTCATTGAACCGGCAAGCGATGAAGGGAAAACGGCAATATCGCAATTTAAGTTTCCCGCGAATTTGCAGTGCGAAATGATTGCGGCCGAACCGGATGTTGCCAACATCGTTGCGTTCCATCGTGACTATCAGGGAAACATCTACGTTTGCGAAACATTTAGGCAAGGCAAAGGTGTTGAAGACAACCGCAACCATGCTCACTGGATGGATGAAGAACTAGCGGCACAAACTGTGCAAGATCGAATCGACTATGTCAGGAAGTACATTCCCGATGCCGATCAAACTTACACAGCAAAAGATGATCGGATCCGTTTGCTCAAGGATACCAACGGTAACGGGAAGCCTGATTCAATAACGGTATTTTCAGATCGGTACAACAAATTAGAAATGGGTACCGGTGCGGGCGTACTTTCGTATCGCGGGAAAGTGTACTACACGTGCATCCCTGATTTGTTTGAACTGCAAGATGCCGATGGTGACGGTATCGCTGAAATTCGAAAGTCATTGCATACAGGGTATGGTGTCCGTTACGCGTTTCGGGGTCATGATATGCACGGATTAATCGTTGGTCCGGACGGCCGGCTTTACTTTAGCATCGGTGACCGCGGTTATAACCTGTCGCCAACAATCAAAGATCCTTCATCGGGTGCAGTGTTTCGGTGCGAGTTGGATGGCAGTAATCTTGAGGTCGTCGCAACTGGCCTTCGTAATCCCCAGGAGTTAGCATTTGACGATTTTGGTAACCTGTTCTCAGGCGATAATAATTCAGATAGTGGAGACAAAGCACGCTGGGTTGAAATCGTCGAGGGCGGCGATACCGGTTGGAGGATGTACTACCAGTATCAACAAGATCGTGGGCCGTTTAATCGCGAAAAGATCTGGTATCCTTACAACGAAGACACGCCGGCGTACATAATTCCGCCGATTGCGAATATCTCGGACGGACCTTCGGGTTTGGAATACTACCCTGGAACTGGTTTTGGTGAAGATTTTCGCGGTCGATTCTTCCTGTGTGATTTCCGCGGAGACGCAGCGCGAAGCGGAATTCGTTCTTGGCGCAACAAAGCCAAAGGGGCCTATTGGGAAGTTGTTGAAGACGAGCAGCCATTTTGGAATATGTTGGTCACGGATCTCGATTTTGGTTCGGACGGTAAGCTGTACACTTCGGATTGGGTTTTCGGTTGGAATGGAGAAAACAAAGGTCGGATTTATTCCTTCGCCGATCCTGAAGCTCAAAATACGGCGATTGTTAAGCAGGTTGAGTCACTGCTCAAACAGGGGCTTCAGAACCAACCGCTTGAAAACCTTCGAGTTTTGATTTCGCATCCTGACCAGCGCGTGCGGGCGGAATCACAGTTTGAGTTGGTCGCGCGGAATGAGTTAGAGACACTGAAAGACCTAGCGCTTGATGCGAATGTTGGAACTCTGGGGCGCCTTCATGCGATTTGGGGTATTGGTCAGTTAGCTCGGTCGGGTGACGCTAAATTGCAGGGGATAAAAGAGACTCTCCTCACGAAACTTTTCGAGGACCAGGATGCGGAGGTCGTCGGCGCAGCCTGTCGAATTGTTTCTGATTGTGGCTATTCGGGTAACGTCGTTCTCTCGCGTCTACTGGCACATGATAATTTGCGGGTCAGGTATCGAGCGGCTATGGCATTGTCCAAAATCGGAACTGGCAATGACGTCGATGCCGTTGTGAAAATGCTGATCGATAATGCCGACGCCGACCCCATTGTAAGACATGGCGGCATCATGGCGCTTAATGGTATTTACCTTCGAAATGTCGACAATGGTACCGAGCGAGTGGCTAATTTGGTCGCAAATCAATCGTCGAGTGTGCGGTTGGCGGTTTGCGTGGCGATGAGAAAACTGCTCCTTTCGAACTTGCCTGAAGCCGAAGGAAGCAAGTCCGGGGCTGCCGAAGTAGTTGGGCGGTTGTTAATGGATCGGGATTTGAAGATCGTTCTCGAGGCGGCGCGTGTTGTGCACGATGTCGACGTTCAATCGCAGATGGAAAAACTGGCGGGGTTAGCCAATAACATTGATGAATTTGCGACTTCGGACGCTTTGATCCGGCGAATCATTAGTGCCAATGTTCGTGTTGGCGGAACTGCGAATGCAAAAAGGTTAGTCGGAATTGCTCGCAATAAAGGGTTGGAAGAGGCTCGTCGAATCGAAGCGATCGAGGCATTGGGCGAATGGGCCGCTCCCCCCGCAAGAGATTTAGTTTTGCATGATTGGCGTCCGCTGGATCCAACCCAGAGAAACGTTCTTGATGCGAAAAGTGCGTTTGAGTCGGAGTTTGTTTATTTTGCGAGCGGCGATGGTGGAGTGCCAAGCGCGGCAATTACCGCGGCGGGTAACCTCAATCTTTCCTCCATTGGCGAGGCTCTCGAAGCCGTCACACTCAACGGAGAGAGTCGAGTTGAAGAACGCGTTGCCTCGTTGTTGAGTCTGGAAAAATTGAAATACGAGCGGTTGAGTGAGGTGTTAGCTGAATTGGAATCTAATTTTAGCGAGCTGCCTGCCGAGCTGGGAGGCCCTGTGATAAAGCTGCTTGCCAACATTGATGAAGCTCGAGCGCTAGATCTAATTAAAAAGACATTGGCCAGTGGCCAGCAGGAAACCCAGCAGTCAGCGATTTCTACGTTAGGTACAATGAAGTCAAAGAACGCTGCAGAGTTGCTTACTGCACTGTTGGTAAAAATGAACCAGAATGAATTTCAGGCAAATCTCCGCCTCGACGTCAGCCTGGCGGCGTCCGAGCGAAAGGAAAAAAGTGTCAAAGAACAGTTGGCAGCCTACGTGGCCGCGACGGTGGATCCGGCCGATCTCGCGACTGCTTACCTCGATGCAAAGATCGGTGGCAATGACGCGAGGGGAGCAAGTGTGTTTTACGGGAAAACAGAAGTTTCCTGTGTTCGTTGTCATCGAATCGATGGAACGGGTGGGCAGGTTGGGCCAAATCTTTCAGCGATCGGAAAGACCAAGGACCGACAGTATTTGCTTGAGTCAATCGTGCACCCAAATAAGGTGGTCGCTGAGGGATACACGCAAGTCAAAGTGACAACGGATGAAGGCGAACTGCTCGTCGGGATTGTTCAACGTGAGACCGACAAATCGCTGGTATTATTGGATGCTGATGGCAAGGAAATCGTCATTGACCAGGAAGCTATCGACGATCGGCGGCCCGGCAAATCCTCAATGCCGGCTGATTTGATTAATCAACTGACGAAAAAGGAAGTTCGCGATTTAGTCGAGTTTCTTTCAAACCGAAAGACAGAACCGAGTGGTGGTGAGCACGAGTAGATTATGGGCTGACCTGCGTGGATTCGGGATGTTGTATGCCGCGGGTTTGCGTTGTGATTGCTCGTTAGCTGTCTTGTTCGGGGGCTTTGGGATCGACTTGGGTCACCCGGATAATGCTGCCTTGAATCTCGATGACGCGGACCGTAACTCCAGACTCCACGAATGCTCCATCGCTTACGACATCAATGGATCGATTGTTGAACTTCGCCCTGCCAGCGGGTCGCAAAAGGGATTCTGATTCGCCCCAGTCTCCGACGGATACCAATGGGTGAGGTGTTTGGATTGGTTTGCCGGAGGCGTCGGTTGGTGATTTTTGCGATCCAAAGGGCTCGGTGGATAAAATCATTTTGTTGAGAATTGGAATGGAGCCCATCTTCTTAGTAATGAAGAAGGCGGCAACCAGAAAAGCGACGCACGAGACCATCAACGTGAAGCTTGCTCCGATTGATTGGTCCCACTGGTCTGATGTGGTGGGGAGGACAAAGTTTTGCCCTGCCAAAACGACGCTAACAAAAAGCAACGCAATTCCAGTGAGTCCTGAGATTCCAAATCCCGGAATAATGAATAGCTCGGCAAATATAAACGCGACACCGGCGAGGAAGAGGATCACCTCTAGCCAGCCTGACGTACCTGCGAGGAATCGGCTCCAGAAAAATAAAACGGCGGCTAATCCACTGAGAAGCCCGCCAACGCCCAGTCCAGGTGCACTGAACTCGATGTAAAGCGCGATCATGCCGAATAGAATCAGCAAGACCGTAACGATGGGGTTGTTAAGAACGTGAGCGATTTTATCCGCTAGTTTGAGCGAGTAAACCTTGATGGAGTTTTGTTGAAAATTAAATTCATTCGCCAATGCTTCGGGATTCGTGGTCATGCCTTGAGCCAGACCAAGTTGCAATGTGCGCTGCCCACTAAGGGTTAGGAACCGTTCGGGGCCTGATTCAGGAATTAGTTCCCAGGGCGCAGTTGGTTGGTTGGGGGAGTCGGAACGAACAGATTGGAAAAGCGGAACGCCCTCGGGGCTCTCGGGATCTGGTTTTTGATACACCAAAACGTCTTTGTCGACTAACGCTTCAGCAAGGTCGGGTGACCTACCTTTAGATTCCGCTAAATCTCGCGCGTCGCGGGATAAATAAGATTCGAGTTTTGGTTCGATCAGCCGGAACGCCCCTTGTTCTAAGTCGAATCCGATCTCGCCGATGTCTCCAAATTTTGCATTTGGATCAATTTGGATTTCGTCGCAACCTAACGCGACCAATGCACCGCCAGAAATAGCCTCGTTGGATATAACCGCCACTGTGTAGGCCCACTGGCAGTCGCGTAGTTTTCTCGCCATTTCGAGGCTTTCTTGCTTCAGGCCTCCCGGGCTGTCGATTTCAATGATCAACAAGTCGGCACCGGAGCGACGGGCTATTTCAAAACGATTGTCAAAATACATTTTCAGTTGTGGTTGAATTTCGCCTTTAAATTCAATCACTGCCGGCTTGGTAAATATATCAGGCCGCGAGCGCGTCGCATCCGGTACGGAGCCCTCTTGGTACAGGGATGCCAACGCGTTAATGCTGACAGCAGAGCAAAGTGCTATCGCGAAGAATTTACACAGCCTTGATCTCAGTTTTGTATCTTTTTCAACCATGTTCGGTGTGTTCCTTGCAGTCGTCAGCTTGTCGGTCCACTTGTGCTAGCTCTCTTGGGCCAGCAATTAATCGGGAAATAATTCGAGCTTGGAGCGTTTCGGCAATTACATTCTAATGCTTTAGCGAATTGGCACAAAAGGTGCAAAAAAAATGATTGATGGGTTTCAGTGTTGCTGAAATTCAATCTAACCCTCGATTAAAGTTGGTTGGTTGCTTCAAGGATGGAGCGATTGAGCGAATAATTGAGGTGGGATCTAAACAGAAAACTTTTCTTTATATCGACCATTCCATGGAGGGAACGGATGAGAGTTAAATTTTCATTTGAGTTGCCGTTGATTTTTGCGCTGATGAGTTGTGTATTTTTGCTGCCAACTAGCGTGTCCGGTCAAAATTCTCAAAGTTCGCCCTCTGCCTGTCTGTATTTTGTAACCCAGCAAAGTTGTCCGCCGTGTCGGCAGATGGATCCGGTGATTGAAGGTTTGGTCAATCAGGGTTATCCCGTTAAAACGGTTCATCTTGAACATAATCCTGCATGGGCGCAGTGGGCAAATGTGCGTAGCACTCCGACTGTGGTCATGTTGGACAGCAACGAACGAATCGTGAAACGCTTTTCCGGGGTGATTAGCGGTGAAGTTTTACGGGGCTGGTTCGCAAACGCAGGTGTCAGACCTGCGGTCGAGAAACAAAGTCGTTTACCACAAGGCTTAGCCCGACATTTCGAATTGCCAAATCAGGCAACGTCTCGGTCAGGCGGATCTGTTTCAGCTAGTACCAGCGAGGGTACGGCTATTCCCCGGAATTCATATGAGAGACTGGCGCTTCGCTCCACTGTCAAAATTAGCTTGAACGTTCCCTCTCAGTCCTACGTTGATTATGCGAGCGGAACGTCGATCTATAGCAATGGCGATACTAGCCTTATCTTGACTTGTGGGCATTTGTTTCGCGAGTCGAATGGAGCGGGGCAGATATCCGTGATGCTAACAGGCGAAGATGGAGTGGTGCGAGAGTTTGATGGGGCTCTGCTTGCATGGGATGCAAATAAACGGGACATTGCTCTGGTCAGGGTTCAACACCCTGGGGTTACGTTGCCAGTGAATCCCATCGCGCCGCGATCTGCTAATAACTTTGAGTCTGACAACCTGTTCACACTTGGTTGTGATTATAAAAACGCTTCCACCCTTGGTGAGACCTATGCCGGAATCCGGCAGACCGGGCCAACGATTAGGCAGACCAAAATTAAACGAAGATCGAACTACAATGGTGTCTCTAAGTTCGACATCGCTGGGAGTCCTGTACAGGGGCGAAGCGGCGGCGGTTTGTTTACGAAGAGCGGGGAGTTGATTGGTGTTTGTAACGCACGCATTTGTGACGTAGACGAAGGGATTTATACTGGTTTAGACTCAGTTTATTGGGTAATTGATAAAGCTGGGTGCGGAGGGCTTTTTGGTCCGAACTTCCTTGATCAAAACCCTTCTGCGCAAACCGCAGCAACGCTGGTGGCGGAGGCTCCCATGCCGGTTAATAATGCACAGCCCGGTGGTTTTAATCCGGTTCCTCACGGAGGCGGGTTTCGAGAAGTTGCGTTTGAGCCGGAAGCATTTGCGCCCCGTCAGGATCGACGGAATCTAGTTTCAGGTCGAAGTGGAAGTAAAGTCATTATCATCATAGAGAATGAGTTCGGTGAATCGGAGTTAATTCAAGTTGACAACCCAACGTCAGAATTGCTTAGCAGTGTGCGTGCATTTAAGGAGAGTCGGAAGAATTCGATGAAGCAGCTCGAGATCACGTCGGTTCGGGCTGAAGATCGCCGATAAGCCTTTGGAGCAAATCGTTCAAAATCAAAAAGATTGGCCGAAAATTCTTCGATCCGGCGAAGCAGTCGCTTGAGATAACTAAAAATATCAAAAAAAATTGAAAATCGACTATGACGAACAGGTAGTTTGGGTTTTGAAAGAGTCGGCAAATTCGTCGATTTAGGCGAGAATGTCGGAAAAATAGGCGTTTTTTTTGTCACTTGGATTGTTTCGTATTAGAAAACGGGGCAAAATAATCCGCCCCTTTTATTTTTGATCCGGAACCTCGGAGCGTTTGGGTGGTTTAAAACACCGCCACCCGCGTTGACCGGAGGAGATGAGCTTCGCGGGGGTTTCAATAAAGAACAAGAGTTGTCCCGTAAATCAAGTTCAGGAGATGGTGATGGTTTTTCGAGTCAAATTTCAAGTCCTCGCACTCGCAGTTATGTGTGCGGTTTTAGTGGCGGCAGACTTTGCGATGGCTCAACCTGGCCGTAGTCGCGGTAGCGGTGGATCGATGTGGGGACAAGTTTCTCAACTGAATTTGCTAGGCCAGGAAGCTGTTCAAAAAGAACTTGAATTGGTTTCTGATCAGATCGATGCGATCAAGGAAGCGCAAGACCGGCAACGAGAAATGATGCGAGAAGTTTTCATGGGCGCTCGTGACCGGATGCAGGGGCTCGACAATGAGGAGCGACAGGAGCTCTTTCGGGAAATTCAAGAAGAGATGAAAGCTGCTAACGCTGAACTGGAAGGGGAGGTGATGGAAGAGTTGTTGCCTCACCAGATTTCACGGCTTAAACAGCTTTACAATCAAGCTCAATCTAATCGTAGTGGCGGGCCTCAGAGCGGCAGCATGCCTAATAGTTTGGTAGAGGAATTGGGGCTGACGGAAGAGCAGCTTCAGGAATTGAAAGAAAAGGCGGCAGAAGTTAGTCAAAGGCTGAAGGAAAAAGTTGCTAAACTCCAAGCTCAGGCTCAAAACGAGATTTTCTCCTCTGTTTTGACGAAAGATCAGCTCGACAAGTACGAAGAGTTAATGGGGGAAAAGTTTGAGTTCCCGGCTCCGTCCCGCGGTAATTGGGGGCGAGGCAGCGATCGTGGAGGTGATCGGGGTAGCGATCGCGGAGGTGACCGGGGTGGTGATCGAGGAAGCGATTTCTAAGCCTTTCGCTGCCAAGATAACGAAAAAGAACAATAGACGGCTCGGGTTCTCCCGAGTCGTTTTTTTATTGGTCAACGATTGTGTGTTCGAACGGGAAATTGAGGGGTAGAAATCGCGAAATTCACGGGCCTGAGCTAGAATACTCGAAACTTGCCGCGTTTTATGGGGTTTTATTGGAGCCGGCGAGTTGGAGAATGAATGATCGCCGGTCAACTGATCCGCTTTGGTTGATTCTTCGTTAATCGTCTCGGCCAGTTCGGGTTGAGACTGTTATTACGGTTGCTCAGCGGTCCTTATCGGGATCGTGATGAAATGGAATCGAATCGGGTGCTGGACGCAATTTTGTGCTCTTAGAGTTCGGATTCGTCACGCATAATGTCGCATTGCTTTCCGAGTGGCCTTGTTAGAGTCAAGTATTTTGGCGGACAGATGCGGTTCGCGTTAACCTGGTCAACGATAGTTTCAAACCAATTTTGATTTGTAGAGTCTGACATGCAATTAGTGGAAACGTTAGTTCGACGTGGATTAGTATCCGACGCTCAATATAGCCACGCCGAGAGTCTTGGTGGGGATGTGTTGGCTTCGCTGGTGGGTGCGGGCGCAGTATCTCATGAGGCGGCCTTGGAGGCGATGGCGGACGAAGTCGGCGTAAAATTTTTAGACTTGCGAACGGCAGAAGTTGATTTGTCCTTGCTTGAAGATTTTCCGCTCAAAATAATCTATCGTCAGGTGCTTTTTCCTGTCAGCCGCGAGAACGGCACCATTGTGGTTGCCACCAGCGACCCACTTGATTTTTACCCACTCGACGAAATTAGCGCCGCGATGGGGTTGGCGGTTGAGCCGGTACTGGCGGAGCAGTCTGAAATTGCCAAATTGATCAAAAATCATCTTGGTGTGGGTGGTGAGACGATCGGTGGCCTGATCGAACAGAGAAACGAAGACGGAATCGAGTTGCTGACCGAAATTGAAACGGACGGCAGTGAGCTTTCTGAAATGGCTCAAGAGGCGAGCGTGGTTCGTTTGGTTAATGAAATCCTACTGGAGGCCGTCGAATCGCGAACCAGTGACGTTCATATTGAGTCCCAGCAAGATGGAATTGTGATTCGGAATCGAATTGACGGTATCCTGCACACCCAACCGGTTCCGCCGGAAATCAATCATTTCCGCGCCGCGATCATTAGTCGACTTAAGATCATGGCGAAACTAAACATCGCTGAGAAGCGTCTGCCTCAGGATGGTCGAATCAAGATTCGCGTTAAAGGTCGCGAAGTTGACGTGCGTGTTTCGGTCATTCCAATGATTCACGGTGAGAGCCTCGTGATGAGGATTCTGGACAAAGGCGCAATGGTTTTTGAGTTGCAGGGTCTCGGGATGGCGGAGGAGACCTATGATGAATTTAGGAAATTGATTTCATTGCCACACGGTATTATTTTGGTGACTGGGCCTACCGGTTCTGGTAAGACGACCACGCTTTACAGTTCCTTGATTGAGATTAACGATCCGAAAACCAAGATCATTACGACGGAAGATCCGGTTGAGTACCAGTTGAAAGGTATCAATCAGATTCAAGTGCATCCGAAGATCGGATTAACCTTTGCACATTCTCTTCGAAGTATTTTGCGTCACGACCCAGATGTTGTTCTGGTCGGTGAGATTCGCGATTTGGAAACTGCTGAAAATGCGATTCAGGCTTCGCTGACCGGTCACCTGGTGTTTAGCACTCTGCACACCAACGATGCGGCGGGCGCCTTTACCCGGATGGGTGATATGGGAGTCGAGCCGTTTTTGGTTGCCAGCACCGTCGAAGCAATTATGGCCCAACGACTTGTTCGCCGGCTTTGTACAAGCTGTCGCCGTGAAGTGAAACCAGCAACTGCGGATCTACCGGATGATTTTCCAATGGAGATGCTCGAGCAGGGGCCAATCTATGAAGCTGTTGGCTGTCGGGAATGTCGAGATGTTGGATACCGAGGGAGACTTGGTATCTACGAATTGCTTGTCACAACGGACGATCTCCGCCAGATGGCTCATGATCGCTTGAGTACGTGGGAAATCAAAAAAGCTGCCATCGCTGGCGGAATGAAGACGCTTCGCGATGACGGCTGGCGAAAGGTGCTCCAGGGGGCCACTTCTGTTGAGGAAGTGCTTCGGATAACCAAGGGCGACCGGCGAAGCTAACGAGAGTTTCTCTTTTTGGTCGAAGTTGGATAGTAACTCAAAAAACTAGACGTTTAGAAGTTCGTAAGCGGATTTAAAATCGAATGCCTGAATACAACTATAAAGCAAGAAATCTACAGGGTGAAATTACCTCGGGTTCGATGTTCGCCAATACGGAAAAAGATATGGTGGGAGCGTTGTCGGCCAAAGGGTTGTTTCCTGTTTCCGTGACTGCCGAAGTTGAGAAAAAACAAATTAGAATCGGTGGTGGTCGGGTTAGCGATCAAAAAATTGCGGCTTTTTACGAACAGCTCGCATCGTTGATAACAAACGGTGTTCCTATGATGAGGTCACTCAGGATTCTCAAAGAGCAGGCGCAGGTGCCGGTGTTTCAAGTGGCGTTAGAGGATGTCATCGAGCGGGTTGAGGATGGTGAGACGCTTTCCGATGCGTTTGCGAAGCATCCCAAAGTTTTCAGTGAGATGGCCGTGAATATGTCGCGGGCGGGTGCTGAAGGCGGCTTTCTCGAAGATGCTCTTTTGAGAGTAGCAAAGTTTACAGAACAACAGTCTGAGCTGAAGTCGAGGACAACAGGAGCGTTAATTTACCCGGCGGTACTGGCAACGATTGGAACGATTGTGGTTTCGGTTTTAATCGTGTTTTTCGTTCCGAAGTTCGGTTCAATGTTTGATCAACTTCGGGCGATGGGCGAGTTGCCGTTGGTTACCGAATGGTTGTTATGGTTTAGTGATTTTGTGAGAGCTTACGGAATCTTTTTTGCTGGTTTCGCTGTTTTTGGAATCTTGATTTTGAAATATCAATTGGCGACCGAGTCTGGAAGGCGTTGGGCAGACCGCTGGAAGATAAAATTGCCTTTGCTCGGGCCGGTCTTCCTTTCGTTAGCCGTTGGAAGATTCTGTCGTGTGTTGGGGACGTTGTTGCGTAATGGTGTTCCGATCCTGCGAGCACTCGATATCAGTCGGGACGCGTCCGGGAATAAGATTCTATCCGAGGCAATTGCTGATGCTGCCGAAAATATCACATCAGGTGATTCTCTTTCAAAGCCGCTGAGTCAGTCAGGGCATTTTCCAAGGAACGTCACCGAGATGCTCAGCGTTGCGGAAGAGTCAAACACACTGGACGATGTTCTGATTAATATTTCTGACAGCTTAGAGAAACAAACGGTTCGCCGCCTTGATCTGATGGTCAAACTGATAGAACCGCTGATGTTAATGGTGATGGCTTTTATTATTTTAATAGTTGTTGTTGCTTTACTTTTACCAATTATGAAAATGGGGAGTGTGATGGAATAAAACGAAACTTGGAAGCGTTTTTACCCCTGTTTTTATTCAGACCGATAGAGAAATTTGTTTAAGAGGAATTGAGATGAAATTGAAACGACAAGGTCGCCGGAACTCTGGTTTTACATTGCTCGAACTACTTTTGGTGATGGCAATTCTGGTGGTTCTCGCAGGCCTCAGCACCGTCGCTGTTATTAACCTTCAAAAGGGTGCGTTACAAAAAACTGCGTTATTGGAAATTGAGACCATGGAAAAGGCTTGCAAAATGTACAAGCTTAACGCTGGCTCTTACCCGGCTACGCTTGATGACTTACACACCAATCCAACCGGTATGAGCCGCGCTCAATGGGGTGGTCCTTATTTGGAAGAGCCAATCAGTAACGATCCTTGGCAAAGTCCCTACTCGTACACGAAGGACGAGTTGAATGATCGTGTCACGATTACGTCACCGGGTCCCGATAAGCAGACGGGAACGGAAGATGACGTCCCAGGAACCGTTAATCAGTAATTGGGTTAATGATTGGCTTATTTCGAATTTTTTTGAAATCGTAAATGGGCGGGTGTTGGTTAAGTAATTTGCTGGATTCCCTATGAATAAGAAATTGCAACGCGATGCTCTCATTCAACTGCGGAATCGGTGCG
>WTFU01000026.1:31432-36661 GCA_011523945.1 Mariniblastus sp. | reverse complement strand
ACACTGATGGAATTGCTTTTGGTGATTGCGATCATGGTCGTTGTCACGGCCGTGGCGGCGCCGGCGGTGCAGCAAACGCTTGCCAATCAGTCTCTTAAAAAGAGTGCTGACCGTGTGCGAGTAGCAATGGGGCAGGCTCGTGTCAAAGCGATTAAGAACGGGGAAGAGTACGCGGTCTTTATCTCTCCCGGAGGTTCATTTTTTAATGTCGCTCCTTTTAGGACCTTTGAGCAGCAGGGGGCTCTCGCAGGACAGCGAGAACTGGATCTGGTTGAAGGTCGGGCAACGACCTTTGAAGACGATTTGCTGCCACGAGGCGTTGTCTTTGTCGCGGCTGAAGCTGCGGTTGATTCACGCGGTGCAGACATTTTAGCCACTACGGGTTCTAAGGGGGCACTTGAGCCGATCTTTTTCTATCCGGATGGTACGTCTCAGGATGCAATCATTACCCTTCAAAATCAGAAGCAGGCAACGATCGAAGTGCATCTGCGGGGATTGACTGGGATCGCTAAAACGGTTCGCCCTGACTTTGTGGAACCGGAGGGGAGCCAATGAAGTCGCGGGTCTTGAAAAATGCAAACTCTTGCCGACGCCGCCATTTATCCGGGCGTGGTCGCCGTGGGTTGTCGCTGCTGGAGGTCATCCTCTCGATAGCCATCCTTGGTGGTTCGATGGCAGTAATTGGCAATTTGTATCATCTCGGTTATCGGAGTGGTTTGAAAGCGCAACTGCTCAATGATGCGAATATGATCGCCGCTTCGACAATGGCCGAGTTGGTCGTCGGCGCGATTCCTTTGGAGTCTGCTGGTGATGCTGAAGTTCCAAGCAATCCCGGTTGGTTTTATTCGGTCGATATTCAAGAATCGATGCAGGCGGGATTGTTTCTCGCTACTGTGGTTGTGCGTCGCGGAGAAGAAGAATCTGCGATTCCCGCCTCGATCTCGATTGTTCGCCTAATTCCAGATCCAGATTACGAACCGGAAGAGGACATGGAATAAAATGGTGTCGATTAACCGAGAACGATTCGGACTGCTTCGAGGGGGCCGTCTTACCAAAAAGCGTGCCCGGGCGGGCTACACTTTGCTTGAACTTTTGCTCGCCCTGGGCTTGTCAGTGGTTGTATTTGCGGCCGTGGGTTCGGGGATTCAAATCTATTTGGTGGCCTTGACTAAGCAGCAAGCCATGGTGGAACAAAAACAAGTCGCACGGGCTTTGCTGGCGATGATAGGAAATGATCTAAGGGCAGGGATTCAGTACAAAGCGACTGATTACTCCGGCTTAGACAATTTGATCCAGACGCAATCGATGATGCTTACCGGCGGTAGCGCTGCGGCGGAAGAAGAGGAGCCGGAGTCGCTAATTATTGAAGAGGAGGTGTCCTTTCGACCCACACTGTTAGGAAGCTCGAATGTGCTGATGATTGATATTAGTCGGCTTCCTCGATTGGATCAGTACAATCCGTTGGTTGCATCAGCGGAGGACGAGGTGCAGTCCCCGTCGGATGTTAAGTCGCTCTCTTATTTTGTTTCACTGAGTGAGGGTGGAGTCGAGTCGGCGATTGAGTTCCAGCGAAACAAGGCGCCGGGGGGGCTTTATCGCCGCGAAATTGATCGAGCGGTTGCTGAGTACCGAGGTGAAACTGAACTCATGCTGGCTCCCGACGAATTTACTCGATTAATCGCTAACGAAGTCGTCGACATTAGTTTTGAATATTTTGATGGTGAAGAATGGCAGTCCGAATGGGACTCGATTGAAAATGGAGGTTTCCCCGTGGCAATCGAGGTTAACATTATGATTGATCCGGTTCGCTCTGCCGCCGGTTCTCAGGACTATACCGTGGATCAATCTGATCCTGATCAGATGCAGATTTTCCGAATGGTGGTTGATTTGCCCGTTGCCGAACCGATTGAAAGTGAAGGCAATTAAATGATGAAAATCAAGTCTTTTGCGCAGCAGGGGTTTAAGCTGGATCGAAGGCGTGCCGGTCGACGGGGGCAACGACAAGGGATGTTGCTGGTCATTGTGCTGGTGACGATTGTGATTCTTTCGCTGTCTGTCTACACATTCACCGCATTGATGCAAACCGAAGAAGAAGCATCGAGGTTGGGTACGAGGCAATTACAATCGAAGAATCTTGTCGATTCCGGAATGGATTTTGTGCGACTCTATCTCTCCAACAGCGAAGCTACGATTCGGGAAAAAGGGGGGCGTTGGGATAATCCAACTTATTTCCAGGCTGTTCCGGTGGCCGTATCCAATTCGGACGCCGCGTTGGTCGGTTATTTTTCTGTTGCGACGTCGAGTCTTGACGAAGAGGGGGCACCTGAGGGGCAGCGTTTCGGATTGATCGATGAAAGCAGTAAAATTAATCTGAACACGATGCCTTATGCCGAGGCGACGCTTGCGTTGAGTGGCGGGAATGTCCGGGATCTGCTGATGGGATTGCCGGAAATGACGGAGGAAATAGCGGACTCGATTCTGGATTGGTTGGATGCGGATGACGAGGCGCGCGATTACGGGGTAGAGTCTGCCTACTATGAAGGCTTGTCACCACCTTATTCTGCCAAAAACGGTCCGTTAGACAGCATGGACGAACTCCTACTCATTAACGGAGTAACGCCTCAGCTGCTGTTTGGTTTGGACACAAATCGAAATGGTATTTTAGATCCCGCCGAGATGACGGGTACCAATGTGTCATCGATCGATGCGGAGATGTATTTAGGTTGGGCAAATTATCTAACATTGTACAGCAACGAAAGTAATTTAACGGCCGAGGGGCTGCCGCGTATTAATGTCAATGCGGACGATCTTGAGCAGTTGTATGACGATTTAAAGAGTGCTTTCGATGATGAATGGGCGAATTTTGTCATTTACTATCGTTGTTCTTCGGCCGAACCATCGACCGAACCCCCGTCGGAGACGGCGGTCATCCAGAGTGCTGCTCTGCTGCCGCCAGATTTTGCGGTGCTCGAGAGCAAACGGAAGCTTAATTCGATTGTTGATCTTGTGTTGGCCTACGTTGATACAAGTGAATGGGATGAATTAAATCTAACTAGTTTTGCGGAGTCGCCGGTAAAGATTGGCAACGTTCCTTTCACGATGCCTCGGCTGATGGCGAGTCTGACGACTTTCGAGGGGGCCACCATTCCGGGACGGATCAATATTATGCAGGCTCCGCGAGTCGTCCTGATGGGAATTCCCGGGCTGGATGAGTCGACCGTCGATCAAATTATTAGCCAGCGCGGTACCGATTTCGAGCTAGATGATCCAACCGGTGCAGACATGAACCGGAAATATGAGACGTGGTTATTCGTTGAGGGAGTGGTCGACCTCGCGACCATGAAGACCCTGATGTCCTACGTTTGTACCGGTGGTGACGTTTTTGGGGCTGAAATCATCGGATATTTTGCCGACGGGGTCGGAACCTCTCGGGCGGAGGTAGTGTTAGATACTACGGTTGGTGTCCCCCGCGTTATATCTTGGAGAAATAAGAGCCATTTAAGGTCTAGTTTCTCGATTGAGTCCCTCGGTACAAACATAATTGAATAGAGTTCGACTCGCGTATTTTTCGACTGAGTTGATTAACCTGAAAGTTAGCTATGGCATTCGTTGCTGTCCAAATTCAAGATGAACAAATTCTTGTCGCTGCCGCGCGGGTATCGCAGCGTTCGGTAAAGATAACCCATATGTTCTCGGTCGACCTGGCAGGCGATGCAGAGGTAGCCGCCGAAGCTTTGAAATCGAGTTTGGCAAAGAATGGATTGTCGCGGGCGGATGCCGCAGTTATTGTGAGTCGAGCTGATGCAGAAATCAGAGAGCTCACGGTCCCGCCGGCGCCGGATAATGAAATTCCGGATATGGTTCGGTTTATTGCAAACAATGAGTTTGTCTCACTCAGTGAGGCGTGGGCTTTGGATTACGTTCCGTTACGCGGAGATGAGACACAGTCTCGGGACGTGTTGGCGGTTGGTATTTCACCTGAGCTTCAGCAGCGGGTGATGGCGATCACCAATGCTGCGGGTCTAAAGGTCAAGCATCTCTTGTTGCGGCCGCTGGCCACGATTGATTTGCTAGGTGCAGAATTGGCCGACGGCAAATGTCGTTTGATCATTGATCCTAATGGAGATCAAGCAGACATCTCGGTCGTTGATGGCGATCTGTTGTTAACGACACGAACAATTAGACTTGCAGCCACCAGCGGTTTGAGTGAGAGGACTTCGACACTGATGGCTGAAGCGCGGAGGACACTGGCCTCAGCCAAGGCGGCTCTCGGTGACCGAACAGTTTCTGAAGTCGTTGTATTTGGGGAGTCAGATAATTTTGGTGACCTGGCAAGTGAAATCGAAACGAAATTGGAAGTTGGGGTCAGGCTTGGCTTGCCCAGTCAGTTTGCGTCTGTTGCCAGTGGTTGCGACACTCCGGAATTTCCGGAACGTTTTGCGGCTGTTCTAGGGGCGCTCGAGAAACAAGGAGCCAAAGAAAGTTATCGGCTGGACTTCGTGAATCCTCGAAAGCCGATCGTGGTCAAACAGGATCGCTCAAGAATGTATCTGGCGGCTGCTGCGGTTGCCGGAGTCCTGGTGATTTTGATGGGCTCAGGATGGTGGATGTTGCGGCAACAAACATCGGAGATTGCTAGGCTGAAGGAAGATTTGGCTTCCTTGGAGCGGATGAATAAAGGCGTTGGTGATAATCCCAGTGTCGAGCAAATTACGAATGAGGTCGACAAGATCGATGCTTGGAAAGCGGCCGATATAAACTGGCTCAAGGAGCTTGGGGAGTATAGCGAGCGGTCGTTGACCCCCGATGACAATATCGTTGATGTTTTCGACGCAATCACCGGCCTTAAAGCGGGAGGCAATGCACGGATCGTGGTTAATATGCGAACCACCGCCGTTGGAAAAGAAGCCGAATTGATTGCTGAACTGAGCGAAGCTAGTTACTCTGTGAAACCAACCCGAGGTGCTGTTGATCCAGCTGATAAAAGTTATCCGTTGAGTACCAGTTTGAAGGTTGAGTTTTCGCCCGATAAAGCCGCTTTGGTAGAAGAGTTTAACAAGCGCGCGCTTGAGTACCGAGAATCGCAAATGGCGACCAACAGTCAAGCGAATGAAGATAGCAAAGGCGAATTGAATAAGGTCCCTGAAGACGAAGCTAAGGAAGACGAAGCTAAAGAAGACGAAGCTAAAGAAGACGAAGCTAAAGAAGACGAAGCTAAAGAAGACGAAG
>WTFU01000026.1:2643-31332 GCA_011523945.1 Mariniblastus sp. | reverse complement strand
AGACGAAGCTAAAGAAGACGAAGCTAAAGAAGACGAAGCTAAAGAAGACGAAGCTGAGGATGAAGAAGCTCGCGACGGGGAAGGTGACGAAGTAAAACCGGCATCAGCCAATGTTGAAACCGAGAATTGAATGTCCGATTGTTTACTAGCACGACATCGGCAGAAGATACACGAATATATCAATTGAAGAAGTTTACGCATGCTTGATAAATTAACACCTCGAGAAAAAGTACTGGTCTATGTGGTAGGTACCATTGTGCCAATTTCGTTGGTCGCGGTCGTTGGTTTGTGGTTTATTAATTCGCTGAGCCAAAATGATATTGACCGTGCGGCGATCGCTAAAAAGATCAGTGACGAAGAGTATAAGATGGCGATTGCGAAAAAAGCTGACCGTCGTCGAGCGTATTATGAAAGTATTAGTTTACCGGCCGACATCGAAGCAGCGAGTAATAATTATTTGGCGTGGGTGAAGGGGTTGGTCCGCGACGACTTGAAGCTAAGGCTGAAAATGTTGACGCCAAATGACAGTACGCCTCTCAAAGTTGGAACGAAGATTGTCGGAGAGCGGAAGTCCTACACGCTAGCGATGGATGGAACGTTGAATGACTTGACACAGTTTCTCAGCTATTTCTATCGAGTTGACTTGCTTCACCGGATCAACTCTTTGAAAATCACACCCCAAAATGAAACCGTTGGAAGTAAGAAAAAAATACGCAATGGAATTTTGAGCATCGTGGCAAAAATTGAAGTGCTTTCGTTGACTTCTTCGATGACAGACGCTGGTTTTATTGAGGATCTGAAGCGGGAGCTTGAAATCGAGAGTGAGTGGAGCGAAGAACTGGATAGTATTGCCAGTACGGTTGTGCGTCGTGATATTTTTGGTCCTCCCAATAACGAACCAACCGTGACCGCCAGACCATCTCGTTCTTACACTTCAATGAAAGACGTTACGGTATCGTTGTCGGCAAAGGACGCGGATGACGAGGATTTGCTCAAATTTGAATTCGTCAGTTGTGATAAGCCAATTGAGAATGTGAAAATAGTTGCAGAAGACGGAGCCCGATCTGGCAAGTTGGTCATCCCTGGGCAAAAGGCCGGTTCTTACAACTTCGTCGTTAAGGTTTTGGATAATGGCTTTCCGGCAAAGTGGACAGAAGAGACAGTACGGGTCGTTTTCAAAGATGAAGAACCCAAGGTGGTCAAGCCGGTCGAAAAACCTGCGCCCGCGTTTCTGAACGCGAAGGAGACACGAATTACAGCTATCGTTCGGGATCGGCTGGGCGATTGGGAAGTGTGGGTCAATGTCAGAACGACCGGCGAGCGTTTTAAGCTGAAGCAGGGCGAATCATTTGAACTGGACAAAAAAGAATGGTTCGTTGATGAGATTCGTTCAGATGAGGCAGTCTTCCGCGTAGAGAACAGTCAGTTGACGGTCGGACCGTCTGAGGTGTTCTTCAGCGCGGAAAAGACTCCCCTTGAGCCGGTGACGGAAGAAGTGTTGAAGCAATCTCCCGAATCGGAAAGCAAGTCGAGTGATTCGGATAAGAAGGGTGTCTCTTAATTGGTGCTTGCGTTCTGCAGTGGTCACTTTTTCGTGGGGTTCTCGGGGGCAACTTCCCTTGATTTTACGTCTAAGCGGTAAACCCGTGCGTATTTACCCAGCTTCTCTTTTTGTGTGAAAAGATTCTGAATTTTCCGCGTCTATTGGTTGTTTTTGTTCTAACGAGCGGTGGATGGCTGCCGATGTTTACGAATGTCCGACGTCGGTAACCCGTACGCCGCTTCGGATGTGTATCAATCAAGACCCAGCCTTTCTTTCTTGCGTATTTCAAGATTTGACAGGTTAAAAGAGGGTGGTTCCGGTAATTGCCAGGCATTTACAGAACCAATGCGGAGCCCTTTTGCCTCGGTCCTTGGTTGGGAGTATATCTTTAGACCCTAACAGGACGAGAAAATGGCTAAATTTTTTAAGAAGCCCTCAGGTAATCTTCGCACCCCTTTTTATTGTTTTGGCGCCATGGCTGTAGGCTGCTTGCTGGGCGGTTCGATTTCGGCAGATGAAAACGATAACGATAAACTTAAGAACAGCAAAGCCGCACCGACGATTCAAACAACCCCGTCTCAATTTGTTCCGATTTCCTCGGCTCAAACTGCCATTCCGGCCGTGCAAATGCCGATGCCGCCAATCGGATTAACTCCCTCGCCTGAGGTCACCGGTGGTTTTGTACCTCCTGCAAAGACAGGTCTTGCTCCGGTTTTTACAGAGCCTGCGGTTCCGGCATCGACCCCAGCCAGTCCGATTCAGTTAAACACCTTCGGTGGAAATGCCGAGGTTGCACGGAATCATCCCGTTAATGCAGGGATTGGGCAATTCAAGCGGATGCCTTTAACGCAGAATGTGGCAAGTGACAAAGAACGTGTTTTCCCAAAATATGTTGCTCCGAAAGTAAGGAGCGGCGTACATCAATTGGCCGCGGTTTCGATCGAAGAGTTTGAAACGGCGGTCGTAACTACTTGGGGGCGGCGACTGGGAACGGCCACGTCTCCCGATGGTCGATACGTTCGTGTTGAGATTCCAACCCGGGTTGCTCAGCGGATGGCGATGATTGTCGATCGTCAATCCGGATCATTGAAATTCGAGGGTGACGACTCTCTGCGTGAAAATTGGCATCAATTGATGGAGTCAATCGATTGCTCACCAGAAGTAACCCCCCGTGGTGCGGTGCGTAAGACAATTCTAGTCGATGCGAATCAGGCTGAACTGAAAACCATCCAGCAAGCGGCTTTTCTCATGGGATTGACCCAGGATATCACTCAGCCTGAGAAGGGAAATCAGGAGGATATTACCAAGCCAGAAACCTCGGTCACCTTGCCTCCTGGTACAACATTGCCGCAGAACATGAATCAGGATGTTGACGATAAGGTCAAGGATGAAGTGAAGATCATCCAGGATCCCGATACAGGAATTATCACCATCGTCGGTTCCGCAGCGGATGTGGAAATCGTGAGGAAAGTAATTGCGGATATCTCTGCTAAGTCCAAGTCGAGACAGGCACTGGTTGAGCGAATTCCATTGGAGTATTTGTTAAGTGCGGAGATTGCTGAACAAATCCAAGAGATTTACGACACGAGTTATGCACCTTCTACCGGCGCCGCAAAAATTCAAGCTCTAAGTTCTCCGAATGCAATTGTAGTTGTAGGACAGCCCGCTGGAATCAAAGCCGTTCAAGAGCTAGTTGGTTCAATGGACGTAGTCGCGACTACATCGGAGTTGGGTGGATTCAAAGCAATTCCGTTGAAATACTTGTCTGCCGCCGATGCGAAAACCCGACTTGATAGCTATTTTAATCAGGCCAATACTGGTCAGGGAACGCAGCTGGCCAGCACGCCAATTGCAATTATTGCTGACTTTAGAAGCAACAGCATCATTGTGAAGGGTCCTAAGGAAGTGATCGCACAAGCGATTCAGGTTCTTGAAACGATCGATGTCGCTGAAGTAGATGGTAAGACAAACACGGTCAAGGTCTTTCCGCTTCGAAATACTCTTGCTGAAGAGATGGCAATCGTCCTGCAGGATGCAATTAGTGGGCAACAGCCCAACGCAGGTCAGGGTTACAATCCCAACCAGCAGGCTCAGCAGAATCAACAAAATGCCAATCAGCAAATTCAACCAACGCAGTCATCACTTGGTGCAGCCCAGTTGAGTTTGCGAACGATCGATAAAAAAGGGAAGGAAGTCAAGAGTGGCATTATGTTTGATGTCCGCGTGACTGCCGATCGAAACAGTAACTCACTGGTTGTAACTGGACCGGCTGAGAGCATGGAGTTAATCGGTGCATTGATTGATAAGCTGGATCGAATTCCAGATGCTGAGACTCAGATCAAGGTTTTCGAGATTATCAACGGTGACGCCGAGGGTCTGTTGACGATGCTCGAAAATTTATTCGGCTCCGACACGGCCCAGCAAGGTGGGCAAAACGGAACGTCGAATCTCAGTCAATTGCCGCTTCAAGGTTTGTCGGCGACGGAAGGTTCCACTCTGATTAACTTGCGTTTTTCTTCGGACACGCGAACGAACACGATTATCGCGTCTGGCCCGGCTGGCGACTTGCAGGTCGTGGAAGATTTGCTCAATCGACTTGATACCCGTGATGTCACGGATCGTAAGCCACGCGTATATCGTTTGAGCAACGCACCGGCACTGGACGTAGTTGAAGCCATCAACTCTTACTTGGGATCGCGAAATGACATTGTTGCAGACGACCCACGAACGGGCGGAGCGTTTATTCAGGCTGATCGTTCGGTCGTGGTGGTTGCAGAGACGGTTAGTAATAGCGTCATTGTAAGTGCGACACCGTCTCAGCGAGCGGAAATCGAAGAGTTGATTCGCGGTCTTGATCGACGGCCCCCAATGGTGAAGGTTAAATGCTTGATTGCAGAAGTCGACTTGGGGCAAACCGAAGAGTTTGGTGTGGATATTGGAATTCAAGATTCCCTTATGTTTGATCGGGGAACTTCAATTGCAGCGGATGGATCGATAAGTGGAATTGGCTTCCCGTTCAACTCGTCGCCATTGCCGGTCGCAAATTTGATTGGAGCGTTTCCCGAGACGATGGCTGGTCAGGCGGTCTCGAATCTCGCCACGGGAACTGTCAATTCTCGACTCGGTTACGGTGGTTTGGTTCTCTCAGGTGGAAATGAATCGATTAACATTCTGATGCGTGCCCTAAAAGATAAGAGTTCGACCCGGATTTTGAGTCGTCCTCAAATTACTACAGTGGAGAACAACCAGGGGCGTGCATCGATTGGTCAGTCCGTTGCTCGAATCGCGGGAACGACAGTTACCAACGGTTTGTCGCAGCAAAATATTGAATTTGTGGACGTCGGTGTGATTTTGGAAGTAACTCCGCGAGTGAGTCCCGACGGTATGATCGTAATGGCGGTTAACGCGACCAAGTCATCGGTGGGGCCCGATTCGGATGGGATTGTGATTGGCTACAGTGAAGGTGGCGTGAATTCGACACCGCAGCCGATTATCTCGCCGAATATCGAAGAGACAATTGCTCAGACAACGTTGATGGCTCGTTCCGGTCAGACTGTTGTGTTCTCAGGACTAATCACCGAAGAAAAGGAACATGTCAAACGGGGAGCACCGATTCTGTCTGATTTGCCATGGATCGGGCCGCTGTTCAGCTTCGAATCGGATGTCGCGAAGCGGACTGAATTGTTAATTATCATGACTCCTTACTTGATTACGGATGATCAGGAATTGACAGCTCAGAATAACGACGAAATGGATCGTATGCATTGGTGTCTGTGCGACGTAGCTGAGGTCTATGGCAACACAGACTACAAGGGCATGGAGGGAACAGAGGCTGGAATTGAAACGATCTATCCAGATGCTGATCCTTCAGGAATGCAGGGAGCACCACTTTATAAGGTTATAAGTGGGAAAGAGGCAAACGCTGGCACTCCGTTGGCTCCGACGACTAAACGGTAGAAGTCGGAGGCGATTGGGAAGTAGGGGCAGTCGAGTTTTTCAAAGTTGGATTAGAGACAACGTTATAGAGTCCAGGAGTTTTTATGATTACTAAGGTGCTTTATTCTGTTTGTCTCTGTTCTGTTTTCTTCACACTCGGTTGCAGCGGAATTAAAAACTCGATGCGGACTAGCGAGAAGAATTCTCTTTGGAATCCAATTCAAAAGATATCTGAAGACGCAAAAGAGAAGAAAAGCAAATCAGATATCGACTCAATTCCGGTCACGATGACAGCGATTTGGACTGACTCAGTTTATGAAAAAGCTGGCGAGGCTTCGATTAAAGGGTTTGGCGGAAGGATTTTCTTCTACAATGCGAATGAAAAGCTGGTAAAAGCAGAGGGTGAACTAATTATCTACGGGTTTGATGATTCTTCTAAGAACTCATCTGATGGTACTGCGGATAAGAAGTTTGTTTACAAGCAGGATAAATTCCAGACTCATTACAGCGAGAACAAGCTTGGTGCTTCCTACAGCGTTTGGGTTCCTTGGGAGCCTGTAGGTGGATACCGAAAATCGATTACCTTGATACCGATGTTCCGTACCGCCGACGGCAACCTAATTAAGTGTACTCAAACCATCGCTATTTTGCCTGGGAAAGTTCGTCCGGACGCTGAAGTCGCTACTGTACAAAATGATCGACCTTATAAGGTGTTGGGTAGTAGTTCAGCGGTGATCCGGCGGGCAGGCTACCATTCAGGGATGCCGATTGCCGGAGATACTCAAGATGTTTCTCAGGTTGGTTTTCAGGGTAAAGCCGGCGAAAGTGATAAAATTAAGGCGTCTACCATTCGAATGCCTCCATCGATGTCACGGCGAATGGCATTGACGAATAAATATCGAGCGGCAGAGTCCCGTGTTGCCAATGCAAGCGTTTCGCAAGAATCTAGCCCCAATAAACTTGTCAGCAATGAACCTAGTGCGATTGTCACGACCTCTCTTCCGAGTTTGCCAAGCCGGGAAATTGAGCCGGTTAAAGAAAATATTGAACCGTCGCGAAATGCACGGGCCTTTGGAGTGCCAGGGGCATTCTAATTAATTTTGTTTTAAAGATTGATTACTCACTATCTCCAGCTTGTTCGCCAGCAGGTGGCCTATGTCCCTTTCAAGTAGTCTAACGCGTGCTGCAGTTGTGGTGAATAGTTTGCCGACCGACTATGCGTCGCGTGTCTTATCTAGGCTAGAGCCAGACGACATCAAATCGGTTTTGGCAGCTATTTCACGATTAAAGCATTCGAACCCGTTAGAGGTTAGGGATTCTATTGAACGGTTCGCCTCTGAAACCGGAATGGAGATTAATCGGCGAATGCATTTGAGCGGTGATGAATCGACCGATGCGGACTCTCTTGCGTCTGAGGAATTGAGTTACAGGGCAGTGAACACCACCTGCGAGTCGGAATTACCGTTTTCGTTTTTGAAGACCGTCAATCACGAAACTCAACTCCATTTGCTGCAGGATGAACATCCGAGGAATATTGCGCTGGTGCTGTCCTGCGTCGAGCCTGAAACCGCATCCGATTTAATTTCTTCGCTGGATCCCATTCTTCGCGTTACCGTGTTGAAACGAATCTGTGAATTAGAAGAGCTCGATCCTGAAGAGATTGCGCTTCTTGGATTTGAGCTTAAATCAAGGCTCGAAAGATTGAATGGTCTTGAACAGGAATCTACGTTGGGAATCGATGTGGCGTCTCGAGTTCTCAGCGGAGTGGATGAAACAGTTCAATACTCTCTTCTAGCTGAAATCGATCAGGCAGATCCGGATATGGCACGTTTTTTGAAAAACACAGTGATTGTTTTTGAAGATCTGGAGCGTCTGGCTGTCGACGATCTAAAACTGGTTCTGCAGCAATTAGATACGTCCGTCTGGGCACCGGCATTAAAAAATGCTAACTCTTCATTGCAAATACGCGTATTCGATGCTCTGGCAGAGAAGCCGGCTGAATTATTAGCCTCGGAAATGGAACAGCTGGCAACCGTCGATCAAAATAGTCAGCAGTCGGCGCGCAAGACAGTGGTGAAAGCCATGCTGGATTTATCGCTTAGCGGACGTATTGCGGTTCCAAAACAACTTGCGGGTTAACAAGATTGAATAGCTGCTGCTGTTGTTTATCCGTTGACTACCTTGCCAATCAATTCGCCAGCTAATTGGATCGCATTCAACGGAATAGAGTGCGGACCGTGAAACTCGATATAGTCAACCTGGTGGCGATTTGACTCTAGCATTGTCTTCAGGTTTCTCGCTCCATCGATAGGTAGAATTGGATCGATGATTCCGTGAGATTGAGCAATGTTCAGCGGAGACTGCCGAATTGCCTGGTGCGTCCATCGTTCGGAATTAATAAGTGCACCCGACCAGATAATCAAACCGCCTAACGCTTCACCGTAGTGAAGTGCAACATCCGTGGCGAGCATTGCGCCCTGAGAGAAGCCTCCCACGACTATTTTAGATGCGGGAAGTGAATACTCATGACGACAGTGGTTAATTACGTAGGTCAAGTCAGCTCTTCGCTCAGGAAGTTGTGCAGGTGACTCCGACTGCATTTCTCGCGTCTCACCGCTCATCATAAGATCTTGAATTTTTTCAATATCGATCATCCACCACGCGCGAGAATCGAACAGAGGATCTAGCTCAATCGGGGCGGCAGGAAAAATGTAAACTGCATCTTGTTGAGCCGTTCCTATTGCCATGATTTTTTCAGCAAGGCTGACCAAGTCCGTGGCTGGAGCACCGAAACCATGACAAAAGATGACCGCGGCGTTCGGCGTTTGGCAGGCTTTGCTTTTCACAAAGATGCAATCCAGTTCACCAATTTTAGCTTCCGATTTTTGAATCATTTTACGCTGGTAAATACTTGAATCGAGAGAAGAGTGCAACGAATGGAGCTGGTACGCGAAGAAAGGAATTATTGAGATTGGTTTTTAAAACCACCGTTGACTGGGAATATCTGACCGGAGACGAAACTCGCCGAGGAAGAACAAAGGAAAACGGCGACTTGGGCGACGTCTTCGGGGGTGCCCCAGCGTTGCATAAGCGAGTCCTTTATGGCGCGGTTGCACCAATAGTCTGAGGCTTGCTCTCCCCATTCAGTTTTGATCCAGCCCGGAGCGATACAATTAACTCTGACTTCGGGTGAAAGAGATTGTGCAAGGCTTTTCGTCATCGCCATGATTGCGCCCTTGGTGGTCGCAAATAGCTCACCGCTGTCTCCTTCCATACCCTGTGCTGCTTGATCCCATCCCATATTTAAAATGACATGCCGCCCTGCCCCATCGGAGTGTTCCCGCATTTTATTGCCAGCTCGTCTGGAAAGCATCAAGGTCGAATTTACATCGACTTGCCACAACAATTTCAATTTATCTTCCAGGGATTGTTCGGCGGAATTTCCCGTTAAGACATCTCCCCCTGCGTTATTGATCCAAAAATCAACCGTTCCCTTCCATTCCCAAGCTCTGGAAACCATGTCGTCCCAGTTGGGTGAGTTTAGAAAGTCCTGGAAAATAATTTCGCAGTCGACACCAAGGTTCAAAATTTCAGCTTCCACCTCTCGAATTTTTTCTGATTCGCGTCGGCAATGAATCAGAGTATTCACTCCCTGTTGGGCAAGCGAAATAGCGATAGCGCGGCCAATACCGGAGGAAGATCCCGTAACCATCGCCGTTTTGCCAGTCAACGATTTGATCGAGGATTGGGGACCGGAACTCATAGGTTTCCTCTGGTGGTTAACGGAAAGTTTGCGAAGTAAAAAAATGAGCCCGATTGCCTGACGACATCATTGCACTGTTTGGATTACGAACCAAGACCTAAGGAGTGCTTGATCCCATTTTAAACGCAACGCGGCGCCAATGAAATCGGCGAATTGTTTGAATAAAGCACGAGCCTGAGCTCGAATGGTTTCACTCCGAGTCGTTAAGCAAAGGTAGTGAAAAACAGGCAGCTTCACGTTCGCTGCGCAATAGAACTAGATTGCCGGAAACGGCAATGGTGTTCCAGCAAATTCCCGAAATGGTTTTGAATTTCCCAAGTTCTTCATAGCCATCAGGCGTCGCTTGGACCAGGTGTAACGTACCGGTTTCTGAATGGACGAGCAGTTTATTACCAACAAGAAATATCTGACCATTCCCAAACCGCCCTCGCTGTTTCCAAACCCGTTCAAAGGTATCTACTTGAGTGCATTCAAGGTATCCATCGGAGAGAGTGTAAACATATCCTTCGTGGACAATTGGATTGGTGAGTTTCGTTTTCATCACTCTTGGGTTTTTGTGAAGTTGAGTGGCAACCCATTTGTCTCCTTCCTGCTTCACTTGGACTAATTCGCCGCCGAGGCTGTATCCTTTCGATAAAATCAGTTGCTCCTCGTTAACGAAAGTAACCTGTGAACAGTTCGCATCGGCGTTGCTATTGCCGGGCCGATTGAAACTCCATAGTTCTTCACCGGTCTCGACGTCGTGGCCAACAGCGCAGTCTTCCGCCATCAGAAGGATTTGCTTTTTCCCGCCAAGCATCGCCAAAGACGGAGAGCCGTAAGAGGGCATTCGCTTGCCGCCTCGCCATTTTTCCTGCCCGGTCTCTTTGTCGAACGCAATGAGAGTGCTGGTGGAATCTGGTTGTCCATCAGCGCCTCCTGCTGGGACGATTACCAAGTCGTCGACAATTAATGGTGAACCACTGCGGCCCCACATCAATCTCGAGTTTTCCATGGTGTACTCAAGTCCCATGCTATTACGTGATTTGAGTTGCTCAATCCCCACAAGCCCGGGAACATCAGCCGACCAGACTAGCTCACCCGTTCCACCGTCAATGCAGTCTAAGACGCCCGTTCCACTGGTGATGTAGACCTTCCCCTGATCAACGGTAGGGGTTGCTCTTGGGCCTGCTTTGCCCATGGCAGCCAAGTCCTCATGCCGCCGTGTGACTCGATTGATCCACTTTAGCTCGCCTGTTTTGATATCGTAACAAGTAACGCATTCTTCAGCCCCTCGCTGTTCCTGGGTGATGGCGAAACCATTGACGACGGCGAATCCGGACCAGCCTTCACCGACGTCAATTCTCCATAATTCCTGAGGGGGTTCAGACCAGTCGTCTGAAAGTGTAATCCCCGACAGCTTGCCGTTTCGATTGGGCCCCATGAACTGAGGGAAATCGGAAGGGCCGGTGGTTTGTAAGTCAATCGCCGAAACGGAGGCGCTGACTGGTTCAACGTAATCCCCTGCATCGGACCAGAACCTCGGCTTGAATCCACGGAAAGCGACGTCGCCACCGAGATTGGGGTAATAGAGAATGAAAAATATCGTGGGGACTGCGAAAATTAGAATGCCAAGTTTCCAGCGTCGCGCGGAAATAAATGCCCAGAGGCCCCAGCCGATGATGCCCAGCAAACCAAACAGCATGGTCAGCAACCAGGCAATTGCGGGATCAACGCCATACTGCTCATTCAAATAAAACGCCTGCCAATGCAGAAAAAGCAAGATCAGGGAAATGATGCCGGTCAATGTCAGCATCAAGCGCGGGTAGCGGTTCGTTCGTCCAGTTTTCTCAGAATTCATTACAAACTTGGGAGTAGACTATCGATAGTTGGTTGCTTGGTTCACTTCTTATCGTAACGGTCCATTTATTGATTGTCACTAGCGTTGAAACGTCCACGCGTTAGCGCGTGATGGAAATTCATTCCTCCACAGAAGTCTTTCGTGGGTATCGCCCTAATGAGATCACTGCATCGCAACTTGCAATTAAGATGCTGTATTACTGAGCGTCGATTTGTTGGAAACAAATCTGATTCGTGTGAGAAGGGGGCGATGGCACCAAGTACGCCGGAAGATCCATCAAAGACTATTTCCGATTGCCTCGCTTAAATGCAGGCCAAGCGTCGAAATAGAAGCTTTCAAAACTAGAGTCGTTAGCTTTGCCAGTTTGTGCGTATTGGCCTCGCCCTGATCGGAACGTAAATTAGAAATCTTAGTAGAAGAAATATTCGATTACGAAACGCTTGGTTTCAAAATGGCCTCTTTGATGGTCTTCCTTGATGGATCAATTACCTTTGGGTTGGCGTAATCGGTTGACGCGCTAAAAGGCGGTACAAGGGAAGGCATTTTCTGCAATTGTGCTAGCAGTTTGTGGGTTGCTCGGCGCGGACTTTAGTCGAGTGCAATCAGCGGAATCCCAAAATAACGGGCTTATCTGTTTGTTCCACTGGATTGGAATCGGCTTTAAAACACAGACATGAAACCGCACTACGAATTGCGTTGACTTATTTTTGTTAATGTTTTAGTTTTCACGGTTCGGACCGGTCGGATCCGCTGAGTCGAATATTTCAATCTACATCGCCAGTTGCAATCGCGTAAATGTGGCGAGAAAGACATTAGCAAACTGATGAAACAACCGCTATCAGTAATCGTTCCCTGCAAAAACGAGCAGTTAAACATTCGGGCCTGCATCGAGAGTTTTTATTCGATCGCAGATGAGATAATCATTGCGGATTCCGGATCGACTGACGATACGATGAAAATTGCCAGCGAATTCGATAAGGTTCGCATTATAGAGAGAGAGTACATCACATCAGGCGATTTCAAGAATTGGGCGATCCCTCAAGCCGCAAATGAGTGGGTGTTGATTGTCGATGCAGACGAAAGAATTAAGCCTGAGTTAGGTGACGAAATTGTGATGGAGCTAAGCCGGGGCCCATCTTTTGATGGTTACTGGATATATCGAGAAAATCACTTTATGGGGCAGCGGCTCCATTTCGGGGATGCAAAATCGGATGCTGTGATCAGATTGTTTCGCCGTGATCGGGGGCGTTATATTGGGCCGAGTGACCATGGTGAGGTGCAAATTTCGAGTAAGAAAGTTGGCAAACTGCGTGAGAAGATGACTCACTATTCGGTATGGGATTACGATCAACTCTATGGAAAGATTCAGCGCTACACGACCCTTCAAGCCCAGCAGTGGAGCGAGCAAGGGAAGGATACTACTTATTTTAAGCTGTTGGTACGTCCAATGCTTCGCTTTATCCGCGAGTATATTTTTCAGGGTTCCATTCTGGATGGTAAGGCGGGAGTGCAGACAGCATGGATTGCTGCTTTCTATACGTTTAATAAACAAGCTCGGTTGTGGGCGATTAATCACGGAGTGCCTCAATCCGATCCCGATGCAATTCACTACGCTGCATTAGAGCGCGAATCGAAACAGAGTTCCGTTGACGAAGAAGTCGTCGAACGCCACGCGGCATAACGCAGCAGAATATTGCTCAAACGGAAAATCGCGTTGAAGAAATATCGCGCCGAAGAAATATCACGCGAACGAACGGATTTCGGGATCAGCTAAAATCTGCAACGACGGTTAGTTTGCCGCGGAGGTAACCTAGGTTGGTTACTTATTCAGCTCAACCCCTAGGCGATAGGTTTCCTCGGTCTCGAGCGTTAAATCGTTTGATAAAAACAGATTTTTAATGGCCTGTTTATGTATCTTCATTTTGAGTCCACCGACTCCAATCGCACCATAGCAAATGGTGTTGTCCCGTTTTTCCCCTTGGTCGGTAACTGACACCCCAAAAATTCCCGCAGGCGGGACTGCGTTTAGGTCAATCGCGACCCTCGGGGCTGAGTCACTGGAAATCCAACCCTCTGAAACCAGTTCAATTCCAGCTGCTCCGGCTGCAAAGACAATATCCGCGTTCCGGACAGATTCGCGTGTCAACTGGTCAGAACTAGTCTCGAAGGGTGAGAATTTAAATCCTGTAAGATCCGAGAGAGAGTCACAGACGCCTTGGGATTTTTTAAGTGATCGCGAACAGACTCGGATGGACGCGGGCGGGGTCGCCGCCGAAGCAACGCTACCCACGAGTCGCGCGATGCGTTGGCCAACCGGCCCTGTACCTCCGAGTATGGTAATGTTTTTACCACCCAAGTCTGTTTCGTTTTGCGCACAGAGAACGGCAGCTGCCGCTGTCGTGTTACTGCCGTTTGGATCTGACAGGAGCGAAACCCTTAGGTTTCCAAAAAAGCACTTCTTGGTCGCTCTCACTAGCTCTTCCGTAGCCGCAACATCATTTCCACCAAAGAACAGGGCCGTATGGCTGAGATCCTTTGCGCCTCGGGTAAACATTGCGCCATGAACGAGGGCTTCGATATCTTCCGGGCTTACGTTCGCGTGGGGCAGAAGGTGGTCGATTCCTGAGTCAATGGCAACAACAGAATCAAACACACTTGTATGCCGATCTGAATCGATCTGGATTAGGATCTTGGGTTTCTGACTCATGGACTAACTGGTTCGGAAAAATTTGTAGGTGTTCTGGGGGGTAAATTACGCCACTCCATAAAAAAAGCCCGCACGAATTTATGCGGGCTCCGTTTGGGCAATGCCGCTTAGAATCCGCGGAACGGATGAGCAGCTTCTTCTTTTTGAGCCACCATTTCGTCGGCTGTAGGCGAACCGTTCATGGCGTTCGCGATAGCCATCTTTGTGGCCTCGTAGTTGTAGTCATAAATCTTTTTATCGTCTTCGGCTTGGGGGTGAATGAACACGCCGCAAACGCAAACAAGATCTTCGCACTGATCTTTTGGAATGACGCCATCTGCAACGCTATCAGCAACGGCCTTAGCAACGGCAGCCTGGGCTGGACCGAACATTTGAACGGCCTGCTTCATGCCTTTGATGGTGACTTTGGTAACCATTACAGTCGATGGTTTGACTGCGACGTTTGGTGTCAAAACCGCTAGTAGGTTGGAATGACCTTCACTCTGTGTTGAAAGTGCGTTCGCGAACGCTACGCCTACGGGGCCTGATTTGCTACCGATCATCAAATCGATATGTGCAATTTCGTTATCTGCTCCCGCGAGTGCTTCACCAATGTGCATCGACATGGGATTCTCCTGTTCAAATTTTTAAGTATTGTGATCTGATATACGAGCGTAACAAAGACGACGTCGATGAACGTTTCGAGTCCAATAAGTTATCAAACGTCGCGTCCGTTGCCAACTAGCCAGCGAAATACCTGTTAAAAATAGGTAAGGTATGTTGCACCCACTCCCAGTGCGTCTGTAGTTAAATCTGATGGGTAATTCCTTGAATTTACGAATGCTAATTGTCGCTGCGAGTGCGCGTCCCTGGATTCGCAGTGCAGAAATCGCCGGATTCGATGTCACGGCGTTCGATTTTTTTAGTGATTGGGATTCGGTTCCTCGGGGGCCGGAACGCGTTCGTTCCATTCGGGGTGGTGCTGATGTGGCGAATAGGCGAACAGTGGGGCGTCTGAAGCGTTTTGAAGATTTACTGTTAAAAAGTAATTTGGATTTGATTTCGAGCTGTGACTACGCGATTTTTGCCGGAGGACTCGAGAATCACCCCTCGATCATCGCTGAATTGGCCTCGCGCGTGCCTATATTAGGTCCGAATGCATCACAGCACGCCCGCTTCGGAGACACTGTCGAAATTCTCGCCTCGCTAAAGCAAATGGGATACCAAGTCCCGGTGACCAGTTACCAATTGAGCGTGGCGGATAATCCGAGTGCGTGGCTGAAAAAATCGTTCCGATCATCGAGTGGTTTAGGCATCGTTCGCGCCACCGCAGCGGACGTCGGTTCAGCAAGCAGTAGGCACTACTATCAAAGCGAGGTAGCGGGTGAAAGCTTTTCCGCAGTATTCATTTCGTCCGCTGATAATGCCGAGAGTGGACAAACGGTGCTCGTTGGCTGGACGCGTCAGCTTGTTAATAAATCGTGGTGCGGTGCCGGCGAGTTTCGGTATTGTGGTTCGATTGGCCTATTACCCATTCCGGAAGTTCTAAGAGCGAATATAGAATCAATGGGCCAGGCGATCTCAGACCAATACGGTGTTGTCGGTGCGTGGGGGATTGATTTTTTAGTTGATGGCACCAACGTTTTCCCAGTTGATTTCAATATGCGATTAACCGCATCCATGGAAATTTTTGATGGTATGCAAAAAGATTCGAATGCTCCTTACCGCAGTATCGTCGAGTTGCATGTTCACGCCTGTCTTGGGGAATTGGATATGTTGCGACTGAGGCAGTCAGTTGGCCAGCGCATAGTTAATCAGCGCTTAGTTGATTGGGGCGTAACTAAAAAGCAGATCTGTTTTGGCAAGTCCATTGTATTTTATGATGGAACCAGTGCGGTTCGGGTAACGGATGAGTTTCATCAAAATCTAGTTTCTCAGTGGTGTCTGATTGGCGAATTAAACACTGGCCAAACAGGTCTGGCCGATATTCCGAGGGAGGGTGAATGGATTGAGCCGGGCCAGCCGATTTGCACAATACTTGCAAAAGAGAGCCCCCAGCAGATTTGGGGCATGCTCAAGACGTCGTCGGATAAAATCCGACGAGCGGTGTCACGCTTGGCGGCTGCGCAATAAAAAAGCTGTCCATCGGGACAGCTTTTTGAATTCAATGGAGGCCGTTTTCGCTCAACCGGCCATTCGGCGGATTCGATTAACCGGTTCGAGTGGCTGTGAAGTTTCGCTTTTAAAGCGATATTGCATGACGTAGGCGTCTTCGACCGTATCGTCGTAATAATCCCGAAGCAATGAGATTGCACGAAAATCGAGGTTTTTGAAGAACATTTGTGCCGCGAGGTTGGTTTCACGAATCTCAAGAATGATCCGGTTCCGTCGCTGTTGGGATAGCTTACCGATGAGCTTATTGACCATCTGCATGCCAACACCTCGTCGCCGGATGTCCGGGCGAACTGAAAAATTAAGCACGTGAAGTTGATCTTTATGCAGCTCGTAAATCATAAAGCCGACGACGCGTTCGTCGTATTCTGCAACCATGCCAATGCAGTTGCGTTGTCTTAGACAGCGGATGAAATCTTCTTCTGACCATGGGAATTCAAAGCTAGACTTCTCGATGCTCAGAACTTCTGGCATATCCCGTCGGATCATCCAGCGGATATGCACGTTTATCTCAAAATTATTATTCGAATCCATCAACTGACGTCCTTTGTCATAACTGAACAACTGCCGTGTTCTTCAGTTTGTGGTTGGCTTCCTATCCATTTCCTAGCGATTTGGTCGATCGCTACGCTCTAAGGTGATCCAACAGAGCAACCACGCACCGAAACCGTGTTTTAGTCATCGGCTTCTTGGCACGCCTTTGTGCACTTCGGAACCCTGATCTTCAAACGAATGAGACACTCGCTTGTCGATCTCAGAGTTTAAGAGTAGCAGATCGAAAAAATGCTGCCAAGATTGATGCTGTGCGGTAAAAACCGTGTTTTTTATTGCCTGAGTCGATTGTTAGTATCGCTTTTTTTGATTTCAGTTTGGCACTGGCAATGTAGTGTCCGCTAGCGAATTGAAAAATGTTTGATAGCTATGCAAGGGCGGAGATTAATTTCCGAATTTTCGAACGTGGGACGATTACCTGTTTTGGTCTCGACAAACGTCTGGACTGGCTGCTCAGTCATTGCAAGGACTGAATTCGGAAAGCGATTTTAGGCGCTGGTTAATGCGTTTTCCTTCGCCGCACAAAACACGGTGACGATCTTCTTCTATTCGTCTCGCTCGGTGAGTCGGTACCAAGTGGCGACGATTGACAGGTAGTGTCGAGCGTCTTATGTTCGAGCAGAGTATGTGAAGTCTTGAACATTCTGTCTCAATAACTTGCTTCAAAGGGAGATTTTATGAAAGCCGTAATAAGTAGTTTTTTGTGTTTGGCGGCGATTAGTTTGCTGTTTAATTTGAATACAGCAACTGCGGACGACGGGGGAGAAGATTCACTGAAGGATAGGTTTGTAGAGTACTACAGTTACTTTCGAGGAACCTGGAAAGTTGAGCTAACCGAAGAAGGGGTGACTCAGACTTCTGAGATCAAGATTCACGGATCGACGGGGGGCTGTAATGTTGCTGTGGGGGAAAATCATACGGCGATTTGGGGTTTTAACCCCAAGAGTGGCCAGTGGGTGGGCGTTGTGCAGATGGAAGATGGCTCACGTACTCAGTTGTGGATCACAAAGCCTAAAGATGAAATGATCGGGCCAGGCACGACCTTTAAAATTAGTGGTTCGACGAATCATATCGATGGGACAGTGACCAAGCAGGTCGCTACGTTTACTTGTAGCGATCACGATCATCATGAGATGGTAATCAAACGGACAGGTGCAGATGGCCAAACGCTTCCTGACATCGTAAGGACCGCCACGCGAATCAATTACGTACCCACGCTAGATTATGTTCCAACCAAGAGGCGATTCCGACTTTTCCGCTAATGTTTCTTAAGGCTCAAGTGCTGGAATTTTAGGGTCAAAGCGGGGTGGTTCGACGGTCCGCAGCGATTGGAGAATGGTTTGTGTTCGTGAGCTGGCTGGCGATAAATGAGTGCCGAATTTTATGCCTAGATTGTCGCACCGATGAAACAGCTCGTGCCTCCTTTTCGTTCAACAAGGGTCCGTTATTGCAATCGTTTGCAAAGAGGCTTTGTCACTCCAGGAAAAAGAGTCGGAAATTGATTTTGAGACTATTTTGTCAAAACAGTGGCTAGACCAACTGGGTAGGAATTGTTGGTACATCAAGGAAAACTGCGAAAGTTCGTTAGGGGCGTTGTGATAAATATGATTGACAGCTTTAGTTTTGCGAATTTAACAAAAACCGTAATCATCTTCTCATTGCTATTGATGGTTAGTGGTTGCGGTGGGCGGGATGTCGTCGACGGGATTCCGAGGAAAAGCTCCAATCCTGCGAAGTTTTTTGAGGGTGCCAAAGCCACGGAATCCGGGGCGCAATTGGACAAGGACTTGGCTTTTATCCCATCGAACTTTAGCGGTCTAATGAGAATCAATGCGGCAGGAGTTCTCAAGGATCCGTCGTTAGCAGATTTGCCGTGGGATTCTGTCCAGAATGAGCTGGTCTCTGTCATTGGCGAGCCAAATGCCGATCTTGGAAATTTACGATATCTCTGGATATTTCTTGACAAAGAGTTGCCCTTTCTGGGTGGAGATTCTGGGGCTGGTTTACCTTTGGTTGTCGTGCTCGAGTTTCTTGATCCACCGGACATCGAGGCGATTCCAGAGAGGTTTGAACTGCCGGGAGCAGAGGGTGATTTTGCGGACAAAGATGATGGTGAAAAATCGGCGGACGTGCCTGAGGTCGTGGTTCGTGCAATCGATGAAAAACGGATTGCTATTGGGAGTTCCGCGTTGGTCGAAAAATTTGATGGAAAGCAAAGTCGATCCCTGATTGCTACCGAGTTACAGGCAATGGATTCTGGTAATGACATCCAGGGAATCGTGGATGTCACCGCTTATCGGAGTATGTTCGAAATGGTAACCGGGATGGCAAACGCCTTTGGTGCGCCGAATCTTGGACCGATAGCTCGTTTGCCGGAGGAGCTTCGGAAAATTGAAGTATCCGCCTCTGTATCCGGTGGAGATATGTTAGAGGTTACTGCCGCTTTCGAGGATGAAGAATTTGTTCAGGAAATCGCCGCGATTCTAAATGATCAATTAGAGCAGATGCTCTTGGCAGATCAGGAAGGTGGTTTCGAAAGAGGGTCTGCGGTGGGGCGTTTGGGTGGTCTGTCGGGGCGAGATGGAGGGCCGATGCTGGTGCCAACCATTATGGAGCCCTTGGCCACGGTTGGCGCAGAAATCAGAGAAGATGAATTGGTTTCGTTAGAGATGGCATCAGCCCAGCTGACTTTGAAAATGAAACGACCTAAAAATCTAAACTTGTTGATTAGAGCAATGGTCGAGGATGGAGTTAGGCAATCGGAATTGACGAAGCGGAGAGAGAGTCTTGAGAAAATAGCTGCAGCACTCAAAACGTATCATGCTGACAATGGCAAACTTCCGCCGGCTGGTTGGGTTTCCGAGCCGGAAGGCAAGGTGCGGCCGCAGTTTAATTGGCGAGTTGGTTTGCTTCCTGAGTTGGGTGAGCAAGAGTTGTATGACCAGTTTGATTTTTCCCTTCCGTGGGATGCTCCGGAAAACCTTAAGGTCGCACAGCAAATGCCGGCCGTCTTCGGAGCGAAGTCTGTGCTTCAAAGTGGTGACGGAGTGGAGGGGACGAAGACTGCCTTGAGAGTGGTCGGTGGAAATGTCGGCGTTTATAGAGAAGGGGGAGCGCCGGTCCTGGAGGATGTCGCTGACAAAGCGATTTGGACATCAATTGTGATTGAATGTGCCGATGGTGATGCAGTGAATTGGACGAAGCCCGGGCCTCTGGAGCTTGAAGTAATTTCCCCCGAACGGTTCGGTCGATCCGAGGAAAATGGCGTAATGTTTATTGACGGCCGTTTTTCGGTGAGAGTCGTACGAAAAGACGGTGACTTGATTTCATCGGTGATTACGACCGATGGCGGTGAGAAAATGAAGTCGAAAGACTTTATCAAACTGAATTAGGCTGCGCAGGCTAATGAATTGCTCTGTGTCTTAGGTGCATTACTGAGGTTTGAATACGCTCGACCGGACGCATGTTTTATTCCACTCAACGCCTAACATCATACAATTGATTCCGGATCCAATCCCAAGCATGGCAACGCGCTGACCGGGAGTGATAAACTCTTTTTCGCAGGCGACCGCCATCGTAATCGGTAACGCTGCTGCGCCGGTATTGCCGAGCCAAGGAAACGTTGAGTAGTCGAGTTCGGGATCGATGCCGAGCGATTCAAGCATCAGTTTTTGATGAGCCACGCCAACTTGATGGCAAATAACCCGATCAATCTCGGGAATGCTCCATTGGCTCTGTTCAAGAAAATCGGGCAGCGTCGCAACGCCGGTCTCGACACCGTGATGCATCAGTTTTTCAGAATCAGTTTTCATCAGCGGTTGCATTTCAACCCCCGCCTGATCGTTGTGGCTTTGGCAAAGGTCGTGAAATTGCGTATTGGCATTCACCGCGGCCGCAACTAGGCTATTTTGCGTTTGGCTAATGGAAGCGTGGGTTAAAAGTACTGCACAGCTGGCCGAGCCTATGGTGAGGCTGGCAACCGCAGATTTAATCGATTTGCGAGTGAGCGAGGTGTCTCGGTTTAACGTGTCAATCGTGGTTTCCACCAATTGGCGCCCACCTTCAGAACCGACCACCAGAGCAGCTTTAATCTGTCCGAGTTGAATCATATTAGCCGCTTGTACGACACCGGTAAGAATTCCAAGACATGCGTTAGAAACATCGAAAATCATGCATTTACGTGGAAGCCCAAGTTGGTTGTGAACGGTGCACGCAGTAGCCGGCTCAAGAAAATCTCGGCAAACGGAACCGTGAATAAGGCTGCCAACCATGGATCGATCAAAGTTAGCGGCCTCGAGAGCCAGTCGGGCGCTGTTTTGGCTCAATTCACTTGGTTTTGTCTCTCGGGGCCAGAATCGTCTTTCCCGAATCCCAGTCATTAACTCCAGCCTTCCTTCGGGAAGCCTGAGCCTCTTGTAGATAGGCTCCAGTTTCGCTTCTAAAGTGGCTGAATCCCAAATTTCTTCGGGAATTGTATAGCCAAATGACTCAATGCAGACGTCGGTGTATTGCATATTTATTGCGTTGTTGAATTGAAACGTTGAAAAAACAGGGTTTTATAGAGCCAAATCACGATATTTGCAGGTGATGTCGCTCAGTCGGAAACTTCTTAAACCACTTGTAGTAAATCATACGCAATACCAGTCGTGCTAGCAAAGCCCTGCTGCTTGCACAATATCTTGGCTGGGCTGGGTGGGCAATCCCAAAATCCGGCGACTTGCTTGACCATTTTTTTCACCCCCTCAGAATGGCACCCATGTCGCAGACGACCTGCGGCAGTTGGTTAAAACGGAAAGGAACTTCCGACGCAAGCTTAGGATGGGCAAGTCGTCGGTGATTGCAGATCTGGTTAAGTGGAAATGTTGCTGAGCCAGATTCAATTCACCTCTTGAGATGGTGCTCGACCCTGAACGGAACGAAAATTGGTCATTCTTGAATCATCATTTCGCTTTCAATCTCCTAGGCTAGTTTCGAAGTCTGACTCGCTGGCGCTAACAGTTTCTGCTTAACCAGATTCAGTTAATCGAAAAATTGGCTAAATCTGAACAGACCGAACTCATGACGAGTTCTTTACCTAACTTCAGGAGATAACAGGATGCAAGCAAAACCGTTAATTGGGATCAACGCGGACTTCAGAACCGCTCAAGGTAATCAGCCATCATTTTCGGTCGTGACCGCAGGTTATTACGACAGTATTTTGCGAGCCGGAGGGGTTCCGGTTATCGTTCCACCGATGGAAGAAGAAGACGATATCAATGCGGTTTTAGACAAATTAGACGGATTTGTGTTTATTGGCGGAGCTGATTTAGATCCACGACGGGATGGTTTCATGTTGCATCCAACGGTTCGCCCAATGGATCGACGGCGAGAAGCATTTGATCGAAAGTTAATGCAGTTAATCGCCGATCGAAGAATGCCTGTCTTTGGAATTGGCGTAGGTATGCAATTAATCAACGTCACCATGGGAGGAAACCTGTTCCTTCATATACCTGAAGATCTACCAACAGCGATCCCTCACCGCGACCCAGGGGACCCCGGACACCGCCATAGTTTGGAAATTCAACCGGGTTCCTTGATGGAACGTGTATATGGCGACGGAGAGATTCGAGTCAGTAGCCGTCACCACATGGCTGTCGACGAAGTTGCTCCCGGTTTCCAGGTCACCGCGAGATGTCCTGATGGCGTTATTGAAGCGATTGAAAGCGAGCGAGAAGACTGGATCGCGATTGGAACTCAATTCCATCCAGAAAATGAAGCTGCCTCTGCACTGGACGTGCGCGTCTTTGAAGAATTCCTAGATTTAGTACGCGAGCCTGTTCCGCAGATGCTCAGATTGGTTGCTTGAGTCTGCCAGCAAGACCTGAGAGCGTGATTGGAAAGCAAGGGATTGCTAGCGTTTTTGTGGTCGTTCGTTGAAACTGACTATCCAGGCGAGATGATTAAGGGTGGTATGCCGATAAAAAGGCTACCCCCTTTTTTTTTTTTGACCGGTGTCGACGCCAATGAAAACTAGTTTTGGTTCTGACGCGGTCAAGAAATTTGGTGCTGATTTGCGCGTGATGTCATCAAAGTCTTGCTGGTGTAGTTACGAATGAAATTCCCAATTTTCCAAAATCGATCTTCTCGAGATCCGGAAGATGCATTGGGGCGATTGGATCGAGCAGTCTATGACAGGAATCATCGGTTGTCAGCAGGATTGTCAGTTTCTGCTGAGTTTGAAAGCGTTCAGGGCGCTCTCGTTTTAACTCAGGGCAACGGGAAGTTTTTGCGAATCAAACATGTCGTAGAGTTTTCACTGCCAATTCCCGAAAGCGTGGCCAAAGGGTGCCGTGAAGTCGTCGCAGGGACCATCAAAGAAGTAGGGGCGATTGCTCAATTGGCATCCGATCTCGCAGAAATTCAAGCGAATGTAATTGAGCATTTGAAGTGTCAAGCTGGCCGCTATGTGGATCGAGTCCTCGCTGTTTCCCTATCGGATCCGGGAGTTTGGGATCGGGATTTTGATGGGAAGATAAGTTACTCGTCTTTTAGTGACGCGGCCAAGTTAGCCGAGATTAGCGGGGTCAGCGTAATTGACTCCTATCCGTCACGTGACCTTGCGGCTGGCGGAACCGGCAGGACACTGGAATCACTTCCTTACTGGATGATGCTGGCTGATCGAAATTCAAAAATCGCATCTCAGTCGCGATTCCTTGTTTCCGTTGGAAGCACATGCCACAGTTATTACCTGCCTGCCTCCGATGGGCTTGATGCTAACGTCCCGTTGATTCAACGATATCCGACGGTCGGCGTTTCTTTTTTGGAGTCGTGT
Source organism: Mariniblastus sp. (assembly GCA_011523945.1). Taxonomy (GTDB): domain Bacteria; phylum Planctomycetota; class Planctomycetia; order Pirellulales; family Pirellulaceae; genus Mariniblastus. Next base: position 8,029 of record WTFU01000026.1, on the reverse strand, counting down.
TTTGAGCGGGAATTTCCTGACGTTGATTGGAGCCCTCGCTGGAATCAAATGTATGTTGACGGCTTGTTGGTTGATGAATTATTGCGAGATTGGCATCAGGCAGTTGAGCAATGGCCAGAAGCCCTTTCCGAGTTGGAGAATCAATTGACGGAATTGACTGCCCTCTACCTGAAGAAGCATCCCGACGAAACATCTAATGTCGTGAAGACGGGAATTCGATTTTTGTCGGAGCAGTGCCTGGGTAAACTGGTTCCGAATGAAACTGAGTGTTGCGCACCTGAAGTCCCGGTTGAAGTGGTCAGTCAATTTCGGATTCACGACCGGGACGAAACGTCCGTGTTGCAGAGTCGGTTTTTAGTTGATGTTCCGAAACGATTTGAGCCAGCATTTTTAAATCAATTTTCGCAGTTGCTTGGTGAACCTCAAGTCGCAGCAGCAAGCGAGGTTGTTGAGGGAATGGGGGATCTACAACCGGTGGTTGCTGCAGTGTTGGGTTTGCTTCACATTGATCAAATGCCGGCAAATGTACCGTGGCTTTCAGGTGCCGATTGTCAAAGGATTCTTGGGAGAGTGAATCCAGGACGTCCTTCGAATTGGCGGCAGTTAATTAGAGCGATGGCAGATTTTCAACCCGCACCGATGAAGTTAAAAGATGCTATTTAACCGTTGGTTCCGTCGCGAAACCGTAGCTGGCTTTGCCATCTAAACTTAGCTCGTTTCCCCCCAGCTAATTTTTGCTTTGGCCATCAGCCTGGACGGCTGGATTCAGTTGACTCGTGCAGGTTCCTTTGCAGCTGACAATCTTTGTCAATCGACATTGCAAATGAGTGCGCACATGAATTTGTTTTGATCCGCGGGGAGCTTGCTAGTATTGGCTCAACCGAATGGTGCTGGGGAAGGCAGTTCCCGTAATTGCATTCAGGAGGGGAAAGGTTGGCTATTTTTTGAATGATTGAAGGCTGCTTTTGAGTCTGATGGGGACAGGAAGGTTTCCCTAGATTTACATTGTCGCCAATTAAATTACTCTGAACCTGCTGAGTGAACATCGTCCCGGATGTTTGAAGCCGGTTTGTTGAAGAGGAATTTAAATGTTAGAGGCAATCAACAGTCAGCTGTATTTCATCGCGGCAGTTTTCCTTGGTGTTTGTGGACTGTATTACTTCGGAAAATACTTGACCAACTTTGAGTCAAGTTTCATCAGTCGAAAACTTTCCGAATATTCTTCTCGAGAAGAAACAAGCTGGTTAGAAATGGCCCGTCGAAAATATTCGGATGCGCTCAGTAAATACGCGACAGCACCATCGGACAAGCGTGCGTTAGAGCGGGTTCTAAAGCATGGTCGGAATTACTCTCGAATTTGTGCTGAGCAGGAAAACGATCAGCTCTTCAATGAAAATGCCCTGCAAGATGATTTGGCAGCCGCGAGAGCAGCAAATGCATTCACTAATCGCCTTAATTCAGTGTAATGATTTGATCATGCAGGCTTATTAATCACTAGTGATTGAATTCAAAACTCTTCCGACTGTGATTCAAGGACGGTTGGTTTTCTTTGCCCTTCGTCGTACTGGGGTAGCCGAAGTTGCTAGGTCCGGCTTGCTCTATAAGCGTGAAGGCGTATTGGAAAAGTCGTTCTAAAGGCGTATTGGGATCAGCGACAGAGATTTACCAACTGAATGAGCATGAGTTCGCATTTCTACCTTAGCCAAGGAATTAAATATTTGCCCCTCTGCCACAAGCTCGAATTTATCAAATACTTTACTCGAAGAGTTGACGGAATATGATCCGTAAAATTCAATTTTAATTTGCCGAACTGGCGAGAAGCCTCGGTAGGCTTTTCGATTTTACGATTCTGGCTGTAAGTCAATCACCTCCTCTCGGAGTGCGACGCTAATTTTCTTTTGGTCAAAGGCACCGCTTTCTCGATGGGCTGTTCGATGAAATGAAAAGGAGCATCTTGTCAGACAGAATTTGAGGTAGATCGATCCTTCCCAAGTTATTGGGGGAGTTTCTAGCTTTCTTTGCATACCACCGTCATCTAACCGTCCCCGATAGATGCAACACCAGATAAAGCAAACTTCCGATAATTGGACGAAGCCAAACAAGGAGAACGATGATAAAGATTGCAAAGCTCGCGGCACACCCGATTGTAATATCGCCCAGTCTGCGTCCTCATCCAAAATTTTCTTAACCAGAGCTTAAGGGGCTTTGAATGGATTCGATAGCTCTTTCATGAAGAGAGTTCTAACGGCCACGCGACTCCCTATCGATCCCAAACTTATCAAGAGAAATCGGGGCTTCCTTTGGGATGCATTAACTTCGTTCATTCATTGAATAAGCGTGAAGGCTAACAAAACTTGCCACCGCAACTAAAAACTCAATAGCCAAACCTTAATCACGTTGTTGTGTAACCAGAGACACGTCTGGTCGTCGTGTTCGCTACCTTTCGCCGTGGGCGAATAGAAGCGATCGTTTCCTTGGATTCATGACTTTAATCTCCGTATCGCGCAAAAAAATAGGCGACCGGAGAAAACCAGCCGCCTATTGATTAGGGCAGGATGAGCGAGAGTCCTTGAAGACGACGGAGAGAGGAGATGGGATTAGGACTGTCACTCGCTCACGCCAAAAAGACGCTGCAATTGCTATGCCAATGCTGCAAATTCTCTAAAATGTCGTAAAAACCCCTGTTTCGTCCGCCATTAGATTTTCCAAACGTCTCATAATGAGAAAAACATCTCGAAGTGAGACGATTTTGAGTTGCTGGGGGAGGTAGTTGCGAGCATCCTTCAGATTTTCTTCGCCTTGCGGGTGATTGGAAAATGCGAGTATCCGTGAATTGCTAATTCGGGTGAATGTCAGAAATTCACCGTCAAAGTGTAGATTTTTTTGATGGGATTATTCCCTCTCTCTTTAAAACCCGAATTTCTAAAACCCGACTTTCATTTGTGAATTTACGAGATACCGCCCGCAAATATTCTTTTCAAAGTGCGCTTACTCAGCCAAAGAGTAGCAGACAATCTCTTTGTCATTTCTTGCGAAGACGCAACGGTTAGCGAATGCTGGATGGCTCCACACAATTTTGCGTCCCCAGTTTTCTGCTGTAGGCTCAATCATCGACATTCGCCCAAGTTCTTGGTATCCATCTGGCGACAGTTTGGCAATGATCAGCTCACCCTGCTCGGTAGTGAGGTACCAGTGCTTACCATTACGCACAATAAAACCAGTCGTGCTCGCTGCTGGTCTTCCATTCGGTGCCGTAGCGAGATCTTCCCAGATTCGCTTGCCAGACACTAATTCAATACAGCGAAGATGTCCTTTTACGTCGACACCGTAGATATGATCCTCAAAAACGACAGGTGGATTATGGTCTGGTTGGACTCCCCTACCCCGCCAAACTTCTGTAGCGCCAGGTTTATTTGGATTGAGCTCGAGCAGCGTCGAAGAACCTTGGAGACCGGTGATAAGTAAGTGGTTTTTGTGCTTGATCGGAGCTACGATCGACATGAAGTAAGCCGGGGCAATTTTGACTGACCAGTAAGGCTCGCCTGTTTCGGGATTGAGGCTGTTGAGTGCTGCGGCGTGCCATATCAGCAACTGGTCTTTGCCACCTGCTCGAATCATTGTCGGTGGACAGTAGCCAATATTCTCTTCGTCGAGTGCCCGCCAAATTTCGTCACCCGTATTTTTATTGAAGGCAACCGCAACACTTCCTTTACCTCCAACCAAGCAATACAACTTATCGCCGACCACCAAGGGGTGAGCTGCATAGCCCCACATGGGAGCTTCTTTCACTCCGTATTCCTGTTTCAAATCTTTCATCCATTTTACACTCCCATCCGCAATGTCAAAGCAGTAGAGGTGCCCTTCACCACCCAGCGTGTAGACATTCTCGCCGTCAACCGTTGGCGTTGCCCGAGGGCCAAGGCCGTAAGAAATGCTGTATTCGCACGGATAAGCGTGTGTCCAGAGAACTTTGCCGGTGTTGAGGTCAAGGCAGTGAACACGTTCGGTACCTGTGAGTTGATTCCGCTTGCCAGGATCGAAAGCCTGATCACCCTTCTCCACCACATAGTCTGTCACAAACACTCGCCCACGGGCGACGGCAGGTCCTGAAAAACCTTGGGAAATTGGAGTGCGCCATTTTGCTTTGAGGCCGGCCTCGGGAATCGAGGTAATGATTCCAGATTCATTCCAAACACTATCTCGGTTTGGACCCAGCCACTGATTCCAGTCATCCGCTGCGGCAGAGCTAAGAATGGCAAGGGAAATTGCAAAAATAAATCCGGACAATCGCCACGCCATCTCTAGCTCCTCGTAAATCTTCAGCTGATTTTTTCTCAAGTTTTTCGCGAATGATTACTGATCACGCGTGACGACAGCCGTTCTCGCCGCACCTTTACAGATCAGATTGAGTGCCCCGTTAACGACTCCCCCACGATTGAGAGCCTGTTCGTTGTAGGTAAGTGAATAACCAACGACGTTGCCGGTGTTGGCATCGCCAATGTAGCAGATGGAATTCGCCGGTTTAGCAGTCCCCGTTGTACCACCACGGAAGAAGAAGTTCCCAGTAGTCATGATGTATTCTGGAGTTCCCGATTTTCCCGCGACCGCGAGATCTGTTGCTGCACTCGCGCGGTAAACACCGCCAACCGTACCTGTCTTTGTATTTAACAACCAGCATTGCAGGTTTCCGGTAAGGTGATCAAGAACAAACAGTGCCTCGACGTTGTTGTCGATCAAGCCGGTCGCCATCGATAGTGATTTAGTTCGAGCAGCGGTACCCGCGGTCAGCTCAAGAGGTGGTAGTTGTGAGAATTGCCGGTCTTGAGCGAGTCGATTTCCGACATAGACCCCGATTCCAGTGGTTAAGCCGATCAGCAGAGCGAGGCCAACGCTGGCACTGATGATAATTGAGTATTTTTTGCTCTTCATGCTATTCTCCGTTTTCAAATTGTCGCGGATCGAATCGATCCGGAGGTTGCCTCAATTTTATCTTTATCGAGCCGTTGGACAAACATCAGCTGACAAAAAATATAAAAACGGCGTTATTATTCACTGTGAGTTTTCCGGATAAACGTCACATCGAATAAACCAGTGCGGATGGGCCGCATTTTAGTTAGCACTGAAAATTCGATATTCGCTAAGTTTCACTGTTTTTACAACGCATCCGGTCATTTTCGGTTAGTAGTCCGATTATGCGGCCTTTTGGCAGTTCTCTGAGAAATTGTTTCAAGCCGAGCTCATTTTCGTTATGATCTTTGCATCCGCCCCGGGGTGTCTTTGACCTGCGGTTCCTTCAAGCACTTGTTAGGCCTTACTTGGGATGGTTGGATTGTATTCTTGTTTAGATAGGTATTGAAATGATGAGTCGGATTGGAGTAATCGTTCT
>WTFU01000026.1:0-2543 GCA_011523945.1 Mariniblastus sp. | reverse complement strand
GTATTCTTGTTTAGATAGGTATTGAAATGATGAGTCGGATTGGAGTAATCGTTCTCGCAATTTTAATGGGGGCTGCATCTGCAGTGGCCGCTAATGGCGGTCCTGAGGCAGATGCATCCCACGGGAATGCCCCGCTAAAAGTGTTGATTGTTGATGGGCAAAATAATCATGACGCGTGGCCGAAATCAACCATTATGATGAAGAGGTACTTGGAGGCGACGGGAAAGTTTTCGGTTGATGTGGCGCGCACCCAATTCACTTGGAAAGGCGGAAAATATTCGGCTGAGTATCCCTTAAATGACGGGAAGAAATACGATGATCTTCCTCAACCAAAAGCAGATCCAGACTTTGCACCGGAATTTTCAAATTACGATGTCGTGATCTCAAACTTTGGTTACGGTGCAGCCGATTGGCCTCTGGAGACGCAGAAATCGTTTGTTGAGTTTGTTAAGTCCGGAGGCGGTTTCGTATCAATTCATGCTGCTGATAATTCATTTCCACAGTGGCGCGAGTATAACGAAATGATCGGGCTTGGAGGTTGGGGAGGCCGCGATCAGAAGAGCGGTCCTTATGTTTATTACAACGACGAGGGCAAAGTCGTCCGGGATGAAACTGCGGGACGTGGCGGCGGGCATGGGCCGCAGCATGAGTTTTCAATCGTGATTCGTGACGAAGATCATCCGATTACTGCCGGTGTTCCAGCTCAATTTATGCATACTAAAGATGAACTTTATGAGCGACTTCGTGGACCGGCAATCAATATGAATATCCTCGCTACGGCTTTTGCGGCGCCTGCCAAACGGGGGTCGGGGCGTCACGAGCCGACGATGATGACGATTGATTTTGGAAAAGGTCGGGTGTTTCACTCGACACTTGGACATGCTGACTACTCATTCGAATGTGTTGGCTTTCAAACGCTTTTCCTTCGGGGAACCGAATGGGCCGCCACCGGCAAAGTTACCATTGCAGTGCCCGATGATTTTCCAACTGCGACCAAGCCAAGTTCAAAAAAATTCAAGTAATCTGATCAAAAACGAATGGATTGTTTTGCAAGTTGCTCATTTACTGACTGGGTCTGAAAACCTGGCGTGGATTGAGTTCGGTGACATTTGTAAATGCAAACGTCGCTGACTGCTACTTTTGATTTTGCCTTTCATATTGGAGTTCGTTCTGGTAGATATTTATTGTGCTTTCCGAGTTTTATTCGCCATTGTCTTTGGCTTGTTTTTCGGAATTGGAATTTCCGCTGGGGACGTTTTTTCAAGTCCAAAACAAGCTTGTCGTGTCGGCACCGAAACGGGAGTTGAAGACCGGTTTGCCGACATGCGTGCGCGCGTGTTAGAGCTTGCCGAGCTCAGATCACCCCCCAAGGCATTTCAAAGCACCGATGCGACTTTAGACGATGGTGTCAGGTCTCTTTATTTTGAGGGACTGCCTTGGCAGGGAAAGCCAACTCGAGTTTTTGCCTTGCTGGGTCTGCCTGAAAAAATAACGAGGGATGCTGACAATGCCCCGGTGCCAGGGGTGGTGTTAGTTCATGGCGGAGGGGGCACTGCCTTTCGACCGTGGGTGAAGAAATGGAATGAGAGAGGGTTTGCTGCGATCAGTATCGCGGTGGAAGGGCAAACAGACCAGCGGGATCAAGCTAGGAAAAAATGGGTCCGACACCCGTGGGCAGGTCCGGAGAGGAAAGGGATTTACGCAGACAGCGATTTACCCCTGGAAGATCAATGGATGTATCACGGTGTGGCGGATACCATTCTCGCGAATTCTCTGCTGAGAAGTATGCCAGAAGTCGACTCAAATAGAATAGGTTTGGTTGGTATTTCATGGGGAGGTGTCATTACCAGTACGGTGATCGGTATTGACCAGCGATTTGCATTCGCGGTGCCGACGTATGGGTGTGGAGATCTGGCTGAAGCTGAAAATCAATATGGGAGAGCTCTGGGGCAGAATCAGGTCTATCGCAATGTCTGGGATCCAATGGTTCGGCTAGATCGAGTCTCCATGCCGGTACTCTGGTTGACGTGGCCTGGTGACCTGCACTTTCCCCTGGACTCCGTCAAGCGCTGCTATGAGAAAACATCTGCAAATTACATGGTGTCGATGATTCCAGGAATGAAACATAGCCACGGTGCCGGTTGGAATCCACCGGATAGCTATGCCTTTGCCGATTCGGTCGTTAGTATGGGTAAACCGTGGTGTCAGCAGCAGGGTGTTGTTGTCGAAGGGAATAGCGTTGAAGTTCGTTTTGCCACGGTAAAGCCTATTGCTGGAGCGAGCTTAATTTGTACATCCGCCAATGGGTTTACAGGGACGAGAAAGTGGCGAGAGCTCCCCGTAAAGTTTACGCAGAGTAAAGATAGTGTAATAGTGAGTGCCACTCTGCCGCGGGAGACTACGGCGTGGTTTATTAATCTTTCAAGTGAGGGGTTGGTTGCTTCCTCAGACTATCAAATTTCTAATTAAAGTAACTACGAGGACAGACAATTGATGGTTGTCATTGAGGGTGAGTGTTTGAAAAAATCTCTAAGTCTCAAAAA
>WTFU01000056.1 GCA_011523945.1 Mariniblastus sp. | reverse complement strand
GGCACTCTCCACAAGAAGACGAAAACAGCGATACCCGGCCAAGCGTTAAATTTAATCCAGTTAGTTCTTTCGAAATCAATTCAGTCCACTCACTCGAATTGATCTTACCTAACACATTGCAACGAAGCACACCGGAATCAACAAGCCGCCATTTTGGACCACCTGGCCTATCGCTTCGACTCGCCCACCATTTTTGGCATTCTCAAATCTCGCTGCCCTCTCGCCCCTGCAAAATCCAGAATACGGATCATCTCCTCTTTGTTTGGAAGTTCACTCTGTTCGAGCTGAGCAATCATTACTCGAACTTGCTTTTCGTAATACAGCTGAGAGCGAATGAGTTGTTCAAGGTCTGAATCGTGCATCGACCTTAAACTTTGACATCCTTCACGATAAACAATTCTCGAGGACAAAATGGCAGCCACCAGATGCCGTCGATAAATAGGAGGGATTCGCTCAATCACGGAAGCTCCGAAAAACGACACTAAAGAGGACGGCAGATAAGCCGTAACGAACTCGTTTGCAATGGCCTGCTCTTCCGGCAGCCAACGTTCGAATCCGTCATTGATCATATCGGCAAGTCGAATCATTTGCTGACTTATCATGATACTGATCCGTGGCAAATCGACCTCAGGTTGCCGCAACCGTTCATTGAACAGACCCAGCGCCTCGGTTCCCGCCAACTCCCTCAACAGATTAAGCACTTCTTCGACATAAACAGATTTAATGGACAGAAATTCGCGTTCGCTCAGCAACATGGCTGCAATAATTTCCAGACTGCTGCAGATTACTCCACACTTGTTTGCTGATGAGTCTTTGACAATGGACACTCCAGACTGTCCCAAATAATCCCGAGCTTCGTCGGTAATAAACAGGTTGGCTCCTTCGACAATAATTGCTGAACTCGGTTCTCCCTTGGAGTTCAAAAAGTCTCGCCAATTGGTTGCATTAATTGTCGATGGCCGGCCACCGGCTGGCAGGAACACATCGGCAGTCACTTCGTTATGCATATTATTGCGGCGAGCAATTTCAGACTCTCCATTCAACCCGGAAACAAATCCATCGGCTGAAAGTAAGTCTTGAGGAAAACAATGTATCCCCAACCCTTGTTCCACCAGAGCCAACAGGGCTTGCTGATTCAGCCCTTTTGGATCAACCGCCGACCCCGTTCCATCGGAAATCCCGACGATCGCCACCTTGTCAGCGTAGTCCCGAATCAAAATCCGAATTGCATTGCCACCGACGTCGCCATCAGGCCCGCCCGTCAATTTAATGGTAAACGCATCGTGATCAGGATCGATTCCGTTCTCGATGAGCGCGTATCGCAAAAAAACCAGTACACCTTCACTGGTAACTCCATATTTTTTGTGGTTGATTCCCGACAGCGGTTTACTACTCATAATGGTGGACGGAAACGCATAACGCCGCTCGCGACTTCGTTCAACGACCCATTCAATTAAGGCATCAGAAACATTTTCATCTGGACCAAGATAAAGATATTCATCCTCCGTCGCAGGCTGGTCGACCGCACTCGTCAATTCCAGCTCCGTCACCAGATCAAGCAAGCCGTCGACGAAATCTCGCCCGGCTTTCTGATGATTAACTCCTGGCTTAATTACCACAACCGCCTTCGCGCCCCCCTCGGCAATATCTTTATTCTTGAGCTGCTGGGCCGAGGCCAAACGCCAAGCTTCTTCAAAAACGCGAAGCGAATTGTAAAGATAATGCTCCTGATTTCGTGTCGGCACTAAACGCATTCCTCCACGTGCAACATCTCGAAAGCGAACATGCACTCCGTCGAAGCCGGAACCAAAGACATAAAAAACCGCGAACGGAGTTTCGCCGCGATTGAGATTTTCAAACACCGAACCGGGCATCCGAAATGCCAACGCACGGCGCCGCTCGACCGAAAAATTACAACGCTGAATTTCAGAGACCAACTCGACAAACGCCCCGACAATAGCTCTGTCAGTACTATCATTTATTGCCTCAAGCGTTTCACGGATCGAATCGTTGGACAAAGTTAAGCCGCGGGAGCGACTTCCCCGCGGACAAAAACGATCAATAAAAAAATCAAGCGACTCGGAAACAAGACTTTTCTGTTTTAAAAGTGCGCGGGTAATACGCTCATGTGGAAGCTCAAGCTCAGATTTAAAATTCAGTTTATGCTGAGCTAGTTTTGCCAAACCACAGAAAACTTCGGCTTTTTCGAGACCACCAAATTCCTCGATGATTGACACACCGGAGTTCGAATCTGGCTCAATCACCTCCCCGTCAATACGTAGAAACATCTCCATTTCACGGCAAACCAAATCACCAAGATCCTCAAGCGCGGCAGAGCGTCCCTCTTTCGACAAGAAAGTTCGACTTGCCTCTTCAAACACGACGTGAAACGTCAGCAAAGCCACCTCTACCGTGTCGCCAACAACAATATTTTCGCAAAAAGCTCGGCGAATATCATATAGGCAATGCCCTAGGTAGGTCGCGGCTCGCTGAACAATCTCCCGGGTCGTTGAACTAGCAGCCGAAATTGTAATTTTGGCCAACTGCTTCCCGCCTGGCACACTCGCACTCCTCAACCGATAGAGCACCTTGATGTCGTTGATGTGTTCGGTTTCCCGCAGCGCAATAAATTGCGAAGCGATCTCCTCAGACGAACTCAGAATCTCATGATCACAATGAAACCGTTCGATAAACTGACAGACCTCCGTTTCCGTCGCCCCGGTTAATTCCATAACTTCGGCCACGATTTCGTCACGGTTGCCTCCATCCTCGTCGGTCTCCTGTGGTGACTGGGAGACTTCAATTTTATAATCGAACACATCGACAATGAAATCTTCGTCCGCGCTAGTAAAAATCTTGGCACCAATTAGCGGAAACTCATCGGGCAACTCATGCATCATCCTCGCCAACTGCCCGGGATAATTTTGCGTTGAAATGATGGTCACGCGACTTCCGTCCTGCTGCCGTAACATAATCTCTTGATCAACATCGCAAACCTTGAGCGCCACCAACGCTTTGAAATGTTCGAGCCTCTCTGTCTCTCGCAATTGCTCAAAATATTCTTTGGGCAATGAGTTCAACACGTCCGCAATGCGACCGTCGATCTGGTCTACAATCTGCTGCCGGAGCAATTGAATTTCCGAGGATTCTATACTCGAATTCGAAAGTGGTTGATGATCCACGACCGGTCCTGTTGGCTAAAATGCAGTACCATTCAACGTCTACCTAGAAGCGGATCAACCACCCCTCAGGTGAGTTCAAATCAAGACTAACCGGATTTTAGGTTTTTGCAATTACCATCCAAAATACGGCCATCCCTTGACCAAATGATGAACAATTCGCGACCGCTGATGCTCAATTCGACTCGACCTCGCCCCCGCCCGTCGCCTTAGATACTTGGCAGCAATTTGATCCCGAAAAGCGATCGAGACGACGGTGAAAAAAAACAACCCTCAAAAGCGAAACAATGATAAGAGCTTCTAAAAAAGCAGCCGGCAATCCACCCAACGTTGAGAGCGTTTTGACACCCTCAACCCCACCAGCAAAACAAATCATTATCCAGGCCACCATTCCTACCGTGAAGCCCCAGACGATCTTCAACCAAGGATCCCCCTCTGGATTATCCGGAGAAATGCCAGTGGAAGATACACTTGCCATCGCTGACATATTTGAGTCAGACGAAGTGACAAAGCACACGAATGCACTTAACAGGTAAAAGGTTACTAAACCAACTGCAAATGGAAACTGATTAAGAACTGCTATCGAAACAGATTCATGCCCCTTCGTTGCAATAACTCCCGCCAAATCAACCGCCCCCTCCGTTTGAAAATAAAGTGCAGTTCCGCTGAAAATCGTCATCCAAGCAATTGCAAAGATCGAGGGAAAAATAAAATTGACCAGCATAAATTCTTTTACCGTACGCCCATAAGCAATCCGCCCTAGAAAACAGGCCGTGATCGGAGCCCATGCCATCCAGACAGCCCAGTAAAATACCGTGTACCCCTTACTCCACTCATCCGGAGCGAAAACTTGCAACTCCCCCGAGGCTGTTTTGGATAATGCTAAATTCCGCCCTAGGAAATGCGTGAGGTAATCCCCAAGAGCGTCACCGCCAAGCGAAAGAAGAAAAAAGCTTGGCACAAACAACAACGGCACCAAAGCCAACCCCAGCAATAGCCGGGTGTTGATATCTGAGAGTATCCTAATCCCCTTCATTAACCCCGTTGCGCTGGAGATTACAAAAGTAAAAACAATGGCAAAGGCAATCATCCCAAGCACCAATTGATTGGCATTGGGCACACCCCATAGATCGTGCAAACCTCCGTTAATCATCAAGATTCCGGAACCAAGAGCGGCAGCCATTCCGGCAACCAGCGAATACAAGCAAATTGCGTCTATCAGCGCGGAACCACGGCCAATCGAGAACCTGCCAAATATTGGAGTCAGCGTTGCCCCCAAGGTGAAAGGTTGTTTCATGTTGTAGAACGCGAACGCAAACATCAACGAGGCAACACAATACAGAGAATAAGGGGTAAATGACCAATGCAGATACATGGTCGACAGAGCCAACACGGCTGCATCGCGAGATCCAGCCTCGACATTAGCAAACTCAGGCGGCTTGGTGAGATGATCAATCGGCTCAGCGGTGGACCAAAACAAAATCCCAATCGCAATGGTTGTACAAATGGTTATTGAAAACCAGTTCCATAGGCTCATCAATGGCTTGGCATTAGGGCCACCTATTCGAACGCTTGCAAAACCAGACTTCCAAAACACAGTGCAACAAATCACCAGGCAAAGCATGACTGAAAAGAACGCGCACGCGCTAAACAGCCAACCAAATTGATCGAGAACCCATGTATTTGCGATGTTGACTGCGGTGGAAAACTTCCCCGGCACCAACTCGCCCTCAATTTCTTTGTCAGGACTCCAAAAATTCAGCACGATCGCCGAGAGCAACAGCAAGAACGGAGGCCAGAAAACAAAGTGGTTCAAATCGGAGAACAACCCTTTGCTGTTACTATCTCGCCCGGAAGCTTTAGGAGGCAACGAATTTGAAACCATGATCGCCTCCCCTTAAAAAATAGCAGTAGTTATTGCCAAGCCCCGGAAATTATTCGCCAATACTAAGCTACGCATAGTCAATTCAATGAGCCAAATTTACTAACGGCCAACTTTGTGTGGGCACATTCAGTTCAACTTGCTCTACTTTGTTTGCGTTGAAACGCGCCTGACAAATCTTAACAACAACGGATGAGCCGGTTTTGCCATTTGTCCGTGGTTATATCCGTCTAGTTCAAAGATTTCCACCTGCGGATGCCCTGCAACTTTCAGCATGCGCCAAAAATATGCGTTTTCTTCGTATCTCCCCAGCAATTCCAACTCACGATCACCAGTGATAATCAACATTGGAGCAGCCTCTTTTCTAGCGTGATAAAGCGGCGCCATATCATCCACAACCGGCACTTTGTTGTTGATTCCCCGCTCAGCGCGAACGGTAAAGTGTGTAATTGTGTGACCGCTATAAGGGATCAAACCTGCGATTCGATTCGCGTCGACCTGATATTCTGCCAACCATCGCTTATCCATCCCCACCATCAACGTTAAATAACCGCCAGCGGAGTGCCCGCTGACGAAGATTTTCTTATCACTCCCTCCGTATTTTTTGATATTGGCGAATGTCCAAGCGACTGCAGCAGCGGCATCACGAATATATTCCGGAGCCTTGACTTTGGGGTGTAATCGATAATCAACAGCAACAACGGCCAATCCTTGGGCTAACAGCTCCCGGGGAATTGACCTCTTGCCTCCCGTAAGTCCCCCTCCGTGAAACCAGACCACAGTCGAAAAATCTTTGGCGTTGCTTGGGTAGTAAATATCTAAGCGACATTTCTCTTTCATGTAATCGGTAAGCTCATTACCCTGTCGATAAAGAAGTCCCGTCTCGGTTTTATAACCGTCGTCTTGATTGCGATCTGCTGGTTTGACCGTCGCCTGAGAGCCGACTGAAGTGGTTTCACCGACTAGATTCTCGCCCGATACCAACCCAGGTATTAAAATAAACGCACAAGTGACTACTATCCCCCAAATTTCACATCGCATTTGGCTTGCCTCAAACAAATTGACCCTAATTCACTGCCGAAACGTCAACGGCGAAATGAAATCCCAACGAACCGAAACTCTCAGCGCCTCAACCGTAACGCCGTATTCACACTTTTTTGGCAAGCCCTGAACAATGCTCAGTTACGCAAATGCTGACAGGTTGAGCGCGCAAAAGCCCTCGTCCCCGATGATTGCCCGTATCAAGATGACGGCCATTACGATTCCACTCATCATAAACCCTTTCGTTGGGAATCTAAAAACGGAACTCACCCTAAATTGACGATTCGTCTGGTCAACCCAATGGCCAGTTGCTAGTGCCCACCCCAAAAGAGAGAACTTGATTGGGAATTGGTTTTGAGTGATGGGGGTTTAGTTCAGGCGAATCAAGAGAAACAGCCTGCTGGAAATGTCGCGCGGGCCGGCGGAAAACTCAACCTGTTCGTTTTCTTTGGACGGTTTGCGGTAAATCCGCGTGAGAATACACCACAAGAAAAAGCGAAAAACCCGACAAAAACTGCGTTTCAGACCGTTGTTGGAAATTATCTCAAAGAATCTTGCATTTGGCACTTGGCAAAGTCGAATGGATATACAATACTCTGCCTCTCCCAAGTTAATAAGCTTGGGATTGTGAGTTTCCTTCTGGCGAACTTCTGGGCGTTTAGCGCCCAAAAGATTGTTGGCAAAAAGTTAGGTTTTCTTCTTGATCACCGTTGACACTTGCCGATGAATGCCTAGAATGGTGAACCTCACGAGCGGGATTTCTTCCTGCTCGTTTTTTGTTCGCAGTAATTGCGGACGCGTTCTGCCTTCGGGTAGGACTTTGTTCTTTGACAATTTAGTAGATACCTCTTGTTAAATTCTTTTGAATTTATGCAAATCATAAGATCATGTGAACCAAGCTAGGTAGCATTAATTCCAGCTACCTGGCCCGGTCAAGCAACTGGTTTTTGTTGGTAACAACAAAGCCTTTATTTAATTGGCAATTTGCTGCAGTCTGAATCATTACTTCGGTAATGTGATTTCTGCAAACTAACAATGTTAGTCGTCTATGAACTTAGTTTCATAGCAAGCATACAATTGAAGGGTTTGATCCTGGCTCAGAATGAACGTTGGCGGCGTGGATTAGGCA
>WTFU01000068.1:27482-51808 GCA_011523945.1 Mariniblastus sp. | reverse complement strand
CGGGAGACGCCGTTCGGAGGCATCTGATTGCTGCTCGCTGGAAAGACTGGCGGCTTTATAAAAAATACGAAAAGGACCCGTGGCAGTTGTTCAATCTTCAATCCGACCCAAAAGAAGAGCGTAATGTCGCCGCGGAATATCCGAAAATCGTCAGCCAAATGGCCGCTAAACATTCAGCCTGGGCTTCGACCCTGGCCCCCCTCGCGCAAATCCCACGAATCGAATGGGCGGCTTTAGAGTCAACATCCGGGCATGGCTGGGCATCGCTGAACGATGATATCCCGAGTGAGCAAGTCAAACCCACCAAGAACGAGATTGCTTATTCGATGCTTGGTTTTCGCGACACACTCGTTTTCTACACTTTCGAAAAACAGAAGGTCGTATTGAAAATCCTCATCGACAACAAGGATCAGTCTTTCCCAATCTCCTGCGATCTCTACCAATTCGCCCCAACAACCACTGAGCAAAATTTAAAAAACTGGATCAATAACCAGCACTCCGACGCACTCTTTCCCGAAGTACCTCAACCGGTCTCCACTAAGAAACTTCCGAAAGGCTTCTGCAAAGTGACTGCCTCAGAAAAAATACAAACTCACGATAATCCCGGCCCGGCAGCAGGCAAGTTCACTGAGTTTAAAGTTCAGTATTCGGTGAAAGCACGCAACGTCGGCAAGAGTATCGAAATTCCCGCGTTCACCGACACCGCTAAAGTGTTTGTTCAAAACAAATAATCACCCTCCACTTTCCCAACAACCCTCGCCTTACCTCCACAATGAAACTCCCCATTGCATCCCTTGCTTTCCTTTTTGTTGGAATGCCGTTTACGCTCGCGCAAGCGCAAACAGACGTTGCTGAAATCTATGTCATTGCCCCTGACTCGGCACCAAATATATCCGGCAAAGAGGTGGACTGGATTTATGGCGACTACCTTCTCAGAAATAAATTTATTTCTCTCACGATCGCCGCTCCCCTCCCAACTCGTGACGCGAACCTGACGATTCGCAAAATTGGCGGATCGATTTTAGACTTGACACTCAACGAACCACCCAACGACCAGTTGAGCGCTTACACGCCAACCTCCGGTCGATATCTTTTTCAAGATCCAACTCTGGTGAAATTTGGACGCGATGGTGATACCGTATTCTGGCAATGCCGATCCTCCAAAACAGCGGCCAAAGATGGTACGACCGCCGTTGTCGAATACCGTCTAAAAGACGGAGGGGCATTCGTCGAATCGACTGTTACTATCAACGGTGACTCTGCCAATGACATTCAACCGTTTGATGGTGTCCGCGCCGACGGCTGGTTTGACTTTGAGCAATCCGGCAATGTCGCCTATTGCGAAGATGCTTTCTTTCGTCAAACGATTGGATTTCAAATCCCGCAGTCGTCGAAACCACCAAGCTGGAAAAAAGGACGCCCCAACCGTTTGCAATACTCCGACCAACATGTCACCCGCACCGATGGTGAACTTCGTTGGAAGGTTCGCATCTACCCTGCGACCAGCCAAATCGATCTCGAAACCATTGTTAGCTCTCCCGCCGATTCGCCAACAATGCACAAGTTTATCATTTCACCCGAAGCCTATCCAAATGAAACAGTGGACGCAGTTTGCCGAGCCAAAATTGCCTTGCAAACAAAAAGCGATGCCGGCGAAGACGTTGAGTCCATGTCCTTACAAACAGATGACACCGGAATTGCCTACGCAAGACTAAAGCCTGGAACGTATGCTGCCGCAGTTTCGGCGATCGGTTATGAAGAAACCAAGGCTTCATTCTCTACCGGCCAAGAAGAAAAAACCTTCCAAATGTCTCTTAAAAACCCTAGTGGGTTTTCTGCCGAAATTAGAGACGGCCAAGGCAATTTGATTCCAGCGAAGGCGACCATTTACGCAACCGAGGGCGATAACCCCAACTACGGACTCAGCAGTGCAAAGACATTCGTTGAAAACCTGGTCTATTCTGTCCACGGTCGTTTGCACTGTCCACTCGACCCGGGAAAGTATGAGGTTTATTTCAGTCGGGGTCCCGAATACAACAGCGTTCGCAAAGAATTTGAAATTACTGCTGGTGAGATTCAATCGTTCGATGTGAAACTCGAGCGAGTTGTTGATACTTCCGGCTGGATCAGTGCTGACCTACACAGTCACAGCAGCCCTTCAGGTGACAACACCTCTGAGCAATATGGCCGCGTCGAAAATCTGCTTTGCGAACATATTGAGTTTGCCCCTTGTACCGAACACAACCGAATCGACAGCTACACGCCACATCTGAAACAAATGAAACTTGAGCACCTTTTGGCGACCTGCACAGGAATTGAATTGACGGGTTCGCCAACACCGGTAAACCACCAGAACTCATTTCCGTTGATTTGGAAACCTAAGACTCAGAATGGCGGGGGGCCAAGAATTTCCTACAATCCTCTTGTACAGATCGAGCGGCTCGCAATGTGGGATAACAAATCTCAAAAAGTTGTTCAAATGAATCATCCTAACCTGCACCAAATCTATGGTGACCTCGATACGGACGGCGTTGGCGACAAAGGGGTCCGCGGAATGCTAAAGTGGACAGATGTTATCGAAGTCCATCCCCTGGAAACAATTTTCAAAGATATCCCGAACAATCCTCCAAGCCCAAGCCGAATGCGGATTCCGATGTTTCAGTGGCTCCAATTAATCAATCAGGGCTACCGCATCCCCGGCGTTATCAATACCGACTCGCACTACAACCACCATGGTAGCGGCTGGAGAAGAAACTGGTTCGCCTCCAGCACGGATGATCCCAAGAAAATTTCAACCGACGAAATGGTGCGGCAAATTAAATCTGGACACATCATCATGTCGACGGGTCCCTTTCTATCAGTTACTGGACAATCGAACTCAAGCCCCGACATTGCTAACCCGGGGGATGCTCTCGTTGCAACCAATGGCAAAGTAACACTCAACGTTAAGGTTCAGTGCCCCAACTGGCTGGATGTCAATCGCGTCCAAGTTTTCATCAACGGCCAACCCAGCGGCAAACACAACTACACGCGGCGAGAGTCACCGGAATTATTTGGGAAAATTGATGCAGTACAAAAATTCAGCTCTTCATTTGAATTATCAATCGACCGGGATGCTCACCTGATCGTCGCAACCATCGGTGAAGGCATAACCATGGAAAAGGTCATGGGAAGACGCTACGGAAAACGTCCGCCCATCGCCGTAAGCAATCCAATCTATGTAGATTTCGATGGGAACGGATTCCAACACAACAGTGACGAACTTGGCTTACCACTTCCGAAAGCCGAATCAGCCGAACAATAATTTGCTCGCCGAAAGAAAACATGAATCGTAGTCGTCTACAAATTATCTTACTGCTAGGTTGGTTTGCTCTGTGCCATTCGGTTAGTGCCCAGGAAATTAAACCTGCACTTCCCAAGGGATATCTGGAAGTAGGTTCTGACAAAGCGGCGGCAATTCAGCAACTTTGTAAAGCAACCGCTGAAACTGGTCTGTTTTCGGGTGCGGTGCTCGTCGCCGATGAGGGGCAGGTGATTTTCAAACAAGCTTTTGGAATGGCAAACCACGAGTGGAACATCCCCAACACCATTGATACCAAATTCCGACTTGCCTCGGTAAGCAAGCAATTTTGCACCATGATCGTGATGCAGTTAGTTCAGGAAGGCAAACTTAAACTCGACGACACGATCACGAAACACTTGCCCTATTACCGCCAAGATACCGGTCAAAAAATCACACTCCATCACTTAATGTCACATCAATCGGGGCTCAGAGATTTTACATCCAGTTTCAACTATCAAGGAGTTGTTTCGCGGCTATCCTTCCCTCCCGATGAATTCATTAAGCTTCACTGTAGCAGCGATCTCGTCAATGAACCGGGATCGATTTACAGCTACTGCAATGCCGGCTATTGCATCCTCGGAAGAATCATTGAAAAGGTGACTCGGAAGAGTTTTCAACAAAACCTCCAAGAGCGAATTTTTGATCCGCTAAAAATGAAAAACAGTGGTTTCGACTTAAATCAAACTGTCATCGAAAAACGTGCCAGCGGTTACACGTACGGTCCATTCGGCCTTGAAAATGCAGCCTACCTTAGCATGGGTTCAGCCCCAGGTGCCGCCGGTGCGCTGTACTCGACCGTTGAAGATATGTTCCTCTGGGATCGGGCTCTTTATTCCGACCAACTGTTGGAACAGAAGTACCGCGATCTGATGTTCACCCCCAATCGAGACGTACCGGAAGTGAAAGCGGCCGGCGGCAGACCTCAAAGTATTTATGGGTATGGTTGGCAAATCTTTACCCGCCGCCACCCCGTAACAAAACGCAGCACGAAAATCATCAACCATGGCGGAGCGATCAATGGCTTTCGAGCTATGGAAACTCGATTGGTGGATGACGATGCATTCGTAATCGTACTGTGTAATCAGGGGGATGCGATGGGCTCGACCGAAGTTTGGAATTCGGTACTCCGGCTCAGCAGCGAATTAGTTCATGTCGTCACCAACCAGCCTTACCGCATGCCGGGCAAGGCCCGAATGACTCAGCAACAACGCATGTATCAAATGGTAAAAAACGAGGGTGTCGAATCAGCGATCAAGTGGTTTGAGTCCAAGGGAAAACCAAGTGGATGGGGCGGCGCAAATACAACGGTCGCTGCGCGCCTGATCCAGGATGGATTCATTGACGATGCCATTCGCTTGATGGAATTTGATCTTAAAACGACGCCAGGAAAAGTCTGGTTGATTAGAAAAACGGCCCAGATGTGCTTGAACAATGGTCGACCCCAAAAGGCGATCCTCTACGCCGATCAAGGGCTTGAGATCAAACCGGAAGATGAATCGTTAAAAAACATTAAAACGGAAGCAGAACAGGATTTAAAAAAATAAAATCATTTGCCTGTCTTTGAGAAAACCATCATGATTTGCTACCACTTCGCTCATAAACCGTTTAGATTAAAAACGCCAAAGAAGCCTTCGCTATCGAATTAGTTTTTGGCTCGAATTCTCAACCACCGGCATTCGCTACGCTAACGAAAGAAAACATACCCATGAATTTCAAGCATGCTCGTAAGTTTAGTAAACTCGTATTTATCACGTTGGCTATGTTTAGCGTCAGTTTGGCCAGCGGAGAGGAGCCGCTGAAAATCTTCATCCTCGCTGGTCAGTCAAACACCGTCGGCCACGCGCGAGCTCACACCATTGCGACGCTGTTTCCATCGAGCGATTCCCGTGATCAAGAACTCGTACAAATGGTATTTGACAGCGAAAGCGGTATTTCCAGAAAGACCCTGGAGAATCAACTGACTCTCGGTAAAAACATTGATGAACTTACCGGTGGAATCTCCAACGATAAAATCAAGAAAATGGCAGATGGTCCTGAAAAATCAGCCCTCCAGGCCAAGGTAGATAAATTAAAGGAGGCACACGAATCCTACAAGAAAAAGGTCAGTGCTGCCTGTGCGACGTCCAATCGTGTTTACATTAATTCAATTGCGGATCGAAATAAAAAATCAGGAGAACTCGGAATTGGATACGGTGCAGATGATTCAAAAATTGGGCCGGAATATGGATTCGGTTTGTCGATCGCTGAACAGGTCGATGGCCCGATTTTGCTAATCAAAACTTCGTGGGGGGGAAAGTCACTAAACTATAATTTCCGACCACCGTCGCTACCTGATTTTAAAACGACTCCTGAATATGCAGAGGCAAAAGCAAAGGCAAATGAGAATCTAAAACGATACGAAGCAGCTGTTAAGTCGTTCCCGCAAGATGTAGAAAAGTACAAAGCCGATCTGGCGGCCTACGAGGAGCAGATGAAAAACGCTGACGAAAAGGCACGTAAAAAATTACGCCAACCTCGTGAGCCGCGTGAACCTCGCAAACCCAAGCCATTCAATATGGACGAGGCCGGACTCAACTACCGAATGATGAATGAAGCTATTCGAGAGGTGCTCGCGAATCTCAAGGATAACCATCCGGAATACGATGCTGAAGCGGGTTATAAAATTGCCGGCTTTGTTTGGTTTCAGGGATATAACGATCAGTTTTCGCCTCAGTTTCGCGATAATTACAAGGACAACATGATCACCTTCATCAAGGACATTCGTAAAGAATACAACGAGCCCCATATGCCGTTTGTAATTGGTGTTCTCGGGACGGGAGTCACCGCTGAAAAAGTCGCTGAAAATCAGGTATCTGTTGGACAACGAGAAGCGGCCAAAGCTCCTGAATTCAAAGACAATGTTGCTTCCGTAGAAAGCTACACCGAGTACTCGCACTACTCCAACGAGGTCTTTCAGAAAGGCTGGCCCGAACACTACCACGAATGGGACACCGTTGGCAGCGACCGCCCTTATCACTACCTCGGCAGCGGCGCATTTTTTGTCCGACTTGGGGATGCCTTTGCGGATTCGATGGCCGAATTGATCGCAAAGCAGAACAACTGACGATCATGTCGCGATTAATTCATACCACTGATAGCCTTATCATTTGAACAACCAGTCACGTGTCATACGTGTGTCGATTTTTCCTTATAAACCGACTCAAGCTCACCCAACTTCGACCGTCAATTATGGAAACCGACGAATCTTGGGTACACTGACATTGCCAGTTTTCACAACCCTTTGAATCCACACCGATTGGAAAAAATTAATGTTTCAAACCAATTCACTAAAACTTGCTTTTCTTCTTTTAAGTTTTGGAATCTTATGTGCATCGACTAACCCACTCTCTGCCCAAGACCTGCCGGACCCCGATGGGAAGCCTGCCGACATGAGCAAGAAGGTTAAAGTCTTCATCGTGATGGGTCAGTCCAACACCCTGGAAATGGGCAAAGTCGGAGGCGCAGATAAAGAAGGAACGCTTGAACACGCTACCAAGACCGCAGGCCTCTACCCATTCATGGTCGACGGTTCCGGCAGTTGGACCGTCCGTAAAGACGTTCGCAACATCCATACTCAAGGCAGCGGCGGCCCCGACGGCCGCGGCGGCGTTCGCCGTAATGACTGGCTCACCGTCTCGGGCGGTAAGATCGGCATCGAACAAGGCATCGGACACCATCTCGGCAACCATTTCGACGAACCGGTCATGATCCTCAAGAGCTCGATCGGCAACCGAAGCCTCGGCTGGGATATTCTTCCTCCGGGAAGTCCGTCCTATGAGTACAAAATGATGGACAAAAAATCGAAGACCGAGAAGACCTTTGTTTACGCCGGTTACGGCCAAAGCCCCGATCGCTGGGAAAAAGGCACCGAGCCCAAGCCAATTGGTTGGAAAGCCGGCGTTCAGTATGACGGCGACGTTGCCCGTGCAAAAAAAGTCCTCGCCGATCTCGACAAACACTACCCCGGCGCAGTTGGCTACGAAGTCGCCGGCTTCCTCTGGTGGCAAGGCGACAAGGATCGCTACAACGAAGGGCACGCCGCCATGTACGAAAAGAATCTCAATAATCTTCACAAAGCCCTTCGCAAAGAGTTCAACGCCCCCAACGCCCCGATGGTGGTCGCCACCCTCGGCCAGACCGACAAGGACGACGCCAAGGGCACCGAAAAGATGATCATTGATGCCAAGTTTGCCTGGGAGGCAGCCAGCCCGAAAGACCGTGCTGTCTTCTACAGCCATCCTGTCAACAAAGGCGGAGCTTCCAACAGTCACTACGGCGGCAATGCTCAAACTTACATGAACGTCGGTCTCGGCATGGGAGCGGCCATGGTTGAATTGCAAAAGTAAGCAATCACCGATACCAACATCAGGCTGATTCTGACCACAGAATCAGCCGCTTTAGTATTAAACCCACCAGAAATGTCTCCGACTTTTCCCAGTGAAACAACTGGGAAGAGTTGTGGCATTTATTTAGCCCGTTGGTGCGACTTGATAAAAATGAAAATAATCTACCTGCTCTTCGTTCTCAATCTCGTCAGCCTCACAACTGCGGCGCAGGATACTTTCTCCCCTTATTCCACTCCTGCCGAAGTTCCCAAAACGGCAATTGATTTATGGCAGGATTACGACGCCCGGAAAGAGCCCCTCGATGTTCAGATCATCAAAGAGTGGAAAACGGACGGAGTCGTCACGCAATATCTGACTTTTAAAGTTGGTACTTTCAAGGGAACTGAGGCGAGGATTGCGGCCTACTACTCCTATCCGGATAATGGTAAACGAAATGCAGCCTTTGTTTGGAGCCACGGTGGGGGGCAACGCGCTGAACGTGGACGAGGAATCTATTTCGCAAAACAAGGTTTTGCGACCATCGATATCAACTGGCTGGGCCGGCCAATGGAAAAGGATATTTTAACCAACACAGACTGGGGGAAAGTCGATCCCTCCCAAGGGCCCCGCTTTTACGAAAAAGCGCTCCGCAAAGGCTGGAAACGAAACCTGCTCCCGGACGAGTACACCATCGACCCCGTACCGAGTCCACGCAACGCGAATTGGTTCCTCCTAACCGTCGCGGGCAGACGAGCGATCACATTTCTTGAACAACAACCGGAGGTCGATCCAAACCGGCTCGGCTTCACCGGGTATTCAATGGGAGGAATGATCACAGCACTCACCGCAATCGATGAAAGGCTTAAGGCGGTCGCACCTTTTGTAGGTGGAACTGGATTTAAGTACGTTGATTTTCCCGGTGGAATTCAAGGGAGTAGCATTACACCTCATTTTCAAAATCTAGAACTCTATAAAAACACTATCGACGCCAGCGCTTACTGGCCGTCTGTAAAATGCCCGGTAATGTTTATTAGCTCTTCGAATGATTTCCATTCTACCTTTGAGCGAATCTATCAGTCGTTGAGTTTACTCACTCACCCAAACTGGCGAGTAACAACTAATGTCCACTTCAACCATGGTCCGGGACCAGAGCAATGGGTCATGCTCAATCTTTGGTTAAATCAATACCTCAAAGGAATTGATCAAAGAATCCCCACCACCCCCGCTTCTAAGCTGACACTCAATACAGGTTCCTTTCAAAGCTCCGCCACGTTTACTGTGACCCCAAGCGCTCAGGAGAGGCTTGTCGATACCGAGATCTATTACAGCTATGACCCGAATTCGAGGACCCGTTTCTGGATCCGAGCGAACGAGAAATCGGCGAAAGGAATTTGGTCGGCCAAGGTACCTCTCTACACTGACCTGCCAATCTATTTTTTCGCAATCTGTCGCTACCAGCTGGATAAAACTCAAAGACTCGAACGAGGCGAAACCAACACATTCGTCCTTAATTCCGAGGAACAATCTTTCCTGCCAGAATCTATCAACCTAAGTTCCCTCACAACCATTGCCGACCCGAATTTAGTGTTTGAAGACTTCAAAAACGGCGCTCGAGACTGGTCAAGCCGAGACCAAAGAAGCATCAAAACCTATAAATTCCAAAACCCCTTAATCGATCGATCTCCCAACAAAAAGCTGGCAATTCAAATCGACCCCAAGGGAAGACAACTGGCACTCCGTCTAAACGTCAGTAGTCAGTTCCTAAGTCGTGAAAATAACCTTGGCAATTTTTCGTACACAACGCGCATTGCCGGTGATCAACCGAGAGAGCTCATTATCTCCACCGGAGAATTCAAAAGTGCTGACAACAAAAGACTGGAATGGTCAAAAATTGCGACGTTTGAAGTAACCCTTATCGACGAAACAACTCGTGGTAAAATCGAGCTTACGTCTCCCGAGGGACAAACCATATTAAAGCAAATTCGCCTGATCGATTAGTTGCACTCTCTTTAAAGTCTGGAATAGTTTCATGATAACAAGGCTCGGGTTGGCACTTTTTTCAACCGTGGTTGTTGGCTCTTTTCTTACTCAGTTGCAAGCCGAAGAACAATCTGCGAAATCATCGCAACCGAATATTATTTTGATTATGGCGGATGACATCGCCTACGATAACCTTGGTTGCTACGGCAGCGAGCACTTTAAAACGCCGTGCCTCGACTCACTTGCCAAAACCGGCGTCAAGTTTAACTTCTGCTACTCCGAACCCGTGTGCACCGCAAGTCGCGTCAAAATCATGACCGGGCGGGATAACATTCGAAACTACACCGTCTTCGGTAAACTTGACCCCAAAGAGCAAACCTTTGGCACGATGATGCGGGATGCAGGTTACGATACGGCAATCGCGGGAAAGTGGCAGCTTCACGGAAACAACGGCGCTCTCGCACCCGACTGCGGGTTTGATACTTTCTGTCTCTGGAACTACCCCGGAACAGAGCGGCCGCGGTACTGGAACCCAAGTCTTCTTCGCGATGGAAAAAAAGTGCCGATTGATGAAAACTCTTACGGGCCAAAAATATGCACCGACTTTCTTATCGAGTTTATCGAACAGGAACGTGATAAACCTTTTTTCGCCTACTATCCAATGCTCTCGGTACACTCACCCTTTCTACCAACACCTGACAGTAAAGACCGAAATCATAAAAACGCATCCGACAACTACCGGGACATGGTCAGCTATATGGACAAATGCGTTCAAAGACTCGTTGAAACCCTTGATAAAAATGGTCTGCGGGAAAATACAATTGTTATCTTTACCACCGATAACGGCACACACACCAACCTGACCTATCCCTACAAGGGTGAAACTCGAAAAGGAGAAAAAGCCTACCCAACCGATGGCGGCTGCCATGCGCCTTTAATCGTCAATTGCCCCGGCACTGTTACCGCTGGCTTCGAAACGAATGACCTCGTCGACTTCTCGGACGTGTTGCCAACTCTAGCCGAAGTTGGACATGCGAAACTGCCTGATGTAACACTCGATGGCCAGAGCTTCTGGCCACAGTGCATTGGCCAAAAAGGGGATCCGAGAACTTGGATCTTTCAGTACTACTACCCAAAGAAAAAGGATGCAGCCAAACAATACGGTGAGGGAAAACCTTACATCATTTGGGCTCAAGATCAAAATTTCAAGCTCTACTCCCATGGAAGATTTATCGCCGTTGAGGATCGACACGAGACTAACGATATCACGGCCGGCAAAGGTACCCCCAATGAGGAAGCCGCACGCCGTAAACTTCAAGGAGCAATCAATCTTATGCTGAGCACCAGCGACAGGGTTCTTGACAAATAATTTGATCCAAGGCCACCGGCTTAAGCCACGAAAACAGATTCAAATCGTAAAAACGACTTCACATGAGCGAATCTAAAAAAGTGGCTCAGCCATTTCCGAATTCATTTCATAAAATCGAGACATAAGTTCCGAGAGGATTTCCGGTTTTACCGCAGCAAGATTGTTCTGTTCAGCAACATCCTTGGACAAATCATAAAGTTCCCATTTTGCGTTCCCTGCCTGAAAACGTCTTCCCATTATAACAATCTTCCAATCTCCATGACGCATCGCCGCCTTTCCACCTTGGCGCCAAAACAGGGTTTCGTGAGGACGACCTTGATCCTCACCCTTCAAAAATGGAATTAAATCGACACCTTCCACCTGCTCCGGTACCGTAACGCCAGCACTGTTGGCGACTGCGGTGGCATAAATATCGAACGAGGATACCGGTTGATGATAAACCTCGCCTGCTGGTATTTTCCCTTTCCACTGCACCATGAAGGGCACGCGTATCGCTCCTTCATACATTTGCCCCTTCTCACCGCGAAGTGGGAGATTGCTCGAAGTCAGCTCGCGGGTTGGACCACCATTATCACTCAAGAAAAAGACTAGCGTGTTTTCCTCCAGCCCGGACTTTCGAAGCTGATTCATAACCGCCCCTACGCTGTCATCCATGTTGGCCAACATCGCTGCAAAAATCCGACGATGCACATCTTCGATGTGAGCGAATTTTTGCATGTATTTGTCTGCCCCCTGTAGAGGACTGTGAACCGCGTTGTAAGCCAAATAGAGAAAGAATGGTTTATCATCATGACGGTCAATAAAACTGACGGCTTCTCGCGTGAACGCATCGGTTAAATATTCAGTTTCAACGACAGGCTGCCCACCGCGAACGATCGGATTGTTGGCATCGTAGTCCGGCTCTGCGCCTTTCATGTGAGTGGAATAAACCAGTTTTTTCCCACCAACCCAGCGACCCTTCGTGCCGTCAGGCAGACTCTTCCGCCTCAACATCGTAGTCACGCCTTTCCAGGGCGGGGGTACGAAATAATGTCCTTCGTGCGTAAATCCAAAAAACTCATCAAAGCCGTGACGGAAAGGATGGTACGCTGCACTCCCGCCTTGATGCCACTTGCCAATCAATCCCGTCGTGTAGCCAGCATCCTGGAGGACTTCGGCCAATGTCACTTCTTTAGCAGGCAAGCCGATTCCGGGCTCCTCATTGCGCGCCCCAATTGGATTAAATTCATATCCAAATCTGGTTGGTGTGCGACCGGTCAATAGGCCAGCCCTCGATGGGCTGCAATTGGGACCGGCCACATAACCCGCCGTGAACCGAACGCCGTTCTCAGCTATCGCATCAATAAAAGGCGTAGGAATCTCCGGATTCCCTTGACAGCCAAGCTCGCCATACCCGAGATCATCAGCAAAAAACACAATGATGTTTGGACGCCCATCGTCCGCGAAAAGACTGGCCCCCAAGAGCACCGATGGCAAAACTAAGAGAGATCTCAAAAGGTCACAAAACTTCATCAACCCATTCTCCAGATAATAACTCTAACCAGCGCTCAGATTTACGGAACAGTTAAAAACAATTCAGCATGCTTCAAACTATAGCGTGAATACTCTCTATCTTCATGCCTGATCAAACGAAAAACTGATTTCTTATCAGCTTTCGTTAACCACGTGCTACTCGAGACCAAGGCGGTCTTTGATCGATGTCACCATCCACTCTAATTCGGATTTCTCAAGATTATCGAACCATTCAACTTCTTCTTCGATATCCATTCGCGAACGCACCGCCAAGTGACAACTGTAGCTGACTGCTCCATCTTCACCGACGCGTTCATGCCTATCAATCTTGACCTTTACACTGTCGATTGTATCTACCTGCCAAGTTTGTTGATTACTACTGAACAGGCCCGCCTCTTCCAACGTCAATTGGCTCTCAGTGACTCTTAACGTTCCCCTGCGAACCCCCTCACTTAAGTTGTAGAGAACAACACAGATATTTATTAACGTAAACACAACGACAATCACCCAGCCGGCCGCTGGATCTCCTTCTACTTTTCCGGCGATCAAAGCTGGAACGAGAAGACCAAGAATGAAAACCTCGGCTAACATAAAACCTGCCATTACCAACTTCCCTGCTTTGCTAGCCTTCTTTAGAAACCCCTGCTTGGGAATTCGAATGATCAATTCATACCCGGAATCCTCAATTACAAGATTGCTCCCAATCGGTTTGTCGAGACGCGATAAAACTTCCGTGGGCCCAACAGCCTGAACTTCCGAACCGAGACTGCTGGCATCCACCCGACCCGAAGCAGGATTCAAACCGGTAATCGCTTCAATTTTCAACGGAAGCTCATCGGCGAGTTGATTAACAATCTGATCGGGATAGGCTCGCAACAAATGAACGGAGCGACCATCTTTTCTAACCGCGACCAGACTCGAGCGACCTGCAAGATGCTTATTTGCTTCAAGCATTTGAGAAAACTCGATTCGAAATCCACCAAGTTCATTCAACTTGCATTTTCGCGTTGACCAAAATGGACCAAACTTGGTTATCAGTGCCAGACGCTTTTGATCAATTCGGATGGTGGTCTTCCCAAATGCAATTAGGCCCGCCCATCGCAGAATATAAATTGCGACCGGCAACGGGAACAAACACATAAAACCAAGAAAGATTTGAGGAGCCATGGCGAAGCCCGGATCCTCGACCATTTCTTTGGGGCCGAAAAAATACAACAATGAAAAAAACAACGTTGGCACACCAACCAGAAAAACAGAAAAAACCGCCGCTAATGCCGCAGGAATTTTTGCAAACGGGCTAAGCAACTGGGGAATCTCGCAGTTGGCGCTACCACCATCTCGCATCCAAACGATATGATCTGATTTGTAATTTTGCAGCACTCGTGATCCTATTTCTTTTGCTGCTTCTTCTTGTTTCCACCAAACGACCAACTTGCCGATGGTGCATGTGCCTCTTGCATGTACGCTTCCATCTGTTTCACGATGTCAGGGTGGTCTGCTGCTACATTTTTCATCTCGCCAATATCACTGGTTAAATCATAAAGCTCCGGCGTGGAGTTCGGGTCTTTTCCGACGTTATTGCGGACACTTTTCCATTTACCCATTCGCACAGCCTGCTTCCCGCCGCGTTCGTAAAATGCCCAGTACAAATATTCGTGTCGCGGCTGTTCAGTTGTTTTCCCAAGTAACGCAGGCAGATAGCTGATACCATCAATATTGCCAGGTGATTCTAACTGGGCTATTTCAAGACAGGTCGGCAAGACGTCCCACATTGCAACGGGAATGTCCGTTTCCGTTCCAGCTTTGATTTTTCCTGGCCACCGCGCGACAAAAGGCACACGAATCCCTCCCTCGTAAAGATCCCGCTTGTGGCCTTTCAATGGACCATTGGAGTTGAAGAACTTTGGATCATGGCCACCTTCCATGTGCGGCCCATTGTCGCTGGTAAACGAGACAATCGTATTGTCATCGATCCCAAGTTCTTTCAATAATGCCATCAATTCGCCAACGTGACGGTCCATCCGAGTCATCATTCCCGCGAAAGCCGCAATTGGATTCTTTACGTCCGGCCCTTTGTATTTGCCAATTTTATTATTGAATTGAGGCCATTTTTCTCGCCAGGGTGCGTGATCTTCTTCCGGTACATGCATGGCAGCATGAGGAATTGTAAAGGGAACGTAAGCAAAGAAGGGTCTGTCTTTATTATCTCGAACAAACTGCAAAAGTTGATCAGAGATTAAATCAGCCGAATATGTTTTTTCATCCAGCATGACTTTCTTGTCATTGTGCCAGAGATGCGTTGGATAAAACGTATGAGCCTGTCGTTGACAATTGTAGCCATAGAACGTGTCAAAATGTTCGACGGGATCGCTTGCGGAACCCGGTGCGCCCAATCCCCACTTTCCAAACATTCCTGTCGTGTAACCTGCTTTTTTCAACAACCTGGGAAGCGTAACGATATTTGCAGGCATCGGCGCCTGACCTTCCGGCTTAACTTCCCGGTTGCCACGGACGAAGGCGTGGCCGGTGTGCATTCCTGTCATCAACACACAACGAGTCGGTGCACAAACCGTGGAACCCGCGTAATAATTCGTGAAGGTCACGCCTTCTTTCGCGAGACTATCGATATTAGGGGTTTCAAACTTGGTTTGCCCAAAACAGGACAGGTCTCCGTAGCCGAGATCATCTGCCATGATGTAGATAATGTTCGGAAGATTATCGTCGGCTCGAAGCACCGAACCAAACAATCCAATAACCAACGCAAAAATAATTCTCTTCATCAGCTACGCTCCAACCAGTTGCATAAAAAGCCCGTTTGTGAAGCGTCCATCATACAACTTACTTGCGCAACCATCCAATAAGTTTCGCAAGATAAGATGCATTAACCGAACAAACCGAATAGAGCACTGGTTCAAACGGCACAGACTTAAAGACGAAATCATGCGCGTTTATTTTAGGGCGCGAATAATGTACTTGTGCGCCCCTATGCTGAGTTGAGATTCACCTAGCTCCGCAATGGGCAATTCAATCTCTGAAGAGGAAGAAGTACCATCTACTTTCATATCAAATAATCGAATCTTACGATCTTCGTCAACCAACTCCCACGATGCGGTAATCTTCCTAACCTTAGCATCAGCCGGCGCTAACCAATGGTCTCCGAGCGCGTTCAACATTTCTCCTGCAATTGAAAGTACCTCACTGACGATCTCAGCCGGCAGTGGTTCTCCGCTGCTTGAAATCTCAACCGAAGAATCGCTGAAACGCCATGACAACTCTTCATTGCCAACCTGGCACCATTGGTGATCTGAGCTTCTCAGCCTGTCTGCATCGACTACTTGATAATCATTGCTGGACACCGAGGGTATCTGCCCGGAATTCCCGTCACGACACCCTGAAAAAGTAAACCAAGTTAATAGCAAACAAAAGCAAAACGAAATATTAAAAATCAAACGCCGCATCCCAAGATTCCAATCCACGAACTAACTAGCTATACAAAACCGGTCCAAGGCAAACACGGTTTTTCTACTCATTCCTCCATCCGATGTCCAATCCGATCGCTCCTATCAGCAACGAAAAACTTGATCGATCACCCGGAACCCATCTAGATGTTGCGACCAATCAACCCCAAAGTTATTGCTAACTGGCGGTCCTCGTGTATTGGCTGCGGTGCCCATTTCAAAATCAAAAAACCGTGCAGTCAAACGTTTTCACGGCTACAATGATTCGGCCAGTCAGGCACCTTATTCGCTCTCAAGCTCGACGAAACTCCATTGAACTTCAACTCTTAGAAACGTATCGAATGCATCATTTATCAACTCTGGCGATTGCCTGCGCAATGACCGGTTTACTGTGGCTCTGCGATCCGAACTGCGGACATTCAATCCAGGCCGCCGACCCACCCAACGTCGTCATCATTATGGTTGATGATCTCGGCTACTCTGATATCGGCTGCTATGGTGGAGAAATTGATACTCCCAATCTTGATTCATTGGCCTCGAATGGTCTGCGATTCTCGCAGTTTTACAATACGGCTAAATGCCACTCGTCACGCGTTTCACTCTTAACCGGACAGTACTGCATTGCCGCGGGTGACACAAAAATGGACCATGCGGTCACCACTGCCGAAGTGCTTGGTGACGCTGGATACTTTACGGCTATGACAGGCAAGTGGCACTTAAATAAGCAACCCACCGATTTTGGATTCGACCGGTACTTCGGCCATCTCAGCGGTGCCTGCAATTTCTTCAAGGGAGATAAGACATTTCGGCTTAATGGTGAACCATGGTCAGTTCCCCAGCAAGATTTTTATACGACGGTCGCCGATGTCGACTATGCCCTGAAGTTTCTAAACGAAGCCCGAGCAACCGAACAACCTTGGTATCTCTACATTGCATTTAATGCTCCTCACGCACCGCTACATGCGCTGCCCGAAGACTACGCAAAATACAAAGGGAAATATAATCAAGGCTGGGATGTCGCGAGAGAGTCCCGCATAAAGAAACAAAAGGCAGTTGGAATTCTTCCAAGTACACTTCAACCGAGTCCTCGCCCCGAACACATTCCTGCATGGCAGGACCTTAAACCGTGGCAACAGAAGTATGAAGCGAATCGAATGACGACATTAGCGGCGATGATTGATCGAGTCGATCAGGAAATCGGTCGATTAATCGATGATCTTAAAACGAATAACGAATTCGATAACACGATGATTCTATTTGTATCTGACAATGGAGCATGTCCCTACGACCGCCGGGCACCGCTACTCGATGTCGAGCCAACCAACGGTGACATCGCCCTGGCTGATTCCACAGGCTGGGCTTGGGCTCGAAATACGCCCTTTCGTTATTACAAACAAAACCAATTCGAAGGTGGAATTTCCACTCCGGCCATCGTGCACTGGCCCGCCGGACTGAAAACACCCCCGGGTTCAATTACCGACCAACCCGCACACTTAATCGACGTGATGCCAACGCTCGCTGAAATCACGAAAAGTAAAATCCCCAACCAATGGCCTAATCGAACACTGCGACCGGTATCCGGTGTCACGCTAACGCCTACTTTTGAGGGTAAAAAAATTAATCGCGAACAACCAATTCACCTCCTGTTCTCGAAAGACCGGGGACTACGCGATGGCGATTGGAAAATTGTCAGCTTCAAGAGTGAAGCATGGGAATTATATAACGTTGCGGAAGACCGCGCTGAACTGAATGATCTGGCCGCTAAAGAACCGGAGCGGCTTGCGGCAATGGTCGAAAAATGGACACAAATGTCACGTGATACTCTTCACGCATCGCCAGGAACCTACGCCCCCACGACTGCAGCCAAACCAGTTCACAGCAACTCTCAGTGGACTAATTTTGACAAAGAAGCTCCTTCAGGGAAAACAAAGAAACAGGAGAGAACTCGTGCAAAGCAAGCGATCCGGGCGCGAAAAAATACGAAGCTAAAGATTGTCAACCAAATCCTTAACCTCGAATTCTCGGGCGATGATCCAGGGATCGCAATCGATCTTCGTAAAAACGCATTGGCGGCTGGACCGTATCGTCTAGTCTTCGATTTAAAAGGAGGCAGCAAGGGCGGGGGCGATCTATTTTTCACCACCGATTCAAAAACAACCCTCCCTCGAGGAAATCAAATCCCCTTTGAAGTCAGCGCTTCCGGCGACTGGCAAAAAGTCGACGTCGAATTAAAAACTGACAAGACGATTCAACAGTTAAGAATCGATGTTTGCGAGGGTCCGGGAAGCGCCTCTATCCGTCAACTTCGCCTGGTTGATAAGTCGGGGAAAGTTTTAATAGCTTGGCCAAACTGATTGATTCAAATATTGAACGTATGATCTTCTCATCAAATTAATCCTGCAGATCAAATTAATGAAACTCCTTTTTCAAATACAAATACTCGTCTTTCTACTGTCCAGCCTTTCAGCGCTTGCAAATGATAACCGGCCGTTTGTTGTAATTCACAAGCAAGGAGATCATGAATGCCATACGTTTCGAATCCCGGCAATTTCAGTCACTAACCAGGGGACTTTGCTGGCTGTTTATGACATGCGATATAACAGCCGCCGTGACCTGCAAGGGCACATGGATATCGGATTGTCCCGATCAACTGACGGAGGCAAGACTTGGGAACCACCTCGCCCGATTATGGACATGGGAAAGTATGGAGGCCTTCCAGAAGATCAAAATGGATGCTCCGACCCAAATATTTTGGTCGACAAAACAACGGGTAAAATTTTTGTAAGTGCGGTCTGGACTCATGGTAAACCTGGCACGCATCAATGGCGAGACAGAGGGTCGGAACCGGGACTTGGGCTCGAACAGTCCTCCCAATTTATGGTTGTTAAATCAACGGACGATGGCCAAACGTGGTCCGAACCCGAAAACTGGACAGCAAAATTGAAGAATCCTGAATGGCATCTATTCGCACCCGCCCCGGGAAATGGAATTACTCTCAGTGACGGCAAGCTTGTGATGCCAACGCAGGGGCGTGACGCCGACGGAGTCCCGTTTTCAAATCTTATGTGGAGCGACGATCATGGAAAGAACTGGACACTCGCTCAACACGCTCGCTCAAATACAACCGAATGTGCCGTCGTCGAATTGGAGGATGGCACCTTGATGCTAAACATGCGGGATAATCGTAATCGCAAAAATAAGTCAGACTCCAATGGGCGGGCGGTCAGCGTTACCGGGGATTTGGGTAAGCATTGGAAAGTCCACTCTTCTGACCATAAACAACTTCCCGAGCCGGTCTGCATGGCCAGCCTGATCTCACACTCATTGACCGACGGACGACAGATCTTGTTTTTCTCCAATCCGAACCACAAATCAAAACGTAAAAAAATGACGGTTCAGATGAGTCGTGACAACGGAAAAACGTGGTCAAATCAAATCCTTCTCGACAAGGACGGTGGTGCCTATAGTTCTTTGGTCATGGTAAATGACCAGACGCTCGGGATCCTCTATGAGTCTTCCCGCGCAGATCTAATCTTCCAAACCATCAAACTCGATGAGTTTGGACTTTGAACTCTCATACTCTTTCCGCGCCGTCTAAAAAATCACTCTGCATCCAAAAAAACTAATCATGAAACGACACGCACGACCCGTGAGTTGCTTTTTCTCTTTGTTGTTTTTTTTCACTGCGCCACTTCAAGCGCAAAAAGCAGCGGAGGACTCATCCCCAACAGCAGAGACTTTCAGCATCGCGGTTTTGGCGGACACCCAATACTACTGCGATTGCCGCCTCAAGCTATCGGCCAAGTGGGGCAATGGAGACTTACGGCGCTACTTCTTCGAACAAACAGAATGGGTCCGCGACAATCAGAAGCAACACAATATCAAGTTTCTCGTCCATGAAGGCGATATCGTGCAGTCGGACGACCCAGAGGAATGGGCCATCGCCAAAAAAGCCATGTCTGTGTTAGACGGAAAAGTCCCCTACTGCTTGTGCCTTGGAAATCATGACATGGGTTTTGAGAAAGCGGACAATAAATATGGCGGCAATATCGCCGTCAACCGAACCACGCATTTCAACACCTATTTTCCACGCGCAAAATTTGCAAAACGGCACGAGTTTGGCGGCACCTTCGATCCAAATCGCCATGACAATTCATGGTACCACTTCGAAGCCGCCGGAATGAAGTTTCTTATCGTCTCTCTCGAGTACCACCCCCGCGACGAAGTCCTGGCTTGGGCCAACAGAATCGTTGCCGAGCATCCTGACCACCGTGCTATTGTCCTGACGCACGCCTACCTGAAAGGGAATAAGACAAGAACCACCAATAAGTTGAAACTCAAAGGCAACAACGGCGAGCAGATGTGGCAAAAATTTGTTAGTAAACACAAAACCATTTTCATGGTTCTCTGCGGTCACTTCAGTGGTGAGGCTGTTCTTACTTCGACTGGAGATCACGGCAACCAAGTTCACCAGATTTTGAGCGACTACCAGGAGATGAACAACGGAGGTGAATCATGGCTGCGTTATATGGTCTTCAAGCCAAAGTCGAACAAGATCAGCATCCACACCTACAACCCGGCACTCGACAAATTCAGGAAGCAGCCTTCCAGCAGGTTCGATCTGGACTATCCCATGGCAGTGCTTCCCAAGGCCGGCGCTACCAACACTCTGGATAAGACTAATTCGGTCAAAGCATTGGCAGATCGCGTCCGCGATCATGTGAATCGTCAGCCACTCAGATTTCCCAATCAACACTGGGTTCGAGGTGCGTACTATGCGGGGCTGATGGCCATGTATGAAAGCACCTCAGATCGTGCTTATCTGGATGATTGCATGAAATGGGGGGAGCAAGTTTCCTGGCGGATTAAGGAACAGGGGGGCGGGCCGTATGAAAGCGGGGCCTATCCGCTTGTTTGCGGACAGATTTGGTATGGCTGCTATCAGGCAAAAAAGGAACAGCTGATGATGCAGCCCACCCTTGCGTTTCTCGAAGATCCAGCGGTTGAGAATCCTGTGTCCGCCCCCGGGAAATGGTATTTGGAAAACACAGGACATCGCTTTGTGGATGGGCTGTTTACCGCACCTCCAACGCTCGCCATGTTGTATCAGATGACCGGAGAAGAAAAGTATGTGAAATGGATGGATGCTTGTTTTTGGGATGTGCATCAGGAAATCTATGACCCCGATGCGGGCCTGTTCTATCGGGACGCGCGTTCCAAACCTCGGAAAACCAAGAACGGGAAAAAAGTGCTGTGGTCCCGGGGTAACGGCTGGGCGTTTGGCGGTTTGACGCGAATCCTAAAGTTTCTTCCTGAAGAGCATCCCAGTTACCCAAAGTACAAATCTCTTTATTTAGAAATGGCCGAGTCACTGGCAAAGCGACAACAGGCCGATGGTTTTTGGCGAAGCAACCTTGATGACCCTGAGCAACACACCATGAAGGAAAGTAGCGGAACTGGATTTTTCTGTTACGGTATCGCTTGGGGAATTAATAATGGGATCTTAAACAAAAATCGATTTCTTCCCGTGGCAAGGAAAGCTTGGACCGCGCTTGCTTCGGTTGTCGATGAAGAAGGTCAGGTCGGATGGAGTCAACCCGCCGGCGGTGGTCCCGGCAAAGTTGCGGAAACAGACACCTCAAAATTTGGTACAGGCATCTTTCTTCTAGCCGCCAGTGAGATGTTTCTACTAAATCAGAAACCTGGTGCTTCCAAACCACTTGGCTTGCGACTTGGGCCGAACGCTAC
The DNA here is from genome assembly GCA_011523945.1 of Mariniblastus sp. Taxonomy (GTDB): domain Bacteria; phylum Planctomycetota; class Planctomycetia; order Pirellulales; family Pirellulaceae; genus Mariniblastus. The sequence continues at coordinate 30,034 of WTFU01000068.1, read as the reverse complement.
TGTTGTGCAATCTGTTATAAAGCCTATTCGGCATGAACACTAAAATCCTACAACTGCCTTGTAAGTGGCCGTCACCACCTCCCGCATGGAATCGAAACAAAGTGTATCAATATCATCGCTCATTTGATGGTAATTATGATTACGAATATACGACGTATCATTTACCATGAGCGCAGGGATCCCAAACTCCCAATAACTTCTTTGATCAGATAAACCCGCTAGGTTTTCGATTTGTGGATCGTCGATTAGCTGCACGTCGATCCTAGCTCCCTCCTTCATCAAATCATAGACGCGTTGGTTAAAGTCGTGATATTCTTGCAAACCCACAACGACCACGAAATTGGCTTGGCTGGGATAGATCGCTTCCATCCCGGGGATCGGATAGTCTTGCTGACCCTCGTGAAAATAGCCAATCATTTCAAAATTGATTAAACCGATGATGTCATCTTTAAATTTGGCAACCGACTCGGCGTGAATGTAAGACCCCATTTCCGGGGTGGCAAAAAACGGTGGCTCCTCAAGGCAATAAGCAACAAAGTCAATTCGATAATCAACCTTTGGCTGAGCTTCTGCAACCATTCTCGCTATCTCAAGCAACCCTGCAATTGCGCTGGCATTGTCATCGGCACCCGGCTGATCGCCGCAGACATCATAATGGGCACCGACAATCAAACGCCTTTGAGATTGCGATTGATCATCGTTGTAGGTCGCAAGAATATTCTTATATTCATGCCCCCTTACAATAAACTTCTGCTCACTCGGCACGAGGCCATATTTCTCAAATTCAGCTTTTAAATAATCGCAAACCTTTTCTAGTGAATCCAAATTCAAGTAATTTCGAAATGGACGTAATTGCGTTAAAAACTCAACATGCTGATACAAGTTGTTTCGATTTGCTTTCATTACATCCCTCAAGAAATATAATCATCCGCGTCTTACGTCTGTGCCTCGCAGATTATCACACACCTAAGCAACAAGCGAGCACGCTGCAATCAAGTGAGTCGCACAAAAAGATGCAGTTTCTTAAAACCTGAGTCTCAGCAAAACAAATCATGCGACGTTGCTAAAAAAACGATAGACTGGTCATACACTTTTGATCACACCGAGATTCTTATTATGAAATTGAGTTTCCAATCCAGCATTAAGATCATCCCAACGCTGGCCTTTCTGATTTTATCCAACTTTGTCACCGAGCATTCTGTAGCAATCGAGCGGCCTGTCAAACCTAATGTCGTTCTGATCTTAACGGACGATCTTGGCTGGCAGGACGTAGGATGTTACGACATCGATGAACCCTGCCCATTCGACACACCCAACATAAACCGTTTGGCCACCAAGGGCGTGCAATTTTTTCAGGGCTACTCCCCTGCCCCCACCTGCTCGCCATCCCGTGTTGCAATTTTGTCGGGCAAGCACCCCGCCCGCTCTCAAAAAACACACGTTGTTGGTGGTTGCCCTCCTACACCCTATGCAAAAAACAGCATCGCGATCGAACCGTGGTATAGCGGTCGCATGAAGCTAAGTGAAATCACGATTGCCAAGGCGCTTCAAGCGAACGGCTACAAAACGGGCTGCATTGGCAAATGGCATTGCGCGATCAACCATAACGCTTTTCCACAACCAAAAGATCATGGCTTTGATGTGTCTTATATGAATCGTGGCGTCTCCGAGCCGATGCGTCCGGATCGACTCTCAGAATTCTCAACCCTTAATAAAGAAAGTCGTTTCCGACTCGACGCCAACGGGATTCCTCGAGACCAAAACACAGTTGACGCACTCAACTTCCTGAACAATCACAAGTCAGAACCGTTCTTTCTTTACTACGCGACCTGGCTGGTTCACACACCCATTCATAGTCGCAGTAAAGCCCTCCTCGAAAAATACTGCAAGAAGATGAAAATCCCTTTTCCCGAAAAAGCCGAAGGCTGGAATCTGGAAGGACAAAAAAACCCCTACTACGGGGCGATGGTTGAATCACTCGACTACTACGTCGGCCAATTAATCAATTATCTGAAGCAAACAGATGATCCGCGATGGCCCGGACACAAATTAATCGATAACACCTACATCATTTTCACCTCAGACAATGGTGGGATGGAAAAAGTTCCTAATGAAATCATCACCGATAACGCTCCGCTCGACAAAGGAAAAATCAACGCAAAAGAAGGAGGCGTTCGTGTGCCATTCATTATCGCCGGCCCTGGAATCCAACCCGGCATCAGCCCCGACGCGATCGTAAGTGGCCTCGATTTTTACCCTACCATTCTCAGCTGGACAGGCACTCCCCAGCCCAAAGGCCAACAACTCGATGGATTAAATTTAGCTCCATATCTTCTGGCGGAAAAAAGATCTCGTGATTTAATACGCCACGCCAATGGCAAGCCCAGAGATACGATGGTTTGGCATTTTCCCAATTCCGTCGCGATGCAGTCCACTTTGCGTCGGGGAAACTACAAGTTGATTCGCAACTTAGTTGACGACATGATTCCCAATCGGGATTCTCTTAACTTGTATCAACTTTATGATGAGTCTGGGAATCGAGTCGATATCGA
>WTFU01000068.1:0-27382 GCA_011523945.1 Mariniblastus sp. | reverse complement strand
AAAGTGACAGCGACGCTACCTGCGGATGCAACACACTATGTTTTCAATCTGATTGATGAAAACCACTTCCTCGTTAGCTACCCCGAAATGAAATTCCTGAACGATCGCTCTGCCCCATTCTCGGCTCGGGCATTTAAAGCGGTAGCTAAGAAATTAAAATCTGCTCAATAACTGCATTGTAATTCGACAAAAACAAAGAAAACCCATGCCGTCCCAACTTCCCTCGCGAGAACAATTTGCTGATCTGTTAATGGATCGCGTTTTGGCCGCAGGAGAAACGGCAATGCTGGCCTTCGACGATCAGAATTTTTCGCTCAAAGTCGAATGGGCCGAAGATGCTGACGAAGAGATCGATATCAAAAGCGTTTTATTTTTAACGTCTTGGTTCAATCGCTATCAAAAGGCAGACAGTGAGCAACAAAAAGCTCTCATTATTAATCAATTTGTTGACCTCTGGTTCTCAACAAAACAGCAAGCTCTCTCTGGGAAGGCAGCCAATACCGATCGAATCATCCCGCTTGTCCGTTCTCGATTTTCTCACGAAGCGACGAAAATTCAGCTTTCGATGGAAACGCCCGACCAAGCGGTAGAAATCGAGAACCAGCTTACCTACCAGATTTTTGCCGGGCACCTCGCGGTCAGCATTGCCGAGCAGTTTCCCAACAGTTTTCGACAACTGACCCGCAATGATCTCGATCAATTAGAACTGAGCTTTGCTGAATCACTGGCAATCGCAAAACAGAACTTACTCAAGCTCGAACCCAACTTTGCCAGTGGGCTGCACTTTGAGCCGGTAGATGGGCAATTCTGGTGTCCGGCAGGCAATCTCAATTCAAATAATGCTGCGGCCTTACTATTCCCAGAACGAATTAAACGCCTGCCCGTTCAAGGGCAACATGTCATTTTTGTTCCCCATGAAAATATTATCTGGATTGTCGATTCTGCAAACATAGACAGTCTGCGTCTGGTAGCAGAACTTAATCTTCAGGAGTTCCGCGAGTGCCCGTCGCCTATCAGTGCGCTCCCGTACCTTGTCGATGGCCAGAATTTAAAACCATGGTTACCGGCGACGTCACATCCTGCTCACGCACCCATGAAAATGTTGCACATCCAAGATGCCTCTTATCTTTGCGACATACAGGGTCAACTCTTAAAGCAAAAATTTACGGCCGAAAATAACGATGTCCATCTAAGCGTCTATCGCCCAATGGAAATCACCCGGGACGACGGTGGGATTGAATTCCACTCCATCTGTTTATGGACCGACAGCGTAACAACATTGCTACCGAAAACAGATTTTGTTGCCGTTCAACAACTACTCAACCGCGATGCTCTAAACCGGGGGAAAAGTCATCAACCTAAATTTGGAAAGATTTTAATCGTTACCTGGGATGCATTTGCTACGGTGGTGGCCAACAAACTCCAACGCCTTGAAATTTACCCCGAAAGATATCGGATAGAGACAACTCTTTCTGTTGAGGAATGGTCAACGCTCAGTAAAAACGAGCATTCTTTCGCCGATGCATTTCGCGACGAATTAAAAGCAACCCGACCAGTCTCCTCTCGGTCCACGACAGAATCAAAAAAAACGGCCTGGATCGTTGGCGGGATAATTGGGTGCCTGGGTTTATTTTCTTTAATGCTGCTTGCTCCAATTGCAGCTTATTATTTTCTGAAATCAAGTTTGACTCCTGTACGCCCTCCAATTGCCGCCGAATTCGATTTCACCCCGCTTGCCGACCCGACGCTGGAAGGTGAATTTCTCGAGATACCCGAACTGGAATTCCCGCCAGAATTATTTCAAGGTGGAATCATCTCAGATGAAAAACTTCCGGACCTCGGGAAATTAGACAAATCAACTGAAGACTTAACCACTCTGAAGTGGAAACCAGACGACCTAATAAAATCCGAACTCGGCGGATCCGAAGCACACACGATCTACGATGATCTCGCACCCGAAGGTGGATGGTTAGTCGGTCTACGACTTACCAAAGGAACGAATTGGGGAGGAGCCATTCGGGCAGTCCAACCTATTTATCAGATTGGTGACCAGTACCACTTAGGTTTGCGGCACGGTCGTAAAGGCGGCGCATCACGCACCCAAATTATCGCCCGCCCCGGTTATGCCATTGGTAAAATATTTATTCGGGCTGGTCTGGCAATGAATGCAGTACAAGTTGAGTTTCAACGCGTCGTTGGATCAAAACTCGATCCGCAAGATAACTACCAAAGTAAGTGGATTGGCTGTGCAGGCGGAAGCGCCTACGAACCACTTTCCAGTGACGGCAATCCAATTGCCGGAGTTTCCGGTAGCTTTTTCGATGATCATTTCGGAATGCGGATTTATGTTGTCCCCAGCAGCCGTGACTGATCGATACCACAACCGCTCACTTGAATTATCGCTCGGAAGATTCACTGATTCCCACTGCGCTTTTAATCACAAACCAGCTTCGTTCCCCACTGGGGAATGCTCTCCTATCAAAGCAAGGTAGGAATAGTAAGTATGAGTCATTAATATTTAACCTCGTAGAAGCTTGACTCTATCTAGTAAACAGTGTGATTGAATGAATCCAAGAACGATATTGAGCACGATTGTGATCTTGGTGTTATTTGGAATCTCAGCCAAGAATAGCATTACCGTGACTATGGATAGCGGAGAAGCGGTTGCAACCTGTATCAGTGAACCGAGCAAACGTACGCGTCGTCGCGGTTTAACCTCGATTCGAGAGTCTCGCTTTCGATATCAGGATGAAGATGGAAATTCGCAAGAAGCTTCCATTTGGTTCAGCATTCCACGACCAAAGGCAGGAGAGGAAGTCGAAATTCTCTACGCCAAAAGCTCACCTCAGTTAATTTATTACAACTCCGTATTTTTTGTTTGGATGTTACCTCTAATTTTCGGACTCCTATTGCTCGTCAAGCCGGTGAGCATTGGGATTCGTCATCGAAAATCTAAGGTCGGAATCGGCTGATCCAACCCAACTCCGTCGATCAGTGAATCCGACCTTATATTTTATAACAATTTACTGCTCTTAACTACTAAAAATCACAACGTCGCTGCATAGAGCCCCAACAACGTGCTGAAACGATTCGAGCTAGTCCGGAATAGTTCTTTGTCAAGCGTTTCCCTTAGAAAATTTATTTTGCTCTCAAATCACTTTCGCGTTGATGAATTGCATGTTGCACCGTGTTACAATTCGTTCAAGTAGTACTCGACTAACAACTTGAAAACGAAAACTCGGAAACTCTATGAGTGAAAACGCCAGTGGGATTACAGAAACTGACGACGTCGCCGCGATTCAGAAATTAGGAGAGACACGCGACGCGATCGTTTCTGAGTTGCGAAAAACGATTGTGGGAATGGACGATGTTATCGATGAGATGATGATCGCAATTTTCGCTCGCGGACACTGCTTACTGGTTGGCGTACCTGGTCTGGCAAAAACGCTTCTGGTCAGCTCTCTCGCAAAAACTATGTCGCTTTCGTTTAAGCGAATTCAGTTCACCCCCGACCTGATGCCCTCGGATATCACGGGAACCGAACTGCTGCAAGAAGATCCAGAAACACACGAACGACGGTTTAAGTTTCAGAAAGGCCCGGTCTTTACCAATCTTTTACTGGCCGATGAAATCAACCGAACCCCTCCCAAAACACAGGCAGCCCTTCTCGAGGCGATGCAGGAAAAACGGGTTTCTTCCGGTGGCGAAGACTTTCAACTCGACGCTCCTTTTTTCGTTCTGGCAACGCAAAACCCAATCGAACAAGAAGGCACCTACCCTCTACCGGAAGCTCAACTTGATCGGTTCCTATTCAACATCACCGTGAAATACCCAACTCGCAGTGAAGAGCTGGACATCATGCGAAGCGTCACCAGTGACGAGGAACCGGTAACCAATCAAGTTGTTGATGGAGCCAGTATTCTCGAACTACAGCATGTTGTCCGACGTATCCCTGTCGCAGATCACGTGCTCGAATACGCTGCGGCGTTAGTTCGGGCAACTCGCCCGGACGAACCGGAAGCTCCCGAATTTGTGAAAAAACTAATGTCGTGGGGAGCAGGTCCGCGAGCCTCCCTCAACCTCATTCTTGCAGGAAAAGCGAGAGCAGCTTTAAGAGGGCGTTGCCACGTTTCGGTCGACGATATTAAAGCCGTTTGCCTCCCTGTTCTAAGGCATCGAATTATCCCAAGCTTTGCCGCGCGTTCGGAAGGAATGAACTCAGACTCTCTGATTGAATTGTTGTTAGAGAAAATTCCGAGCGACGAAAAACTACTGTCTCAAACGACAGGTTAAGCAAATGACTGAACATTTGCCGGGCAACAACTATCTCGCTCCCGAGTTGTTACAAAAACTTGGAGACCTCGAACTCATCGCACGCGAGGTCGTGGAAGGACTGCGCGTAGGAACACACCGAAGTCCACTCCGTGGTTGTAGTACTGAATTTGCACACCACCGCCAGTACGCCCCCGGCGACCCCATTCGCAGTATCGATTGGCGGGTGTATGGGCGATCCGATCGTTACTACACGAAACTTTACGAGGCAGAAACAAATTTTGATTGCTACCTTTTAGTCGATGCAAGTTCTTCTATGAACTACGCTTCCGAGAAAGTAAGCAAGCTTGAGTACGCCAAATTCCTCGCTGCTTCACTGGCCCATATCGTGCTCACACAACGTGATTCGGTTGGGCTGTCGATTTTTGATTCCGAGGTTCGCGCTCATCTGCCTCCTCGCTCCACGATGAGCATCATTCTGCAGATCGATCAACTCTTGCGCAACATCAAGCCCGTCCCAAGAAGTAGCATCGCTAAACAGCTCCACGATATCGCGATCATGATGAAACGCCGATCTGTAGTGGTCGTCATTTCAGACTTATTATCTGATGTCGACGATATCCTTGCCGGGCTCGATCATCTCCGATTCGATGGACACAGCGTCGTCGTCTTGCACACGCTCGACCCCTACGAACTTGAGTTTCCCTTTCAAGGTGCCTGGTGTTTTGAAGGTCTCGAGCTCGAAGAACCCATCACGACTCAGGCGGATCGAATTCGAGAAGAATATCTCGCTAATTTCAACCAGTACATGACAAAACTTCGCAATGGATGCGCGGGAAGTCAGGTCGACTACATGACCGTTAATACCTCTCTACCACCTAACGAAGTATTGAGCGAGTTTTTCTTTAAACGTGAGGCGATGATCAATGGTGCCTCTCCGGGAGCTCGCCCGTGACCTTTCTTCACCCATTAATTTTACTCGCCAGCCTTGGAATATCGCTCCCAATTCTAGCGCATCTGCTAAATCGCCACCAGGTTCAGCATACCCCCTGGGCCGCAATGCAGTTCTTGAATCGTAATGTCCGCGTTCGTTCAAGACAGATTCGCTTGCGGGATTTAATACTCCTTCTTATGCGGTGTGCTGCACTCCTGTTATTGGTATTGGCGCTCGCAAGGCCAGCGTGGCAAGGCAGCATTGCCAATTGGTTTCCCGGAGAATCTCGCGCTGGAGTTGTGATTGGCATCGATGCCTCGTTCAGTATGGCGCACGGTGATAAAGATCAAACACGTTTTCGCCGGGCTCTTGGTCAAGTCGCAGTCATCGCCAAAAACATTCAACCGGGTGATCCTGTCTCGGTAGTCTTGCTCGGTGGAGAGAACAAAGTTCTCGCCCGAAACATGGCGTTTGATCAGAATCGATTTAGTGACCTTATTGAAACTGCCAAAATTGTTCCAGCCGGACTGGACCTCGACCGCGTCCCGGGTCAGCTCAAAGAACTGGCTGATGACATGGAAGCACTAAATAAGGAAATCTATTTTGTCACTGACATCCAAGCTCGCGACTGGAATGAATCGTCTACCAAATTCCAGTCTGCGCTCGCCGATTTAGGTGAAAGCGGGCAAGTCTTTCTCGCTCCGGTACCAGGAATAGACGGAAACCTGGCAATGACTGAACTCGAACTTGTCTCGGGAGTCCTTCGAAAAGGCGCTGTCGGCCGTTACCAAGCCACCGTAAAGAACTATGGCACTGATCCGGTAACCAATGTGGAGGTCCAGTGCCGCGTTGAAGGAGTTCAAATCGATACCAAAACAATTCCTATTATTGCTGCAGGCGCATCGGAAACCGTTTCTCTTTTCGTTCCCTTCCACAATTCAGGCCCAACCAGAATCACGGCTGAAATCACGGGTGATCTGCTGCCCACTGACAATATCCGACGCGTTGTGGCCGTTGTTAGAGATCGTGTCTCGGTTCTCTGCGTTGATGGTACCGATGGAACTGCCGGACGGCTCCTGATGGCTGCACTCCTTGCTCGAAGCGATGGCTCCACGGATGAGAACTTTCAAGTCAAGTCGATTCCGTGGCTTTCACTTCCGTCTGAACCACTGGAGGAGATCGATGTCGTCATTCTCGCCGACGTCCCCGAGATCACTGAGCAGCAAACCAAGCAATTATCTCAATACGTCCGTCAGGGAAACGGATTGGTTTGGTTTGCGGGTAAAAATGTAAAAGCAAATATCTGGAACGAACGATCCGCAAGCAACAGTCAACCCTTGCTACCGGCCAAGCTGGGGCTTCCGGTAGACGTCAGTACCGGAAACGGTGCCGGCCGACCATTAGACCCTTCCATGCCAGACCACCCGCTTTGCCTTCCGCTTCGCTCCCTTCCCGAAGATCTGTTTAGCGAAACTCGATTTCTTACTCGACTCGATTCGGAAATCCCCTCCTCCAGTTTTCCAATCTTAAAATTAGCCGGTAGCGGCGATCCAATATTGCTTGAACACTCACTCGGCCGCGGACAAGTCTTCATGTTTACGACTTCAGCCGAAACGAGTTGGAACAATATGGCATTAACACCTGTCTTTCCAATGTTGATGCAGCAAATGGTGACCTATCTGGCCGGTCGTGAGTTTGAACCATCCCAAACCGTTGGCGACTCACTTTCACTCGCCTACGAAGAGCAGCCTGATGCCAGCGATGCTGTATTTGACTCGCCATCGGATGAACTTATCACCGTTCCAGTTCGTGAGCATCGAAAACAATTCGTCGCGCTTCTCGAGAACGCGCGCGAGGCCGGATTTTATGAAGCTCGGGTAAGCGTTCAGGCTCCAGGGCTGCCAATCGCAGTTAACATTGACTCTGAAGAATCGAATGTGTCTTCGTTGACAACGCCAGAACTAAACCAAAACCTTGATTCCACCAACATCATCGTCGCTCCGTCTGAAGCTGAACTAGCTTCAGCCATTCAAGCGAATCGAACACAAAAGTCATCGTGGCGACAGTTCATGTTAATTGGACTGATACTCTTAATCGCCGAAAGCTTTTTTGCAGATCGCCTACAGAAACGAAAACAATTAAAAGGCCCAACTGACAACTCCAATCTTGGAGGACAGGATGGCTGAATTACAACTGCTCTGCGAAATTGAAAGTGTTTTCTGGGCGCGACCACTGTCCAACGGCGTGTTCGTTGGGATTCTCTTCGGGATCATCGTACTCAGTATTTATCTTTACCGTCGCCCATGGGGTTTGCCTCGCTGGCTTCAGGTTTGCCTTGCAGTGAGTCGCGTTTTGATTCTCGCTTTGGTGTTTGCCACGTTTCTCGAACCGATGGCCGTAATTACCGAATCTCACACCGAAGTTAGAGATTTACCAATCTTGGTCGACGTTTCTGAGAGCATGTCGATGAAAGATCAACGCAAACGACCCGACGATTTACTCGACGCCGCAGTCGCTTTGGGAATGGTTTCCTACGACGAAGATACTATCGCTGACCAGGCCGTGACTCAATTAAATACGGACCAACGACAGATAATTGACACTTCTTCTCGCTTGGATTTAGCAACCGCTGTAATCAACGAATCTGGTCGATCAACACTCGATTCTTTCGGCGATTCGATGAATGTTGGTTTTTATTCATTTGGGCAGTCTCCTCGCCTGATCAGCGACAGCAAAAATTTGACCGGTGATGACTTAACCGATTTGAAAGCAGTTGAGGCGAGCACCTCGATTACTACTTCGCTAGAAACCGTCGCCAATTCAAGTGGTGTACCGCCCGCAGGAATTGTTCTGCTATCCGATGGAATTGATAATGAAACTTCACGTCGATCCGAAGCTATCCTTCGGGATCTCGGAGTGCGTGGCATCCCGGTGTACACCGTTCCCATTGGTCTTCCTGATCCCGACGACGTTGCAATTCGAAATATTGTGATGCAAGAAGTTGCCTTTCCGGGCGACAGTGTTCCAGTTCGGGTGCAGATCCAGTCCAAAGGCTATGAGCGGCGAACCGCACGACTTTCTGTCCTCCTCAATGGACGACAAGTCTCGCAGCAAACCGTACGTCTCAAAGGAGGCCTGCAATTTGAGGATATCGATTTCCGCGTCGATGTTTATGAAAAAGGTGCTGCCCAAATCGCGATCGCCATCGAACCATTCGACGACGAAGTTTCTATTGCCAATAACCGAGTGGAACGAAGTATCCGTATCGTCAATGAAAAGATCAACGTCCTTTATATCGAAGGGAATTTTCGATGGGAGTATCGCTATCTGCATGCGATCTTAAAGCGTGACCCTCGAATTAACGCAACATTCGTGGCCTCCAATATGGGACCGGAGCTTGCTCGTAATTCACCCGAGCATATAGAACGTTTTCCAAGTAAGCCAGAAGAAGCGTTCAAGTATGACTTGGTCATCTTAGGAGACGTTGATGCTGCCTTTTTCAGCGAAGACGAATTGGCCTTACTAGAGGAACTTGTCCGCGATCGTGGTGGCTCTTTGCTAATGCTTTGTGGGCCAATGCATTCACCCAACTCCTATGCTGACACCCCCGTCGAAGCAATGCTTCCCGTTCGATTTGAACCTGATGAGAACTGGGAAGACGTTTCTGAATCCATTTTCCCTGTACTGACGCCCGAAGGCCAAAACAGCATGGTCATGACCTTGGAAAACGAACAAGCAGATAACGATTTAACGTGGAGTCGAGTGGCACCGCTGGATCAACTCCCACCACTCGTCGGCCCAAAACAAGGTGCTACCGTCTTAGCATCACTATCCGATGGAAATTCTAACTCGGAGAGTAGATATCCATTGGTCGCCTGGCAGCGGTATGGAACAGGCAAGTGTTTGTCGATCAGTACCGATCGACTTTGGCGACTACGATTCAAAACGGGTGACAAATATCACTGGCGGGTCTGGTCACAGTGCATTCAGTTCTTAACCCTCTCTAGGCTGATGGGTGAACACAAGCGCATTCGCCTGGAAACCGACCGCTCGATTTATCCCGCCGGAACTCAGGGGCGACTTTATGCCCACGTCCTCGATGAAGATTTTGAACCCGTCGTCCAGCCCCGTTTTGAAGTTACCGTCAATAACGTCGAGGGGACATCTCTACAGCAACGGGTCGTTTTGCAACCGGACCAGTCTCAGCCGGGGCTTTACGAAGGTTATTTTTCTCCTCCAACTGCCGGACGATACCGAGTCGAGGCCAATGAAAATGACCGTAAACAATCCAACACAACTGAGTTTCAAGTTACCGATGTCCGCAATGAATTAATGGACACCAACGTTCGATTGGAGTATCTCCAGAGAATTGCAGATCTAACCGGCGGTGAAAGTATTAGCGTACGCGAATTATCGAAACTCACATCGCTTATCGATACTGAAACAGTCACGACAACGGTACGCTCAGAACGTCCGTTGTGGGACAACAGCATCGTCGCATTTCTCTTAGTTGCCTTTCTTGGATTCGAATGGATCATGAGAAGGAGGTACGACTTACCATGAGTACTTCTTCGAAAACCGTTCAACTCAAACAACTCGATTCCCGCATTAGATCGGTCTGGCGACGCAACCAGGTATTACAATTCGTTTCTGGATTGTTGAACTTCTGCCGCTGGGCAGTGCCGCTGTTTATTCTGGCTGTTGCGATTGACTGGATGACGTTCTTGCCGACGGCAGCCAGATACGCTGTTCTAGTCGGACTGTTGGTGGTAGGAATCTACAAAGCATGGAGTTTTGGGTGGCGAAACCTTCGTCGATTCAACGCAACCCATACTGCCCTGCTCCTCGAAAAACATCATGGAGCAATGGAAAGCCTACTCGTTTCGGCAGTTCAACTTCGAAAATTAGACGGTGACAACGGGACATCTTCGGCCATGCGAGACAGGACGCTTCAATTAGCCGAAGAGTCAGCAGGTACCGTAAATCACAAAAAAGCGGTTCCTTTTGGGAAACTCAAATCTCCCGCGATTGTGGTCCTCGCGCTCGGAATTCTGATTGCGATCTTCTCAATCTTAAATACCCCCTTTGCGACCGCTGGAATGAAGAGAATTCTGGCCCCCTGGTTGGTCGCGGCCTACCCAACCTACACGCATCTTCAATTCGAGCCGGGAGACTTAATCGTTAAAGAGGGCGAGAGCGCAGAAATCAGGGTCGGCGTCTCCGGAATTATTCCCAATCAGGCAAAGCTGTTTCTTAGCACCGGCGAAGGACGTCCTCGTGAGATAGAACTCGAAATCGCCAATGGGAATTGCCAATACACAATCGCATCCGCTTCTCGCAACTTCCAATATCGAATCAACGCAGGCGATGCTAGAAGCGACTGGCATGCAGTTCGTGTAATTCCCGCCCCACGGATTAAGAACGTACAAGTCGGACTTGAATATCCAAACTATCTTCAACGCGACAGAGATACAATTGAAGCGTTAACCTTAAGCGCACCCGAAAGTACAACCGTTCACTGGGATCTAACACTCGATCGACCCATTCGTGATCCTGTTCTTCACCGAGATGGCGAAGCGCCGTTACCACTAAAGGTAAGCGATGACGGTCGCAAATTAATGTTCGACGAAACAGTTGAAGCTTCTCGTGGCTACAGTTTTTCCTGGATCGAAAAAGAACATGGTTTTGATTTCACCAGCCCTCGCTACTACCTCCAGGTAGCAGCTGACCAACCACCGCGTGTGGAACTCACCTCTCCGGAGTCCAATGTAAACGCTCTGCTCGGTCGCCAACTCGATCTCGCAGTGCGCGCTCGTGATGACCATGGACTTGGTGAAATGAAGATCACCTACGGTGTTAATCTGCGTCCAACAAAATCGATTGCTTTGGCCGTTTCAAATCACAACAACGAAGGCGAACGAACCATCAATTGGGACTACCGGGATGCACTGCCCGATCTCAAGGTTGGCGATACCGTTTCCTTTGTCATTGAAGTGTCCGACCGCTACCCAGCTCCTGACGGCCCACACAAAGCAGTCTCCGATACGCGGAGAATAACGTTCCTGACTCGGGAAGAGTATTTAGCTCAAATTGCCCGCAAGACGGACCGGCTACTGACCCGCGTCCGGACTTCCTATCGCCAGGAACGAGCCGCCTACGAACTCGTCAATCAACTTGACCCGCAAAGCGATACTTATCTGCAAACATGCCAACTAGAAGCGATACGTCAAGAAATGCTACGACAGCAACTCAATGACGTTGCTAAAGGCGTACAGGATTTGCTTGATGATCTGAAAGCGAATAACGTAACCGATGCCGTTGAATCAGAAGCACTTGCTCAAGTCCAGGAAGGTCTCCGGACCATCGCTGAAGAACGTGTTGCCAAAGCCGCTTCATTACTACGGGAACAAACGGACGCAGCCGAAAATGGAAAGCTCGATCCAACGGCGGCGTCGCAAGTGGTCAATCAAGCCGCTCGTGAACTAGCCGATCTCGTTCTCCGACGTGGCATCGATTTTGCCCGAGAAGTCCTCGCCCGTGAATCGCGAATGTTGGCTCAAGAACAAGCCACGCTGCGACTCCTCGCAATTCAATCAAAAACCGATGCTTCCGGCGCGGCCATTGCGACGCGGCAAGAAGAACTCGCCGTTTGGACTGATCACCTTATTAAGTCGCTTCGTGATGGCATGCGTTACGACAAACGTCCAATTTCAGTGCTTGGTCTGACTCGCCGAATCAAAGAGCTTCGCTCTAGCGATGCTGAAGAGAAAATGAAAACTGCTGCCAAACGTATGCGGGAAGGGAAGCTAACTGACCTCGCACCTCTACCCTCTGAAATCATTGCTGCATTTTTAAAAGCAGAATTCAGCATGAGGACAGGAGCCGAATACGCAGCAATCATCGAATTTCGCTCTCGCTTGGCTTCTTTACTTCAACGCCAACAAGAGCTCCGTAGGCAGTGCGAAAACCTGAGCGTCAAGGAGTTCTCAGCGGCACAAACCGATCTTATTACCGAACAAGCAAAGATTCAGACGGTCCTAATTACTTCGTTGCTACCCCCCGTGCCAACACCAAGAGCTCGTCTGTTTGACGCGACTTTTCCCAAGCCCCTTCCCGTTGAGCAGCTACGAACGGCAACCGAGCAAGCCATTGCCAATGCTCTGAAAGAGTTAAGAACTGGCGAGCAAACATCTACCATCGAGCAACAAATAAACACTGAAAAGAAAATGGTCCAGTTCGCTGAACTCCTCGAATCTGCGTCATTGGAGTTAAGCCTCCGTGCTCAAGGGCTGAATTCACTTGTATCCAAAGCAACCGAGCGGGTAACACGCATCGAAGACTTTGAAGAGCGACAAATTGATCTTCTCGAGCGTACCGAAGAAGCCGCGTTGGATGAAGTCAAATCGGAATCGCTCGCCGAAGAGCAGCAGTTCCTGATGGAAGAGATCAGCGAATTCGCCAAAGAGTTAATTGGAAACGATGACGCCGATCAGGACGCGCTACCACTACTAACCCAACTCGAAGTTGCCGCTGAAATCACGAGGAGTGCACTCAACCCTCTCAAATCCAATACTCCCGAAGAAGCACTCGACTCACAAGAAGAAGCTGCTGATGCACTGGCTCTCGCTTTAGAGATTTCTCTTGCACAATCAGATCGCCTGACCATGCTGCAAGACTTGTACTCGTTCCAACGATCCGTAGGAGATGCAAGTGGATGGATGGCAGATATCGTTGCAGAGCAAACGGACTTGGTTGAGTCTACCAAAACTGCCAAGCCCGAGGACGGTCCTAAACTGATTCCAGTCATGACAAATCTTCGACAATGTTACACTGACATCGCTCCGGTACTCGACCTCGTCGCAGGACGTCTGGATGCAGGAACACCACTCCTTTTCGCCGGTACCGATTTGGAAGATGCCATCCTCGGAGTCGAAGATGGCGATTTCATCGACGCCACCGACGCTCAGGAAGTCGCCGCCGAATCACTCGCGGAAGTCAAAGTTCTTGTCGATGCAGTCGAGCGACAAACTGGATACGTTGCAGAAATTGTTGAGTTCTTACATACGACACAAGCCGAAGCGGCTTCGATGGCCTTTCAGCAAGAACAACTGAAAAAGAGATTGGCCTTGGAAAAAGCAGACATCTCAACCGCACTAAAAGAACAACAGCTCTCTCTTCAACAAAGAGCTGAAATCCATGGCCGAGAATTAGTCACCGCAACCGGGATGAGCACTTTTGCCAGCCCGGCAACTCAGATGCTCACCGCTGTAGAGATGCTGAAATCCGGTAATGCCGATGCGGCCCTTGGGCAGATGGAACTTGCCGAAGAGACTCTTCAAATGAATGCCGAGGAGTTACTACTCGTTATTACCATGCTGCACGGGCTTCCAAGCATTGAAGCAACCAGTGCCTCCGCCAACGAGCTCCTTATTCTGCTCGATGTCCTCGCTGTCGCAAGCGATCAGCGCGACTTTTCTCGAGAGTCGGAATCCACAGAACCGACTGAACTGAAAAGTTTATCTAGTCGACAAGATAAATTGAAAAGCGAACTCAAAAAAGCAATCTCAGGCGAAACCTCCGATCCAAAATTAACTGCCGCCAGTGTCGCTATTGCCGACGCAACTAAAACTCTGCAGGATTCTAATCCAGAGGGGACGCGTCGCAATCATGAATTAGCCAACGATGCATTAAGGCACTTCGTCATCGAACAAGCTTTGATTCTCGAAACTGCCAAAGGAATCGCGGCATCCAGTGATGAACCTGTACTTACTGAATCGGAAACCACTGATTTAAGTCTCTCAGTTGCCAATTTTGTGTCGGATTTTGTCAGCGGAGAGGCCCCTAAGGATAAGAAAACCGAATGGGAAGTACTGGGTGAACGCGAGCGTGCCGCACTGAATCAGAATTTTGCTCGAGAATTGCCTTTGGAGTATCGTGGAACACTAAAGAACTATTACGAGAGGGTCGCAAAATGAAAGCGATGATCCATCGAAAAATCACATTCCTCCTAATAGTGTTACTAGCACCGATCTCTTTGAAAGCGCAGGATTCTCCCGAGCCAAAACAATGGTCGGTAGCCGGCCAAGACAATGAAGGTGCACCCGAATTGACCGAAGCCGCCGACAAAGCGATCGAACGCGGCCTCCAATTTCTCCTTAAGTCACAAAATAAAAATGGATCTTGGACTGGCGAGAATGGGGCCACGGACATTGGTGGTACATCGCTCGCACTGATGGCATTTATGGTAAAGGGGCATTTCCCGGGGTTCGGCAGACATGGCGCGGTGCTCGATCGAGCCAAAAACTATTTGCTTCAACGAGCAGAAGATTCGCCCAATGGAGCGATGGGAAGCATGTATGAGCACGGCCTATTCACACTCGCCCTATCTGAACTTTGGGGCATGACAAAAGATGTCGAAGACAACAAGAGGATTCAAGTCGCACTGGAGCATTCTGTCCAAGTAATTCTTCGAGCTCAAAGCCCACTCGGCGGGTGGAGGTATGGTGCCCGTCCCGACGCCGGACAAGACACATCGGTCACCTCAACCGTGTTCGTCTCACTCGCGTCCGCCAGACAGGCTGGTATTCTTGTTCCCACAGAAACAATCAATCGCGTCGTCGATTACTATCGCGAACAGGTTTGGAACGAAGCGACCGGCGGATTTGGCTACCAAGGGAAAACAGGAACGACACTCGCTTGTACCGCCGGAGGCGCCTACGCAGCGCAACTCTGCGGCAAACGGGATACAGAATGGGTCGCTGCGGCAATTCGACATCTCGAAAACAATCCCAAGGCCTTCAATCGAAAAGAACTTGGGCACTTTTACTATGCCCATTATTACGCCATCCAGGCCATGGTTCAGGCCGGAGGCGATCACTACGCGAAGTGGTACCCAAAGATCCGCGACTCGCTTATCGAACTGCAACAACCTGACGGGTCATGGAACGATCTGGAAAAAGAGCCACACCCCCACAAAACACCAATGGCAATCATTACCCTTGGCACACCCTATCGATACATCCCAGTATATCAACGATAAATGCCAAAGTGTGACTGCACGAAGAGAGACTCAAAGAGAAACTGAAAAAGGAAATCAATCATGAGATCACGTAAACAGATTAACTTGATTGTCACCGTTTGCATTTGCTGTGCGGGGCTGACCCAGATCGCTCAGGCACAAAAAAACAAATCTGAAATTCAGCTTAACGCACGTGGCAAAGAGCTTTTAGCCCAATATACCGATGCACTCAATACTCTAAATTCCGAAGTCGCCGCGGCGCTCCCGATAATTAATTTCGATAAGAAAAAGGCTTTCCTCGACGCGCGTTCTGAACTGGCAGGCATTAAGCCTCCAACAGAGGAAGAAAATGCGGTTGCGCAAAAGAACTTCGAAAAACAAAAAGAGCAATCGGAAGCCACGGCACTGGAGGAAGCTAGGTCTATTTTAAATGACGTCAATGAGTTACTCGCCTCGGATTCACTCGACTCCAAATTGCTCAAGGCAGCGATTATCCGAAATGCCACGCCACAGGGACTCGCTGAATTCGCACAACAAGGACCGGCCGAGGAAAAGCTCCTCGAACAGCTTTTCGCCGACCAATCATTAATGAAACAGATGCTAATTGCAGGGGGTGCAAATGGCGGTGAATACGGCGAAGCGATGCAAGTCTACACTGCGATTCTGGCGAAAAGCGAACGTGCTCGCGAGGTTGGCAGTATCTTTCAACGACTCGCTCTCGGTACTGCGATCCATATGCCCTGGTTGCTCGGCAAAGAAAAAGGGGGCGTACATAATATCGTCTACCGAACACAAACCACAGTCGATCAGGTGGAGCGTTATCTTCATTACGAGAAAGCTTTCCTTGATGGAGAACTTGATCCGGCTTTTAAGGATATGAACACCTGGGAGTGTCGCTTCATCACCGATGACCCGTACAGCAACGAAGATCTGGCATGGACTCGCAAGATGATGCAGACCTATCGGCCAGACCATATCACCAACCCTGACTATAAATGGCGGTACGTAAGAATCGTAAAAAGTGACGTTCCTTATGTCAGCCCGACCACGGATCCATCTCTTGGAACGCCAGCCCAACAACATATTGCTCTTGGTGGTATTTGCGGAAGGCGGGCATTCTACGGACGTCTCGCGACGCGGGCATTCGGAATTCCATCTCGCGCTTCCACACAAACGGGACACGGAGCGATGTGTCACTGGACACCCGATGGCTGGGTTGTTTGCCTGGGAGCCTGGTGGTCAAGCGCTTGGTGTGGCCCTCAGGGTGGACTCGATTTCCTCCTCGATTCTCAAGCTCGAGAGCACACTGATGACTACCTACAAGTCTTACGAGCCCAATGGATAGGAGATTCGCTTGGCGAGCAAGACGTTAGCATCCGGCAATATGGCAGCGGGGGAGGATTCTGGGACGGACTTGCTTTCTATAAAAAACGAGCCATCGTTGAAGACGCTGAGGTCGAAGCGCTCGAACTGGCAGGCGGTATGAAGCTGGGGGAGTCGGATGATCTGCTTGGCGACGAAAAAGGTGAGGAAATTGAAATCCCGGAATCTGACAAAACGATTGTCTTAGGCGATGACGGGACTATTACGATTCCAGCGGCGGCCTGCGATCGCCCCACCAACAGCACCGACAAAGTTGCCTTTATGAAGAGCTGGGATGGTGGCACTCAAATCCATTACAGCCGACTTGGCCAACGTCCAGAATTAATTAGATATTCGGTTGAAGCTCCGTCTGCGGGTACCTACACCCTGGTCGCCGACGTCGCTACCGTCTCGCCCAAACAAGAAATCATTCTTAGGCTGAATCGGCGAACACTGATCGATATCTCACTGCCCTACACCAAAGGAATGTGGGACCAATCAATTCCGGTGACCGTCGATCTCAAAGAAGGCAGGAACACGCTCATGTTCACTTGCCGAGCGCCAAATCGCGGCGTCACGATGAAAGAAATCCAACTGGTTCCCGTGAAGTAACGAAATACAAAATGATAAAAAACCTTTTTCAATATTTCATTTTTTCTTTTCTTATAAGCTTGTCGTTAGTCAGCACGACAACCGCTCAAGATCGCGGCAACTCCATTCCTACAGAAAACATTGATGCATTAAAAAGCAGTCTTGCGGAACAACAAAAGGAAGGAGCTTCTTCTGCTCGCCAGCGTCTTGCTGTTAAACGTTTGATTCGCGATGCCGGCAAACTGATGGAAGCCAACCCAACCGCTCCCAACCGTTTCGAAATTCTTGCTATTGTTTTCAAGGCTCAGCAGCGTCTATTTGAAATGGACGACTCCACTCGAAATCGAGAGGCACTTTTAGAGACCTGTAAAGCATTGGTGAAAGCTCCTGACAATTATGCCGACCTACGTTTTGAAGCCGATATTCTGGTAACGCAAACCGAGTTAGCCCGGAAAGGTGCGGATGCCGAAGCGCGTCTGGCCGCCCTTGCACCGATGATCGACCGGTATCGCGACACTCCAGCCGATGCAAGGATGCTTCGCACAGCCATGCTGATGGCACTTGAAATCGGTGATCCACGAATGATCGAAGACATTCGAGAACAGATGACCGACCGATTTGCGGGCGATCTCGACATGATCAACTTTCAACGAGAAAAACTGGGCGGCCAGGTTTTTGGAGCTCCGTTTTGCGGGACGTTCAAACGAAGCGATGGTCAGATAATCCATCTTCCAGCGGATTTTCTTGGGCAAACCACCGTTCTCTATTTCTGGACCAAAGAGGCTCACGGTAAAAAAGACTTTGACGACCTCGTCGCCCATTGCAAAGCACATAAAGCAGACATGGAAGGTCGCATCAGGATCATCAGCTTCAACGTCGATCAACTCCCCGACGCAGGCGAAAAAATTCTGAGGGACAACGGCGTCAACTGGCCGGCCTTGCATCTTCCCGAGGGTCGTGAAAACCCGATGTACAAAACTTTCGCGCGGAAAGACACCGCAATGGTCACCCTCACACCAACCGGTTACGCTGCCTTGGTAATGGCAGGTTCGACACGAAAAAAAGTTGGAGACGACGGCACGCGCGACCACGAACGATGGTTCCAATCTTCTTTGGCAAGGGATTGGAGTCGAGAACGCTACGTCAATCAACTCTCTTCTCTTTTCGCAGGCGACTTTTTTATTGTAGAAACCGAAGCAGAGTTCAATCCATCGCTTCCTCCTGAGCTGAAGTCAATTTCTAAACCACTCAAACGCACTGGCGCCTCGGTTCCCGAAAAAAAACTCAGAGAAATCCAAGAGTGTTTTCTTAAATCGCCCCTCCGTTATCGAGCCACTTTTCAAGAGACTCAATCTGCTTATCAAAAAGCAAGCACGCTATGCAGGAAAGCGATTGCCGATCACCCCAATGCTCCCGATCTTTGGATTGTGCGAAATCGCCTGATCATTGCCCAACTTGGCCTTTGGAAATTGACCGCCGATCATTCGTACTACCTCAAAGCGATTGAAGAATCCAAAGCGGCACTCGATTCCAATATGCCTAAGGGCGCAGATCTCATTGCCCGATTCTGCCTGGCTAAAGAATCCCTCCGCGACGCTCAAGCGGAACCACAGGCGATCATTCGCGATTATGTCAAAGACCTCGGTGGAAAAAATGCTCCCGGCCTCGCCCTCGCCGCGGCTTCACTATTGTCTCTCGATGTAGCCGATCCGGATCTTCATGAGGAATATCGCGAAACCATTCTCACCGAGCATATCGATGACCCTATGATGTGGACCTATGCAGCGTTCCTACTGGACCGCTATCACCGCTACTGGATTTTTCGTGTGCCATTTGTCGCAGGCTGGTCTTACGGACGGAGACAACAGTGGATTCTTGGGCAAGGACATCCCGATCAATTCAAGAGGCGCTTCAATGCAGAATTAAAAACACTTGAAGGAAAACCATTTCGAATCCCCCAGGACTGCAAAGGAAAGTGGACAATTGTTCTGTTCACCCACAGTTGGGTAGAAAATGAAAAATCACCTTTGCCAAGTGCAGTCACCCGATACTTAAATCCTTACATTGACAAAAGAGCGCTCAAAGACACACAAGTGATGGTGGCCGTTTTGGACGAGAAGACTGGCCCTGTCGAGAAATATCTCGAGGAAAATCCACTCGGCTGCCAGACACTCGTCGTTCCGGGAGGACTTGAAAACCCAATCGTCCAGCAGCTCGGCATTCTCGACGAAGACGAGCAACCAAATGCCTTGGTCCTGCGCCCTGACGGTAGCGTCGCACTAACGATTTCCGGCTTAACCATGAGTCGAACACGCTCGCAACTCATCCCGAATTTGATTGACCGACAAGACGAAGAATCGGTTGTCGCTCTTCTGGACAGTGGCAAAATCGATCAGGCGAAAGAACTCATCCTAAAAATCGCCCCACCATTCGATCCAGAAGCCGTCGACGAACGAGGACGGAAGCTCCGAAAACCGGTTTACAATTACGTCCACATTCGCGCCCGTGCGAAGACGTACGTTGCGCTTGAGAACTGGGATGCCGCGTTGGCAGATGCCGAAGAGGTCGCTAACTTTCTAACCTCCAAAGGTGGGTGGATGAGTATGCGGCCGGTTGAATTGGATGAAGCTGAACAACTCGTTGAAATGATTCGGGCGAAACAAGAGGAATCAAAGGAATAGCCTTCCAAAATCTTTGATTGCAAATTTGATAATTCCAACGGTCTTCCGATAATTCCTCCCGTGAAACAAGCAATGTCTGCAATGAAAATCATCACCGCGATTGCAATCTTATATTTTGCCTCGGTGGCGTATGCTGACGAGCCAAAGGTTTCAGAGGGTAAACACCTGTTTATTCTCTCGGGACAGTCAAACATGGTCGGAATGAACCCGGAAGCATCGTTCACCCCAACGGTATCGAAGGCCTTTGGGAACGAGAACGTAATTATCGTCAAAGACGCGGCAAGCGGTCAGTCGATTCGCAGTTGGTGCAAATCCAATCACGAATTTCCTCCTCCGACCACGGGCCGCATCCCCAAAGTCAGAGGCGAACTTTACGATCGACTCATCAAAAAAGTAACGACGGCGATCGAAGGGCAACCGCTTCAAACTGTCACGCTCGTTTGGATGCAGGGGGAATCTGATTTAAACAACACCGCCTATGATTCCTACCTGACGGAATTACGAACTCAGCTAAAATCGGATCTCAAAGTGAAAGAGATCCACATGGTAATTGGTAGAATCAGCGACAGTGGACTCGATGTACAAAAACGCCTGGAAGGACGATTGAACATTCGTCGAATTCAAAAAGAGTATGCCGAATCTAAACCTCAAACAGAGTGGGTTGATACGGACGATCTCAACGATCGAATCGTTGATGGAAAAACAATCAATGATTTACATTATCATCAGGAAGGCTACCGCATCCTCGGCGAGCGTTTCGCCAAGAAATCAATCCATTTGATTCAACAACGTTCGAAATAATCGTTCGAAAAAACTTCGCCCCGCCCTGTTTCGTGATCGCGATCAATGGTTTACTCGCCTCGATAGATATCGCTGTACAGCAGAAACAGTCCTCCCAAAGAAACTGGCATCAATAGAATTGCTGGGATGTAACATGCCAGCGCTGTCAACACCAGGAGGAAATAGTTCACGAGCATATACCAAACGATACCGCCAAAATTTAATTTCGCACCCGCCCAGCTCTGCTTAATCGCTTCCGTTCCGGTGAGCTTTCGATCGGCAATTAATTGAAACGCAAAAACAAACGGAAGGTTAATCAAAACACTAATTACCATGAGTGCTACAAAACAGAAAATGTACGCAAGGATTCCGACAAGAATTCCTAAACCTGTCGCGGCTTCTCCGTCCATCGTCCCGGCAATGATGGCCATGATCGCTAAAGCCAACACCAAGAAGAGCCCTGCTGTCACCATTGACGCAACAATAGAAAATCCGACCATGATCAAATAGGCAATCAGTCCGTCGCCAAATTGATCAAATCCCTTAAACAGCGTTCCAAATTCTACCTGCCGTCCCGCTTGGCGGTGCAAAAAGCACAAGTAGATCCCGATCAACATTGGCCCCATCACCAGTCCGAAGGGAACCATTGAGCCAATCAGAACGCCAACTAATGAGATGCCAAGAAACAGACCGTATTGATTACCAATCAACTCTTTCGAGCGACTCAATAGTTCCATTGGCCGAATAGTAACCTTACGAATGGGTCCATTTTTTGCGCTGTGCTTTGGCCCTAACATTTGGGTAGGCATTTTCCCTTGAGGCGTGTAGGGATTGTTGAATTGGTTGTCAATGTTCATGAAAACCTCTCAGCCATTAAATTGGGACCATGATCGAAAACTGATAATCGTCCAGTCTATCAGTTTATTTAGCCAAGGCATCTAGTTCATTTAATTTAAATCGGACGCTTAAGATATAGGGCTGCTGCCCCTGCGACCAATGTCCGTAGGTTGTTACGACGAATGTGTCATCCGGCAAGACTTCGACGCCAGGATAAGTCGTATCGTACCCTTTTTTATTATCTTTCAGCCGGACAGAGTATTGTCCATCACGACCATTTTCGAGATCTTCCCAGGTCCCAACCCAACCGACCCAGTCACCTTCAAACGGCCGGGCCTTTCGCTTATCCGTCGGGGAGTTACAGCGAAAACTGATGAACAGACGACCGTCTGCCCCGTACTTACCGGTATGCCGGTCCCCGGTCAGTGCTAACGGAAGCTCTCGCGGTTCAGACCACGTCTTCCCTTCGTCTTGGGAAAAGATGATATGGGAATTTTTGCGGCGCGCATTCTCGCGAAGGAGCACCGCTAACTTCTTTCCATCGGGTGAGCGAATACAACCGGGTTCGCAAAGATGAACATCCGAAGAACGATATACGGATTCGGGAAAGGACCAGGTCAGGCCACCGTCAGTCGAAAAGGTTTTATAAAGATCAAACGTCCGCGTCTTATTTTTTGCTGGCGTCTTCGCAATGAATCTTCCATCGTCGTGAAACATCGCCATGTAGTGCCCCGGGCCTGTGCCAAGTTTCTCCACAAAACCCATGACCACGATCCCGCCCCAATCGCCAACGGGTTTAAGGTCTCCCCAGCTTTTTCCATCATCCTCAGAAACCGCCAGTTTAGCGGGATACAAACCAGACCACATGATGATCCGTTTCTTTCCATCAGCATCCACGACCCGGTGGAGCGTCGGAACCTCCTTCGATGTTGACCAATTCGCAGGGGTCGGTAGCCGGTCACTCCACGTTAGCCCCCCATCATCACTCCGCTTGTAGACAATAGAACCTCGTCCGTGACCTTTGGGGTAAACGCAAAGCATCGTCTTGCCATCTTCCAGAAGGCAAGTCGTTGGATGCCCAAGATATTGCCCCGCCTCGTGATCCACAACTACCTGACGATAAGCTTGATCATCGAGATCAATTAGCTTTGGGGAACTGCTACCTGATTCCTGGGCGATAGCCACAGAACTGAGAAGAAAAAACAAGAGAAAGGCGATACGCATCAAAGCTCCCAAAGTCAGCAGATGGATTTGTTAAATCTAGACAACTTCATTAACAACACGGTTATAACTGATGTTGATTTCAGTGTCTAAAATTGGAGGTTCAAAATACAGCAAGCTTACTTGCCTGCATTGGCTAATCTTTCGATCGACGCCGCAACCTGATCAGCCAGTTTTCCACTCCCCTCCGCTGTGAAATGCACATCACCCGGACCGCGAAAATAGGAGGCAGGAAATGTACCGCTCAGTTCACGTAGATCATTAATTTCAATTCCATGCTTCTTCATAATCTTTTCAGCAACCTGGTTGTACCTAACCTCATCTCCCACAATTCGGCCAGCCTCCCCTTCGGGAACGATCGTCGTCGAAGCCCAGATTAATTTGGCCCCCGTCGCCTTCAGCATCGTGACAATTTTCTCTAGATTCTGCTCGTACTCATCTATTGGCACCGCGATGGAACCATTTACTTTGTCTCGATTGCCTTGAACTTTCGAATCAGGATGACGGTAACACAGATCGTGCAGACCGACATTAAAGTGGATCACATCCCATTTCTTGTCCCCTAGCCATTTAGATAATGCATTTCGATAGCGATTGGTATCACCACAATTTGCTTTTGGTCGCGTGACATTGACTTTACCTTTAAGCTCTTTAACAACCAGTGGTGTGTAGGCGATCGAGATGGAGTCACCCAGAATAAGTGCATTAGGCAATCCATTTTGGCTCATTGTCTTCAGGACTGGCGGACGCTTATGCTTCTTTTTCCCTGCCAACGCATTACTGATCTTCTCAGCCACGTGAGCGGCTAGTAAATCTTTCCCAGCATCATTGTAATGCACATCAATTTCCGCAAGCTGATACTGAGGCCTCGCGTCCCCGATCGCGGCATAGAGGTCATTCACCTGAACGCCTTGAGCCTTCATTACTTTTCGAGCCGCATCATTAAATTGCTTCGCTTGCGCCTCACTGACGACAATATTGGCACTGCGTTCTTTGCCAATGCAAGGAGGCGTCGTCATTCCAAAAATCAACTTCGCTTTCGATTTTTTCAGCTTGTTGACAATGCTATTTAGATTTTTGGCGTACGACTCTGGAGTCGCTTTGGTCTCTTGTTTCCAACCGTACCAATCCCACAGTCCAAAGTTAAAATGAATCACATCCCACTTGCCGTCGCCCACCCACTCTTCAACATTCTCGTCACCAAAGGCAGACCAACGACAATTGGTTTTAGGGCGATGGACGTTGGCCTTGTCAGCCAACAACTTTCGGACTCTCGCGGTATAGCCGATCGAAATCGAATCACCGATTAACAGGACACGGGGCAACTCAGGATTGTCGACAGGATTGGCATACGGATGCTTAAAGGGGTCACCTTGGTTGGCCTTATTCTGTCCACTGACAAGTGGGCAAAACAAAAACAAAAACATCAACAACGTTGTGATAGACAATTTCATTTCATCTCTCGGGATAGATCTATTTCCGTACCGACCAGATTATATCTCAGGCGTACTTGTGAATGCCAACTTATCCACAAATTTTCGAGCCTACCCATAGACAGAGCCTGACGCCAAAACACAGTTCGGCTCTATTTTGACTTGAGAGGCAGCCTGATTTTTGAAACAACAGCCGAGTGATCCGATAATGAGCCCTCTTCCACCTTTGCGTCGAGCAAATGAGTGAGGCCCACCCTCCCCTTTAGCGAGTTTGCATCACCGACAGAGGGCAAGGCAAAAATATAGTCAATGCGATCTGCGTTACCCGGATCAATCGGATTCGATGTTCCCGCAGTCAATTGACTTCCTAGGTCGACCAACCGACGCCGAGTCGTTTGCGAAAGTTCAAGAATCATCGCATCAATATCTTCTTCGCTGGGTGTCCCGCGTTTTGGACCAACAATGTTCAAATCACCCATCAGAAAGGCCGGCCGATTTAAGTCGGAATGAATGAGAATGAAATTTGCTAATTCTTCAATATGTTTTTTACGCACAGATTCTGAAAGACTATCAAGGTGCGTTAAAAAGAGATCGACGAGAACTCCCTGGTAGTTGATCACGACATGCAAGACTCCCTTGGTTGCCAAGCCATCAGCTTTTCGTCCGTCTCGCCACATTCGTGAAGAAGCTTGAAAAACCAATTCATGCTGTTGGACTACCGGGAATCGACTTAATAGAAGTAAGCCGCTTCCGGTTCCTCGCAACTTCCCACGCCCCGAGCCACGAACCACCTGATAGCCAGCACCTCGGTTAGTGGAAAATGACTCAACCAGTTTTTTCGAACCATCCGCTGAAAATACTTCACAGAAACCAATAATGTCGAACTGGTCCAGATGTTCAACAACCGCTCCCGCTCGATAATTGGAATTGCCACGCCTACTAGCAAAAGGATTTGCAACGGGTGGAAGAAGGTGTGCGTTATAGGTCGCAATCAGTATCTGCGACGCTTCATTCCCTAGCTCATTTCCGTCGGCCTCAGATATATCATCCGAGATCAACAAACGACCTGAGCTATCACTACGACCAAGCCCCTCCAAACTCGAGGGACTCCAATGATGGCCGGCCAACAGTAGGGCCCAACCAAACATTAAATAGACGCGGGAAAATATCACAGAGATTGCTTTCTTTCAGGGCACTTATAACACCTTCGTCCCGCAACTGTCTTCGCCTTTAATCTGGCTTAACGCATTGGGAAATGCAGCAGATATTTCATTAATTAAGCAAACTGAAAAAAGTTACTTTTTGCCGAGAGCAGCTAGCATGATCTCCTTGCTCAGTTGGATCACCTCAGTTAGATCACTTGACGGAAATCGAAGCTCGAACCAACCTCTTAGCAAAATTGTTAGTACCGCTTATCGATAAATCTTGCAATTTGGCAACGCAACTTCAAGCTCGTCAAATTGCTCTTTCGTTGCCCTGGCTCCATCGAGCTTTAGGTATCTCTTCAGCAGTGCCAGCGGAGCGGGGCTCGCCTGTATTTTATCTACAAACAGCTCCCGGAGATTTTCGGATTCTACCAGCGGTGAAAAGTCCCTGACGTACGTATTTCTGAGATCAAGGTACTCGAGGCTATTTAAGTCAGCTAGTGGCGAAAGATCTCTTATTTGCGTATTTCTGAGATCAAGGTGTTTTAAATTTGTTAATTCTGCCAGTGGCGAGAGGTCTCTCACCTTCGTGGCATTGAGATCAAGCTTTTTGAGATTCTTCAGTCCCCGCAGCGGCGTGAGATCACTAATATTAGTGTCATACAGGTCGAGGTATTCTAAGTTTTTCAGTTCGAACAGCGGAGAAAGGTCTGACACCGGCGCTATAAGAACTTGAAGCTCCTTGAGGCGAGTAAGGCCCTTTAGAGGCGAAAGATCCTTTATCGGTGCATCGAATATTTCAATCGCTTCAAAGCTCTTTAGAGTTGCCAACGGCGACAGGTCGCTGACAGGTGTATTCCAAATTCTAAGTTCCTTGAGACTCCTCAAATCTGACAGCGGCGAAAGGTCAACTACCTGCCTATTATTGTCAATGTATAAGTTGACTAAGAGGCTTAAGAATCGCTGCAGATTTGCAAAGATTGTTATATCTTCCCAAGGAAACAGGTCGCTTACCGGCGTGCCTAAGACTTTGACATCAAGAAGATTGGCATAAACAGGGTAATAAGGCGTCAAATAACTTTTTTCTTTGCGGATCGCGACCTTTGTCGCACGGTTCCCCCGCCACTGTTGTGAATCGAACCGGACATTGCCGCCCATTTCCTCGACCCAACGGATCGCCAACTTCTCCCTTCTTCGCTGAGCCCATTCCATACCTACCCAACCGGGCACAGTGGAGGCAAGCAGAACTAGAAGGAGGAGAGTCCGCAAACTGAGTTGAAACCAGCGACGTTTAGGTTTGGAAAATTGCTTTTCTTCAGAAGACATTTCCATCCAATTGCCTTTAAGTTCTCGTCACGAATGAGCGAGTTATTCAAATTTCACATTTCAGAGGATTCACTAACCTCATCTTCTTGCTTTATCGATCCAATTGCAAACCCACCAATCTTAGGAAGGCTCGGTAAGCTACTTTCAACATAAGACCCAATAAATTGATCACCCCGCCTGCTGACTTTTGATGCTGTGTTTGATACATCGCACCGGTGCTACTTGGATACCGATGCACAGTGTTATGGAAAGCAACTACTTAATTATTTTATTAAAGATTAATTCATCGAGATCCTTGAGATTCTCAATATCAGCGGCGGTCAACTTTTCCCCCTTCCGCTTCTTACGAATCAACGGTTTGAGATCTTCATAAACCTGCTGATGAAGAGTATTTTTCATCTTGAGAAAGGGCCCCCATTTCGCATCCTCCTTAAGTTGCTTTTCATAAGCTTGCATCATTTTCAGATTTATTCCGTCGTACAGAGAGAATTTCTTAAAGGTATCTTCGTCCCACTTGCCCATCAGCATTTTTTGAATCAAGGCAAAGTGTGTGTAGAATTGCATGGAAGACAGGGTTGTAAGTTTTTGAAGTTCAATCGTGGTTTGCTGAGTAGTAGCTTCCTGGGCTGGTTTTTCTGATGAATTCCGCGAAGACAAACCTTCCAAAATGGAAACTGGTCGGATTGGATTTTTCTTAGTGCCATCACTCAATCTTCCCTCGTCGTTCTGCAGCATGTGAGCCGGCCTGGTCGCCTTGGCAGCCATCGGTAAAGTTTCGGAAG
>WTFU01000128.1 GCA_011523945.1 Mariniblastus sp. | reverse complement strand
AATGTGGAGTTTACCGAGGGCCGATGGTGTAGCGAAGGTAAATCTTGCGTCGGAGTTGTCGGTTTCCGCTCTTCAGCTTAATAACCCGCCCGGTAATGCTGGATGGAAGTTTCAGGATTAGCTGTCTTTGAGCACAGGTTTTGGAAGTGCGGGACATGGCAAGTGACGTCTTCTTCGGCAAAGATTAACTAGCTTTCGTGTCTTGACACTGTTTTTGAAGAGAATTACGATTTTTCGTAATTGTTGGTTTTCCAACCTATATTTTACCGATACCAAATGGCGGCTTGTGTTTATTTTTTATTGATCGCCTAAACACCCATCCATCTTGAAAATTAGTCGGGTCACGATCCGAAGACAGGAGTATTAAAATGACACATGTTGTGGGAAAAGCTTGCGACGGTTGCCGTTACACTGATTGCGTTGTTGTCTGCCCGGTAGAATGTTTCTATGAGGGTGAAACCATGTTGTACATTCATCCTGATGAGTGCATTGATTGCGAGGCATGTGTGCCGGAGTGCCCAGTCGAGGCAATTTATCACGAGGATGATATTCCTGAAGATCAGAAAGAGTATATTCAGATCAACGCCGAACAATCTGAGAAGTGTGAGGTAATCACCGAGCGTAAAGAACCCCTCAAAAAAGAGGACTAACTTTTTCGGTTAAAACCTAAAACACGAAAAGCCGGCACTTAATGTGACCGGCCTTTTTTGTGTGTATTTATTAAATAATCCAAAGTTGTTCTAACGCGGAGATAGCGTGTTTCGGTTTTTTTGTGAGTTAACGTCTCTTCGCAGGTTCCTTCTGACCTAGCATCTCGCTTGGAGTTTTTCCGTAGGTTTCTTTAAAAGAACGATCAAACGAATTATTTTTACCGATTGATTTCATCAGACGAGCGAATGAGCCAGAGTCCGATTTAAGTTTTTTGACAAACAAGTATCCCACTAAGGCAGCACGATCTGAGGGCATTCGATTCTGGATAAAATCATCCGGTTTCACCATTTCAGATACGGCTGCTTCTGCTCTCGTGTCAAGCGACTTCATTTCGTCTTCTTTGGAGTATAGCTTTTTGGCGGTCCAGAGCCCAAGGCCATCGGCAAACCAGCGAGGCATATCCAGGGCAAGATTGGCGACGTGCAGGGATGCAATTTGATGGGCAAGTGCAACCTCAACGTCTTCAGCCGATTGATTACGAGTCATTAAAACGGTGGCATAGGCATCGGTGATGTTGTATCCCCAGTGTCCTGAAACGTCCTTTGGGAAATCTCGTTTCTCAATCATTTTGCCGAATTCACTGAAGTCGTATCGTTTGTCGAAAACAAATACCGATGCGTTCCCCTTGACCAGCGGTGCTTTGGAACTGGCTCGAAGGGCGCTGGCAATTTTTGGTGCCATTTTTTCACAAAGCTGTGAAACGTCAGTCAGGCGACTTTCGTTGGTTGAGCCGGTAACAAGAAAGTTGTCACTCGGCAGCACTTTGCTTTGCACGTTGTCCATGACGAGTTTCCAGGTTCGGGTTGCGAGATCACCACGGTCGGCAAGCAGTTCTTCGTGCGTTTGTGAAGCTGCTTTTGAGCGGGCGGCAACCATCGAGGTAACCATTTGACTGTCACCACCGTCGAATGCAGCCCCTTCATCGATCCACTTGGCGATGGTATCGATCAGCTTGTCGTCAAGCTTCCCGGAGGGCGGCATGATTTCGACACCGTCACCTCGCAGGCGTTTGATGAGTTGGCTTTCTCCCGATTTTTTTGCTTCAATTGGTGTGCCACCATCACCACCTCGGAGAACGTCACGAAAGTTTGCCATGCTGAAGTTTCCACGGGGACGGTCAGTGATATGGCATCGTGCGCAGTTCTCTAGCAAGATTGGGGCGACATGTAATCCAAACGATACTGTTTCTTTGCCCGTGGGAAGATTAACGGTTGTATTTCTTCTTGGCCGGGCAGGGGGCGGTGTATTTACAAATTCGTTAAGGCTTTTTTTGGTATCATCGCCGTCAAATTTTGCGCCCTGTTGCATCCAGTCACGCAGTAATTTTAATTCTTCCGGGGTTACTTTCGCTCCACCTTTAGGCATTTCCCCGCTCTCGATGACCTGAATCAAACGAGCATCGTTAGGTAGTCCGTAGGCGAGCGTTGTACTGGCGTCAAGCGCGGCGAATGTCGCGGCACTAAAGTCGCCACGGTTTTGATTCACATGGCAATTTCCGCATTTAGCAACAAGGATGGGCGCGATCGATTTTACAAAACTAACGGCGGCGGCATCACCACTGCTCGGTTGCGGTAAGGG
This sequence comes from Mariniblastus sp., assembly GCA_011523945.1. Classification (GTDB taxonomy): domain Bacteria; phylum Planctomycetota; class Planctomycetia; order Pirellulales; family Pirellulaceae; genus Mariniblastus. The sequence continues at coordinate 50,823 of WTFU01000128.1, read as the reverse complement.
TTGCATGGGAGATAGCTTTTGCCCAGCGTCACTCAATAATTTATGCGCTTTTTCAAGTCTCTTGAATTCGGGTTCCAGTAACTTAAGAACTTCCGGAGAGGCTTTTGCCGAAACGGCAGCCATTTGGGCAATCGCTTGGTTGATATACTTTCCACTGGCATCAAACTTGTTCGCTTTAAATTGCTTTCCAGCTCGATCAATATTGGTTTTGATTTGCTTGACTGCCTGTTTTTGCTTGGGAGTCGGAGCCTGGCCGAACGAGTTAGTCGTGAAAACCAGCGCCAACAGAGCAAAAGTCAGTTGGGAAATCAAAGTCGCTATGGTTGTACTGTGGCTAAGTCTCATGATTTGCTTGTCTCGAATAATGTATTGGTCTGTTGTTAGGCTTATGAAATATTGGGTGACGAATTTTAAGGAAGTATTTAGGCGAGGAAGCTCACTAATGTTAGCACGGCAATTAGAATAAGAAACATTGCTGCGATGGCTACGGGGACTAACCACTTAGGGGGCGGCCGTCTTCTTTTTCGGGGTGCTGGTGGCGTGGTTTTTTGTTTTTTTTGCGAGTCGCTCGGATTATTAACCGACGTAAAAGCAGGCGTTGTTTCTTGGAAAGCGTGTTCGACAACACTGTCTTCGATTGGCTCGACCGCATCCAACACAGCGAGTGTAGTAGCCTCGTTATCTGTTGACGTTGAGGTCGAGGGGGTATTCTGAATTAACGTGTCTTCGGGGGCAAACGTTGCGATATTCTCGAGTTCACCTGACTCCACCAGCGCCATTAACTCGACTTTCACCTCATTGCATGTTTGATACCGGTCAACGGCATCTTTCGCCATCATTTTTTCACAAATTTTAACGAGTGATTCTGGACACTCGGGACGACTTTCGTAAATACTCTTGGGAGCGAGCGACTGATGCATCGCAATCCGCTGAGCTAAACTGCCTTTGGGAAATGGGGGGTGGCCGGTCAGGAAAAAATAGAGCGTACATCCCAAGCTGTAAATGTCGGCTCTTGAATCAACATCATGACTGTTGACGGCTTGCTCTGGAGACAGATAATCTGCGGTTCCCATCACTTTTTCATTGTGAAGAACGGTCAGCGATTGAGAATCATTTTGGTTGACTAAGGCAAGGCCGAGATCAAGGATTTTGACTACCCCCTGATCGGTTTTGAAAAGATTCGCCGGTTTTATATCGCGATGAACAAGATCTTGCTGGTGAGCGTGACTCAGTCCCTCCGCCGCCTGGGCGGTGTATTTTGCGGCGGAGTTAAAGTCTAAGGGGCCGTTCTTTTTTCCCAATTCATAGAGGTCGGTTCCGTTGACATACTCCATTACCATGTAGTGCGTATTGCCCTCATTGCAAATGTCGTAAATACGAATGACATTGGGGTGGTTTAAGCTGGCGGCGACGCGGGCCTCAAGATAAAACCGGTCGAGGTAGCTCTTGTCGGCCACTTTTTTTCGCGGCAGAACTTTGATCGCGCGCAATTGTTCGGAAATTTTATGTTGAGCTAAATAGACACTGCTCATTCCTCCGGAACCGAGGTGGCCAAGCAACTTGTATTTACCCAGGAAAAAGCCCTTGTACTTGCCAGCCAAAAGCTTGTCGATGTGCCACTGAGTAATCAAACCAGAATCTAAAAGGTGACCAGCCAAATCTTTTAGATTGATTGTTTTGCCGTCTGCCTTGGTGGATAATTTGGCCAAAGAGGATTTGAGTCGCTCTTCAGCGACAATGCCGCTGCGCTCTAGCAGTTTTAGGAAGCTTTTCGCGCTTGGTTCCGACATGAATGAAGTGCCTTAGTGTATTCCTTTAATGGCAACCGAAACAATCCCGTCCGGTTGGTTGATTCTGGGGTAATTGATACCCTTATCCTACTACTCAATTAGAAGAATAAGGATTTTCATAAACAGGAGTCCTGAATCATGTTGTCTGTAAAATGGGTCAAGAACCGGATGGTTCGATTATAACAAAAATACGGCTTTCTCACGGTAACCCAGTATGTCGGCAATAGCACAAAATCAATTGGGACTGTTTGCCAAATTTTGGCAGCCTGGAAGGGTTAAAACAAGACTTGCCGCAGGAATTGGGGATGAAAAGGCATGTGACTTGTATTTTGCATTCCTGAATTACTTGATTAAGAAATTGCGTTCGGTTGGGACGGATCGATGTCTTGTTTATTCCCCACCAGAGCGGGAATCTAGTTTTCAAGCAATTATTCCTGATTCATGGGAGCTTTACCCACAATCAACGGGGTGTCTTGGAACCAGAATGCACTCTTTTTTTTTCGATCAATTCGAATCCGTTCGATCGTCAGGACACCCAATTCGCAAGGTCGTCATTATTGGAGCGGATTGTCCGCAAATCAAATCCGCAACCGTTGAACAGGCTTTTGCGAATCTAGACCAGGCGCCGGTGGTGATGGGCCCAAGCGTGGATGGTGGATATTACCTATTGGGAATGCGCGAAACGTGTTTTGATATCTTTCGCGGTATAGAATGGAGTACACCTACCGTGTTGGAATCCACGGTGGAACAACTAGACCGCCAGAGAATAGAATTTACTTTGCTCGATCCCCAGGAAGATGTCGATGAACTCAATAGCTTATTGGCACTCGAACAAAAGATGACCAGAGATTTACAAGGGAGAGCATTATTGTTGGATGATCCGGAAGCGAATTTACTTGAAGAGATTCGATTTGCACTCGGTAGAAGTGGATAAAAAGAAATGGAAAATCCAAAAACTAAGCGAACCGTCATTGTTGGTGGAGGCATTATTGGGCTTTCGCTTGCGTACGAATTGGCAAAACGTAAGCATGCGGTCGTGTTACTCGAGCAAGAAGGATTTGGTGAAAAGGCATCCTGGGCTGGCGCTGGGATTCTCCCGCCGACCTGTCGGACAACGGCTATTCACCCAATGGAATGTCTGGAAGCCATCAGTAGCGAGCTCCATGAACATTGGGCAGAAGAGCTTAAGGATTTGACTGGAATTGACAACGGTTTTCGGAAGTGCGGCGGGCTTTACATTGCGAGGAGCGCCGGTGAAGTGGCTGCGCTGATCGGAATGCAATTTGAGTGGGAGAGTCGTGGTATTCCCGTGGAGGAGTTAAATTTTCAAGAAGCACATCAGCGATTAGCTTTTCTAAATTCCGGTGAAAATGCATTGGTTGACGAAATTGTGCCAACCATTTCTAAAGCTCTTTGGGTTCCTAGTGAATCGCAATTTTCAAACCCGGCCCACATCGCCGCGTTAATAAGTGCTTGTCAGAGTTTGGGGGTGATGTTGCATGAGCATGCTGGAAAGTGTCAGGTGCAGGTTGAAAATGGAAGCGTTGTAGGCATCAGCGTTGGAGAAGATAAGTATATTGGTGACCAGTATTTTTTCACGGCAGGCCCTTGGACGGAGAAGCTGGTTCAACCGCTCGGAGTCGCACTGCCGATGCAGCCGGTGCGAGGCCAGATTGCGTTATATAAGGTCGATGGATTAACGTCTGGAATTGACTTACCTGTTGTCAATGACGGCACTCGTTATCTAGTTCCTCGGGTGGATGGGCACGTACTCGCGGGGGCTACCATTGAAGAAGTAGGTTTTGACTGTCAAACAACTGCCTCAGAAGTGGAAGAGTTGAGAAACTGGGCTGAAAGTCTGGGGGGAATTTTAGGTGATGCTACCTTCGTGCGATCTTGGGCTGGGCTTCGCCCAGCGACCTATGATGGTTTCCCCTATTTAGGTGAGCTTGGTCACTCAGGAACTGCCTTTGTTGCGACCGGGCATTTCAAAGGTGGGTTGCATTTGTCGACCGGTACTGCAGTCGCTCTGGCGGATCTGGCGGAAGGCAAACAATTGACGGTTGACCTACGGCCTTTCTCTCCTGCCCGCGTCACCTGTCACCAGGTCAGCGAAATTAAATAAACGGGACTGTCTGCCGTTTCGTAGAATTGGGTTTTAATGGAGGTCAGGGAGGTTGCCGGGTTTTCTGCCATTTTGTTTTCAACACTCATTTCAAGTTCAAAACCAATTTGCTCTGCTAGATCTTTATTTCCGCGAACAATGACCCAACAGCCCTCGCTTTCGAGCGTTTTTTGGATTTGAGTTGGTCGAAAATGGGGCGCTGTTAACGTTGGCCCGGCTGAGACGGTCGGGTAGGTGCGATTCAGCGAATAGGGCCAAGAGAGAGGGAATAATAAGTAGTTCTGGAAACGCAGGTCGTCGGTCTCCATTGCGTCTGCATCTTCAATAATATTGGCGAATAAAAACACGGGGTACTCCTGCTTTCCCGATTCAGAGTTGATTTTCTCGATGACAGTTTGCCAATTTTCCAAACGAAAATGCGGCAATGAACCACCCTGGTTAAACGGATTCATCCCTGTGGGGCTAAAGCAGTAGCCAGTGAAAATTAAGCTAGAGAACAAGAGCGTGGCGAGAAGGATTCGCTGCCAAATCGAAGGCAAGTATGCTGTACAGCACCCAGCAAAGATCGGGAGCGCGGCAGCGCCAATTAAGGTGTAGCGACGGAGCGCTAATGGTGCGACACCCGTCAGGGTTAGCCCGACGACGCAGCTAAATGGGATGAGTGCCCACAGCAGGATCAGACCAAGTTGCTGTCGTTTTTTTGCAGCGAGTTCTGGTTGCTGTTTTATGAAAATTGCATGACCTATTATTAGAAGTGCGGGGGCAAGAACGACAATCAAGAGTTCAGGAAGGTTGTTTGAAATTAGATTGGGAATCGATGAGACTAATTCCCAGTTGTCGCGTCTGGAGTAGATGTTGTGAGTAACCAATGCAAAAGGTAGAAATCCCCCGCAGATTGTCATGATTGCGGGGAGCCAGAGTTCAACGCGGCGTATGAGTCGTGGAGTTCGGAAGAAGCAGACTGCCAAAGCCAAAGCTTCTGTTATCAACAGCCAAGCCGAAGTCAGGTGGGTGTACAGCATGGCCAAGGAAAGAAGCGAGAATAAAATTTGAGGCTTAATGTTTGATGGAAGATTCGCGGATTCACTGTCAGACGATTTTGAGAAAGCTGGCCATAACAGGCGGAAGAAATAACCGAATTGCAACAGGCCCAGAAGCTGGATTAACGCGTAAGGGCGAGCCTCAGTGCTGTAGTAAATGAAGTCTAAGTTAGACGCGATCAGCGCAGCGGTTAGTAAAGTACCGAGGCGACTGCCAAACCAACGCCACACCCAGATCGGGGCGATCACGTTTAGGGCAATTCCGGCCAAAAGGGACGCGAGACGCAGTCCCAGTTCGGGCTGGATTGGTAACTGAATCAACAGGTAAGTGATCCAGAAAAAAAATGGAGTTTGGTTGCCATCTGATGCACGCGAAGCGATGTCACTGAACCCGGGGGCGTCCACTACCCATCCAGTGTGCAGTTCATCCAGCCACAGCAAATCATGACTTGCAACCTGAAAACGCAACCAACCTCCAGCAGCTACGATGAAGGCGAAGACGGCAATGGTGATCCACGGTGGGCGGGTTAACTTCACTTAACTCTCAAGTCAGCACGCGGCCCGCATTCCCTTGGGTTTAGGCGGCGTTTTGCGTTGGTAATGTTGCCCGGTTTTGAGCAATGACCAGGTTGCTGAACCCGAACATCTTCATTCGTTTTTGGGCTGTTTTTAATGAGCCTGATTGTACTCCATCGTGAACCAATACGGTAGCATCAGCGATGCAGCTAGGCCTGCTTAATTCAGCCATCATTTGCTCAACGGGCCCAACATCCGTAATGACCAGATCAAATTCGTGCTGTGCTTCTTTGATTATCTTTCCCAATTCGTCGTAAATGAATCTTGGCCACTGACTTCTCGAATCCATTGAGTTTAATGGTAGCAAGCACAGGTTTGATTTTTGAGATCGCACTGTTAGTTCAGCGTTGGGGATTGTGTAGCTAATTGAATTCATCCATGAAATGTTCTTTGCCATCCCCGCTTGGCGACTCATGTCTGCACTTGAGAGATCGCCGTCAATCAGGAGAACCTTCTTGCCTAAACCTGCCACCCATCGGGCTAAACTTATTGCAATTGATGTAGTGCCCTCGCCACGTCCAACACCACCAATGAGGACTCTTGCCGGTCCTGGTTGCATAAGAGCGAGGAGGCTTTGGTAAAGGTAGTCCAGAGACGGCCCACCTGAATCAAGCATCTGGTTGGTTGTATCCGGCCAGCGAAAATCCTCGACGTCCCAGGCTGCAACACTACTTGGGATTTCATGGTCGCTGCCATGAAGAAACTCCCGAGTAACTTTTTCGGCTTCCGCCCGAATTGCTTCCCGAGCATGGCTGCTCGTTTGGGCAAGTCGTTCGATGTCAGCATGATCTGAACGAGTTTCGTTCGTGTTTTTAATTGTTGGACGCTCTGAATTGCGTGATAACTCTTCGGCATCAATCCTCGCTTTGACCGTTGCTTGGAAATTTTGATCAATTTCGATTGCTGATTTTTCTCTTTCGTTTTGGGCAATCAGTTGATCAACGCGGTCAGCCCCGGTCGATGTGCGGTAAGGTTGCCCGTTCGGTGATAGCGCAACACGAGGTGTTGCGCCAATGCCTTTGGTTAGTTCTTCGAAGTTAGGAATGACACGTGGGCTGTGAGCGCGCGTCGAAGCAATTTCCTGCATATCAAATGCAAGTGTTTCATTAGGGCTAAGGGTGGCCAGTAGGTCTAAGCAGTGTTCGTCGGGCAGTGCATTCGTATTTACGCTGGTGTGGTACTGAGCTTCAGAATTTGTTTCAGATGGTTCAGAAGGTGTATTAGATTGTTGCTCGGAAACTGGACGGATTTCAACTGGAATTGATTGGGGCGACAGTGGATTCTGGCTGGCCAATTGACTGTTTTCTGAAAGAGAAGTGGTGCGACGGTGCTGACTGTTGTGCTGATTGCCAAGAGTTCGGTCGTTGGGGTGCACGTTTTGATTCGTGACGGGACGGATCACGGCGGCCTTTGAGTTGTTCGAAGGCGGTTGAGCGGACCGTTGATTTGCGGGTAAAACGAGATCAGAGAAGTCGTAGTTTTGCTGAACAATAATCGTTGGATTCATCTCAAGACCTGGTGGCGAGTTGGCAGATTGGTGCACTTCTTACTCATCGGCCTACCCCGAGATTGTCTTGAGCCTTCGGTTTCGGAGAAATCGTTTCTGAACTAAAATAAGTGCTGGCATATGCTGCCTTTTTGCCTACCTGACCTGAATTAACATCGCAATGGATTTTGCGACGAAGGGAACAACCAAAAGTGTCTGTTGTTAACCAAAAAAGTAAAACTGATTTATTTCTTAATCGGCTTGAAAAAGAGATTTTGGTGCTTGATGGAGCGATGGGATCGATGATTTTTGGGCTGGGCTTGACCGAGGCTGAAGTCCGTGGCGAGCGATTCCAAGAATGGCCGCACGATCTCAAAAATTGCACGGATGTTTTCGGGCTAACTCACCCAGAGAAGATTACCGATTTGCATCGTCAGTATTTGGAGGCCGGCGCAGACATTATTGAAACCAATACGTTTCAAGCGAGTTTGGTTGGATTGAGTGATTTTGATTTTCCGGAAGAGATTGTTCGGGAAATTAATTTTGCCGGAGTAGCGAACGCCAGACGGGCAGCGGATGAATATACAGCGAAGACACCTGATCAACCGCGTTTCGTCGCCGGTTCGATCGGACCAACTTCCAAGCAGACGGCAATTAGTACTAAGGTTGAAGATCCCGCCTATCGAAATACATCTTTCGAAGAGATGGAGGCGTCGTATTTTATTCAGGTAAAGGCACTGGTAGAGGCCGGAGTAGATATTTTATTTCCGGAAACGGTAATCGATACTTTGAATTTGAAGGCCTGCTTGTTTGCAATTTCCAGATATTTCGAAGAGTCGGGAAATGTAATTCCGGTGATGGTTTCAGGGACCTTTGCTGAATCCGGGGCGACGTTTGTTTCGGGACAGTTGGTTGAAGCGTTCTGGAATTCGATTTCGCATTTTCCAATGGTTAGTGTCGGAATGAACTGCGCGCTTGGCCCGGATATTATGAGATCGCACATCGAAGAACTTTCTAAAGTTTCGAATCGTTTCATCAGTTGCCATCCCAACGCCGGGACTCCCAATGAAATGGGAGAGTTTGACCTCGGACCAGATCAAATGGCAGAGACGATTAAGGAATGGGCTGAGAGTGGTTGGCTGAATATTGTCGGAGGTTGTTGTGGTACGACTCCGGCCCACATTGCCGCAATTAGTAAAGCTGTTCGTGGCTGCCAACCTCACCGCCCAAATCAAATCGAGCCGTTGACCCGACTGTCTGGTTCAAGGCCCTTGAACTTGCGAGACGATGCAAATTTTTTAATGGTCGGAGAAAGAACCAATGTTACCGGTTCGCGAAAATTCGCAAGATTAATTCGGGACGAAAAGTTTGAAGAGGCTATTGAAGTCGCGCGCGACCAGGTCGAGGGCGGTGCTGCGGTGATCGATATCAATATGGACGACGCCTTGCTTGATGGCGAACAGGCGATGACGACCTTTCTCAGGCTCATTGCCGGAGAGTCGGACATTAGCGCTGTTCCTGTCATGATCGATAGCTCCAAGTGGTCGGTCATCGAGGCTGGCCTGCGTGCAGTTCAGGGGAAAGCGATCGTGAACTCGATTAGCTTGAAAGAGGGGGAAGCTGAATTTCTTGAGCGAGCTAAATTGGTTCGGCGCTACGGCGCGGCGGCGGTTGTGATGGCATTTGACGAGCAGGGGCAGGCAGTGGAGACGGACGACAAGGTTCGTATTTGTAAGCGCGCGTATGATTTGTTGACGCAAGAACTCGATTTTCCACCGGAAGATATCATTTTTGACCCAAATATTTTGACAATCGCGACCGGGATGGAAGAGCACGATAACTATGCCGTTAACTTTTTCGATGCAACCCGAAGGATCAAGGTCGAGTGCCCACGAGCCAAGGTTTCAGGTGGTGTTTCGAATGTTAGTTTTAGTTTTCGAGGAAACGGTGTCGTTCGGGAAGCGATTAATTCTGCGTTTCTGTTTCATGCAATTGAAGCAGGATTGGACATGGGGATCGTAAATGCCGGCCAATTAGAGATTTATGAAGAAATTCCAAAAGATTTACTAGAACGTGTAGAGGACGTGCTGCTAAATCGTCGGTCCGATGCAACGGATCGATTGCTTGAGTTTTCTGAAACAGTAAAAGATCAAAAAGGAAAAAAGTCAAAAACCGAGAATTTGGAATGGCGGGGTTTGTCGGTAGAGGAGCGTCTGTCCCACGCCTTAGTCAAGGGAATTGATAAGTACATTGTTGAGGATACCGAGGAAGCAAGGTTGGCCTACGATCGTTGTTTGAGCATTATCGAGGGACCCATGATGGATGGGATGTCGACTGTCGGGGATCTGTTCGGCAGTGGAAAAATGTTTCTTCCTCAAGTGGTTAAGTCTGCCCGCGTTATGAAAAAAGCGGTCGCTCATTTACTGCCTTACATGGAGGAGGAGAAGATTGCGTCGGGCCTTGAGAGCCAGAGTTATCGTGGAAAAATTTTGTTGGCAACGGTTAAGGGGGACGTTCACGATATTGGAAAGAATATCGTCGGCGTTGTACTCGGATGTAATAACTACGAGGTAGTTGACCTGGGTGTGATGGTGTCTTGCGAAAAAATTCTCGAGGCTGCCGTTCAGCACGACGTGGACTTGATAGGGTTGTCTGGCTTGATCACCCCAAGTCTCGATGAAATGGTTTATGTCGCAAAAGAAATGACACGGCTGAAAATGACGATTCCGTTGTTGATTGGAGGAGCGACGACCAGTGACAAGCACACCGCAGTTAGAATTGCTCCGGAATACGAACCCGGCGTTATTCATGTGCTGGATGCTTCCCGAAGCGTTGGCGTGGTGGATCGGCTGATCAATAAAGATTTGAAGCCTCAATTCATGGAAGAAAATTTTAACTTGCAGTCAAAACTGGTTGCCGGATACGAAGAACGTCAAATGACCTTAGTTCCCTACGAAGAAGCGTATGCAAAGCGATTTCAAACGGAGTGGGATACGGCGGATCTGGCAAAGCCTGTGTTCACCGGAACACGGTCTTTGGGGACGGCTACAAAAGGCCAGAGTTTCGTCGATGCTCCAAATGGGCACGAGGAAATAAAACTCGAGGAAATAGTGAAGTTCATTGATTGGACTCCCTTTTTCATGTCGTGGGAGTTGCATGGAAAATATCCCAAGATACTCGACGATGAAATTGTTGGAGAAGAAGCGACTCGATTGTTTGGAGACGCTCAGGTGATGCTGAAGAAAATTATCGATGAAAGTTTGCTGTCAGCGCGTGGACTTTATGGATTTTGGCCTGCTAATAGCGATGGAGATACCGTTATTCTTTATGAGAATGAGTCGCTTGAGCAGGAAATTGCTAGATTTCCAATGCTGCGGCAGCAATGGCAACGCAAGGGGATCGACTGTTTTCGTTCCCTTGCCGACTATGTCGCACCGATTGAAAGTGGCCGCGTAGACTATGTTGGCGGTTTTGCGGTCACCACAGGCCATGGCTGTGATGAACTGGCACAGCAATACCGTGAGGATCTCGATGATTACAACGCCATCATGGTAGCTGCGTTGGCCGATCGATTGGCGGAAGCGTTCGCCGAAATGTTGCATTATCGCGCGAGAGTTGATTGGGGATTCGGAGCGGAGGAGAATCTTTCCGAGGAGCAATTAATTAAAGAGAAGTATCGCGGAATCCGGCCCGCCGCAGGATATCCCGCTTGCCCTGATCATACGGAAAAACAAACACTTTGGGACTTGATGGCTGTCGAGCCAGCTACGGGAATTAAGTTGACTGAGTCATTCGCAATGTGGCCCGGTGCTGCAGTGAGTGGTTTGTACTTTGCTCATCCAGAATCGCGTTACTTTTCGATCAACAAAATTACCAAGGATCAAGCGGAGCATTATGCTAAGTTAAAGGGGAAGCCGATCGAAGAAATTGAACGTTGGTTGTCACCAGTGCTGGGTTATTGAGATGTGATTGAGAGAATCAGTATTTTACCGATGATAATTTGAGATAACGGGATTGAGTCATGTCGGAATACGTACTGCCTCCGGGGCAAGATGAAGATGAGATCGGGGAACTAGCCGAGATGATCTCTGAGAATTTGGATGAAGGGGTGGATCCCGGCCAAATCATTGGACAGCTGGTCGATAGCGGCTGGGAGGAAGGTGACGCGGTTGCTTTCGTTACTTCCATCGGTATGAAAACCGAAAATAGCGTGGAAATGGTTGCCCATTCTGGCGAGAAAAATGGCTATGGTTGGTTGATTTGGATTGGTTTTCTCTTGTTCAGCTTACTTCGTTATTTTTTTGAAAAATAAACACGACTCAAACGACTTTCCTTGCGTCTACGGTTTATGCTCATTCGGTTTCCGCATCACCGGCGGACGTTTCAGCTCTGGTTCAAGTCTTCTATATCAGCTTCTGCACCCGACTCGAGATAGGTAGCCAGCAAAATTTGAGCAGCCAGTTTGTCTAGCTGCGCTTTTCTCTTTTTTCCTGAGAGCGGCGAATGGCTTAGCATTTCTCTTGCCATCGAGGTGGTGTACCGCTCGTCGACCCAGATCACCGGTCGTTCTGTCAATTGTTGAAGCCATTTTCCAAACTCAACTGCTTCGCGAGATTTTTCACTTTCGTCACCGGACATGTGAACCGGAAGTCCGACGACTAAGCCGACAATCTTTTCAAGCTTGACTAGATCAATAAAGTAATTCGCATCAAGTTTGGTGGTTCGTCGATTATAGGTCTCAAGTGGACTGGCAATGGTTTGAGAGGGGTCGCTGATAGCTATCCCGACTCTGACGGTTCCGTAGTCAATGCCAAGCAATCGGCCTTGCGTGGGGAGTGCGCGCCGCGAATGAGGCTCTTCTTTGCCGTGGGTTGAGGTGGGAGGAATCATTGTTGACCAAGACCTTTTAAAGTTACTTGAGACTTGTCAAAGGTCGGCGTGCTGACTCTGACTTGAAATATCCATTTTCGAAAAAACAGAGCGTATCTTGAAGGACCTCTTTATCTTTCATCATTGTGGTGTGGATTAGCGGTCTGATTTGGAAATCGTATGCGCCGCTTAATTTCGTTTCTTCGACGCTTACTGTAAAGTCATCTTTTCCAGTTAACAATAGATTATTCAATTTGTTTTTACCTACCTGTCCGCCGGCAATGATGCCGAATTCGAATTCTGGAGTGGCCAGAGTTGGTTCTAGCTGTTGCCAGGAGTTGGAGAGTTCAGCTCCGCTCACTCCGGCGATGACCTTAAAGGAAAAGCTGGAGCGTAGTAAGCGGGCCATGCGAGAGCCCTGATTAGGCGGTCCGAGCATGACCATACGTTTAATTCGTGGGTCAATTGGCTGCTTGGCTGCGGCTTGATTGCCAAGGTAACGCCGGACGACAATGTTCCCAAGCGAGTGGCCAACGAAATTGATTTCGGTCACATCACTACCAAGGCTGTCGATTACTTGTTCCAAAGCACTGGCGTGATCTTGGACTTGTTTTCGCGTACTTGCATATTGAAAATTCACGATTTCAAATTTACCCTTTGTCTTCAGAAACTCTCCGAGCGGTGCCATTGATGCGCTCGTTCTCATAAGTCCGTGAAGTAGAATTACCACCTTTCCTTTTAATGGGTGGATTTTCTTTTGGGTGGCAATTTTCGAGAATGCTGCCTCACATTGTTGACAGCTTCCAAAGGCGAATCGGACTGCAGACGGGTCGATTAGTCGAAAATGACCCGTCTCTGAGTTTTGCTGGATTCGCCAACCGCTAAGATGTTTTACATCCGTCCAAAACTGCATCCCTCCAAGCGTTTTGAGTTCCCAATTGTGACGCAGGGGCGCTTCCTGTGTAGCCGAATCTTCGTTGGTTTTAAGTGGCTCCGCTTGAGCAAACGCTAACGTTGGCAGAAAACAGGCGCCTAGGAGAGCGAGCGTGATGGTGGGAAAAATGGTTTTCACTTAGTACCCCAGAAGTAAGGTGTGGCTCTACAGGTATTGATCCAGTCCGCGGTTTTCAAGTTCAGTAACGACTTGTTTGATAGCCTGTTCCTGGTTTTTGTCGGCAACTAAGGTGGCAGTGGGAGTGTGGACGACAATGCAGTCTTTCATTCCAATCGTGACAATTAGGTGCCCGTTCTCGGTGCGGACGAGTGAGTTTTCAGTGTCGATGCCTATGTGGTCACCGTCGATCGTGTTTCCTGATTCATCCACCCCTTTGAGTCTTGGAATGGCAGACCAGTTCCCGAGGTCATCCCATTGAAAAGGGGCTTCAACGACCATGACGTTTTCATGTTTTTCCATGACGGCATAGTCAATCGAAGTACCCTCGATGGCAGTGAACTCTCGTTGCAAGGTTTCGGCAAATTGGGGGGTGTCAATCGTACTGGCGATCGTATCGATGTGAACTGACATCGCCGGTTGAAATTCCTGCAATGCAGTGAGGATAGTTTTTACCTTCCAAACAAAAATTCCTGAATTCCAATAAAACGACCCCGCCTCCAAGAACTTTTTCGCTGTTTCGAGATCTGGCTTTTCTCGAAAACGATTGACAGAGAAACTTGGCAGTCGTTTTTGTGCGAGTGCTTCACCGTCCCGTTCGATATAGCCAAAAGCTTCGGCTGGATAACTTGGCTTAATACCAAAAGTGACGATACGTGAAGGATCCTCTTCTACCAATTCGGCGGCATGGTTTAGCGCGTCCTGAAATACATCGTCAGGGCCAATGACATGGTCCGCGGGCATAACGACCATCGTAGCTTCGGGGTCGCGAGCGGCAATTAAGGCGGCAGCGAGTCCGACGCAGGGAGCGGTGTCCCGTTTGGCGGGTTCGCCAATAATTGACTCACGTGGCACCTCTGGCAGTTGTTTTGCAATTGGATCAACGAGAGATTGATTGGTGACGATCAATAGGTTTTCCAACGGGCAAAGGCCGCTTAACCTGTCAGCCGTCGATTGAATCATGGATCGCTGTCCAGTTAAATTCAGAAGTTGTTTGGGATTTAATTTTCGACTGGCGGGCCAGAAACGCGTACCCGAGCCACCGGCCATTATCATTGCGTGCAACATTGCATTCCTGCTGGATTTTTTGGTTTATATTTTGAAGGTTCGTGTGGATGGTGCCCGTTACGATTTCGTTCTAATCAACTACTTGAAATAGGTGCTTTCGGCGATTTTGGTGCCCGTTGGTATCTTGCCTTTCAAGGTTTCGACATCTGCAGCAAATGTAGGATTGATTTCGACGATTATTCCAGACGCTAACTCGACTCCAGCTGCCTGAAGCCATCGACCGTGAAGGTCGGAGATCGCATTTTTGACATGTTCTGGCGTTTCAGACTTGGCTGGAGGAGCATTTTTTACAGCGCAGAATCCATCTTCCGCCTTGACTTCGCAGACGATAGCGTTCTCGGCGAGTGGAAGGAGGTCAAATATGAACCGCTCAAACTTAATTGCATTGGGTTGATCTGGTTCAACCCGTGTTCCTGATGCATCGAGGAACGGAACCTTTTTATTTGCAAGATGGAATGGTAGCGAATCCGCTTGAGTTAATGAACGCTCAAGGAAGTCAAGTTTGAAAAGGTGAACAGCAATACTTCCTGCCCAAAGTTTGAGCGAACCGTCGGGATTTGTTTGCTTCGCATATTGTTCCGGCAGGTCGCTGTACTCAATGATTTGAACTTTACCATCGATCGATACAACATTTCCAACTTTTTGAGACCAGTCTGTTTTTCTTACGACTTGTGAGGTCATCTCTGATCCGGAATTCAAGTGATAGCCAACTAATGCTGGATCGCATGTTTGAATTAAGGGGTTATCAACTTGCCCGTAAAAGAGATGTTCGATTCCTCTTGTTTTTGCATCTTGGAGACATCCACTTCGCGCGAGCGCCTCGAGGGTTCCACCATGCCCGTCGGGGCTGACAAAAACGCTTGATTTTGTTTCTAGGAGTAATTTCCCGTCTTTATCGACCGCAGGCATCACCCCTTGGCAGAATATGTTTACGTCAGCAGGATCCATTCCAAAAAATTGATGGTCAGTTAAAAATTGTGTCGTTTCATCATGGGTCGGTGGACTGGTCATCACATAAAGAGGGATTCGAACTCCGAATTGACGAGATCGCCCGAGAACTTGCTCGAAGTGCATCTGGTAAAGAGTTCGGTTGCTGACAGGGCCGATTGGGAACATTCCTTTCGGGTGGTCAAATCCAAGTCGCGTCCCCTGCCCTCCGGCAACGAGAATCATGCCAACTTTGCCCGCCGCCAACGCTTCAGTGCCCGTTGCTCTTGCGTGTTGATAGTGAAGTCCGTCTGGGGACTGTTGAGCAAGAGTAATCGCTGGTGGGACTTCTGCTGCTTGAGCAATTTTTTCCCACGGTGATTCAGCGGAAGCGAGTTGAGTGAGGCTGTCGATCAACTGGAAGTCGAAGGTTTCCAGTTGATTGATAAGTTGTTTTCTCTGAGTGGGTGCCAGTTCATTCCAAAACTGTAGCACGTGTGACTGGTTAAAATCTTGTAGCTGCTTAACCAAGTTAGAGTTTTCAATATTCTCAAACTGCATGATGTGTTTCGACTCGAATGACCATTTTCGGAGCGTTGGGAATCACAAATAGACGGAACGCGGCTGCTTTTGGATTCCCTCCTAATAGCTCTAATATAACTGAGTGGTTTTTCAATGCGATTAAATCGACAGCCATCATTCGAAGATGATTATTGCGAATCGGTTGTTTCCGATGCAATCGTTTCGATAATCATATGCTGACTCGAATTCGTCATTTGGGGAAGAATAACTTCCATCCTCAAGCCAAATTTTTGTACGTCAGTAATGCGAATCCGAGCATCTTGTTCCCCAAGCGTATTGGTGTCGACTTGTGGAAGCGTTTTAAAAGGTGGTGAAAATGGGACGTGCAGGATATTCCGTTGACTGTTGGGTTCGAAATCAACGCGAAAGTAACCAACAACTGTCTCGAGTCCTTCGTGATCGCTGCGGGTGACATGCTGGAATAGGCCAGGCGTCTCGAGAATCTGTTGAAGAGCGATCTCGCTATCTATGGAGTTGTCCCCATCGATTTCGATCAAGTTATTGATTACTTCGTCAGTCATGATTTTCGATGGTTTAGCCTGAGGAAAATTGGATCCTGCCTCGGCTGCCTCACTTTGGACTTTATCAAAGGGCGTAAAAAAAGGGCAACTTCCGTTGCCCTAAGAGTAGATTAATTGGTCTGATTGACAAATGGCAATGTCGAATCAGGAAACAGGAAAGTACAAGGAATCGGCCTATGATGCCGATGCTGCCGCGACTTTTTCTGTAATTTTTTCGGCTGCAGCGGTACTTTCCCAGGTAAAGTCTGCATCATTTCGACCGAAGTGACCGCCTTCCGCAGTTTTTCTGAATATTGGCCGTTGAAGCTCAAGGTATTTGATAATGCCTTGCGTCGAAAGCGGGAATACTTCTCGAACGATTTCACAAATTGTTTCATCGGGGATGGTGCCGGTGCCTTGAGTGTCAACGTTGACGCTTACCGGATCGGCGACACCGATCGCGTAGGCGAGTTGAACCTCGCAACGTTTTGCTAATCCCGCGGCAACGATGTTTTTAGCGACGTGTCGTGACATGTAGGCCGCACTGCGATCGACTTTGGTTGAATCTTTTCCGCTGAATGCGCCGCCGCCGTGGCGTCCCCAACCACCGTACGTATCAACAATGATTTTACGTCCAGTCAAGCCGCAATCACCATGGGGGCCACCGATCACGAACTTGCCGGTTGGGTTAATATGATAGGTCACATCTCCCTTGTTGAGTTCAGCAGGCAGTAATGGGTTAACGATTTCTTCTTTAATAAACTTTTGGATTTCTTCGTTGGTCACATCAGGGCTGTGCTGAGTTGAAACAACAACTGTGTCGATGCGAATTGGCGTAAAACCATCGTACTCAACAGTGACTTGGCTTTTACTATCTGGGCGAAGCCAGTTGACTTCGCCTTCGAATCGAGCTTTGTTGAGACGGGCGAGAATTTTGTGGGAGAGTGCGATTGGAAGCGGCATCAATTCTTCCGTATCATCACAGGCAAATCCGAACATCAATCCCTGATCGCCAGCACCGTCTCGGTCAACGCCCTGGGCGATATCGGGGCTTTGTTGGTCAAGCTTAACCATTACTTCGCAACTGTCTGCGCCAATTCCGATCTCATCGGACGTGTAACCAACCTCGCGAATTACATCGCGGACAATTTTTTCGATATCAACTTCGGCTTTGGAGGTGATCTCACCGGCAACGACAGCGAGGCCTGTGGTGACCATTGTCTCACAGGCTACACGACTTGTTGGATCCTGAGCCAGCATGGCATCGAGAATACTGTCAGAAATTTGGTCGGCCAGTTTATCGGGGTGTCCCATACTGACGGATTCACTTGTAAACAGGTACTTTTCAGAGGCCACTTCGCTCTCCTAGCTTTCAAACAACAATGGGTGATGGCCGGTTGGCCGCGTTTCGAAAAAATCAGTTTAAAGGTAACTAATCTTGAACGGAAAATTATAGCCGACCCTGGCGATAGGCTCAACTGAGTTACCGGCGGGATCAGAAAATTAAGTATTTTGCCGATTGGATATTATGTGGCAATTCCAATAGTTTTGTACATCGTCTCGACAAATTTTAAGCGTTCAACGGGTTGCCGAAGGTCAAACCGTTAAGCAGCCTGATTGGGCTCTTCAGGGGAGCAGCTCATTAGGGTGTCAAAGTGTTTTTTTAGCGCTGCGTAAAGGAGGGTAGAAGTACGTTGCGAGGCACCTTGGTGGTGGATAACTGTGTTTTTAGCGCGTTGACCGAAGCTGCTCGCCCAATCGGATTGGTTTAATACTTGTCCAACAAATTGTCTCAGGCCAATTTCGTCTTCAATTACTCTCGCCGCATCATTGGCTAACAGCTCCTGAACGATATCCTTAAAGTTTATCGTATTGGGCCCAAAGGAGACTGGGATGCCGAAAGCCGCTGGCTCCATCATATTTTGCCCCCCCCGTTTTCCCAAGCTACCACCGACGTAAGCTACCGCGGCACACCCCCACCACGCCCCAAGCTCGCCAATAACGTCGACGATTAGAATCGGATGACATTTACTCAGCGCACCGATTTCTTGAATTGGGCGGAGCTTAAACTGTGATTGAGCGGGAGGTGCGTCGGCTAAATCAGTTTCCGCAAGGAGCTCGCTTCTAAGAATGCATGGTAGGCCAAGTTGGTCTATTTGTTTTGCGAGAGCAGCGCAACGTTCGGGATGACGCGGCACTAATATCAATCTCAAATCGGGAAAATCAGCGGCTAATTTTTGGAACGCGCCGACAGCGAGAAGATCTTCTTCAAGCTGAGTACTACCCGCAATAAAGACTGGAGAGTCTGGCTTTAGATCAATTAAACGTGATAGATTTTTGGTTGCAGGGTTGTCTCGGTCCATTTGGAGACCATCGAATTTTACATTGCCGGTTACCGTGACCTGTTCCGGATTGCAGCCGAGATCAATAAACCGATCTCGGTAAGTCTCGTTCTGAGCGCCGATCATAGAAAGACGCTTAAAGGTCCCCTGAATGAGCCAGCGTAATTTTTGGTAGCCACGAAAACTTTTCTCACTCAGTCGACCATTGATTACGACGACCGGAATTTCTTTTTTCTGGCAGATTTTGACGAGGTTGGGCCAAACTTCCAGTTCAGCAAGAACAAGCATCTTGGGGCGGAGCCGCGAGATGGTATTTTTTATCGCCCAACTTAAATCGAAGGGACAAAAAAATGTGTAGGTATCAGGAAATCGTTTCTGGGCGAGATCAAAGCCTGTCTCAGTCGTGGTTGAAATGACAAATTCGATTTCAGAATTTTGCCGTTTGAGTTCTCGCATGACCGGCACGAGGAGATTGACTTCGCCAACGCTAACGGCGTGGAGCCAGATACAGTTTGATTTAGACCGTCGCGGTCGGACTCGCCCCCAAAGTTTGTGGTGCCAGCCCCGTCTGTTTTTCCCTCTGGCGAAATAACGCCAAACTAACCAAGGTGACGCCACCAACAGAAACACTGTGTAATTTATGTTGAGCAGCAATCCAACCAATGGAGTCCTTTCAATGGCGGGTGTTCTCAGATTGTAAAAACAAAAGTTTTATTAGTACTTTTGAGAAGCTTTTTAAGCGCGCTTCCTAAGGCAGCAAGATTTGTATTTTTTCCCGCTGCCACATGGACAGGGGTCGTTACGTCCTACTTTTTCGTCACGGTTCCGAATAGTCTCCACAGCTTGCTGGCTTTTACCACTTCGATCGATTGCCTCGGATTGCTCTTGTGACATTTCGGATTGTTGGGGAGTAACTCCAGTTGTGGAGGCATCGTCGTGACGCGCACTGGTTTCAACCAGCGTGTTACTAACGAAATCCTCGTTCATTTGCTCCATGCGGAACACAAGGTCGGTCACACGCTCGCCGATCGAGACCCAAAGTCCGTCAAACATACGCATGCCTTCACGCTTATATTCAACTTTTGGGTCAAGTTGAGCCATTCCGCGCTGGCCGACGGCGCTGCGCAGATAATCCATTGCGAGAAGATGGTCTTTCCATGCCGAATCAACAATCTCGAGTAAAACCATTCTTTCCATGCGGCGGAATTCAGGATGATAATGGTCTTCCACAATCGCTTCTAGCGATTGTTGAAGCTCTTCCCTGTCGAGAGACTCAACTCGCTCAATCGAGAGTTCATGGTGAATCGTTTCATTGAACCAGTCGCTTAGTTTGGCGGCTTCGCCGTTTGCATTGTTGAGCGGTACTCCCCCACGGTCGGCAAGGGATTCAATTTGTCCGTGTAGCGCTTCAATTTTTACTTGGGCAAGCTTTTGAGATTCACGACTTTTTTCCAATAGTAGCGCGTGAATTTCATCGCGCTGTTTGTTTTTCAAATCTTCCAGTGTGAGAGGGGTGTCGAATCGACGACTAGCCCACTGAACTAGGCCCTCGCGGTCGATCCTGCCCTGGGCCCCGCCCGAGGCTGGCATGACGAACTGATAAAGGCCGGCCATGACTGGGTAGACGGCTTCTTTTTCGTCGTATTTCTGGATTGCTTGCTCGACGATTATGTCGATGGTTTCGTCGATGGTAAGGTCTCGCACTTGATCTAAATCGGGTTCGATACCGAATTTTGCGAGGCACCAGCTGGCTGCGGTCTTAATACCGTAGTCCTCGTCGAGCATCTGCTCAGCACCTTCGATTTTGATTTTTCTAATTGCGGCTCTTGCTTTATTAATCAGCAGCTCGTCGACGCGATCGCGGCCAGTACTTTTCATATCTCGTTCGCGGACACCCAGATTCCAACGTGTATTGCAGAAGTGGGCTAAGGCTCCCCAGTTCCATTCAGATTCGTCTTCGCCTTCGGCAAGGCACACGTCGATTTGAGCCAGAATATCTGTCTCTGCATTACGCTCAGCTTCATCTAGACAGATTTGAATTGCTTCGTCGGGAGACGTTTTACGAAACAGTCTTGGATCGAGAGAAATCGAAAGTTGTTTTCCTGCGAAACCTGCAAACGACTCCCTGCCGAAATCGTCAGCCAAACAAGTGTTGAGATTGGTGTCGACTTGCGCCCGAATCATATCCTGAACAATTTCTCGACAGCTAACGCCGTCGAGAATCTGCTGTCGGAAGCGATAGATTCGCTTGCGCTGTTCGTCCATGACTTCGTCATATTCCAACAGGCTTTTTCGAATTTCGAAGTTGTATTCTTCTCGCTTCTTTTGAGCGGCATCGATTCTGCGAGAGACCATGCGGCTGGTGATTGGATGATCATCTTTGAATCCGCCCATTTCCAGCATTCGTTTCACGAACGGGCCGGCGAAAATTCTCATCAAATCGTCATCGAGACTGAGATAGAACCGACTGCTTCCGGGGTCGCCCTGGCGACCGCAGCGTCCACGTAGCTGAAGGTCAATTCGTCTGGCATCGTGCCGCTCAGTACCAATCACATGGAGACCGCCAATTTCTTTGACTTCCTTTCCCATTTCCGCCATGCGGTGTTCTTTGTCGATGGAGTCCACCAATTCATCCCACTCTTCTCGCGGCACATCCAATCGGGTTGTGTATTTCTCCTGAAGCCGCGCCCAAGCCATGTTCTCGGGGTTTCCTCCCAGAATAATGTCGGTACCACGCCCGGCCATGTTTGTGGCGATTGTCACTGCTCCCAGCCGCCCTGCCTGCGCGACGATTTCGGCTTCCCGTTTGTGATTTTTCGCGTTCAAAACTTCATGTTTGATACCTCGGCGATCCAAAAGGCCGGATAGCACTTCGCTTTTTTCGATGGAAACCGTACCTACCAAGATTGGTCGTCCCCGGTAATTCACGGTTTCGATCTTGTTGCGTGGAATTCGGACTTCTTTCCCGTCATCCTGGTCGGCGATAACGACTTCCTCATCGGATTCGTTCTTGATACGCCCAACGTAAAGATCCTCATTTTTCAGCCGAACGAAATCCCATTTGTGGTATTGTTCGATTTCCTCGGCGATTGCAGACCATTTGAATTTTTCGCTACTGAAGATTACGTCCGGGTGAGGAATTCGCTGCAGCTCTCGATTCGTTGGGATGGCAACCACGTTCAAGTTGTAGATTTTGTAAAACTCCTCTGCCTCGGTCATTGCGGTACCAGTCATTCCGCAGACTTTTTCGTACAATTTGAAATAGTTTTGCAGGGTGATCGTCGCGAGTGTTTGAGTTTCCTCTTTAATCTTGACACCCTCTTTGGCTTCGACAGCTTGGTGCAAACCATCGCTCCACTGTCGGCCTTCCATCAGGCGACCGGTGAACTCATCGACAATGATAATTTCACCTTCCTTCACAACGTAATTGACATCTTTCTTGTAGAGCCCATGTGCCTTTAAAGCATTGTCAATCATGTGCGGCCAATCCATGTTGCCCGCAGTATAGAAACTTTCGACACCAGCAAGTTTTTCGGCGTGCCTAACACCTTCATCGGTCAGTGTAGCCGTGTGATCTTTTTCGTTGACCTTGTAGTGAATTTCGCGGGTGAGTTGCGTGGCAATTCGGTTTGCTTCGGCATATCTCGCAGGGTTTTGATGAGCAGGACCGGAGATGATCAGTGGAGTTCTCGCCTCATCAATGAGGATGTTGTCGACTTCATCGACGATTGCAAAAGCGAGTGGTCCTTGAGACTGTTGATAACGTTTTGAAAATCTTTCGTCACCGCGAGCTGCTGGACGCATGTTGTCGCGGAGATAATCAAATCCAAATTCGTTATTTGTTCCGTAAGTAATGTCTCGCTCGTAAGCCTCCTGCCGCTCTTTAACCGGCATGTTGCTTTGAATAGCACCTACGGTTAGGCCGAGTCCCATGTAGAGGGGAGCCATCCATTCCATATCTCGCCGTGCGAGGTAGTCGTTGACGGTAACGACATGAACGCCCCTGCCTTCCAGTGCATTGAGGTAAGAGGGAAGTGTCGCAACGAGAGTCTTTCCTTCACCTGTCACCATTTCTGCGACGGCACCTGAATGCAGAACCATGCCACCAATCAACTGGACATCGTAGTGCCGCATGCCAAGGAATCGTTTGCCTCCTTCTCGGCAAACGGCAAACGCTTCGATCATGATGTCGTCGGTGGTTTCGCCATTTCGGAGGCGTTGCTTGAACTGTTCTGTCACCTCACGTAATTCATCGTCAGAAAGCGATGAGTAGTTGGATTCGAGCGCATTGATCGCGTCGACTTTCGATTCCAGTTTTTTTACATATCGCGCATTGGAAGAACCAAAAACACCGGTAACGGCTTTTTCAAATCCGGAAACAAGTCCACCAAAAAAGTGAGTGGTGGCGTCCCAATATCGTTCCAGTTGTTCCATGGCTTATTTCCACATTTTCCGAAAAAAAACAGTTCGGAATCAAAATTTTTTGTTGGTTTGAAGGAGTTCGCTGATTTCAAAAATCACCAACCGGAAATTATGTCAGTCCGGCATTTTGATCATCGTTGGAGGCGCACAGCGGCCTCGTCAGCAGTTATTTGCTTCGGGTTTTACGTAAATTCACTAATAGTAACAGATTATCGGGACTGCCGATGCTGGTCAACGGAGATTGAAACAGCGGAATTGTCTCGAAATCCCTATAAATTGCAGCTTTTTTGGCAGGTGATCGAGCCCTCCCAAGCGGCGGGCATCTGAAAAGATGCAATTCATGTGCCAAGATTGGCGGATCGCATTCGTTACCGGCCACCTCGACAGGGCTAAATAGATGCAAACCCCGGCAAGGTGATGCCGGTCGTGGCAATTCACGGCTGTGGTCTTATACCGGATCAGTGAGCTTGCTTGAGCGGATTGAACGATTACGAAATCTCTGGTCAGGGTTTGTGAGCGAGATTCTAATGGCGGTACTCCATCGACTTAAATTAACAAAATGAGGTAAAGTGACAGGTGAGGTTGAAAAGAGGCTTGCTGGTAATAGCGTGTAATTTGTAGCGGCATCGGTTTTGGGTGGTTAAGTGAAGAAGCAAGTGAAGACAACTGACATTGAAGGCAAGATGATTTTGCTGGGCACTGGTACTTCGGTAGGCGTCCCGGCGATTGGATGTAGTTGTGATGTTTGTCAGGGGGGGCATCCGCGTAATCAGAGGACAAGAGCAAGTGCGATTGTCGGATTGCCCGAGGGTAATCTTTTGATAGACACCTCCCCTGATTTACGTACTCAATTACTGCGCGAGCAAATCGGAATCGTGCACTCTGTCATTTACACCCATGAGCATACAGATCACATCATGGGGTTTGATGACCTGCGACTGTTTCAGTTTTACTTAGGCCATTCCGTTCCGGTTTACTGCAATGCCAAAGTAGAGAAAAGATTAAGGATGGCGTTTGATTATGCTTTCAGTAATGAAGCTCAAACGCATGCGGGAGCTGCGCCGTCAGTGGATTTGACCTCAATTCAATCTGAGGCAGTTCGGATTCTAGGAGCAGAAGTAATTCCAATTCCTCTGAAGCACGGTCCCAAGTTTGATGTTCTTGGTTTCCGAATTGGGAATGTTGCCTACTGTACTGATGTTAGTGAAATTCCAGATGCCAGTTGGGATTTGTTGCAGGGACTCGATACGCTCGTCCTCGATGCCTTGCGTGAGGATCCTCATCCAACCCATTTTAGTATCGCCGAGGCTGTTGAGGTGGCGCAGAGGCTAGAGGTAAGGAAAACCTACTTTACACACTGTGCGTGTCGATTAGATTACGAATCAGTAAACTCGGTTTTGCCCTCCGGAATTGCAGTCGGCTATGACGGATTGCAGATCGAATTGACTTAATTTTTGTTATCTAGCTGCGCAAGAAAAACGCCCACGCAATCAAGAATTACGTGGGCGTTAAACAGGAATTTCAGTTTCTTACTCTACCGAAGACTGAGTTGCTTTTGATTGAGCATTTTCACATAGTCGGCAGTGATTCTCAGAACTTCATCAAGGTAAAAGTTACGTTCGATTTCTTTGCTTGGAAGCATCTGTTTTTCGATTGTCTTTTCGTCTTCCTTTTCCGCATTAAGTTCTTTTCGGCGAGCGATGAATTTCGCTTCGTTAAGCGAGACTGATTTCTCGTTTTTCAGTTCGATATATTTGTTGATCTTACTGATTTCTTTTTGGAATTCGTCGGACGAATCAATTCTCTCTTTAGATTTGGTTCGAAGGGCTGAGGTGATGTCTTGGCGATTCATTTTCAACTTTTCGAATGCCGCCTCAGGAACGCGATCAAATTTCACGGGGTAATCTAAGTCGGCTTCTCCAATGTTCTCCATGTTGTCGGAAATCGAGGGAAGGACCAAGTCAGAGAGAACTCCGCGTTTTTGTGTGCTGTCTCCATTGGGGCGATAAAACTGCTGGGTCGTAATTTTCAACGCGCCAAATTCATTCGGAGGGTTTTTGATCCGACTGAATAAGATCTGGTTTAAGTTAACGAGACTCTGAACGGTTCCCTTCCCGTGAGTCGTTGTGTCACCAATTACCAGGCCACGTCCATAATCCTGGATAGCGCCTGCAAGGATCTCACTGGCACTGGCACTGAACTTGCTGGTCAAAACAACCATCGGTTTATCCCACGCGGTTCCGCTGTTCTCATCGTTGAGCTTTTCAATTCGGCCGTAGGGATCTTTGACTTGAACGACCGGTCCAATGTCGATGAACAAGCCGGTACAGTCGATCGCTTCACGCAGACTGCCTCCCCCATTCATGCGCAGGTCAAGAACAAGAGCGTCGACGTCTTTGGAGTTGAATTCATCAAGGATTTTCTTAACGTCTGTGGTGGTGCTGCGTCCGCCGCCGCCTCCCATGTTTGCGTAGAAACTTGGAAGTTCAATCACACCAATTTTCTGATCACTTTCTTCAAAGACTTCGCCGTGAGCAGCGCTGTCTTCTAGCTTGATTTTTTCTCGAACGATTTCAACCGTGTGCAATTCGGTTTCATTTTCGGACATTACCTGAAGCCGGACAACAGTTCCTGCCTTGCCGCGAATCATACCCACGACGTCGTCTAGCTTCATGCCTGTGCATTCTACAAATCCACTCCCGTGTTCTTTAAATAGTTTGTCGTAAGCAAGGGAGCCGTCTTCCTTGCCTTGTCCGACAGCGACGATTTTATCTTCGACTTTGAGGCCGCCCTGGGTGTAGGCGGCGCCGCCGGGAACAATGGCTTTGATGACCGTGTAGCCTTCATCCATTAAAGAAAGGGTGGCACCGATGCCTTCGAGTTCCAGCCCCATTTGGATTAGAAAGTTCTCGAATGTT
Source organism: Mariniblastus sp. (assembly GCA_011523945.1). GTDB lineage: Bacteria > Planctomycetota > Planctomycetia > Pirellulales > Pirellulaceae > Mariniblastus. Next base: position 25,067 of record WTFU01000128.1, on the reverse strand, counting down.
CCTTTGCTAAGGTAAGTTGTGTGTGGGTCAAAGCTGGTGGTGATTGCCGTGATGTATCGCTCAACAATGTCTTCGGCGTCAATCTGATGCATTCGTCGCGCGAATGATGAATACCGCTTGCGGAGGCGTTCTTTCGGATCGTCTTTCGGTTTGGCACTTTTTTCTGCGTCACCGTCAGCCTTTTCGTCGTTGGCATCTCCTCGAAGAACAAGCAAACTATATTTAATACGCTTTCTCCAATTATCCCGTGCCTCGGCTTCATTCTTAGCAAAACTGAGTAGATCAGGATCAGTGATCATTTCTTCATCAATTGTAAAGTCGTGATCTTCGTCAATCAGTTCGGCCGCAAGGTCGGTTCGCTCATCCACTCTTTGTAGGAATCGATCGAAGACTTCGAAAGCTGCAAGGAATTCACCTTTCAACATCTGATCATCAAGTTCTGTTTTCCATTTGGAAAACTCATCGATATCAGATTGTAGGAAGTACGATTTGGTTGGATCCAGGTTTTTAATGAACATATCGAACGCTCGGTTCGACATGGTGTCATCCAGCTTTCGTTTAGAAAGGTGATCATCCTGCATTAATTTAGCCACGATGCGAGAAACCGTTTTGGAAATCAGTTTGTCGCTGGATGACTGAGTCGTTGTCGCTGAATCTTGTGCATGTGAAATCGTCACTGCGAAGCAAGTTATAGCGATAGCAAGGACAGAGAACCGTTTACTTATGGTTGTTGGTCTAAAAGAAAGCATCATGAATTCCTGTTGGTTGTTTATAAGACAACTTAGCCTTCGTATTTTATCATACTAGTCGGTACGAGAATCGTAGGGATTGGTTCGTTTGCAAGCAAGAGTGATCTAGCAGTAGGTGGTTCATCGGCAGCATTTTTTATGATTAAATCGGTTTCGAATACACACCGGACTTTTACCGAACAATCTTGGTGGTACCTCACAAAAAAAATGTTTAATTTGCTGTGAACTAATGGTTGGGTCTGTTTTCTAAACGACTTGATTCAAAGAAATATACCCTGAATTCTTCAATTTAGGAAATTTGATGCTAATGACCGTGCAGTGCTGCTTCGTAAAAACGTTAGTTTTGTATCGAGGTTGAAGCTAAATTCCTGATTGGAGAGCCTGATTTGATGAGATTAAGCAACGTCTAATTAAAACGCGTTATTCTCGGTATTGAATTGGTCGACTTGGCGATAACTTGTCTTTACAATGATCGGAAGTGATTCGATTTAGGTCACAGCCCTCCATCCACTTCCAACGACTGTTAAGAAAAATACTCTCGTGCCAGCCTTCCTTGTTATGAATGCCGGGGCCAATGCAGGTGCCCGTTTTGAATTATCTGTGCTTGAGGAGAACTTACTCGGGCGAGATTGGGAGTGTCGGATTGTCTTGAATGATCCGCAATGCTCACGTGTGCACGCCGCGGTGTTTCAGGATGAAGACGGTTGGTGGCTTCGGGACAACAAGAGCAGCAATGGGACCTATGTTAATGGTCAGTCGGTTGACCACGCGAGATTGATGGAGGGAACTGAGGTTCGAATTGGTTCCAGTAGTTTCATCTTTTCGGAGGCCAGTCAACAAAATGTTGCCAAAACGCTTTCTGAGGAGCCAGAGTCAGAAAGGTGTTCCACCGGCAACCTCACGATTGTGCTCGATCGATCGATGAACCCAAGGGAAACGGGGCAATACACTCTCGATTTCCTCAAAGGTCATAATTGGGGGCAGGATTTTTTCTTTTTGTTTCAATTGAGCGTTAAATTGCTCTCCGTTGATGATCCCGAAGCGGTTGCAAAGGTTTGCATGGATCGTTTGCTGGAGCGAACCGACGCATCGGTGGTGGGGATTCTATGGTTGTCAGACGATGGGATGTTAGCGCCGAAATCAGTGATTCCGGCAGAGTCCGCTGAAAAACTACAGTTAGACACCGACCTAACCCGCAAGGTTGTCAAAGAAAAACGAGCGATTCGGATTGAACATGACCGAGCGGATTCTCAAAAGCGAGCTGACTCGATCTGTGTGCCATTGATTGTTGAAGACGAGGTGAAGGGTGCAATTCATTTGTATCGTAACGACGATCCATTTCGGGATTCACATTTTCAATTAGCCTGTGCGTTATCGAATATTATGGTTCGTTCTTTAACTCGGGCAAATCGTCACTCAACTCTCGCGGCCTCGCATTCCCGGTTGGTTGAAAAGCATGCGGCGTTTGATGAAATGTTGGGTGAGAGCGAGTCGATGAAGGCGCTGAAGTCAAAAATCGGGCGAGTGTCGAAAGCTTCGGGGTGTGTTTTGGTTCGAGGTGAAAGTGGCTCCGGAAAGGAACTTGTTGCACGGGCAATTCATCGATCAAGCCCTCGCGCGGATCGACCGATGCTGAGTGTGAACTGTGCAGCGATTCCCAAAGACTTGATCGAAAGTCAACTCTTTGGACACAAAAAAGGCGCCTTTACCAGTGCCGATCGAGATCACATTGGTTGGTTTGAACAAGCGGATCGTGGGACGCTTTTTCTCGATGAAATTGGCGAATTGTCGCTTGAAGGTCAGGCTAAACTTCTGCGAACGTTGGAAGGTCATCCGTTTCTGCCCGTAGGCGGGACGAAAGAGGTCAAAGTCGATGTGCGTGTTATTTGTGCGACGAATCGTGACTTGAAGGAATTCGTCGCAGAGAAACAGTTCCGCGAAGATCTATTTTACCGTCTGAGCGTTTACGAACTGATGATTCCGCCGCTTCGGGAGCGAGGCAGTGATATTCAACGTCTAATTGATTTCTTCCTCGAACATTTTCGAAGCCAACATGGCCATCCAAAAATGAAGTTGTCGAAAAAAGCCAACTCTCGCTTGTTGGCGTATCACTGGCCAGGAAATGTGCGGCAACTCAGGAACGTCATTGATAGTTCGATCGTGATGGCTGATGGAAATGAAATCCAGTTAAGCGACCTCGGAATCCGTGAGCCGAATAGTGACGAGTTGGGCACGCTCAATATTGCGGATTGGGAAAAACGTTTGATCCGGGATGCACTGAAGCGAACTGGAGGGAATATCCCTCAAGCTGCAGAGTTGTTGGGAATTAGCCGCGCTACGCTATATCGAAAACTCGACGACCATGAAGAATACAAGGACAGTTAAGTTCGTCTTGATATTCTTAGCCGAAACGAAAAGCTTGTTTGAGGAATTCTAAGCAGATTTCTTTTCGTCAGGCGTTAAGAAGTGTTGATTGCTTAGATTCTTGATGTAGATGTCCCGTTGCGGGAATGCGATTTCAATTTGTTTTCGCTTGAATTCTGCTTCGATCGCGACATTGAGTTCATGTTGCACCTGCGCGAAAATGTCGCGGGAGGGAATGAACACTCGAAGATCAAAGTTCAGCGTACTATCTCCAAATTCTTTAAAAAAAACGTCGGGTGAGGGTTCCGTCTGGACAAGTGGGTGCCGCCTCGCCACGGTTAGTAGCGTGTCGTGGACAAGTTGGGTGTCAGAGCCATACGCGACGCCTACCCTCAAGACGATTCGCGACCGTCGGTCCGTAAGCGTCCAGTTCATTATGTCGTCTGTGATGAATCGTTTATTAGGAACGATAAGTTCTCGAAAATCAAAATCTTTGATTGTTGTTGCTCGCAGTTGGATTCGAGTTACTGTACCGGTCACTCCGTTTACGGTTACCACGTCACCTAAGCGAATCGGTCGTTCAATCAGGATAATAATTCCTGAAATTACGTTGGAGAATATTTCTTGTAAGCCGAATCCGAGGCCAACCGTCAAACCTGCCGCCAGCCATTGCACGCTTGACCAATTGAAGCCGATGATTTGGCAAGCGGTGATCAACCCCACAACGCCTACAAAATATCGCAAGATAAAGGAAATCGCGTACCGCCCGCCCCGATCCAGTGGGAGGCGATCGAGAAGTGTGATTTCTAAAAGTCCTGGTAAATTTCGGCTTAAAATTAAAGTAATAATTGTTAATCCGAATGCGATTAAAGCGTGCCGCAGGGTGACGGATTCTTTTACGCCGTCGGCGTCGGTCGAGGCCCAAGGCAATTGCCAATCGTCTAGGTAGTCAATGACGGGGAGGACGTCAGCGAAAAAGTGCCAACCAATCAAAATCATGGCCACGGTAGCTGTTGCCCTTAAAAGCCGGTTGACCTGCGTTGAAATTTCCGTGATGTCAATTGACTCGCCACTGTTAATTTCTCCTCGCTCATCTCGACTTAATTGCCGTAGCTTGATTCTGAATTGCGCTATCAGCATCAGGTGACTAAAAAGCCCGCCGACGATCGATATTCCAATGATGAATATTGCTGTCCACAGCATCCGCCAGCTCATCTGAATGGCTGTAAACTGAAAGCCAATTATTGAAAGAAGAGCTAGGCCAATTGGGATGAGTGGAAGGCACCGATAATTGAGTTGGCGAACATCGTGTAACCAATTTTTCGATATCACGCGAGAAGCTGACCAGTGTCTCAGCTTTTTCGACGTTGTCCGCAATCCGATGGTAAAAATGATCATTGAAGCCACGAACAATAGTCGTCCCAGCGAGTCGCTCCAAATTCCCGGAGTGGGAGAGGCTTCCATCGGTGAACCATCAAACGTCTCCAAGATGGTGTAGAGGAATCTAAGCGGGAGCCATCCAAAGATAATTGTCTTGACTAAGCAGTAAAGCCCGTGGCAGAGCTCAGTTGACCACCCAAAGCAGCGCTCGGCGAGGCCTTCGGTTCGCAGGGCTTGGACGAGAATCATGCAGGCGAAGAGGGGCGGGCAGAGAATCCAAAGACCTCGAGAAACTGATCCAGCTAATGAGGTGATTTCTTCGCTTGGACTTAGTTGATAAGCAAGGAACACGACAATCGACGGTACGATGGTCGCGCGGAGGATTGTGGAACCGACTGCCTTGTATACTGGACTGTAGCGGGAGAATTTTTCAATGTTCTCCCGAAGTGCCTTATCCGGCCCCGTTTTGTTATCGTCGGATCGTTGCAACTGATCCACCAGTTCGTCCTGAGTGGGGAGATCGTTAGTGTCATCGGTCTGGTGGTTAGGCGGTAGAGGTGGGTTCATGCATCACCTCGCAATCGCCTCGAAAATACAAACGCACACAATATTAAAAAACCGGCAAACAGAGTTCCGTATGGTCTCTTCTTAATGTTAGTGAAAACAACGGTGACCAGATCAAGCCATTGTTGGGGTGAAAAAAATAATTGAACCGATGTCCAAGCGCTTTTGAAATCTGAAAATGACATTGGATTTGCACTGCGAACCCATAATGCATTTTTCGCTGAGTACTCTCTGGCTTCATTGACCTTGTTGATTAGTTGGATTAACCGTTCTCGTTCATGAACAAGACCGTTCCGTAATTTTTGGTAATCAAGTAATAGGTCGGATGAATACTTGTGCTGTTTGTCTAGGAGTTCATTTGCAAGGCTTGTAAATTCAGCAGTTGATAAACTATCGCTTCCATTCTCTCCGGACTTTGCACGCTCGGCTTGGAGGCGATTGATTTGTGCCTCGCGTTTGGCGAGTACGCGAAGCTTGGCTTTTAGGTTTAGTTCGTTAAGCTGACAGTTTCGTAATTCTTCATTAATTAAATCAATTCTCGTTTGGCTCTCAAAAGTATGCATGAGATTCCGGCTTAGCTTAACAAGTTCGATTCCCCGATCTTGCCGGTTGCCACCTGGCATCTCAATCTTATCTTTGATGCTTTCGAGGTCCGTGTTGATTTCTTCGTATTCTTGATCCGCGGCGGTGAATTTTTCATTGCACTCTTCGATGTCTAAGGCAATGTTGCTTCTTAGTTGTGTGATTTTTTGGTTTTCTTCAGCGATTTTGGCAAGTGTTTTGTCAGTTTGAATTGCTTGAACGCTTGCTTGTTTTGCCTGTGCTTGCTGAAGCGAGATTTCTAAACTCTGGAGTTTGTTAAACTTCGTTTGCCATAATGAAATTTCCGATTCGAGGTTTTTAATGTCGCGTTGAATGATCTGTTTTTGAATCGGGAAAAGTACGCCTAATTGTTCTTGCTTGATTGTATCGAGGCCAATTTTGACTAGCTGTTTGTTTGATTTTAATTTTTTGGCATCAAAGATTAAGCGAGCATCTTCGTTATTCGCGGTAGACTGGCTTTCTAAGAACTTCTCTTTTGTTTCTTTTAGCTCCTTGAGGATCTCGGTTTTCAGCGTCGGATTGGTAGCCATTTGAGTAGCCAATTCGTCAATTTTGTCCTCAATAATCGATTGTTTCGATTTGAGCTCATCTCGCTTTTGTTTTTTTTGTTTTAAAACGGTTTCAATTTGTTTTGAGTTGAGATCTGAGCCAGGGGGATTTGGTGCGGGGTTATTGCTGAGTTGTTCTTGCAATTTCTTAAGATCGAGAGAGAAAGTTTTTTTACGTTTTTCTTCAACCGCGATCTCGTTTTGAATCGCCAATGCTTCTTTTACAATTTGATTGGCAAGATTCAGTTGAGTGAGTTCTTCTTCTTTGGCTGCTGCATCGAGAGTGTCATTGGAATTGATGAGCTCAATGCGTCCCTTGATTCGTTTCGCTAGTTCGCTAAGTGAAGGTTCGGTGGCAACCAGTTGAGGCGATGCGTCGTTTTTGTCCGATTTCTCTTGTTTTGATCGTTCGACAGGCTCCTGAAAACTCACAACTTTAAGATTGCGATCTTTGGTAGGACGCCCAGCCTGGGGCGAATGACCTAAATTGCTAATTTTCAAAGTGCCATGGGGTTCGCCCCGTTGGGGCATCTCTTTCAATGGGTGCCCTGCGGCCATTGGTAGAACGTAGGTTACTGACGGATTCAGCGGGTAAGCACTCGGTCGGACGTCGTGTTTTGAATTGATGAACGGTTGACCTAGCGGGAGCACGTGGGGCAGCGTTGTTTCAAAGGGAATCTGGAAATAGTTCGTAGAATTCAGTTCCAACGCGATTGAAGGAGGTGCGACCGTTCGGCCGTTGGAGGAACTCGTGTATGCGTTTTGAGGCGGCTCCATTGGCAGCAATAAGCTGACTTCCTCGCCAGCGTTTTGGCCAAGTGCTTCCGATGGCATTATGCAAGTTGTGGTGCCGCACAATAGCGAGAGCAAAACCAATAATCGGCTGTAAGTGGTTTTTTTAAACTGCACGCTGAGCTACCGCGATCGACATCGATTCGAAAAAAGGTGCAGAAGTCTAGATTGGCTGTGCGGTTATAACAAGACCAAAGGCGATGTTGGTGGGGGGAAGCAATCGTTGGTTGATAATGAACTCAGCTCAATGCGTAATGAGAACATTCGTGTGCTAACAAACACGTCGTAGTAAAGATTTCCGATGGAATGCCTGTGCTGGCATGCTGCACTAGCAAGCGGGGCATGCTTAGCTTCTCATTGTTTTTCAAGAATGAGATCGACACTTGATAATCGCATTTCGAAAATTGACTGCAATGACCTTAATTCGCCAGTTTGTCCAGAAACGGAACTGGGAAATCCGGTTCTACAGTTCGGCTTTCTAAAAATTCGATTTCAATTTTGGCAACGATTTCAGGATGCTTGCTAGCTACATCATTCGTTTCAGCAGGATCCGTCTCTAGGTTGTAAAGTTCCCAGGCGAGAGGCTGTTTTCCTTTTTTCAGATTTCTTCGGACCGCTTTCCAGTTCCCGTCTCGGATGGCGACGATTCCACCGTAGCCGTTGAACTCCCAGGTCATTGGTTGCTCACGTTTAGGAGCGGCTCCCCCGACCATCGCACTAGTAAGATCGATGCCGTCAAGGTTTTGTTTTGTTTTAACAGGGGCATCTGCAATTTTGGCGAGCGTTGGGAACCAATCGGGAAAGTAGGAAGGCGTAGTTATCTCCGATCCAGGTTTAACGTTGCCAGGCCAGCGAACGACGCATGGCACTCGAATGCCACCTTCATAACAACTCCCTTTGAATCCCTTAAGGCCTCCGGTCGAATTAAAGAAAGTGGATGCTGCACCGCCAACGTGGAATCGAGGGTCGCGTGAACCGTGGGTTGGCCCGTTGTCGGATGTGAAAATAACGATGGTGTTTTTATCAAGGTCGTATTTCTTCAGGTTTTGTAAAATGGTTCCTACGTGTTCGTCTAAATCTGAAATCATGGCCGCGTATCCGGCCCGTGGGCGTGGGTGGGGGAGATATCCATTTTGCCCGCGGTAGACGCCATTTTCCTCGTCCCATTCGGTTGGATACTGATCGATCCATTCTTGTGGTGGTTGCATGGCGACGTGAGGTTCGACGAATGGCAGATAAAGGAAGAAGGGCTTGTTTTTATTTTTTTCTATAAACTTGACGGCTTCATCGAGAATGAGATCGGGGGCATAGTTTTCTGCACGGTAGTCATCCGCGCTCACTTCACCCGAAGGTAATTTTAGGTGCCCTGGAATGGGGAAATTATTTATCCTCACTTCTTTTTCGTCACTATCGAGAAATGGTGGGTAATAGCTATGGGCATTTCGCTGACAGTTGTAACCGTAGTAGCGGTCAAAGCCCTGCTTCATTGGCGAACCCGTTGTGTTGGAGGGGCCAAGCCCCCATTTTCCAAAGGCGCCATTGGTATAGCCAACTGATTTTAGGACTTCGGCAATCGTTACGATTTCGTCCGTGATCGGGAATTGGCCGGGGAATATCCTCCCGTTACCGGAGTCTCTGTTGCCTCGGATTTCGGCATGAGCCAAATTCTGGCCAGTAAGTAGTGTGCAGCGTGCGGGGGCGCAAACTGGTGCGCCTGTGTAATGCTGTGTGAATCGAGCTCCCTCGGAAGCTAATTGGTCGATGTTAGGTGTTTTGATTTTTTCCTGACCATAGCAGCCAAGTTCGCCATAGCCGAGGTCGTCGGCAAGAATAAAAACAATATTAGGCGGCGTAATTTGCTGAGCCATGGCGACCTTGCCAAAAGGGAACGCACAGAAAATCAGAGCAAAAACGAGACGGGATTGGATATTGAATTGCATTAAGAAGTTCCGTAGATATCAAAAATAACTTGCCGAATGGATGTCCAATTCTAACTAATATTTCAAGTTCATGTGTCTTGAGTAAATCGAATCATGGTTTTTCAGGTTAAAAAACAACCAAGAGTTGTCAGGAATTGTGCCTTGAACGACACTTGGAAATAGCCGACGTTGGCTACGGTTGTCAGTAATCAATCGCCAAGACGCGTCGATGAGTTTTTAAAAGGTAATTTCTTCATGATTGAGAATGCGAAGCAGCGTGGATCGGTGGGGTTCACAACAAAGATTGTGATTTCATTGTTGCTTGGTTTAATTAGCGGATTGTTTTTTGGGGAATCTATTCAGTGGATTAAATGGGTTGGGGATGCATTTGTTGGATTGTTGCAGATGGCAGTCTTGCCTTTCGTCGCCGCGTCACTGATTGTAAATGTTGGCCGCTTATCTGCTGAAACGGGGTGGAAGCTATTACGTATTTCGTTGGCCGTGCTGTGCGCGTTATGGATGGTTAGTCTCATTGCACTTGCCATTTCGATTCAAGCGTTTCCAATGTGGGAAACGGGGTCGTTTTATAGTAGTAGTTTTAACGAAGCGCCGCCTTCCCAGGACTGGCTTGGTTTGTTTATTCCCTCAAACCCATTCAGTTCGCTTGCTAACAACGCAATTCCTGCCGTAGTTGTTTTTTCTCTAGGGTTTGGGGTGGCGATGATGGCGTTGCCGAATAAATCTCTGTTATTGGACCCATTGGAAGTTGCCGTTGATGCCTTGGGGAGGCTTAACAAGTTGGTGGTAAGGTTGACGCCTGTCGGAATGTTTGCAATCGTTGCTTATACCGCTGGCACTATCAACTTGGATCAACTTAGTTTAATTCAAGGTTATATTTTCACTTATGCGGGAGCTTCGGTTGTTCTCTGTTTTGTCGTTCTTCCTCTTTTGATTGCGGCAGTTACGCCTTACCGGTTTGGTGAGTTGATAACTGCATTGCGGGATCCGCTGATTGCCGCATTCGTCATTGGGAACTCGTTTGTAGTGTTGCCGATGATTGTCGAAGCGGTAAAGAAACTTCAAGATAGCCGATCGGATACGTTGGATGCCCTGTCGAGCTCGCAACCCGAGTATCTCGTCCCTTTGGCATACCCATTCCCAGATGTCGGCCGCATCTTAGGATTGGTATTTATTCCATTTGCCGCCTGGTTTTACGGAAGTTCGATTGATTGGGATCGTTATCCAATGCTTGCGGGAGTTGGTCTACTTGGTTCATTCGGCAAGCCCGTAATCACAATTCCCTTATTGCTGGATGTGGCTGAACTCCCAAGTGATATTTTTAATTTGTTTTTGGCATCGGGGGTGATTGCCGCGAGATTTGGTGATCTGATGAAGGCAACTCATCTGGTCGCATTCACCGTGATTGTTGGTTGCTGGATTAATGGGAGAGTGCGTTGGGATTTTCGTAAGTTAGTAACGGCGGCGGTGGTTTCTTGCCTTTTGCTTGCGTTGAATGCAGGTCTTATTAGAAGCTATCTCGATGTGAGTTTTAAAGAACATTATTCTCGCGGGGACTTGGTGTCTGAACGTCAACTCGTCTTTCTTAATGACAGGGTAAATTCAAGTGTCAGTTCGCAACTCACTGCGGTTGCAAGTGGGGTGACGGATGTCGATTCGCTTGGCAAGAGTCGATTGGAAATTATCCAGGCACGAGGTTCATTACGCATTGGTTTTGAGCCGGGAAAGATGCCATTCGCTTACGCTAATGCCGACGGTTCGCTCGTTGGCTTCGATATCGACATGGCTCATTACCTCGCCGACGACCTTAAGGTTAATCTTGAATTTGTCCCGATAAAGGCGAGTGAATTGCAATTGCAGCTAGACACCGGGATAATCGACATCGCGATGTCTGCCCTTGAGGGAACGATTGCGCAAGCGATTAAAATGCCGGCCAGCTTGCCGTATATGGATGTCACTCTTGCCGTTGTCGTGCCTGATCACAGAAAGAGTGAATTCCGCTCGAAAGAGGACATCTTAAAGATTCCAGATTTGAAACTAGCCGTAATTAAAGATAGTTTTTTTGCGGACCGGGTAGAGCGATTTGTTCCGACTGAGTTTGAGATCGTCCCGTTGAATTCGGCCAGAGAATATTTTGACGGTCGCTATGCGGAAGTCGGTGGCCTTGTGATTAGTGCTGAGTCTGGTTCAGCGTGGACGATGATGAGACCGCATTTTGCGGTTACTAATCCGCTTCAAGGTGAAGTCCAGATTCCGATTTATTATTTGACCGCGAGCGATTTTGAATTTGAGAAGTTTTTGCAGAACTGGTTGGCGTTAAAGAAAGCGGATGGAACTTACAGACGATTGTATGATTATTGGATTCTTGGAATCGATAGCTCTTTGCCAACGCCGCGCTGGTGTATTCTGCGAAACGTGTTGGGCTGGACGGAATAACTGAGGCGGGGAATTGGAGTTTTCGCTTTGGTCAAACTGTAGTCACTGCAGATGAGCGATAGTAGTTGCAGAAGTACTAATTCTCCGTGTGGGAGCGAAGTCTTTTAGTGGGGGAAAAATTAGGCTGAAAACGAAGGCAGACTTTTAGTCCTTTCTGAAGTGATTCGTCAATGCGGGAAATTTCAGCTTGGTCAATTCGAAGCGCGTTCTTTTTACAGAACCCCCAAAAATGGTCTTTGTCGGTCGAATCCATGTCATTCCAATCGGCGGGGTGCATTCGCGCGTGACCGTGGGGCATGGTATCGATACTTGTGGGGAGTTGTTGCCGCGATCGCAGAAACATATTACTTTCCAGCAAATGGTGATTGGCAATGAATTGTTTCACTGTATGAGAGACGCTGGACTGGTCTGATTTGTTAGTCAAAAAATCAATAGATGGGCATTTTTTGAAAAAAAATAAAAAAGCCAGCAACCCACAGAGGTCGCTGGCTTTTCAGTACCGGTGAGAGGACTTGAACCTCCACGGGGTTGCCCCCAATGGATTTTGAATCCATCGCGTCTGCCAATTCCGCCACACCGGCATACTCAATTAGCAGGCTCGAGATTGTAAACAAAATTAAGCCTTATCGACAAGTCCTAACTTGGCTCCCGGGTGATTTTGAAAACAAACGCGGAGAAAAAATCAACCCTAGGTTCGTAAAGATTCGAGCAGCGGTGTTTTCGAGATCATCTGGGACGCATAAAAACCGACAAGTAAACCAACGGCAATGATGACACTGAACATCAGGCTCAGTTCAAGCCAGGGGGCGGTTGCCGTTCCCACGAGCCAGTGGGGAATGGTCGTAAACAGGGCTGAAAAAATACCAATGCTTAGTCCAATAATCAAAAGCCAGGCATTTTGCAGGACAATCATCTTAGCCAAGGTGTTGCGTCGGAATCCAACAGCTCGCATTAGTCCGAGCTCTTTTTTGCGTTCCAAAACACTGCGAATTTGAACAGCGGCAAGGCCGAAAGTTCCCAGCAATAAACCAAGTGCCCCAAGTGTTTGAAAGGTACTGATGTAAGTGTTTTGAACCGACATAAAGTTGCGCAGCAGAACCTTGGCGGAGCGAGCGTCAAATCCCTGGTCACTGAGCCTGTCTTCCAATAAGGCAATGTCAGATTCCCGCGTCTGTCCAGTAGTTACGGATTCGCGTATTAAAAAATACTGATAACCACCTATCGTCGGAAACGCTTTCTCAAAATCTTGTTCCGAGATAATGAGACTACCTTGGAGAAGTGTATTTTCCAAAAAGCCTACCACCCGAATGTAAATTGACTCTCCAGAATCATATTTAACTTGCTTAACGGTATTAAGGCTATAGATTTTCAAACTGTAGTTAGCTGTGTTCTTGTCAATTACGACTGGGATCGGATCTTCTTCGGTCCCTAAATGGGGGTGTGGGGATTCAAGTAGCCGCCACGGGTTTTCCTTTTCCAGTTCTGTTGATGCAAGCGATGCGCTCCATGCAAATCGACCTGCTTCGGCCTTGTCGAACTCTTGAATGAACCGCGGGTTTACTCCGAGGATGCGCGGCTGCGTTGATTGGTATAAGTTGTTGCAGCTTGCGTCTTCCCCTGGTTTGAGTCGCAACGCAGAAATTTCAGTTCCTTGTTGAAGCTTGTTTTCGGCTCCCAGTGCCAGTGCCTGCCCTTCCGCGGTGTTTAAATCGTAATAGATAGGCTGGCTGCTTTGGGCGACCCATTCGAATCCGGCGGTGCCACGTTCCGAGGGTGTTAAGCGGAATGAACTCACCGCGGCAATTAAAAAACAGGCAACCGCGACTAATCCAATCGTTAGCGTGCTGCGAAGAGGATTTCTTTGGAAGCTCATGATTGCCAGGCGAGAGAGATTTAGTCGACCGGAAGAATGCCCTTGTTCGGATTTTCTAAATGTTTGATAAACCGACATCAGGAGCGAGGCAAGGATTAAAAATCCCGCGCCTAAAAAAGCGCCAGCCTGTGCTTCTCCTGCCAGTTGTGTGGCTGCGGCGGTAAGACCAATCGCGGTGAATACGAGTAGTCCAATGATTTTAGAGCCTGATTTGCGAGCCTTGGAAAGTTGATTTACTGGCGATTCTAGTTGACCACTGATTAGAGAATGGACAGGTTGGTTACGAGTTCTTCGCAGCGCCCACGCAATTGTCAGAACGCAGATGATTAAACCACTCAAAAAACCGATCCCGAGACTCAGTGGCGAAATGTGAATGGTCAGAAACGGTCGGGCTATTGCGCCCACCCACCATGTTTTGAGGCCAAAGATCATGAGCCATGCATATCCCATTCCCAGAGATATACCGATGGTGGCTCCAAGGCAGGATACGGATGCCATTTCGTAAAGACAAATTCGGCGAATCTGGTGATGTGGGAATCCAATTGCCTTCAATAAGCCAAGTTCGCTGGCCCGTTGTTGTAATCCGAGGCGGAATAGTAAGGATACCAGAATTAAGGCCGCGCCAATTACGAACATACTTAACGCAAGGAACAAGAAGTCAAACGGTGTCGAACCCGAGGAGGCATCCATTCCTTGCCGTTTAATTTGAACTAAATGAAGTCCCAGTTCCGCATCGTCCTCGATAAATTGAGTTAGCAGGTGCTCTGAGACTTCCTGTTTGGATCCGGCGGAAATTGGAATGCGAAAACTCGTGATGTTTCCAAACCGACTATTCCAGAGTTCTTGCCCTTTTGCGAGTGAAACAAACGCCTTGGGAGTTGTTCTGTGGTTGCCCCAGTAGTCGTCATCCTGAGGCCTGATTTTGCCAGCCGTATCGAAGGGGAGATCCCAATTTTCGATTGATTGCGCATCGGTTACTCCGGGAACTTCGGGAGTCAAGTTGGGATCGTTGGCAAGGGTCGGGCGTTGTTTGAATTCAGCCGGACTGACCTGGCCGCGACGGGAGACTCGAAATGCTCTATCTGGTTCGGTTAGTTTTGCAATGTCGACGACGGTAAGTTCCACGGAATCTTCTGTTTGAGTTCCGTGAGTTGTTTCGGGCTCGAAGAAGGTCATGACAACCGAGTCGCCTTGGGTCGCCTCAAGGTCATCCGCTGCCCACTGATTTAAGACGATTTCATTAGCCTTAATGGGAGGGATGGGGTCTCCAGTGAGCGCCGATATTGGATCGAAGGTGCTGTCGAAATCAACGGCCGCCACCATTGAGAATGGAATTCCAGAACCTGCTTCAGATCTTCGGATATCATTGGCGAGGTAGGTGAAAATGGGCATTGCGGTTGGAAACGCTGTAGCAGTAGATTCTGCCACCTCTTCACTTAGGACGAGACTGTCAGACGATAGGCTCCAATAATCGAATACAGTCTCATCTTTTTCTTTTCCTGGAGAAGCCTGAGTCACACGTTTAAGTGATAAGCCATAGTCTTCGAGAGAGGGTCGAAGCGCCTGTCGGAGTTGCTTCGATTCAATTTCAGTGGGAAGCGTGCTTCCTTTTCCACTAATCAGAATAAGGTTTGCTTGAGCGGGATCTGATTTATGCCGGAGAACAGAGCGAGAAAGCGAATCCTGCAGCAATTGAATTGACACAAACACGTTGTAGGGATCGGCTTGGGAGGGGAAAATCCCAAACCGCCCGAGGCCTGACATCGGAATAATTTGGACAACTTCCAAATCGACGATGCTCTCGATTAAATCATTCTTTTTACCGAGAGCGCTGTCCGCTGGAAGTTGGTTTCGTTTGGGAATTCGGATAGTGATTTTCGCATTACCAGATTCAACATCGGAATTACTAATTTGGAGGTCATCGGCTACCGCTTGATTGATGATGATTGTATTTTCATCAAGTTTTTTTGGGGCGATTTCGCCTTCCTGTTCAAACTGCCAAAACTCGGGCGTGATTCCGAGCACGGTAACTTGGCCTGCTCGAAGTTGGGAGTTGGTCGCGTTTTGTACGGTGCCACCGGGAAATAAGATCGCGGGACTTGCCTGTGTGTAAGTTCGTTTAAACGCAGTTGTCTGACTCAACGTTTCAGCAAGCGATTGATCGAAGAAGCCATCGGATAGGATCATCTCGTCGATCTTGCCCAAGCGTTCGAGGGTGAGCTCACGCAGGCTGTGCCGCATGCTATCGCCAACAATGAGAGCACCGGTGAGAACTGCTGTTGCGGCAGCTACCCCCAGTGCAATTGCTAGATTGTTACGACGAAAGAAGAGCAGGCTCTTGGTTGCGATTTGCCAACGATTCATACGGTTTCAAACCTCCCGTCGATCAGCCTCGCTTGATTTTGGAAAATAGAAGCTAGTTTTGAAGAGTGAGTAACACAAATAAGAATCATGTTGTGTTGATCTTGGAGATCGAGCAAGAGTTGGCCCGTTTTTTCGGCATTCGCTTGATCGAGGCTGCCAGTTGGTTCGTCTGCTAGTAATAAAATAGGCTCTTGAATTAGTGCCCGGGCCACGGCAACTCGTTGACGCTCACCTCCGGACATGGCCGCAGGTCGGTGATCAATCCGATCGGATAGTCCAACCGAATCAAGCAGGTCTTTGCCGCGTTGAATCGATCTTTGATCCGTTGCGCCAGTGGCGACCATCGGCAGGAGGACGTTCTCGAGGGCAGTCAGTTGTGGAAGCAAGTGGTGTTCCTGGAAGATGAATCCAATGTTTTCATTCCGAAACCGGGCAAGCTGATTCTCATCGAGGTCAGTAAGATTGCTTCCGATTAGGCTAATGATGCCAGAGCTTGGTGAATCAAGTGTGCCAGCGATATGCAGGAACGTACTTTTGCCGCTCCCGCTATCACCAATGACCGCCATGTTTTGCCCTCGATCAAGTTCGGTGGAAATCCCATCGAGGATTCGTAGAGGTCCTGTTGGGGTTTCGAATTCTTTAGTAACTGCGTTGGCAATAAAATCGGGCATGGATGCCCTCCATTGAATGGGTTTACCGGTTTTTGATTATTGGTCTTAGCGTTCCACTGCGTCCTGAGGATCACCTGTCAAAGAAAGGTTGAACGGTTGATTTCGTTGAGCTCATGGTCGTAGAAGTTTGTCAACTATACAGAAGTTGCAGTTCCCTAAATTCTAATGGTTCTCAAGAAGTGCCATACACCCCAACCCGTAAAATGAGTATTCGACATCGTGAGCCGTGTCCCAGGCTGCTGCCTGAAAACCGCCTTCGGGCCGTTGCATTGATTCTACGAATCGGCGATACGAGGCAATGTCTATCTCCTCAAACGCATCGAGGTCAATCAAAGTTAGAGCTCCCGTAAACGAGCTTAGTAGATCTGCGATTGGAATCCGGGTATTAGCACGCAATCCCCCTTCATCAGTTTGCATCTCAACCAGAAAGTCGAGAGTGGTCGCAACCAATTCAGGATCTTTGGATTCGTCGATTGCATCGAGGATGAGCAGGCTGGCAACGGCTGCTGCGGTTGGATTGGTTCCCGGGCGTTTGCTGACGCGAATTTCGTGCCAACCACCTTCGGCGTCACGTCTCGAATCGAGGAATTCAATGGCCTTTTCTGGATTAGGAATCGGGCACTCGATTAGTTGCAATACCAATAGAACGAGAAAGGTGTGGTAGGTACTTCCCGCGTTCCCTTCGGGAGCCTTTGCGTAGCCTCCATCATCGCGTCGCAGCGTTTCGAGAAAGGTCGCTACTTGAGTGCGCCAGCTTGGATCTGCGTCACTGAAAATATCTTTTCCTGATGAGACTTTTAAAAGATTAGCGGCGTAAAAAAGTGAGAAAAAGTCGACGATTGTTTGGCGAGATGAAAGTTGCGGTTTGAGATATGCTTCGATGCGATCCGCAACGTCCCCGTAGAGTTCGCCGAGAATTGAAAGGCCTCGCATAGCAAATGTCGTATAGTAAAGATCGCTCCCCCCTTGCCTGCCAGCAAACCCACCATCGGGTTGTTGCGCGGCGAGAAAGTAATTTTTATGGAGTTCACGAGTCTCTGGTGAGAGTTTACCAACGCCCTGAGCCAGTCGAACCGTCAGGTTTTGCAAATAGACTGACATGAAAATTAAGTCTCTTTTAACAAAAGTCAGGGACAGTTAGGGGGCTTCAAGAAATGGTTTGATTGCGTTGATAAATTCTACGGGGGTCTCGATCGACTGGGGACGTTCTCCGTGTTTCATTAAACAGCAAACGACGGTGATGGAACCGTCCGCGACCGGCGTTTCATCACGAAGAAAACGAAATCCGTAAGTAATACTCTTGGTTCCGATATTCTTGACGACAACCTCAATGTCAATCACTTCTTCGAAGCGGATTGAGACTCGATAGTCACAGGTCGCGCTTACACGGGGGAAGCTGATGTCACGACCGTCGATGTTGCACATCACCCCCAAATCGAGGCTGCGTAGCAATGCGTGCTCTGCCTGTTCCATGTAGGCAAAAAAATTAGAAAAGTGCACAATGCCCGCCATGTCGGTCTCGCGAAACTCAACTCTCCGTTTCGTTTTAAACACTTCCGACATGCTGGCCTCGGGTTTAAGGGCGGTTGGGTCACTCAACTTGAAACTCAAAAAAAAACCTGCCAGTAATGAGCGGCAGGTTTGGCTATTCTAATTGTTCAGTGGTGTTCGATGCGTAGCGCAGGAACCGAGCACTTCCGCATTGACTAATCGCCCTTGAAGGGTAGTAAAGCCATGAAGCGAGCACGCTTGATCGATTCGGTGACGGCATGTTGGCTAATTGCGGTGCAACCGGTTTTGCGGCGGCCAACAATTCGACCATGGCGGTTGATCAATTTTTTAAGTAGTTCAACGTCCTTGTAATCGACGTACATTGGACGCGGACGTTCACCATCTACGTACAGCGGATCTCTTCGCGCTGTGCGGGTTTTTGCCTTAACCTTACGACGTGTGGTTTTTCTTCGCATTTTCGCCAATTGACCAATAGCCTCGTCTAAATCTATTTCCAACAAAAATTGGACGGGTTCGAAATGCGAAACCGTCCGTAGCTCGGCTATTATGCAAATTTGGCGGATTATCGCAAGACGTTATTTTGAGTCTTTGTGAGAGACCGGAGGTTTTGTTCAATTTTACTCGTTATACTGTGCTTTTCGGGGTCCGACGTAATATTTCAGAGAAACGAGTGAGTGTTTTTATGATCAAATTCATGCTGTTAACTATCATTTTCGCCAGTTTTGTCGCGTCCGTTGACGCTCAGGAATGTGCTGCACCCGAGCCGCGCGAGGTGTTTGTCGGGACGAAAACCTCGGTCGAAGCCCTGGAACGTTCAAAGAATGACGATTCGGAAACCGGAGAATGGATTCAGCTGTTCAATGGAAAGGACCTCACGGGCTGGACCCCAAAGATTCGCGGGCACGAATTAGGAGTCAATTATGGCGAGACTTTTCGCGTTCAAGATGGATTGTTGACGGTTTCCTATGATCAGTACAAGCCGGAAGACTTTCTGAGCATGGATGGTAAGAATCGTAAAGACTGGGAAAAATTTGGCCACCTGTTTTACAAAGATACATTCTCTCACTATCTGTTAAGAGTCGAATACCGATTCACTGGCGATCAGGTGGAGAACGGTCCGGGGTGGGCGTTTCGTAACAATGGTCTAATGTTACATGGTCAGGATCCTGCAAAGATGGGAGTCAACCAAAAGTTTCCCGTATCGATTGAAGTTCAATTACTTGGCGCCGGTGAAACTGGCGAACGATCAACGCTTAATTTGTGCACGCCCGGCACAAACGTTGTGATGGATGGAAAGTTATTTAAACGCCATTGCACAAGCAGCAATTCGCCGTCATTCCGCGGTGACCAGTGGGTGACGGTCGAGATAGAGGTTCGCGGTAATGAGGTAATACGCCACTGGGTAGACGGTAAAGTAGTATTGGAATACACCAAACCACAATTGGACGACCGTGATGCTGAGGCTCGCCCGCTAATTGTCGATGGAAATTTGATGCTCGAAAGTGGCACCATTTCTCTTCAGTCTGAAAGCCACCCGACTCAGTTTCGTAAAATTGAGTTAAAGAAGCTCAGTGATAAAACAACTCGGTGATAAAAAACACAGTAATTTGATTGAAGTGCTGGTTGTTCTCTCTAGGGCGGGAAGTGGGTGCTAAGTGTTTTGACTTGGAGCTCTCGTCATGAACTGCCCTATAGAGAGGCGATCGGGGGGGTGTTATCATAAACGGAGACGGGGTCGCCAACGACTCATTTTACGAACTTTAAAAGGGATGACGAAGATGTCTCAACGACGTGAATGTTTTTCGAGTTTGTCCAACGGTGCGATTGTTATCCTGGCAATCTGTTTGTTGACGTTGACTGGATGTGAGAAGAAGGAAGGCGTCGCTGGTGGCGGCTCTGGCGATACAAGTCGTCAGTTCATCACGGTTGGAACTGCGCCTGCTGGTGGCGCGTTTGCTCCCGTAGGTAATGCGATTTCGAGCGTTGTTGAAGCCAATAAAGGTGACCTCAACTGGGTGATTACTAGCCAAGGCACCAAAGGAACACAGGAGAATATCCGAAAGTTGGAATCGGGAGATATTGAATTCGGCATGGCTAATGCTGCGATTGCCTACTTTGCGAATCTGGGAGAGGGAGCTTGGAAAACCCCGCATGCGGTTCGGACAGTTGCGACTTTAGCACCGAATGTCGGGATTTTTGTGACCACCGAAGGATCTGGAATTGAGAAGATCTCGGATCTAAAGGGCAAACGCGTCGTGCTGGGGCCTGCGGGTGCCGGATTTGATTACTTTTTAAAGCCATTGCTCGAAGCGCACGGTGTTGCTTACGAGGATTTGGGAGATGTGATTCCCGGGAATTATCTTGCCGCTGCAGAGATGCTGTCCGATGGGAAGGCAGATGCAGCATTCATGGGTGGTGCAATACCCATTCCTGCCGTCACTCAATTGTGTGCGACTCAGGATGTTGTCTTTATCGAGCTCGATGAGGATGCCCCGGAAAAATTAAAGGAGTATCCGTTCTATTTTCCTGTGCCCGTAAAAGCAGAGGCTTACAGCGATCTCGATCAAGACATGGTGGGATTGAATGTTGGAAATATGCAATTGATTACGCATGAAAAAGTAGACGAAGACGTCGTTTACCAGTTGACGAAATTAATGTACGAAAACCGCGCAAAGATCGCTGAAAAGCACCCTGCCGGGAAGGCTCTTAACCCTAAAAATGCCACGAGAGATACTGGCGTTCCCTTTCATCCCGGAGCAATCAAGTTCTACAAAGAGATCGATATCTGGCCGAGTGCCGAATGATGGCCGTCGCTTTTTTGACCGGCAAAACTCCGTCTGTTTATTACTGATGGCGTATTGAAAACACAATCAACCAATTGATTCATTTCATGACTGATCGCTTCGAATCCAGCAAGAATTTTGTCTATTGCGTGTTGGCAGTTCTGTTGTCGTTATTCGTGCTGGCCGCCACTAACTGGAACGTTTTTGATCCACAGCCCAACCTTGCCATGTTTGGGATGTTGGGTTTGTTGCTTGTGTTTCTTAGTCGACCGTTGGCCAAGGAGAAACCGGACTGGCTCTTAGGTCGCGCAATCGATCTTGTCTTGATGCTTTTAACGGTTGTCGTTTTTGGCTATATCTTTGTGCAGAGTGAGCAGAATCTGAAAAGGTTTTGGGTGGACGGTATCCTGTTGGGAGATCGTGCGGGGAGTGAAAAACCGATTGATTTTTACATAGCCGGAACCGGACTGGTTTTGATTTTGGAGGCAACACGAAGAGCAATCGGGTGGACGCTGCCGATTCTCTGTAGCCTCTTTATTGCCTACGCAATTTTTGGAGCCAGTATGCCGGACTGGTTGTTCCCGCATCGCGGTTCTTCCTGGGCGCAAATCGCTCAAAAGTCATTTTTGCAGTCGGGCGGTGTATTCGGCGTAGCGCTCAAAGTAATGTTTAATTATGTCTTCTTGTTTGTTCTGTTTGGGACATTACTGGAGCAGACAGGGGCGACTGCTTACGTCATTAAACTTGCTCGTAGCCTATTTAAAAATAGCTCTGGCGGGCCGGCGAAAGTAGCTGTTGTTAGCAGTGGGTTAATGGGCTCACTTTCCGGAAGTGCAGTTGCGAATACGGCAACGACCGGTACTTTTACGATTCCATTGATGAAAAGCTCCGGTTTTGATTCAGAGTCCGCCGCGGGAGTGGAGGCGGCCGCAAGTTCGGGCGGGGCTTTGATGCCTCCGATCATGGGAGCCGGTGCTTACATGATGCTCGAGTTGGTTGAGCCAGCGGTAACTTATGTCGAAATCATTAAAGCTGCGTTAATTCCTGCCGTTTTATATTACACGGCCTTGCTGTTGACCGTGCATTTTCATTCCAAGCGAATTGGTGCCGAAGCGGAGAGTAAGCTTGGAGCGGAGTCAGAGGCACCGATGTCTGCGTATCAGGGGTTCGTGTTCTTTGGAGCTTTCGTAATCCTAATAGCAATGCTTTTGCAAGGTTTTACTCCTTTTCGGTCGGTTAGCGTAAGCCTAGCCGGAATTTTGATTTTAAGTCAGTTTAGCGCATTGACTCGTTTGAGTTTTCCCAAAGTCATTCAGGCATTGGTTGGTGCAGCAAAAGGAGGGATGGCATTAATCGTTGCAGCATCCTGCGTCGGAATTATTTTAGGCGTGGTCGATTTGACTGGTTTGGGAGCATCTTTGCCGGCCAAGATTCAGGCTTTTGCCAATGACAGTGCAATTCTAGCCCTAATGTTATTGATGGTTTCTACCATTGTTTTGGGGATGGGTTTGCCTTCCGCTGTCTGTTATCTCCTGATGGCAATCTTGGTGGGGTCGGTGTTGACGACTTTAAAAACGCCCCCGCTCGCGGCTCATTTGTTTATTTTTTACTTTGGAATGATGTCCATGGTTACTCCTCCCGTCGCTCTGGCGGCTTATGCGGCGGCGGCCATTGCGAAGGCTGACGTGATGAAGGCTGCGTTTTCCGCATTTCGGTTTGCCCTGGTCGGATTCGCACTTCCCTTCGCTTTTGTACTCAAGCCCGAATTGCTGATGCTGACGATCGATAATGAGGCGGCTGCGCCGTTGATGGTCGTGATGATGGTGAGTATTACTTTGATCGGTATTCTTGGCCTTGCGGCATCGATTGCCGGCTACGCCTTTCAGGCGTTGTCTTCCGCATCGAGAAGTGTTTTACTTGGCCTCAGCCTGTTAGTCTTCTTTACCCGGTGGCAGGAATGGCAGATCACGATTCAGTTGGTCGCGGTAGGGATGATCGTAGTCTTGATGGCAATCAATTATTCGCTTGCGAGATCGAACCGTTTGTAAACAAGCGGTTACTTTTAAGCTCTAAGGCTTCGTTAGTCCTCGTTTTCGGTCCACACGGTTAAATAGCCGGAAATGGAATCGATGTACTCGAAGAATTCTTGATAAAACTCATCAATGCCGAGCGTGGAACTGTCGCCGATCACGATTAGTTTTCGGCGTGCCCGGGTTAAAGCGACGTTCATCCGCCGGCGGTCTGCGAGAAAACCAATTTCGTTTTGCGAATTGCTTCTCACCAGTGAAATAACGACGGCTTCTTTTTCCCGGCCCTGAAACCCATCGACGGTGTCGACCTCTGGCCCCCCGCCAGCGAAAAGATCGCGAAGCAATCGAACCTGTGCAGCATAAGGGGCGATCACGGCAATGTCTTTCTTAGGCAGACCAGCATCTAGCAATGCTTGGACTTTTTTGACAACTAGTTTCGCTTCATTCGGGTTTCTTTTACTAAGCCCATTCGGTTCCAATTCTTCATCCCACCCTGCACCTGCAGTATCGATGAAGTTCATGATTTGACCGGAGATCTCGGAAGGTTCAATTCCATCAATTTCATGGAGTGTGTGGTCTGCGACCGAAGGGTGGGCTTTAAGTTCATTTTCGTAGAACTGCGATGATGAAAAATTCATAATCTGATGGTGCATCCGGTATTGGACCGTCAGCATTTTGGCAACGTCATCACCAAAGAGCTCTATTTGCCGTTCCATCATGCTCTTCGCGAAACCTTGCTGTGCAGCTTCACTGGAGAGAACCGTTGGCGGTAATTGTTGGTGATCACCAGCAAACACGACCTTTTCCGATCTTAAGAGCGGAACCCAGCAACCTGGTTCGGTGCTTTGGCAGGCTTCATCAATCACAGCGAGTTCGAACCAACGGTCAGCCAAGGTCTCCGGATTGAACGTTGTTGTGGCACAAATCACATCGGCTTGATCAAGTATTGAGCTGATCGCTTGTCGTTCTAGCCGTTTGGCGTCGGCCATCAATCGTTTCGCTTCCCGTTTCATGCTTTCGCGAGCACCTCGCTGGGGTTTCGCACGAGTCCATTTTTCCGATTGGCGAAAAAGTGCTTCCGCTTCACGAATCATATCTTTGATGACATCGGTGTTTTCGTGTTGTTCGACGAGCCCATCAAGTGAGTAGTTGCGAAGACGCTCTGTAATTCGCGCGGGGTGGCCAATTCTAACTACCCGTGCACCGACTCGAACGAGTCGGTCTAGCAGGTTGTCGACGGCAGTATTACTGGGTGCACAGGCCAGCACTTTTTCTGATCGATGAATAGCTTGAAGGATAAGTTCAGCGACCGTGGTTGTTTTGCCGGTACCTGGCGGGCCGTGGATGATTGCCAGATCTTCGGCGGACAGCGCAAATTTGACGGCCGCCTTTTGTGATTCGTTTAGTTGGCTTTTAAAATCAATGTCGAGCGGTTTGTCTGTGAATCGAGGCTGTTTCTCTCCCATTAAAACCGAACGAAGATGCCCCAAGCGACCTCGGGAATCTTTCGCGGTCATAATGGCAGCAAGCTGTCGCTGACGCGTTACTTCGTCTGCAGTAAGGTCAATGCGGAATACTTCGCCGCGAGGAATTCGATTGAGGGCAATTTGAATTGAGTCGTTTCGCTTGCGACTGACGACGCCGGTTTCTGATTTTCCATCTCGCTGAAACGGTGACACTACCACCGGGGCGCCAACTCGAAGTCGGTGCCAGGGCATCCGTAGCGTTTCATTGCGTCGCTTAAAAGTAACGAGTTGGTGCCCACCAAGTCCTCTTGCTTCATCGGTGACAACGACGTCGAGGATGGTTTCTCCGGATTTTTCCGCGTCGCCGGTGTTTTGAATTCGACGTCGCTCCTCCATTCTCTTGATTTCAGCCGTTGATTCCATGGCGAGCCATTCTGCCATGTTAACAAAGTGTTTTTCAGGTTCAGCAGCTATGGATTTAAGTCGTCTTCGAGATGACATAGATGACGGAGTGCTTTCAAATTGTTTCAGGCTTTCGTTACCCAGGTTTAAGAACGAAAGAACTTATCCAGTGTCTTTTGAGAGGGAGGCGGCGTGATAAATGACGTAACGACCATGGCTAAGGTTGAGCTGAGAATAATGGCAACGACTGGCATGAGAGGGTACTCACTGCCAAAAGGGTAAAGTGCGAATTCGGTATTTGCACCGTAACCGGATTGCTGGAATAAGTAGATCCAGCTTCCTACCATCGCTAATGTTCCCGAGAGAGCCCCGGCGGCGGTGAGACGTTTCCAATAAAGCGCGGCAAAGACAATCGGAAATAATCCTGCAAACCCGCTAAAACACCAAACTGCCATCGTAAAGACGCTGCGATAGCCTTGAAGACTCAGTCCATAAGTAATTCCCACAACGAGAATGACAAAAACTCGTGCAATCCAAACTTGCCGTTTTTCGGATATCTTCGACTCATCGAGGTAATGAAGAACGATGTCGTT
>WTFU01000040.1 GCA_011523945.1 Mariniblastus sp. | reverse complement strand
TAATGAAATGGGGGTAAAAACCTCCGCCTTACACATCTGCATGAATCAGCCGTTGGGTAACCTGATTGGAAACGCAGTTGAAATTAACGAGGCCGCCGACGTACTTCGCGGTGTCGGGCCCCCGGACGTGACCCAAGTTGTGTTCGCTTTGGCCAGTCGCTTACTCGTTCAAGCCGGGGTCCACTCCAACCTTAAAGATTCAGAACATAAACTCAACCAGCTCATTGAGTCCGGTGAGGCATTCGAAAAACTCGCAGCGATGGTCGAAAGCCACGGCGGAAACTTGCACTCCGAACGTTACGTGGCTAAAAAAACTCCACTCACCCTCAATCAATCGGGGGTTGTTCAAAAGGTTCACGCCCATCAACTTGGATTAGCCATTATCGAAATGGGCGGCGGCAGAAAGCAAATTGGCGATCCGATCGACCACTCTATTGGCATCGAGTTTCTTGTCCGAATCGGAGACCGAGTCGAACCTGGAAAACCTATTGCCAACATCTATTGCGACGCACCTACTGTCGAACACGCTGCCGAACTGATTGAATCATCAATCACACTTACGCACGAACCAATCGATTCGCCAGAATTAATCGTGGAAACGATTTGATACAGTTCCTTTTTATTGTTTCATCGAGACACAGCCATGACGCCAGAAGTTCAAAAAGAGTTGATTTCACTTGCTATCGAATCCCGGCAGATAGCCTATGCCCCATACTCAAACTTTCTCGTTGGCGCGGCTCTCTTAACATCTGACGGCTCAATTTACACCGGCTGCAATGTAGAAAATACTTCCTATGGTCTTTGCATCTGCGCCGAACGAACCGCCATCTGCAAAGCGGTCTCTGAAGGTCACCAGGAATTTCAGGCAATAGCTGTCGCAGCCAACCCGTTCGCCACCCCATGCGGAGCCTGCCGCCAATTTATCGTGGAATTTGGCAAACAGATCGAGGTGATCGCCGTCGACGCCAACAATCCAGACCATGTAAAAACCTGGGTCATCGAAGAATTAATCCCAGAGAACTTCAAATTCTAAGCTCTCTAACAGTTGTTCAATTCAACCATCCGTACATGACACCCGCCATGCAAGCGGTCATGCAAGCCGCAAGCATTCCACCAAACATCGCCCGCAATCCCAACTGAGCAAGATCACTTCTCCGCTCAGGAGCGAGTGGGCCAATTCCGCCGATTTGAATTCCAATCGCACCGAAGTTTGAAAATCCACACAAAGCGTAGGTCAAAATCACTCGGGTTCGATCAGTCATCGTGACTGCATTCCCGGATGCATCAAGAACTTTTCCATCCAAAATCTCGCCCATTTCTGCATAGGCAATGAATTCATTGACAACCACCTTTTTTCCAAGTAATTCACCGGCAATTGCACAGTCACCGGATTCGATTCCCATTATCCAAGCCAGTGGATAAAACAACATTGAAAAAAGATTATTCATCGACCACTGAAGATCGACATCGTCACCAGAAAGTCCGAGATTTATAAAGTACTGTGTCAATTCGCCAAGTCCCATGACTATTGCATTCAGCAACGCAAGCAGAGCTAAAAACGCGATCAACATTCCTGTAATATTGATCGCTAACTTGACACCGTCACTGGCTCCAATCGCTGCGGCTTCGATAACATTAGTCGCAACCTGTTCGGGCGCCATCGAAACAGAGGCAACTTCCGCAGGCGATTCAGTTTCAGGCTGGAGGACTTTCGCAATAACCAGAGCAGCTGGAGCGGAAATAATTGATGCAGTTAGCAGATGCCCCGCGCTAATTCCATAAAATACGAAAATGGCCATCAGCGAACCGCTGATAGTGGCAAAGCCGCCCACCATTAATGCATTCAATTCGCTACGTGTCATTTTTTCGACGTAAGGCCGAATCACCAGCGGTGCTTCAGTGTGCCCTACCAGAACATTAGCTGCAGCCGCCATACTCTCCGGACCGGACGTACCCAATGTTTTCTGCATCACCCAGGCCATCCCCCTGATGAGCAATTGCATCAAGCCTAAGTAATACAAGATCGACATTAGCGAAGCAAAGAAAATCACAGTCGGCAGAACGCCAAATGCAAAGGTCCCAAGCAAGACCATTGGATCGGTCGGATTTCCCTCAGGAATCGCATTGGCTCGAAATACAAAGGAAGCACCTTCCTTAACGTAATCATTGATGGCAGCAAAAAACGCGTTCACCCCGGCGAATAAAATTCCACTTGGATATTTCGCAATGGCCATCTCACCCAGAGAACCATTTACCTCCGCCAACGTTTTTGTTCCTGCTTGAATCTCAGAACTCAGTGCTCCATACGTGGCGGAATCATCAGCTGAAAGATACTGATCCACCGCCTCAACCGAGATCTCACCGGAATCAACGGCTTGCTGCAATTCGGTAAAGTTTCGATAGTTTTCCGTGAACGTCCAATTCTGGGACTCAAACAAAACCGCAGCCAGGGCAGCCTGCAATAAAATCCCAATCGCCACCAATCGCCAATTAACACGTGTGCGATGGGAACTAACCGTCCATGCAAGCGCGACCATGACAAAAATACCGGCCAAGCTAATCCAATTTAATGTTTCCATTATTCGCCTCAATTACCGCTTCAACTGGTTAACGATCGCGTCCCAGACAAATCAACCGCCTGACAGCTACCCGAACTCAGCCAGCGTGACTGGCCATGCACTCATTCAAGACAACGATTGAATCGAGTCAATGTAATGACTATCGAACCAGCCGGCAAACAGGCCGCTATTCATTCTCAGGAGTAGCCGCTTCCACTGATGACGATTCAACACTCTCCACGGTCGCCGTTTTTTGAATCTGTGGAATTCCATTTGAATCAGTCTTTAGCGGGGGCAACTGATAAGTTCGTTTTTCATCCACAAGGAAAATTTCATCCATCTCCGTTTCGTCCACATTAAAACGAAGTACCAAATAAATCGCAGATGCCATGCACCAAAAAAGACTGTAGAGAAATGCCGCCGCTAACGTTTTGAGAAGCGAATTGAAAAAGTGGAGCACCGAATGCCCTGTCTGCCCCCATCCAATTAACTCATCCCCATTCCCATCAACCCCGGTTGCGATTTGATCAAAACGATCCGGTTGGGAAATATTGGCTCCCCAGGAAGACGACCAACTGGACATATCTATCACACCCTGCGTTAAGCTCCCAATAATGACCCACGCAAAACTACCGATCAAAATGGCAACCAAAGTATAAAAAGCGTAATGAAACGGACGCTGAAAGGTGTACGCATATCCGCGCGTCATCGCATCAAACGCGTTTTGGCCCTCACACCCGACACTAGCCACCATCAGCGGCCAGCCGAACATTAACCCCAACAACAACAATGCGACTAAGCCGCCAAAGAGTAAAACAAAACCCCACAGAACCGCCGCCATGAAAGCACCGAATTCAAAGTTCATCAACAACCCTATCATCGCCCCGGGGATGCAAAGCAGCAGGACAGCGAGAAGCGGTATTCCGACCGCCCCTACCGCGGTCTTCCAATTGGCCGTTGCAAACCCAAACCCATCATCAATCCCAATCCGTTCATTCCGGGTCAATCTCAAGAGGCTGATCCTGACAATCGCGAGACCGGCAAACGACCAAACTATAACGGTCCAGATTCCCCCGAACACAAAATAGGCGAACTCTCTTAAACTAACGTCTGAGCTAAAAACAAATTCGAAGGGCCTTTCGATCTGGCGAAAGACTAGTTGCGGCCCTTGCAACGCTACCCCTGACACTTGAACAGTAAGAGAGTCTGAACTGCTTGCCGGAGCAAAAACGCTGCGATAGGGACTTCGGTTATTTTCGACAATCTCCGTTAACTGCACACTCCGATTGTTGGCGTCTTCAAGAAAGAGGTTCTCGCTGATAATCCAGCCCAATGGGGATAACAAAACACCCACGAGGGCGAAAGCTAAAACACCGGTTCCCGCAGCGATTGAAAAAGTTTTGAAAATTAAAACCCATGGACACAAATTGATCCAAGATATCTTCTGCACGATTACAGGCTGTTCAGTCATTGATGCACATTCCTCGTGTTTAATTCAAATCTACCGACACGACCAGCCTTCGCCGAAACAAAACTCTTGCCAATCCGCATGCCCGTCGCCGATTGTTAAGGATTCTATTCTCATTGAGCCTTGAATAACAACATAGACTCTCTTGACTCTTGAATTATCTTCAATTTTTTTCAATCGAAGCGACGCCACACTCATTGCCATCGAAAGACGAAGACCAATCATCGATCAATCTACTCGTCTTCCTCCAACGTTTCGTACTGCTTTAGCGAAGACTCTCCTTCGTAAGGCAGACGGTATGACTCATTGAGCCACATCCCTAAATCAATTTGTTTGCAACGACTACTACAGAACGGCATAGAATTTGATTCTTCTCGGAAGAACTTGGTTCCGCAATACGAACATTGGCACTGGGTTCTCTCGTCTGATGCCGCATTTGAGCCTGCAGCAGCCCGAGGGGATGCCGAAGTATTTTTGGGATTCGAAGAATTTGAGCCGGAACTGTGAGGAGTTATTGATCCGCTGCTCTCAAATTCGCTGGAGGGTTCGTAATTCATCGGCCTAACATTTTAGAATTTTGCAAAACAGGCTATCACCTACCGTCGGACGCCATGCGAGTAAGCTCCCGAACGATACCAATTTGACGTTTTCACCGTGGAAATTCAACCGCCCAAACGCTAGCAAGCACTGAATCAATCTGGGTAATTACAAGGCGAGGTGTTATTTTTTAGGGGTTCTGAAGGCGAAACAGCCAAACCATTTACCCCCTTTGCTCAATTCAATTTTTAGTGTCTACCCCCAAAGCCTACATCCTAAACCCGTATGCCAACCAGAACACCAACTATTCCAGTTGGATGCCTGATTGCCCCGTGGAATGCAAGCTCGTTGATGCCGCCATTCATGCCTGGGAGCCTCCAGCCGATGCGGGAATTATCATCACCCACATGCATTATCGCTGGGATGAGATTTCAGCTTTGCGAAGCATTTACGAATCGACTCGTATCCCGATTTTGATTCTTGCTGACGGCATCCTCGAATACAGAAATACTTGGCAAAACCCAACTATTGCTGAGGGTTCGATTTTCCAACCCCTGATTGGCCACAAACTCGCCTGCATTGGAAACTCACAAGCTCGACATATTGAGTCTTGGGGGAATAGCGGGAAGTGTGAGGTCACCGGACTTCCGCGGTTCGACTCGGTATTCGATAGCGAATATCTACCCATCCAAAAAGAGGGACCTTTTCGTCTTTTAATTGCCACCGCGAACACACCTGCGTTCGATGCCCCCCAGAGAAACCGAGTCGTTCAATCAATCGAGGCCCTCCGCAAAAGACTTGAGAAAAATGGAAAAATCAATGGCAGGTCAATCGAAATTACCTGGCGACTCACCGATGGCCTCCACGAGGAGTTGAACCTTCCACGACACCTCAACAACTCGGCCAGCCCAATACCGCTCTCCGATATGGTTGAACTATCGGATGCCGTCATCACGACGCCATCAACGCTCTACCTCGACAGCGTAACAAAAAAAAGACCAACAGCGATACTTGATTTCAACAATGCTCCAGCGTACATCAACTCCGCGTGGACCATTTCAGCGCCGCTTCACATCAACGATGTCCTGAATGAACTCGAAAATCCACCACCGCCCAAAATGTTCTACCAACAAACTGCGCTTCGCGACCACCTCGAACACCGCGGTTCAGCAAAGCAAAGAATCCACCAATTGATTGAAACTATGGTTGAAATTGGTGTAAAAGCAAAAACCTCAAACCAGCCTCTGCAATTCCCCGCTCAAATCCTCAAAGCTAACTCACGTGAAATCCAAGCTGCTGAGACTGACTGGGACACTCACTGTTTGTACCCCAACAATCCAGTTTTCCAAAATACGCAAGTCACCCGTCTACAGCAAGAACTCAATCAGGCAATTTCCAGCGCAAGATTTAACGAGCTTCCCAGCGAACTACAAAAGAAGCGAGAACAATTAAAAAAGAAGCAAGAACACATTGAAAGACAAAAGTTTCAAATCCAACAGATCATAGAAAGCAAAAAAAAGGATCTCGAAAACAAAGACAGGTTCATCGACGACCTCGTCGATCAAATGGACGAGCTTCTTTTGAAAAAAACTGAAATCATCCGACGTAAAAATGAGCACATCGAATCGTTAAGTGCGATGTTCCACGAGGCGAACGCCGAACTCAAATCCAGTCGCGCCAGGTATGCGGAACAAGCGATAAAACTTAACGATCTCAAACAGCAAATTGAACGATTTGCGGCATCCATTTGCAAACAGACTTCGCAACAGCGAGCCGCATAACGCTTAACTATTCGCTGCTTCATTCAGTAAGCGATGAGCTTCCTGCAGCAGATCTCTTCCTCGCCTCAAGCAAACCTCCGCTTCATCAACGTAGCCATCCGCTGCCGCACTCCATGCTCGATTAACCGACCGTTCGCCGGAGGCGAATTGAGTCATCACATCCGCGAAAACATCCAACCCGAATTCTGTTGTAATCAAATTACGACCTTCAGCAAACTCTCGAAAATCGTCCGCTAGTTGCTCATCAATCCGGGCAGCGATCTGACTGGGCGCAAGCTCATCAATTGACTGAGTCAGATTCTCCAAGTTGCAATCTAACTGCGTCAACCGACCACCTAATTCCACCAAACTTGGACCCGACGCCTGCTCCAACTTCTGCTCTGGATTTGAAGCTTTCCTGAGAACGACAATTCCGACAACACAGACAGCAACGGAAACTCCATACCATACCCAAGGAATCAAATGCCAACCTTCTTCCGGAATCACAACACCCTGCATATCAGGCAATTCAAAACCGTGGTCTTCTAATGCCTCCTCCGCGGTCAGGGCTTTCATGTAACCAACCCCTTCTGCCGGAGCATAAAAAACAGTCGCTAGAGATCCGGACAGAAATCCAACCCACAATAAAACTTGACCCATTGTCTTCATAGCTTGACTCTATCTTTTCATGGTTGCCGCGGATGGCACCGATCAATGAATTACAAAAACATCTCTTTAGTACAAAACTTCAAATCACATCATCATCGTTTGGTACAAACCTTCGATCACCTTCGGTAACGTGAATCCTACGTCTACCAATGCTTCTCCGATAATAAGTCCAGCCGCGATTGGAATCCCAAATTCTTCCGCCCACCGATTCCCCGCCGTCTTATTACAGACGATCCGCAGCACGCAGCCAATGGTGTACGTTAGAACGATATTAAACGGCATATAAAAACCAAGTGCTACCATAACACCAATTCCACCGAGCCCGCTGATCGCCAGCAAAAACCCTAAACCACCGGCGGCAGTGTACCGATAGGACGGAACATTCCCATCAACTAGCCCTTCAATCACACTCGCCAAAGCACTCGCTTGAGCTGCCGGCAGGGCGTCGCTACCGATTCCGTAATCTTTCTTTTCAATGTCAAAGGTTTTGGTAACACCGGAACCTGCATTGTCTTGGCTGGCTTCAACAACCGCCGCGACCTGCGGATTGGCCGCCTCTGGCGGACGACCAGCATTTTCCAAAAGAAACATCAATCCAATTACGATACATGGGCCAAGCCACGCTCCAAC
>WTFU01000171.1 GCA_011523945.1 Mariniblastus sp. | reverse complement strand
ACACAATGCCGAACACGAGACATTTTGACAACTCGAACCGGCTGGCTTCGGCAAATGGATTTCCGAAACCGAATCGAGTACCCCTCACGACAGCAAGGAGTGCTGAAAGTGAAAACTAAGCGACGGATCGCAACCCATCTTACCATTCTCTCGGTAACCGCCTTAATAAATCTTTCTTCGGTTTCGGCTCAACAAAAAGTCGCGATCGTTGACATTCCCCTGATTTTTAAGAGCCATGTGAATTTTGAGCAGCAGCTTAATGCACTAAAAACTGAGGCCGAGAAATTCAAAGCGGATTCCATGCAAGCGCAGCAAGCATTAATGCAAAGCGCAAAAATGCTTGAGGAAAATTTCACGCCGGGAACCGCCGATTTTAAGCGTGAAGAAACTGCACTGGCTCAACAAGCCGCCAAGATGGAAGTCGATCAAAAAGACACCATGCGGGGCTTAATGCAACGCGAAGCTCAACTGCATTACCAAACCTATCGAGCAATAAAAGAAGTGATTCAGCAATATTGCGACCGGAATAACATTGCTCTCGTTCTCAAATTTGACCGGGGTGAGATCGATCCTGCCAACCCAAGATCGGTAATGCAAAAAGTCAATGGAGCTGTGATCTACCACATCCCGCAAAATGACATCACAGATTTGGTTATTGCCAGGGTCAATCAGATCGCAACAGGGCAGAATCCCAGTGGTACTTTTCAAAAGTAACTCCAACACTGGAAGAATGGAATCGCTGCCCCGCATGCTACCCTGAAAGTAAAAAATTGGCTCCTCTTAGAAAACAAACTACGATCTCTCAAAGCGTCTCAGTGTCCGGTTACGGTTTCTGGAGCGGCAGGGATATCGATTTGAAATTCCAACCGGCAGAAGCCAATACCGGCATTGTCTTTGTACGATCCGATCTTCCGGGTCAACCAAGGATTCCAGCCGTTATTCAGAACCGAATCAATGGACCCCGGCGGACAACGTTGGTTGCCGAGGGGTGCCCGGTCGAAATGGTCGAACATGTTCTCGCAGCTTTGGCTGGACTGAACATCGACAATTGCGAAATTCACGCGAATCGGGCTGAAATGCCGGGAGACGATGGATCGAGCAAAGCGTTTACGGATGCTTTGAGCCAAGCGGGTCGGGTTGAACTGGAAGCCGAGCGGAAAACTATTCGCGTTACTTCCAGTATTCGGGTTGGCGACGAAAACACGTGGATTCAGGCTGATCCAGTGGAACAAAATCAATTTGAACTCGCTTATCAACTCGATTACGCATGCCCGTCTATTGGAACTCAGACCTACCAGACCCAAGTCACACCCGAAATTTTTGCTAAGGATATTGCCCCGGCAAGAACCTTTGTTCTTCTCGAGGAAGCCGAGGAACTGCAAAAAAAGGGGTTGGGGCAGCGAGTTAGCTTTAAGGATATCCTCGTTTTCGGCCCCGATGGGCCAATCGACAATCAGGTTCGATTCGAAAACGAATGTGCCCGACACAAATTATTAGACATGATTGGCGATTTTTCACTCTCGGGAACTGACCTGATTGGAAAATTTACTGCATCAAAAAGCGGTCACCGTTTGAACTCACAATTGGTATTCGCGCTGCTACAGCAAATAGGCCATACTAACACCATCCGAAAATCAGCTTGAAACGAAATCCCGTGGATATATATTCTCCCAACGAAGGCACGCAACAAGTGGACATTCAAGACCCAGCACCCAAAGTGTCGAACTTGGCCTGCGTCGATCCGGCAGCTGTTCTTGCACCTGGCGTCGAAATCGGGCCATTTTGCGTTATTGGCCCAAAAGCGAAGATCGGTAGAAATACGAAGTTAATCAACAATGTGACGATTCTTGGAGATGTTACGTTAGGCGAAGATAACCTCGTCTCTCCCGGTGCTGTTCTTGGAGGAGAGCCTCAAGATCTTAGCTACCAGGGTACTGACACAAAGGTGGTCATTGGTGATCGAAATGTGATTCGGGAATGTGTCACCATTAATCGCGCCAGTGAAAAGGAAGACTTCTACACTCGCGTTGGCAGCGACTGTTATTTCATGGGCAATGTGCACATCGCCCATGATTGTAAGATTGGCGACAAGGTAATTATTGGTCACGGATCGATGCTCGGTGGGCACGTTCATGTTGATCATCATTCAACGCTTTCAGGCTCTGTCGCTGTGACCCACTACGGTGCGATTGGCTGTTACACATTTGTTGGTGCAGCCAGTCGGGTGCTCCAGGACATCGCACCTTACATGCTGGCCGATGGCAGTCCAGCCCGCCCTCGCTGCATTAACATCGTCGGGCTGCGAAGAAATAACTTCGACCAAGCCGTGGTCGATGCAATCAACGAAGCGTATCGATTGATGTATCGTGCACGCGTCGGGCTAAGCAATTGCGAAGAGATCCTAAAATCAAAAGGCCACTTAATTCCTGAGATCAGCCATTTCCTGGAATCAATAGCCCAGTCGCAAGCGGGTCGCCATGGTCGCGGACGCGAGCTAAGGAGAAAAGCAGCGTGACAAAATTACGAGTTGCCGTCATTGGAGCAGGACATCTGGGAAGGATTCACACACGCCTCCTTAAGACCCAATCAGAAATCGATTTGGTTGCCGTGGCTGATCCCAGTCCCGCCGCTCAACAGCAAATCATTGACGAATTTGGAGTCAATGTTGTTAGCAACTATCGAAAATTGATCGATCAGATCGATGCAGCGGTCATCGCCACTCCAACGCGTATGCATTTCGAGATCGCCCAGGAACTCCTTAATGCAAAAGTTCACACGCTCATCGAAAAACCACTTACCGATTCGGTGACGGACGCCAACGACCTGGTCAAAACCGCTGAAGACAATGGGTGTGTCGTTCAGGTTGGCCACGTCGAACAATTCAATCCCGCAATAAAATCAGCCCTCGGCTTAGTCGGCCAACCTAAATTCATACAAGCTTCCCGGATGAGTGGATACACTTTTCGATCGACTGATATCGGAGTCGTCCACGACCTGATGATCCATGATATTGATCTAATCAATTCAATGTTCGAAGGAGAACTGGTTGAAACCCGCGCGACAGGCGTTTCCATTTTCGGCCATCACGAAGATATCGCTCACGCCCGTTTGCAATTCAGTTGCGGGGGAGTGGCGAACTTGACCGCTTCACGCTGCAGCTTTGAGGCACAACGAAGTTTTCAAATATTTGGAACTGATGGCTTCGCCAATGCGGATCTCGCAACCAATAAAGTCACTTTTGTAAAAGTCCCTACATGGATTCAAAACAAAAAGTATGATCTTCTCGATACAACTCCCGAACAACAGGCGTTCATTCGCGAAAATCTCTTTTCAAAAATACTTCCAAAGTCCGAAATTGACGTCCCTAAAACCAACGCGATTCTGGCAGAGCAACAGGACTGGCTGGATGCGATACGGTCATCTCAACCTACCCGCGTAAGCGTTCAACAGGGTGCCGAAGCGGTGGAAATTGCGGAATCTGTGATTAATTCAATTAACGCTCATCGCTGGAGTGAGAATACTGCGGATATACCATCATCCGAAACGATGCCTCACTCGCCGCCGACCCTGCTACCATTCCCTCTGAATGTTCAAGAAGAGCAACGACGCAAAGTTGCCTAAAAACGAGTGATCTGCCTGCAAGTCGATTGCAACAAGCCCGGTGAAAGCGCCGAATAGGAACACGCTGACAGCCAACCTTCTTCAGCGTTAACCAAACAGAGCTTAACGCCGGTGAATGGGTTCAAGGTTTAGGCAAGATCACGATCTTCAAACAGCACCAACGCCAGGAGCATGGCCATTGCCCCATAGAGGAAGGTGTAAATGATTGACCATCCCATATAAGAGTACGGCACTATTGAATTTGTATTGATCGCCGCTTGGATATCAAAGTGGTTAAGCACTGGGAACACAATCGCAATCAAGTTTCCAAACACGACAACCGGTTCAAATTCTGCAAGCGACGACTGGACTAACAGGGGAGTTAGATGCCCAAGTACGTAGACCGAAAAACAGATTAGGAAATTTGCGAGTATTCCGAAACGTGTTGAAATCGCAACGCTTATCGCAACAAAAATCAATACTTCGAGGAAACAAAGAAATACGCCAGGGATCACCCTGACCGATTCAAGGAAACACTGGGGCCATTCACACAGCCCTTTGGACGCTTCCTGGTAGTCGTAAATTGGTTTGTAGGAAGTCCAAATCACAAACCATAAACCGAGAACGATAAACATCACAGCGATTGCCATGGAGATCCCGGTAAACTTTCCAAAAATAAACTGTCTCCGCCCCACGGGTTTCGAAAGAACCGTCAACGCAGTTCGTCCCTCAATCTCTTCCGCAACCGACTTACTCGCCGCCCAAATCGCGAGGAAAATCGCAAGAACACGAATCAGGGTTAAACCTGAATCTTTATACATTTTGATGTCTTCACCAAACGTATTGTAGGGAACATAAATCGAGCCGACTGTGAACAACGCCCCGATCACCAAAATGAGTAAAAACAAAGGTTGATTGACTTCTGTTTTGAAGGTTGAGTGCGCGATGGCGAACACCTTTGGACACATTGTCGCAAAGGTCAGGTAGAACAGGTAGATCGCAAATACAAATACCGCGACGCTCGGTACAACGCCCACCTCTTGGTAGATGGGAGTTACCAGCCATGAAATGTTAACCGTCGCCTCGGTTCCCGCTTTCCCCATATATCTAAAATAGAGTTTATCAATTTGGTCGAGAGGAATGGGGCCCCGACCGTCAACACGCTGCCTCAAAATCATCTCATCCGTTCCGGGCTGAATATCGACAATCCCGGTAGTGGCCGCTTCATCGATTGGAAACACAGCCATGTCCAATCGCTCATTCGATTGAATTCCAAAGATTTTTAGTTCAGCACCGTCAAAATTAACATCCACACCGAGTCCACCATCTGGTGTCGTCGATGCAGGCACGGTGAACGATTTTTCAAACTTTCCGGTAAACGGCAGCCGCGTCAAAGACTCAACCAACTCACTCGGCTGATCCACGAATTTAATAAAACCAAATCCGTTGTAAGAAGCAAGAATGAATCCGAGGACGGTAAAGACGACCATCGAAATGCAAACCTTGTTTACCCAACTGAGGAATCCCTCTCGGAAAAGCCCGGATGTTTCACCGATCATTCGTCTCGCAATGAGTCGCCAAGCACCGAATCCAACGAACATAGAGATTGGAAACGCAAAACAGAGCGGCATTACCGCTTCCGACGAAAAGACACTCCCGGTTCTCCATGCCAAAAACCACGTGAAGAGACCAAAATAGACACCTCCCGTAAGCAAACCGAAAATAGCATATTTCCGCGAATCTTCGCTTACCGTATTAAAAAACTTGACGCGTTGAAAAACCAGAATCTTGGCCATCATCAGCAGTACAAAGATGAAGCCGATCGTGATGCCCAAAGAAACTAGCCAGACGGGTGTCAACCAGTTCGTTACTTTTATGTTTTGAGCAATAAGAAAGGGGACGCTAGTCATGCTGATGTCGTCTTATTAGTGAGGCCAAGTGGAAATTACGGCACTTTTTACAAAGGAGGGAGATATATCCTTGTGTCTACGAATATTATGCTCACATTGTTCAGATTCTTCAAAGGGAGAGTGGATGCAAATGCCAGAGTAGGGCAAACGGAGGTTCAATGGTTCCGAATACGCTGATTCAACCGATGATTTCGAAGCCCATAAACTCACCCCTATAGGGTTTTCCGATTCTTTCCGTATTCGCAACGGTACCACGGTTTTCTTCCAGCAGAGCCTCGAGAAACCCATCAATTTGCGATAGCTCACCTTCAATGACCAATTTCACACGGCCATCTAAGAGGTTCTCAATCGTTCCTGCGACGCTATACCGGCGAGATAACTGCTTTGCCGTATACCGGAAACCAACTCCCTGAACTCGGCCTGAAAAAAGAATCTCCGATCCTCGCAACATCTCCTCCCCCTATGACCTTGGTCGCTTCAGCCCAATCTACTTTCCCTCCCCTAAAATTCAAGTTACAAACGCTGGTGGAGAACACGGTTTCGCCCTACTTTTTTGCGGAAACAGGATTCCGATTATGTAAGTACACGGGCATGCTAGTTAGGCGTTACTGAGTTCTGCATACGATCTGCACCACAGATAAACAACTGAAAACAACTTATGAAAATCACCCCCGACGAACTCGAGACTTACTCATCGGCCAGCCGGGAAGCGGCCAGGCGAGGCGGCCAGGTTCTTTTGAAATGGATGGGAAAAACCACCACTCAGGAAAAAGGTTTCCGAGACTTAGTAACGCAGGCCGATCTTGAGTCTCAGCAAGTAATTCAAGAATTTTTAAAATCCGAATTCCCAGATCATCGATTTATCGGAGAGGAGGCAACCGATGAATCACAAGAACCATCGCATTCGGATTTGTGCTGGATAGTCGATCCGCTTGATGGAACGACCAACTATGTCCATGGCCTCCGATCTTTCGCGGTTTCCATTGCGTTATATCATCGAACAACGCCACTCGTTGGCACGGTATTGGATCCGGTACTGGACGAATGTTACTGGGCGGCGCGAGGGCAGGGAGCGAAACTGAATGGCGATTCCATTCATGCAAGTGGCTGCAAGGAGCTTGGCAAATCACTTTTTGTGTTCAGTTTCCCACGCGGCATGACTCGAACCAATCCGGAAGTCGTCCGATTCCTGAACATGCTGGAGAACGTAGGCAGCATTCGTCGACTCGGCTCTGCTGCCCTCAATCTTTGCTATGTCGCTTGCGGCCGCGCTGATGGCTACTGGGCAACCAGTCTTTCGCAATGGGATGTCGCAGCGGGTTGGCTAATCGCCCGTGAAGCCGGCGCCGTGGTGGCTGATTTCCGTGGACACGAAATCAATTTAGAGAGTCCATTTTTTTGTGCCGCAGCGACTGAGAATTTACTTAAACAAGCAACCCCACTTCTCAACGTTTAATGGTTGACCTCTGGCACCAATGCCTCACAAAATACCAACGTTTGGCTTTCGGCCGACCGACTGACTATCGTCTTTAGTTGCTCTTACGCTCCATGAGCGCTTTACGAATCTCCTCCAGACGCTGCTCGTTCGAAGATGAAGTTGACTTGATCATCTCCACAAAATAATCAACTTCAGATGGTTTAACCGGACAGCCAACATTGCCTTCTGGACCGACGGAGGTAGTGAGTTCTTTCCCATCGCCATCAAGAATTACCATCCAG
Organism: Mariniblastus sp.; assembly: GCA_011523945.1. Classification (GTDB taxonomy): domain Bacteria; phylum Planctomycetota; class Planctomycetia; order Pirellulales; family Pirellulaceae; genus Mariniblastus. Next base: position 46,407 of record WTFU01000171.1, on the reverse strand, counting down.
GGCATGCCACCGGAACGATCCTTTTTCATCTGATCGAACATGCCTTGTCCACCCTCCATCTTGTCAGTCGCAATCGCAATAATCTCGTAATTGTCTTCAAACAGTGGGCTGTTCTTCACGAGGAACTCCTCGAGTTTGTGACACCATCCTCACCAATCCGCGGTAAAATGCACCAGCACGGCCTTATTTTTCGATTTGGCTGACTTCAACGCTGTTTCCAAAACCTCCGTTGCCACCAGAAGATTTCCGGCACCGTCCTTACCCGTCGGCTCTGCCGGCTTCTTCTCCTCTAATTCAGGCGGCTTGCTCAACGCTTGCCGGCTTTGGTTTTCAAGTGCGGCCTTCACTTTTTCATTCTGAACTTCTTGCCATCCCTTTTGCGAGAGCTGGCCCCCATCGCACCCCAAAACAACCGCAACAGCGAATATCAGAGTAGCACAGATAAATCTTCTCATTCCCAACCCCTCTGTTTGTCAATATAAACCGAAAACCAAAAACGCTCTGTCCGTTGCACGCTATCCTAAGCTAATTATTTATCTGCTCAGAATCCTAATCCAATGATATTTCAACGCGTGAGATCCCGCATGAATATCAACGAAACGGGAAATAGAATCATCAATGGCAACCAGACAGAAAGAGCAGGAGATCGGATCACATCGTTGACGCCAAGCGAGCGACAAGTCATTTCTAACAACAGGAATAACACGATCACACCGAATCCACCCAAAACGCCAGATACGACATTGTTTTCTAACTTTCGAATGACCAAAGGCAAGCCAAACAAAAGTAATGTGAAATCCATTACCGGTTTCAAAAACCTTGAATGAAGTTCGACTGCCAATTCATTCGCCTTCCTTCTTTTTGGCGCTTTCAGTTCGCCAATCAATTCCGGAGTTGACTTATACTTCGCATCGGCACTAAAGAGCATTTTTTTCGTATTTATTTCTGTCGCAAGAAAACATTGATTGTTATACAACCAGTCGGAATCCGTCGGAGTAAAAATTATTGTCTCACCCTTTTTACTTTTTACAGAATTCACTTCATTGAGCTGTTTGGGATAACTCACTTTGTGAAAACGAAATCCGGCAGGTCTATCCGAATCCGCAACCTCGAACTCAGCAAATTCGGCTTTAATTTTTTGGAATTCGGATTCTAGCTCACCAGGAATCCTCACCTCAGGTGCCACGATCTTATTTTGCTTAAGCAGAAGCGAAGCCCCCGAAAAAATAACGCCTGTTTTGTAATCAATCTTTTCGTTAAATGTTCTCGAATCTTTAGAGGATGTCTTCCACTCAGTCCACTCTTGCCAATCCATGGTTAGACAGTCGCCTACCCTTGGAATCAGAACTTCACGACTCAAAACAGTCAGCGCAATGATCACTGCGGCGGCAACAAAAACTACCTTAAAAATCCTCAGCTTATTGATTCCTGCCGCCTCGATTGCCGTGACTTCTCGATTTCGCTGCAACAGACTAATTGAGAAAATTGCTGCCACCAAAATAAACACGCCTGCAAGCTCGTTGAAACGAGCGGCGCATTGTGGGTAGTAACGATCGAAGATCGCCGAAGACAAACCATCAGCTTCCGCGATTGCGGCAATTTCATCAGCATTTCCAGTACCGTCAATAACAAGGAAAAGGCCAAAGAAACTGGCAAAGCAAATCAAAAAGGTCTTTAAAAAGACAGAAAGCAAATAGCGATCGACAATTGTCATTATTCTGCTTTTTACCCAGCGATTCTATCGTTCTTGTTTGGAGAGACCTCTGCCTGATTGTAGGTTGCTTAAGGCTTTCAATCGACTGCAACTTTCTTTCAAAACAATTCCAGCCAAGCACTGCTAGCGTAAACCCGCTCGGATATCTTCGAGATCTTTCAGAATCAAACCAGAACTTTGGGAGTTTATTACAGCAAGTTTCTCGATGGAATTCGCTGACACTTAAGCCACGGCGCCCGAAAGAGATTGAGCAAATGATTGACTTATCTGCTTTCAGATCTGACAATCGTTGGACACGTGCAGTAGCGGCCGTTTCGCAAGACGAACCACCAGCGCAAACACGGGAAAAGTAATGCTAGAAATCGCATCGAATTTGCGGACCCTCTGTTTCCCGCCTCGATGCGTCAATTGCCAATCCGAAATTGTCCCATCCAAAACTCCAAAATTCCAGTGTCGGCCAGCCCAACTGGCCTCCAGTTACAAGCACCAGCGAATCGCATCGTTGCTTGATGATCACTGGTGCGACCCTTGCCTGCGAAATTTGGTCAATCGAGACCGCATCACCTGCTGGACTTGCGGCGCGGAGTTGAACCAGCAATCCCCTTTGGGGCGCAAATGTGCGTTCTGCTTTAAAAAAAGTTTTCGATTTACGCGGGCAATTTCACTTGGAAACTATCAAGGTCCACTGCAGAAATTAGTCATTCGCATGAAAAATCTGCACGACGAACCTTTGACAATTCAATTAGGTAACTTACTGGCTCACCGATTATTTACTTCTGAATTTATTGACAGTATTGATCTGATTACTGCAGTCCCAACACACTGGTGGCGAAGACTGAAGCGAGGATTTCAGGCAGCAGAAATGCTGGCCGAGACTGTCGCGCGGGAGAGCAATCGACAGTTCAGTCCAGACATCCTCAAGTGCCAACGGAGCACGAAAAAGCAAGGAACGCTCGCCAGCACTTCACGGGAAAAAAACGTTCAAAATGCTTTCCGCGTTTCTCGCTGGGGCTCACTTCAAGGCGTCAACATTCTCCTAATTGATGATGTCATGACATCAGGGGCGACGGTCAACGAAATTTCCCGCATTTTACTTCGCGCCGGAGTCGAGAAAGTTTATGTAGGTGTCATCGCGAGGGGCGGTCGAGTCAGCTAAACTGTAGCGACGTCGCGGTCCGCCGAGGTGTCCATTCCCCGTTACTTTATCCGTTGCCAATCTTCTTATTCTTACCGCCGTTCGCGGATTGCCGATTTTTAATGAACTCAGAAAACAAATCGACTCGGAAAAAATCCGCTGTCAAAAAAAATAATAAAAAGTCCTCGTCAAATAGGTCGGGTTGGTTTCGCCGATCATTTAATCCGTTTCGAATTGCAACGCTTCGAGGCCTTGGAATCCTGCTCCCGCCTTTGCTCACAATTATGCTCTTCGCTTGGGCATGGAATACGATTGAAAGAGCCGTTTTACTTCCGGTAGAGTCACTTACCGAAACAGCGTTGGCGTACGCAATCGAAGACATCCGTTCAGATTCAATGATTGAACTTGAGACCAGCGGATTAGAAAACGTACAGGAGAGATTTAAATCCGACCCAAAAGGCAAGCTCTACACGTCGCTCGACGGAACCCTACTGATTCAATTCAACAATCAATGGCTTCCACTAGATGTCTTCGAAATGGTCAATGCGAACCCTGGCACCGCGAATCTCTCTAATGCGCATGACTACTACAAACGATACGTACAACTCCGATACCTCAAACGCCACCTTGTGATACCTGCATTTTTGGCCATCTTCCTCGGAGTCATGTACATTGTCGGAAAATTACTCGCCGCGGGAATTGGTCGCTTTTTCTTGCATCAATTTGAATCTCTTATTAACCGTTTGCCGATCATTCGAAATGTTTACTCATCTGTCAAACAGGTCACGGATTTCGCCTTCAGTGAAACGGATGTTCAATTCACGCGTGTTGTTGCAGTTGAGTATCCTCGACGGGGAATTTGGTCTATCGGGTTCGTAACAGGAGAAAGCATGCTAGATATCCGTCGCGCAGCCGGTGAACCAGTGCTCTCAGTTTTGATGCCAACCAGTCCCATGCCTGCCACGGGTTTCACTATTTCAATTCCCAAAAGTGAGACCGTCGATCTCGACATTACGATTGACCAGGCAATCCAGTATTGTGTGAGCTGCGGCGTTGTTGTGCCGGATCATCAATCCGCCAAGACGGCAATTGAAGGGGAATTCCAGATGAAGGATAAAAACAAACCACAATTGGAAAACAAAGCGCCCGCCGACGACTAAATTTGATCATGAGGAACTTTCGACCAAGTTTCAGCACATCCTTAAAAAATATGACACAAAATAATCCCCATAAGAAATCAGATATCCGTCTCGGCACACGCGGCAGCCAATTAGCCTTGTGGCAGAGCAACTGGGTTAAGAGCGAGCTTGAAAAAACCGGAATCAGCGTTGAACTCATAAAAATCAAAACTGAAGGCGATATTAAAACGGGATCGCTCGCCCAAATTGGCGGGCAAGGTCTTTTCACAAAACGACTTCAGGTTGCTCTCTTGAACGAAGAGATTGATCTCGCAGTCCACAGTCTTAAGGACTTGCCGACAGAAGATCATCCGCAGCTCACGATTGCAGCGGTGCCACCACGGGAAAGGGTTAACGATGCCTTGGTAAGCAACGATTTCACTAGTTTACAAAACCTGCCTCCACAGGGAGTCATCGGGACAGGAAGCGTCCGACGCGCTGCTCAAATACTGCACTTACGTCCAGACCTCAAAATTCGTGACATTCGCGGAAACGTCGACACACGATTAAAAAAACTGGACGATAGAGAATTTGATGCAATTATCCTTGCCTCCGCTGGGCTTATTCGCCTGGGTTTTAAAAATAGAATTGCCTACACCTTCCCGACAGATGAATTGGTACCAGCTGTCGGCCAAGGGGCACTTGGGCTGGAAACACGAAAAGCAGACACGAAGACGATTTCTCAAATTGCCAGTCTCAATGATCCGATCAGTTTCCACCGCTCAATGGCTGAACGGGCAATGCTTCGAGCGCTGTACGCCGGCTGTCTCTCGCCCGTAGGTGCTTTAACTCAGTTTCACAACGAACAACTCCAACTCAAAGGCGCGGTACTCAGCCATGATGGAAAATACAAGATCGAATGTGAAGCAGCGAGTGATTTGAATCAATCAAAATTACTTGGCGAAAACGTTGCCCAAAAATTGATGGATGCAGGCGCAGCCAAGCACCTCCAAAGCCGCGACTAAATCGACGCCAGCCAGTCCCCTCATCCCGCGTTAGCGTTGCCGTTTTTTTTGGATAATCGGCAATTCTGATCCCCCTAACCTGAGAATCAGTCGCCAGTCGTCCACAGCTTGGAAACCATTTGGCTTTCGCTATGAATAGCGTCAATCAACGCTATGATTCTTAGAACCAAATAACCGCTGATTAGGACTGTGAAAAACGGTCTGGTTTCATCACCTGGATACGAGAGCGAGCGATGCCTGAATACACGCAAGCTGATTACGAATTGTTTGCTAAAAAGAACAGCATCCAGCTCAGTGAGATAAGACCGCTTTCGCTGGAAGAGCGAATCCAGCGATTAGAAGCTGAAATGTCACGAACGGACGTCCCCTATCCGATCCCCCCCAACAAACGTGCCCCCTACATCGCCGCAGCCCAGAGAGGGCTTCCCTTTCGAACCGGCAATCCGGGCACCGAGTCCGTCGCACTAGGTGATTACGAATGCCAACAGCATTACGAAAATTATACTTTTGAAGAACACCTCAGCTGGGCATGCCTGGTTGCACAGCAGAAAAAAACAAAAGAGAAATTCGCTTGTCAGGAATATCAGAATGGGGAAAAATTATTTGAAATTTCCGGCGGGGTAATCCCGGACTTTTACTTGCTAAACGCACGAATCTATCAACAAACCGCGTGGCAACTGGCAACCGTCAATGAGATCATTCCTGCCGAACTCTTTTTCACTTGTCACAGCAAACGCTTTTTTCCGGTAACGACCTTCATGCGTCCACTGGGAACCGACTACCTCGAAGAACCGGACATCGGGCACGACGTTGCTGGACACGTCGCAACGTTTACTATTTCTGCGGTAGCGAATGTGATGAAATACCACGGCGAAACCAGAAATATAATTTACGCCGAACGAGATCAACAAATCGAGGCAGTGCAGGGGGATGCAGAGGCAATCCGACTCATTAAAACAACTGCCGATGAGCTCCTCAAATATGCCGGACGAATCTACTGGTTCACCGTTGAATTTGGTCTGGTTATGGAAAAAGGTGAGGTGCGGGATTTCGGTGCAGGAATTCTGTCCTCCCCCGGTGAAACCATCTACAGCATCGGCGGGAGTGAATCAAATCGCATCTTAATCGACCCTTCGTGTGACCAGGATCTCCTTCGGTTGGCCAACACCGACTACTTGATCAGCGAATTCCAAAAGACTTACTTTGTATTGGAAAATTTTGATTTACTCGAATCATTGACACCAGACAGAATCCTCGAAGCCAGTAAGAAAGCAATGAACCTTCCCGACTTCACCTGGCGAGAAATCGTCCCCGGCGATCGCGTAATTGATGTGGGAACCGCCATGATGAGCGTCAACGAAAAATACCATCGGTTAATGGCGGGGCAAGAAATGGATGAATGCCTAACTCGCACGGCAATTAAAAATCTCAACCTTTATCGAGAAGGGATCAGCAACGAACTCCTTGCACAGTTCAAGCAAATGCCCAGAGAGGTTCCGCATGAAGTGGCACTCTGGTTCGAGGGAAATCTGGAAATCGTTAATTCCGTCGATTAGACCTTCTCCCTATCGCCAATTCCTCTCAGTGGAGCCATGTCACCAGCAGGCGTTTAGGCGTTAGCACCGCAACGCTCATTGCTAACTTGCCACGTATTAACGACTCTCTTCCGCCCCGCACGAATTAGCGACCAGCCTGAATCAACCTCAGCGTTAATTAAACCTAATCAAGGCTAAACCTAATCAAGTCTGAATTGAACCTATTCGAGTAACTGTCAGACATAAAAATGCACAGTATCACCCGACGCTCTGCAGTCCCGCTGCGATTCCATTCACCGATTGAAGAATCTCATGACGAATCGCATCCGAATCCAAAACTTCCGGATCAGAACGCAGTTTCTTAAGTAACTCGACCTGAATGTAGTTCAGTGGATCGACGTAGGGATTTCTAACTTTGATACTGTGCTGCAACCACGGTTCGCAGTGCAAGAGCTCGTCCAATTCCGTAACCTCTAGAACCAGCTTTTTACTTAGGTCAAATTCTGCCTTGATATCCTCAAAAACAGCTTCGCCATGCTCCTCGGAGAGCGATGCGTACAGCGCTGAAATTGCCATATCGGCCCGCCCCATCCCCAATTGGACATTACTCATTAGGGTACGGAAGAAAGGCCATCGCTGATTCATCTCTCTCAGCTCTGCCAATTTTGAGTCATAGTCTCCCTCGGCAAGCCAATCTTGAAAACCAGTCCCAACACCAAACCAACTGGGGATATCGGTTCTTGTTTGCGTCCATGCAAACACCCAGGGAATAGCCCTAAGATCGTCTAATGTTTCAGTAGCGGCTCGACGACTCGGTCGTGAACCGATATTTAATTGACCAATCTGATCGATCGGCGAAGCGGCATGAAAGTACTCGAGGAAATCTTCTCGTTCCACGAGGCTTCGATACTTTCGATAGGCAATCGAACTTAACTCATCCATGATTTCAGACCAGCGTTCAATTTTATCAAACACAGGACGAGTTCCTGTGGAACAGAGGACGGCATGCACCAATTGTTGGAGGTGCCGATGGGCAATCTCCGGTTCACTATACCTTGAACTTACCACTTCCCCCTGTTCAGTAATTCGAATCCGCCCACGAACCGACTCAGGTGGCTGAGCAAGAATCGCCCGATTTGCGGGGCCACCCCCACGTCCTATCGAACCTCCACGCCCATGGAACAACGTCAGAACGATCCCATTGCGTTGGCACACTTCGGCCAGTTGTCGCTGAGCAGTAAACAGCATCCAGTTCGCCCGTAGATAGCCACCATCCTTATTACTGTCACTGTAACCAATCATGATCTGTTGCTGATTGCCACGCTCAGCAAGATGTTTTGCGTAAACAGGGTTATCGAATAACGACTGCATGATCGCTGGTGCCGCCCTCAAATCCTCCACCGTCTCAAACAGGGGCACAATATCGAGGCAACCAAATAAATCTGCATCATGGGCCAACAGAAGCACCTCAAGGATATGACTAACCCCCTGAGTCATGCTGATAATGTAGGCCTGAATCGCTTGCTCTCCCATCTTCGCCTGAGCAAACCCAATCAATCGAAACAGCGTCAGTAAATCATCCGTCTGGCCAGTAAATCCAAATTGCCCATCGGATTTGCGACCACCGGACCACGATCGCGGACTCTCAATCTCTCGGCTGAGAACCGCAATTTTTTCGGCCTCCGGTAGAGACTGATAACCGTCCACGGTCTGATTTTTTGCAAAAATTTCAGCGGCAGCTTCTTGATGACGCTTTGAATGTTGTCGCAAATCAAGAGATGCCATGTGAAAGCCAAAAACCTGGGCGGATCGTATCAAGCGAGCAAACCGACCACGCACCAATCGCTCACCTTGGTTGGCCAATAAACTGTCGCGAATAAGATAAAGATCATTCAGGAATTGGTCGACCGAATCGTAGGCTCGGGGATTTTTCTTCCCGACTGGAACCCGACTCCACGTAATTTCATTTTGTTTTTTTGTTGCAACTAATCGACGATAAATCATGATCAGTTTTTGACGATAGGGTTCCTGTGCAAATCGATCCAAAACTTCGAACTCATCTTCGGGAACCAATTCGCGATCTTTTTCAAGACTAGCCAGAAACCAGTGACTGAAATTCACTCGCGTTGTCGACGGACTCAAAAGCGAGTACATCGAGAGAACCTCTTTTAGGTAGTGAGAGAGAACGGTCGACTCATGCTCTTGCAACGTTTCTTCCGTCACATCCGTTGTCACGTACGGATTGCCGTCCCGATCGCCACCTATCCACGAACCATAGGAAAGGAACGAAGGAACATCGAAACGTTGCTCAGGAAAATGCTTCACCAACGCGGCATCGAGTTCCTCATAAATTCGCGGCACGAGATCAAAGAGCGTATTCTCAAAAAAGTACAAACCGCTATTTCGCACTTCATCCATCACCGTCGGACGGCGATTGCGAGTCTCGTCACTTTGCCACAACAGGACGATATAATCCCGCAATAATTCTTCGGCCTCATTTCGCTCTTGAGCGAACAGATCGGCAGAGTCGAGTCGTTTCAATAAGGTCGATACTTTATTGAGGATTTGACGAATCGTCCGACGTTTCGATTCAGTTGGGTGAGCCGTGAAAACTGGCGTCACGACCATTCGAGCCAAAATCTCCTGGATTTCTGAGGCTTCCACTCCCTCCCGCTTGAGTGTACCTAACGCTTCATCCATGGTTTCATCCATGGGGACATTGGATTCAAACGCCGTCTCAGCACGCTCGCGCAAAATCCGAACTCGTTCTCGCTCCTCAGCCAAATTTACTAACTGAAAATAAGTGGAGAATGCTTTTAAATTTGCCGCTGCAAGAGGAAGGTCATTCACCAAACTTGGAATCACTTCATCTAACCGCTGCTTGGCGTCCGCATCTCCCGCTCGCCAGGCCTTCGCCAATTTACGTATTTCCTCCTCCATCTCAAACACTTCACGACCTTCTTGGGCGATAATCGTCTCCCCCAACAATCCGCCCAACAATCGAATCGTACCGCTCAGCTCGTTTTGTTTTTTGTTCATTAGTTCTGTGGATCAGTTACAACGGTGGCCCGACAAGATTCACTGACGGGCAAAATTAGGAAAACTCCAACCCGATTGGAATCGAGCAAGACACATCTTAGCCCTGTTTTGAGGGCAAAATCGAATATATCGAAGGAAAATTTAAAACTATGGCTTCAAAATAATCGCCTGAAAAAAATTGCATTCTAAATTCTTGCTCCACATTAACGCCGCCGCGAACGCTATTTAATAACGACCACCGCAAATCACCTTCAACGGAACAGAAACAACCACAATCAGCTCAAGTTACATACACGCAATTTAAACTCCCAACCAAGTTACACATTTAGCAATTTCTTTTGGCAAAACCTTGGAATTGACATTCATCGCTCCCTCTTTAGAATCGGCTTCGATTGCTGAATCAGCGAGAGGCAAAAAGGAACGAACGCGTTTGTTTGATTGCAGCATCAAATTATACGAAAGTCCATTCCTGCGATAGCGAACTTTACCCCGATGATCAGCGTGCTGCAAATTTCACGCATGACAACTTGAACGGCTCGCACGTCTTGCGAGTCGTTTTTTGATTTAACCAAAACCATCCCTTTCGGAATCTTTGGAAATAGCTGGAGCCCACAATGACCACCATGTTTTTCGAGTCAGATATTAACACTCAAGCCCTTGAGAACCTTTGCGTGGCCATGATCGGCTACGGTAGCCAAGGTCGTGGACAGGCGATGAATCTCAGAGATAGCGGGATCAACGTCGTTGTCGGGCTTCGCGAAGGGGGGAAAAGCTGGAACCAAGCGGTTTCTGAGGGCTGGGCACCGCTAAGTATGGAAGAAGCCGCCAAACAAGCGGATGTCGTTTGCATGATGTGCCCCGATATGGCTCAACCGCAGGTTTACCGGGATATTGTGGCACCCAATCTAAAACCCGGCTCTACCGTTTTGTTCTCTCATGGATTTTGCATCCATTACGGCGCGATTACCGTCGCCCCTGAAAACAACGTCGTTATGCTTGCTCCCAAGGGGCCTGGCGGCATGGTTCGCCGCCAATACGAAGAAGGCAGCGGTGTTCCGGGCTTGGTGGCAATTCACCAAGATGCGACTGGCAACGCTTTGGATATCGCACTCTCTTACGGATGGGCAATCGGTGCCGCGAGAGCTGGAATCATCCAGACCACCTTTCCGGAAGAAACTGAAACCGATTTGTTTGGCGAACAGGCAGTTCTCTGCGGTGGCCTAACTGAATTGATTACCGCCGGATGGGAGACGCTCGTCGAAGCCGGCTACCAGCCGGATGTTGCCTATTTTGAATGCCTCCACGAAGTCAAATTGATCGTTGATTTAATTTACGAGGGTGGAATCGCACGAATGCACGAATTCATCAGCGACACCGCAGCCTACGGGGATCTCGTTAGCGGCAAACGAATCATCACCGATGAGACACGGGCAAACATGAAAGCCGTGCTAAAAGACATTCAAGATGGAACCTTTGCTAAACAATGGCAAGAAGAAGCAGCATCCGGTTCTGCAAACTTCAAACGCATGATGGAAGAAGACATCGCCCATCCCATTGAAGCAACCGGTCAAGCGCTGAGAAAGCAATTCTCTTGGCTGAAACAAAACCAGACATAGGGTTGATAACTATAGTATCCTTTGGGCATTCACCGAAAGGGGCGAACTCTCCTTCAACCTAACAACGGATTACCTCGCGCTCCTGAACTCAAACCCGCTTGGATACTGCTGCTCGAGTGTCTTATGACATTACCAACTCGTCGACTCCTTGCTGTAAATCATCCGATAGAGGCTTTGCAATGACCGACTCAGCGCCATCGAATTTCAATAGCGATCCTCAAGTGTCAGAACTACTGCGCTCGCTGAAACTCGAAACTGAAGCGGCGCTCGAACGGGTTTACCAACTCGATCAGCCCACTCCTCTGGATTCAGTGGAACTGGAAAGTGGCGCATCGCTAGCCCTTAAGAGAGAAGACCTCTCAGTCGTCCATAGTTATAAATGGCGAGGGTCGTTCAATAAAATTCTGGCAATGCACCAATCTGGGTTCACAGGAAAATTGGTAGCCGCATCAGCAGGAAATCACGCTCAAGGCGTCGCCGTCACTGCGAAGCGTTTAAATTTGCCAGCTACTATTTTCATGCCCCGCTCCACGCCCGTTCTCAAACAAGAATCCGTCAAGAGCTTTGGTGGAGAATTCATCGAAATCCGGCTTCACGGTGACTCATTCGACGAAGCAGCCAAAGAAGCTCATCGTTTTGCAGAATCTACCGGAGGTGTGGTGATTCCACCGTACGATGACCTCCAAGTCATTGCTGGACAGGCAACGATTGGAATGGAACTCGTCAACGATCTTGATTTGCCGCCCACCCATGTTTTTCTAGAAGTCGGTGGGGGGGGAATGGCCTCGGGCGTCGCTTCGGTGGCTAAACGGAAATTTCCTTCGGCAAAATTAATTGTGGTTGAGGCTGTCGACCAAAACAGTATGGGAGTTTCTTTATCCGAAGGTCAAAGAACGACGATCGATACACTAGATCGATTCTGCGACGGAACAGCCGTCGCCTGCCCCGGCGAAATCCCCTTTCAATTGTGCCAACATTTGATTGATGAGTGCATCACAGTCACCAACGATCAGGTTTGCGAGGCAATACAATTCCTTTGGCAAAAAAAGAGGACCATCGTTGAACCGTCCGCAGCCCTCGGAGTTGCCGGAGCGATTCAATACCCGTTGACAGAAAACGACCGTCCGTTGACCGTCCTCTCTGGCTCAAACGTCGACTTTATGATGCTGCCCAAAATAGCGAGACGAGGCCAAGTCAAACGGCCGGAAACCCGCTATTACGCCTTCGAGATTAATGAGCAACACGGCGCAATGATCGAACTCCTCGATCGTTTCTTTGCCAACATGAATATCATCGATTTTCAGTATGGGAAAGTCTCTGAGACTCACGCCTACCCGGTGATCGGAATCGAAGTCCCCCACGCTGAGATCAAATTACTCGATCAATTTTTGGTTGCCCCCAACGCCCCGCCACATCATGACATTACCGGATCGCCGGGATCCGAATTCCGCGTCATTCCGTTCAATATCGATCTAATCGCATTTCCTTTTTTCGCGGTAATCGAATTTGCAAATCGCCCAGGAGCACTTCGCGATTTCATGCGAATCGCCAGCACTTTATCAAGTGTGTGCTACATGAATTACACTGATTCCGGACAGACCGAGGGGCAGGCGCTGATGGGGTTTGAATTCGACAACATTGGCCGACAATCCGAATTCATAGAATGGCTAGAAGCAACGACGAAATTCCAAGTTGTTCCAACTGAAATCGTAAGGCACTTTAGCCCTTCGAGCGACGCAGAGCTCCGCTGGAAATCACTCGGCGATTCGAACTAACCCTGGCAACGCACAAAAAAAAACTGGCAGCTTTTACTGCCAGTTTCAATTTTCTCGGTCTTAGCAAAAATCACCTAACGAACCTGCGGGATCACATCAGCGGTTACCGCATGGGCTTCGATCGATACTCGCTCTCCCCGGTCTGGTCGTGTTAACTCCAATGACAATTTCGCACCGTCGATCAAATAATCTGCGAAATAGGTTTCCCCGTTCGAATGCAGGGTTACCTTTTTGGGCGTCATCTCAACGACCTCAAATTTTTGCCCCATCGGTTGGAGAACCCAGTCGCTTTCAGCGACCCGCAGCGATCGAATCGCGTCATTGTTGATCACCGTCGTAGCATTAATGAGAACGGAATCGATTTCCCACCCTCCCAAAGGCACGCTGTTCATAATTCATACTCCGCAATTCAAAAAATAAAGATAAAAATAAATGGTATAAATGGGGTGCAAATCCTAAGCCAATTAAAAAAGCCTTGTTTTCTGCACTTTCTTTGCGCAAAAGCATCTCAATATGAGAACATATGGGAAAAATGAGAAACTCGAATCGTTATCTCACTCGCTGAAGCAATAACCCAACACTCAGATACAATGAAGTACGTGCGCTGCGTCGCCACTTGCTCTCTGAACTAAAACTACCAATCCCCTGTTTGTAAAAAGAGAAAATTAATGAGGAATGCCGGTTCTAAAAATGCCCTTGCTTGCCTCGCATTGTTGGCTTTTTTCATGACAAGTCAATGCACCGCACAACCGAAAGAAACTGTCCCCAGTTCGACCCTGCCAAACATTGTGCTGGTGATGGCAGACGATCAAGGCTGGGGACAGACTGGATACAATGGGCACCCCCTTTTAAAAACGCCAAATCTGGATGAAATGGCGGACAACGGACTTCGCTTCGAACGTTTTTATGCCGCTGCGCCAGTTTGCTCCCCCACGCGTGCTAGTGTCCTCACGGGACGGACCAACCAAAGAACAGGAGTCGAAAGCCATGGCTATGCTCTGAGACTGCAAGAGAAAACCTTAGCCACGGCATTGTCGGATGCTGGCTACCAAACCGGACACTTTGGAAAATGGCATCTCAACGGCTTGCGAGGACCGGGCGTCCCCATTTCAGCAAAAGACAGTCATCATCCCGGTATCTTTGGATTCGATACCTGGCTCTCGGTGACAAATTTTTTTGATCGGAACCCGCTCCTCAGTCGCAATGGAAATTTTGAAGAATTTACGGGCGATTCTTCGGAAATCATTGTCGACGAAGCCTTGAAATTCATTCGCGAACAAGCCTCGTTAAAACGCCCATCTTTTACTGTCATCTGGTTCGGCACGCCCCATAACCCCTTCATGGCTGCGCCAGAAGACGCTCGTCCGTTCGCGCACCTTGACCGAAATTCTCAAGACCAACACGGCGAACTTGTCGCGATGGATCGAAGCATCGGTACCCTCCGCAAGTCAATCAGAAAATTGGGGATAGCTGATCAAACTATCCTTTGGTTTACGAGCGATAATGGTGGGCTGCCGAAAATCACCCCCAATACTGTCGGTGGTTTACGTGGTTTCAAAGGCAGTTTGTACGAAGGAGGATTGAGAGTACCGGCTGTTATCGAATGGCCATCTCATATCGCTCCCAGAATAACGTCCTATCCAACCGTTTCGATGGACATTTTCCCGACTCTGGCAGATATCGTAAAACTTCCCGCTTCCTCGATGCTTAGTACGAACGATGGGATTAGTCTTAGAAAACTATTCGACGGAGAAATTGCCACGCGGGAAAAACCAATCCCTTTCGATTGCCTTGGGAATCAGGCAGTTATCGACAACGACTGGAAGCTAATTCGCCTTGGCAGGAACGAAACCAAAAAGCCTAAATTCGAACTTTACAATCTCAAACAAGATCCACACGAGACACTTAATTTATTCGACGTGAATGAGGTTGAAGCGAAACGAATGCTCGGCCTCTTAGCTGATTTTGGCGTATCAATCCGACGGAGCATCGATGGAAAAGACTATCCCGAGGGGAAAGTTACCGACGGTAATCCTGAACCTCGATTCTGGAATACCGTCGATTGCTATCAACCATATATTGAGAAATGGAATAGTCGACCCGAATACTCAAAATGGCTGCAAACGAGACAGAAAAACAAGCGAAAAAAATAATTCCGCTACGCCCCAAACCCACCGGAACGCCCCTTGTCGACGAAGACTAATTACGCAAATAAAACCCGTAATCGATGGTCGGCTTAAAACATTCACCCGGTTTGATGGAAGTTTTCCAACTGACCACGCTACTGTTGTTGATTGGATCGCCACCCTGGTTAGACCAATCACGAGGATTGAACCCCTCCAGTTTCGCCACTCCATCATCAGATACCTCGCTGGCCCTTCCACCAAAACGAAGACTAACTTCGACAGGGACTTCGTACTCTTTGTTATTGGCAAGTTCAGCGACAATTTTTCCTTTAACGAGTGAGTAACTCGAATTTCGCCACTTAGCTGCGTCCCGTTCCCGCCCCGTCTCCTGATCATCGACACCCGCTTTTAGATCCACAGAGACGGTCATGGGCAAGCGACAAATCCCACCTGGAGAAGTGTACGTAAGAAGCTCCTGAGCCAGTGGCTGAAAACCATCAACCAGCATCGCCGCGCCAGTCGTCCACGGCACGTTCGTATCATTTATTAATTCGACCTGATGCCAAACTTCGCTCTCGGAAACTACTAACGGCGACCTCCGATTATGCCCCGAAGCGAATTCATGAGGAGAATGCTGAACCGTCACATCCCACGTATAAATATCTCGATAAGCGACCTCCGCCTTCAGAATTCGGACGCTTGCTCGCTCACCTTTTTCAAGGGACATCGGCTTGAGTTTATAAACAAAAAGATCGTTACCACCACTGGTCGTTAGATCTCCAGCCAGGCCATCAATCAGGCCTTCAGAATTACCAGTCGCCCGAGCGCTGCGAAAATCACTCGTACTCTGTGAATAAAGGGTATTACTGAACTGATCGATCGATTGATTGCGCATGATTTGAGGCGCCGCTTCAACAAGCACATTTTTCAAGCTAGCCTCTAACACCATCGGACTCGGCGACGCCTTAAATCGAAAATTGGGGACACCAACGACAACGTGCAATGGGACATCAATCAAATCCTCCGAATCATTAATTATCTCTCCTTGCATCACAATCTCTGCCGTTTTTGCAGATGACCGTTTGCCCCCAATGTCCTGTTGCTCACCTTTGAACACAAACGGCTTCTCCGTCAAATTTAATCGATATGTGGGAAGCCAGCGGATACCCGGACAGAAATACATCAAGCTCAATTCAACGTCGGTATTGGGCGTTCCAAAATCAAACGTTAACTTCTTCTCACGTGTCAACTTTTTAACATTCTGCTCGACAGTCGTCTTCATTTCTTCGACTGTCAGATTTGAAACCGAAGCGGCATCGATCATCATATCGCCCGTTTCGGTACGCAATAAAAAATGAGTTCCCGAGGCGGTATCCACGAGAACTTCAGACTCAATGGCTCCACCGTCGCCATCTTGATGAATACTGCCATGCCGCCCCCCCTCTTCGGGAACCAGCTCTCGATTGGCCAGTACTTTGAGCAGGACCCCTGTGACCGCTTCCGATTTCTCACTACGAATTCGCAACGAACACCTTGCCCCGATATTGGCGGTTACAACTTCCATCACGGTCGTGCAATTGATTTCCCGCTTTTCTTCCGTTTCCGAAGACTCCCAACCTGCGACCATTGAACTAATTTTCCCTTGTTGAGCAATCGCCCAGAAAGATCCAAGGATCGCAGAATCTGGCACCTCATTTGTGAAGACTTTCCCGTCTGCATCTGTTTTTGCTGTTCCTTTTTTTACAATTAGGAAATAGCCATCCTTAAAAATGACGACATTTTCAGTTGTTAAGGTCAGTTCAGATTTTTCCGACCTGCTACTGAATTCATTTTCAGCAAAAATTAAGTTCGAGCTGGTGATTAACGTCATAAAACCAACAGCAAACAATGCCAAACGACCAATGATCATGATATCCTCGTGCCTTCGTTAGTGACTACTTATTTGAACTGGCGGCCTAATTGGCCCCGTGAAAGAAATCGGAATTCTAATCATCATACGTAGTAATTAGAAAACTGGACGTAACATGATTGTAACGCTCGATCTTGTTCAGAGGATCAAAACGCGAGTTACTGGCACAAAAGTCATCGCAATAAGACAGCGTGGAAACCGAGCGGGGCAAGCAGAACATTTAAAATAAAACTAGTCAATTTTGAATTGGCAACTCAAGAACAAAACACGCCCCTGTTGAGTTGCTGTCGAGTTTATTTTTCCGGTCCGTAATTTTTAGCTTCCCTCCTAACGAAGATGCCATTCGCCGACACAATGCTAATCCTAACCCCACTCCCGGAGCTGTATTTGCCGCATCCTGATCCGACTTACAAAAGGGCTGAAACATTCGTTTCCGGTATTTGACCGGTACACCGGGCCCAAAGTCCTGCAGATAAATCTCCAGGGTTTTTCCATGACGCAAAATTTTCAAGTCAATTCTTGGCTTTGAACTTGGCCGAGCATACTTACAAGCATTGTCGACTAAGTTGAAAATGATCTGCTCCACTGTCGCCGGTTGAGTAGTAAATCTCAAATCGTTGACGGATTCGTCCATCTCAAATCTAACCTCCCAATCGACTTCCGCCGCTCTCTCCTTGACCCTTGATTCAAAACGCCCCAGTAACTCGACGGCTGAAAGAGTCTCGACAGCTCCAAAATCTGCTCCGCGTTCGAGCCGCGCGAATTGGAGTACATTCTCGACTAAGTGAGACAGCCGATCGGCCTGTATACATAGTGTGTTGGCATAATCCTGTTGTTTTTCCGGCGGCACCATCTTTTCCGCAAGCATTTCGGCGTACATCCGAAACGTCGTCAACGGCGTTCGCAATTCGTGTGTTACCGCGGATACAAAAGTCGCCCTGCGTTCGCTGAGACGGATAACCCCAAATAAAAGTGCTGCTGAGGCAATTGCTGCCATTGCCAGCCCTAGCCATGCCACCCACAGGGCAACTTTTAAACCTGCAAAGGAGTTTTGATCCGCAGTCGAACCAATTGCCAAAGTTGATAACAAACTGGAACTATCGACAACCAATTGGACAGGAAGCGTTGTCAGAGCAGTCACGACGCTTAGATCTGAATCTTTATTTAATTTTTCGAACTCAATATCGGGTAGCAAATCCTCGACTTCAGCTCGAAGCGCATCTTGTATGGCCCCCCAATCAAGCCAACACACTTGAATGACTGGCGAATTACTACCAACACCGTTTCGGGTAACCTCGCGCACCAGAAGCAAATCTTCCCCGACCCATAAAGGCTGCATTACACCAGGCGAGCCCGTTGGGTTTACATCCGGCCCAACACGTCCAATCAAGTCCTCGATTTGACGCGCGTTATTCAAATCATAACCACTGGCAGCGTTACTCTCTTGCCATCGCTGAGACGTTAGATTTTGCGTATTTTGCAAACGCCAATTGAATTCTTCGTTACCGCGTGAGGCTCCACGAGACTGCTGGACTGCTCGTTTACTATTTTGAGCGATTTGCGGTATGTCGCCGACATTCTTATCCAACAAATCCGAGGATTTCGATACCACTCCACCCAGCTTTTCAAACGCAGGAACTTTGTAGTAGGACTGTCCAACACTGTTCTGAGAATTTAAACCTATTTTTGGCTCAACCGATGCAAGACTTGCTGAATTATCAGCCATGGAATCGCTGTTAAGCTCAGCCAACAATGTTTCATAGGGAAACAAGTTCTGAGCATCCAACAAAAATTGCTCACTCGATTCAATTGACTTAGCGCTGAGATCGAATTCCTGTTCGGCAATTAACCTTGCGGCCCCCATCGGTAATTGAGGAGAACGCAGATCCTGCTCACAACCAATTTGAAAATAAAACTTCACAAACTGCGGTGGCGAAAACATTAATGGCGAGGGCACCTCCTCATAACTCCCCCCCGATGTTTCTAAACCACCCCCTCGCTGACCTGACACTTGTCCGCCTCGATTACTTGTATCGATCTTTGGAACAAAGGCCTGATAAAACGACTCGTAAGAATAACTCGGACGAGCCGCTTCCCTGGCAATCAAAGGGAGGATCTTCAAGTCCATCCGGTAGAGCGCGCTGCTGATCCGCTCCTGCAGTTCTGCCTCCTGCCTCGCAAACTCGGTTTCGCGTCTGTCATTTTCACGACTTTGATCAAGACGGATAGTCATAATCGTCAACCATCCCATTCCCGGAATCACGATGGCGAGTCCAAAGAAAAATAAGATCCAAATCTGCCACGGACGTCGCATCAGTTCGCTCCATTTCCGCAAACAGACCACATGTACCCCTTGCCCCGAACGGTCAGAATCGTCGCGACCGCTGCCTGGTTCTCTCTCATCTTTTCGCGCAGACGGGCAATATGCATATCGATCGTGCGTGTGGTGATCCCTTTTGGACTAAGCCTCCATACACTCGACAACAATTCTTCACGAGAAATCGCACGGCCTGAATTCGCCACCAGATACTGAATCAACTCCGTCTCTTTTTCGGATAGCTCAGCACGGGCGGGGCGGGTTTCCCCTTCGTTAGATTTCGGTGAGCGAAAGCGAACTTCTCTTCGTTCAAAATCAACCACCCCTCCGGGGAACTTCACCGACTGTACATCTCGAGGCCGCTCCGGAGACCGACGCAAAACAGCTTCGACTCGGGCCAACAATTCTTTAATACTGAAGGGTTTGACGACATAGTCATCCGCACCTCCCCGCAACCCATGGACCCGATCCTGTTCATCTCCCTTTGCCGTCAGAATAATCACGGGCTGGGTCGGTCGCGATTGTTTTAATTTTTTTAAAATCTCCAATCCCGAAACACCCGGTAAGGCAAGATCCAATAACAGCAAATCGTATTCTGCCTTAAGCGCCATTTCCAAACCCGAAATGCCATCTCCTGCCTGCAGTACTTGATGCCCCGTGTACTCCAGAGAATCGGCAATCCCACGACGAATTGCCGGGTCATCTTCTACCGTCAATATTATCGTTTTGGCCATATTTAATTCCATTGGAAAGCAAATAGACTCAATCGCGGCTGGCCGAGGTCTGCCGATATCCTATATTCTACGCTGCAATCACGGATCATTACGTAACAAAGATGTAACGAATCTACCAATTCGAGACACAGACCCAATGTATTCCGGCAATCTACGTCACAAACGTTGATTTTAACCGCCAATTCTTCGACCAGCCGATACTGAAGCTGAACTAACGATCTTGCAGCGCCGGCAAACCCTTTTGCAAGTCCTGCCCGGCCAACACCATATCAAAGTAACCAATCATCATTTCGTCCGAAGTTTGATCGCCCCATCGCACATTTTGGCTGGGATCGGGATTCGAGAAGTTTGAGGCTGAGTTATCAAAAACCGCTTCGCAGAGAATTTTCGTTCCACGAGGCAGCAACTTAGGTTGTTCAAATTCGTATCCGTTTTGCCAATTGAAATCATAATTCGGCACATCCAACAAGACCTCGTTCCGACCATTGGGATAAACTGCCGTATACTTAAATGATTTGCCTCGCCAATGCATGTGTGGAAACATTGCGAGCATCAATGCATCCTGCCGCACCACCCGACTGGCCTCAGTTTTATACTCTGCTTCCCCGGCGGGAATGTTTAGATCTCTTTGAGCAACTTGCTTCGTACCCACAATCTTTCGCACCTTTGCTTTATCGACAAACTTGAATCCTACAGTGCTAAGATCGGTTTGAGGAGTTCCAATGGGTGTGTAGTGTACTTGAAAAACGAGTGTAGCGCCGGCGGGAATTACCTTCGCCAAACCGTCTGAAAGTTCCAGCGGCTTCGAACCCGGGGCAGACGCCGTCAACCATTCCGAATCGATTTCGCCGTGCACCGGTTGAACGCCGCGGCTCGAAACAGCAACAATTACATGATGGACAACGGCGCGGTTTCCAATTCGGATCTCCGCAGCCTGAATCCATTTATCTTCCTTGAAATTCGTTTTGACTTGGAAGTACTGATACGGCAAAATCCCACCAGCTGGGATCGGGTACGGTTTTTTTGTAATCTGAAATACGACGTCTGGACTTCCTATCCGCCAACCTTCTGTAAACTCTGGAGGAGTCGGCAGATCATCCGTATCTCCTAACGGAGCTCCCGCCTTGACCCATTCACTAATCAGATTTTTTTGCTCGATGGTCAACGTGGGATCATTTCTAAATTTCCCGTGCTTGGGATTTGCGTGCCACGGCGGCATCCGCTGTTCCGTCACCACCTCTTCAATCATACCCGCCCAACCGACAACCTCGTCATAGTCGGTCAAGCTAAACGGGGCCGCTTCCCCCTCGCGATGACAAGTCACACATCGCTCATTTAAAATTCGGGAAATCTGATTCGCATAAGTTACCCTTACTTTGGCTTTGGCATCCTGCGGTAAGACTCGCCCGATAATACAACCATCAGTCTCGGTTTGCTGAACCTTAGGAGTTTCCTGGTTTTTGATTGCCTGCACCGCATCCGCCAGATAATTATTCGACGCCTTAAATTTTTGTTTTCCATAGGTGTATTGATCATCAATCGCCCCTTGGTACACCAATTCTTGGTTTGCATTAAACAGGAAAACCTCGGGAGTTCTGCTTGCCCCAAAAGCATCGGCCACACGGTTTGCCGGATCTTTGAGCAAAGGACAATTGACTTTCAAGTCCCTTGCGAATTTAGCAATTTCTGTAATGGAATCCTGACAATTTGAATTTACGCCAATGATTTGTAAATTATCGCGATTGTATTTCACTAAATCAGCCAGTTTGGGAACATAAAATTTCACTAGCGGGCACTCAACGCCGAAAAACACGACGATGGTAAACTTATCTGAATCAAGATTTGAAGGAGCAAAAGAGTTCCCCTGATAGTCTCTTAATGCAAAACCTGGCATTCGATCACCAATCTGCAATTGCGCTCGCTCTGTGTCCTCGGCCCGCAATAATTCGAGATTCAAACAAGCAACCGCAAGGAAGAAAAGAACAGTCACGACGCGAAGTTGATACTTCATAAAATTGTTGGAACCAATTAGAACTTTTGACTTAAAATAACGCCTAATTATCGGGGCTTAGGATAACTTTTCAAGAGAATTGACGAAATGGCGTTCTTTGAAAGCGTTCAGAGTTACTGGATGTCGAAATTCATGGTGATGTCAAAAAAGTCCCCCTTAGTTGAGTTAAGCGAGACTTCCTAAGGACGGTTCGTCAGACGGTGATAGTTAAGGAGAAGCCGATTACAACCGTATTAGAAAAGCCGACGGCGAGTGACCGAAAATGGCCGCTCCCAAACCGTAGTTGGGCCATGCGGATGCAGTGGCACGATTTGCTTTTCATGCATTGGCGAATCGAAAAGGATGCGCTCCAAAGGTTAATCCCGGATGGACTTGAAATTGACACTTTCGACGGCGCTGCTTGGATTGGCGTCGTCCCCTTTAAAATGTCTGGCGTTGCTCCGCGGTACGTCCCAAATGTCCCTTTCATGTCGTGCTTTCCAGAATTAAATGTTCGAACCTATGTTACGATCAACGGTAAGCCTGGGGTGTGGTTCTTTTGTCTTGAGGCAACCAACCCGATCGCAGTTCGCATCGCGCGACAGTTCTTTCACCTGCCCTATATGGATGCACGGATCGTTGTTGGCGATTCACACAAGAAAAACAAGGGGCAGTGGATCGGATATCGGTCGGTTCGCTGTCACCCCGGCGAACTACCTGCTAAGTTCAAAATTGACTACCGGCCCATCGGCAAGTCGTTTCAAGCGAAATCGGGTTCATTGGAAGAGTTCCTGACTGCCCGCTACTGTCTCTATTCCGCGGACAAGCGGGGGAACATCTTTCGCGGTGAAATTGACCATGAACCTTGGCATCTACATGAGGCCCAGGCGATTATTCATGAAAATACAATGACGGATTGGATGGGAGTGCAACTCCCCAACGAAACTCCATTGCTCCATTTTGCCAAACACACCAAGGTTATCGCTTGGACTCTGGAAGAGGCGTGATCAAATCCGTTTTCGGTGCAGGCAAACTCCTAGCTTCGGATGTTGTTGGTTTTGCCGGCAAAAGTAGTTAGACTGGGGACGTCAGTAAAACCGCGAGCCAATCCTATGAAACTTCCTTTTGCGAATTCGAGTCGCCAGCCATCCTTGCTGTCTCGTTGTCTCTTTCTGTTAGCAGTCACGCTTTCTACTGTAAGCGTGTGCGGTTGGGCGATACCGACCACCACCAACAACAACGAAGACGACAAACCACTTGGCAAGGTTCCAAAATTGCCCGTAGATAGCTTACCGGCCAACATTAGCACGACAAAGATTCCCGGAGGTTTCAACGGCATTCCCGCAGCTCCCGCAGACAATGCCACAACGGCTGAAAAAGTAAGTCTGGGACGTAAGCTTTTCTTTGATCCAATTCTGTCAACTGACGGCACAGTCTCATGTGCGAGTTGCCACCAACCTGAACACGGATTCGCAAGCCCGGATCCCATTGCGGTTGGCGTTGGAGGAAAAATCGGCAAGCGAAACGCTCCAACCGTGATCAACCGGGGGTTTGGTAAGAAATTTTCGTGGGATGGACGAGACGACAGCTTAGAACAACAGGCGCTAGGCCCCCTTAAAAGCGAAACTGAGTTAGGCGGAGACATTGAACTCGTGCTTAAAAATTTAAAAAACAATTCCGAGTATGTTGAGCAATTCCACTCTGTTTTTGGAGCGGATACGGAATCACCGACCCCCGAAATTGTCACAGCCGAAAACCTGGCTAAAGCCATTGCAAGCTTCGAACGAACCCTGACCTCAGGAAACTCGAAAGTAGATCGATTTCGCGCTGCCGAATACGAAGCCTTGTCAAAGGAAGCGCGGCAGGGGTTGTGGATTTTTGAAAGTCGGGGTGGATGCTGGAAATGTCACTCAGGTTCTAATTTATCTGACGAAGCTTTTCACAATACCGGAGTCGGCTTTGGCAAGCCGAACCGAGATCAAGGTCGTTTCGAGGCGACTAAAAACCCTGCTCATGAATTTCAATACAAAACGCCTACTTTGCGCGACGTCGAATTTACGGCTCCGTACATGCACGATGGCAGTGTCAAAACTCTCCGCGAAGTTGTCGAGTTCTACAATCGTGGCGGAGCGCCCGACGATCCAACGCTCGACAAGAAAATGTTGCCTTTAAACCTTTCTGAACAGGAAATAGATTTCTTGGTAGAGTTTTTGAAGGCGTTATCAGGGGAGAGCGTACTTAATCCAGCGAATTAATCGCGTAGCGGCGCACGCTGAAGCCGCGTTTAAGAAGACCTTTTCAGCCCATAACTCTGGAAGCAAGCAAGGCTTTTGCACCCTTAAGTCTTCAATGCACTTTGTTCACCAACCTGTTATTCATTGGACAAAACAGGCAAATGCCCACCGCACGGTCGGCTCAATTGTTAAATTTGAGAAGATTGCCGTTCTGGAAAGAAAAAATACCTTAAGTGTCTATGCTGATCACCCAAGATTAGTGATACTCTGAACTCCTCAAGCGATCGTTTTCATCCCAAAACGGTCGACCGATGTCACTTATTCAACCAACTAGTTACTGCTGACGCCAAGGGCAATTCCAAATGGGGCAAACCCAATCCGTCCATAACGTAAATTTGATTCTATCCGATCCCCATGATTCCTCTGGTGAATGGATTGGACAACATGAAATATTAAAGCAGGTTCTTGCCTGTTGGCTGACGATTAACGACCATGATTCACCGCTTACTCCCCGGATCATTGGACCACCGGGGATTGGGAAGACCGCATTAGTCACAGCCGCCACCCAAGTTCGGAGTCAAGAACTTTATATCTATCAATGCACTGCAGACACTCGTCCAGAGGATCTACTGGTCACGCCTGTTCTCGCAGAAAACGGCACCATTGCCTATCACGCTTCGCCACTGGTCACGGCCATGATTCGAGGAGGGGTCTGCATCCTTGATGAAGGCAATCGCATGAACGAAAAATCATGGGCTTCCCTCGCACCCTTGCTCGATCACCGACGATACATTGAGTCCATTGTCGCGGGGGTCACGATCCAGGCCGACCCCAATTTCCGATGTGCTGTGACGATGAATCAGGATGAATCAACTTTTGAAATCCCAGACTACATCCTTAGTCGCCTTCAACCTACACTGACACTCAAGTTCCCATCTCGTGAAGATGAAAAACATATCCTGAGTTACCATCTGCCTTTTTGTTCAGATGACATGCTCGCAATGACCGTTGATTTTTTACAAAAATCTCACGAACTCAAGTTAGATTTCTCAACGCGAGATGGAATCAATCTTTTGAGATATGCAATGAAGAGAATCGCTCAGGAGACCGATCATCCACTAGCCATGGACGTAGCGTGGCGAGAAGCACTGGAAAAATGCCTGGGTGAAGAAGCGCTTGACCTCAACCGACTTTCACAACAGCGGACGCAGACTCTTGGCGGACAGACGTTACCAATGGGATTCGGGGACTTCTTTTTCTCACCCGGTGATCCGCTTCGCCCGGACCTCGGAGAATATAACATCGATGAACTCGATGACTTAGACGAAGAAGATGAAGATGAGGCGTAAGACTTGATTCACGACTTGCTCAAAATTGGCTCCCGTGTCACCTGCCTGCCGATTGTACATGGTAGTGGAGATTTTGCGTGGGAAGTCAGGCGCTTGATGCTGAAACATTCGTTTGACTGCGTCGCGATCCCACTTCCTCCCTCATTTCAAAATCCTGTTGAAAAAGCAATTCTTGATTTACCCACGCCAAGTGTCGTATTTCAAAAAGACATGCCCAGCTATCAGGCGTTGTGGACCCCTGAAAGTCAACCAACAGCCGAAGAGGTAGAAAGCTCGGATTCAGCATCCGACGCGGAGAAAGATGACTCAGACGCCGGTGCAAGTTACGTTCCCATCGATCCTTGCCAGGGGGTGATCGCTGCCATCCGAACGGCTATGGGAGATCATATTCCTCGGAAATTCATTGATCTGGAAACGAGTTGCTACCACCCACACACCCGCTCGCTCCCCGATGCATATGCATTAAAAAAGCTTTCAATCGAGAGATTCACTGCCGCGGTCGTACCCCACATCGAAGCCTCAACAGATCCACAATGGAAGTCTAGAATCGCTTGCCAAGCTTGGAAAGTTCGAGAGCTATGCATCGATTATAAAAATATTCTGTTAGTCACGAGCGTTCTTGATTTCCCGTGGATCCGTCAGGCCTTTCATGATAAAAACCTAAGCCCGCCTCAGGACGAGAACTCACTCACACCGGAAACCTACCAACTGCCGTTGGATTCTCTCTATTTCCTTTTGGGCGAATTGCCATTCATCACCGGCTTGTACGAAAACGCTCGCCAGGAATTAAGTGACGACGAACACCTTTCCATCGACGGGCTAAAAGAACTACTAATTGCCGCGAGGGAAGACTATCAGGCAGAATATAAAAACCGGGCGAGGAAGATCACACCCAAAATTCTCTCCCAGTGCCTCAAGTACATTCGCAATTTAACGCTGATTGACAATCGCTTTACCCCTCAACTGACAACTATCGTCACGGCAGCACAGCAGGTCGCTGGCGATGGCTACGCCCTTCATGTACTGGAAAAAGCAAAACAATTTTGCTTTGCTAAGAACCTTGGGATACCGACAGCACGATTGTCGATCGACCGAGCAGAGCTGCCTGGTGAAGAAATCGTTGATGTCGTCAGCCGGCTGCCGGGGCCACCGGTTTCGATGAGTCAAATCGAGCTGATTCCTCGTCCCGACGATAATCAAATTGTCGACTGGCAGCAAAGTTGGGATCCTTACTCACAGTGCAGTTGGCCTCCGGAAGACGATCTGATTGAAAATTTTCGACAGACCGTTTTTGACCGCGCAAAAGAGGCGATGGGGGTCGACCTTGTTCAAACCGAGAAATTTACGACCAGCATCAAAGACGGGATCGACATACGAGACACCGTCCGCCATTGGTATAATGGCGAAATCTATGTCAAAGTGCTTCCCCCGTCTGTCGGGAAACTTGACTGTTCGGTGATGCTGTTCGACTCACCGGCTGACCCACGGGAATACCCTTGGCGAACCACCTGGTTTGCAGAACATAAAAATGAGTCCACACTTGCTTTTTATGCCAGTGACTTTGCCGAGCAACCCGTCGGTCCGGGTATTTGTTTGGCTAATTACGGGGGAGCATTATTTCTTTACCCGCCGGTGGCAATTCACGACATTTGGCAGGATCCTCGCCTCGATTTTGCCACAACACTCGAAGAACGCCTATTAGCCGCAGCTTGCCTCCACAGCCGCTGCCCCAACATTGCGTTAGTCAGTCCTTCACCTCCCGGTGTGGCTTGGCGGCGACTGGCGAAAAAATTTAAGAAAAAACTGGTTCATATTCCGTTGTCCCGATTTGGGGATTCAACCATTCAGCAACTTAGAATGGTACATGTACTTAACGGCAAGGACGTGCGCAGCTATGCTGCAGACTTCATTCGTAAGGTTTAGTCCCTCCCCAATTTTGGTCTTTTGATCTAATGAATAACATTGAACTCTTTCACAGCCTCGTTCATCTCGCCGCGATTGATAACAAGTTCACTGATGAAGAACTCCGGTTTCTCATTCAGCGAGCGGAACGCTGGAATATTCCCAGTGAAGAGTTCGAAGCCGCGCTCGCCGGCATCTCCGCCGAGGGCTTCTCAGTGAAGATTCCTGAGAAAATGGAAGACCGGGTCGTCATGCTCAAAGAAATGATTCGCTTGATGGCCATCGATGGCGTCATGGCTGAGCCTGAAAAACGACTGTGTGCCGTCGCTTCCGGGCGAATGGAATTCACGAGTAAACAATTTTCGCAAATTCTCGATGAAGTGATCGCAGAAGCTTAGACGCCCTTACGAGGCTTTGCACAAGCAGGGCACAGCTACTTATTATTCTGAGCGGTTCCAGAACTCACTCCCCACAGCTCAATCAAAAGATCATGCATCTTTGGATCGTGTTCTTTGAGCTCTTGTTGATTAAAGGGAAAAAAATCGTTCTTTCCAAAGAAAGCTTCCGTTGACTCAGCGAAGTACTCTTTTTCGTTGTTCATACCGTACGCTTTATCATCAATAATCTTACGCCCGGTAAATCGCTTTACCGAATCATAACGCCCCGAATCACGGGCAGCTTCATACTGCATTCGAATTTTAGAATTACCAAACCCCAGCACCTGATCATGGTAGGCGTGGGCCAACTCATGCAGCATCAAATACGGCATTCGTACATTTTCAAACTCGAATCTAGCAACGTTGGTGATCTCTACCGACTTCCCCATGCGCACATCTCGCCCATTATTTTTTAACCAACCGCGATTCCCATGGTACTCAGCACCTGGACGCACGCCGGGATAGGGCGGATTGACCCAAATGGGAACCGCCTGCATTTGCCTTACAGCTTTTCCCGGCACGACGGCAACCAACCTGGCCAATTGTTCAGAAAGCAATTTCAACATCCGCTTGGTCTTACTAGGAGATTCTTGCCAAAGTCGATCGTGAAGATTTACCTTCCACCCCCGAACATCAAAACTTGCATGATTTTCCAATTCAAAATGAGGATCCTTTGTCCGACGTAGCCGTTCGGTTAGTTGCGCTGACATTCGATCTCGGACCTCTCGATACTCAAGCGAATTGGCCAAATTAACCATTTGATTCGGATCAGACGACAACTGATAAAGCTCCTCATCATCGCGTTCGCCAAATGCCAAGTGATTCAATTTCCCGATGCCGGGCTCCGCTTCATTCTCTAACATCCATTGTTTGCTTGGCGAAGGGTCAACATCAAACGAGAATGCGGGGGGCTGGGTCGGCCACGGGGTTTTTGAAAAATCGTAATGAGGCTGCTTTCCAGCTTGCTGTCCCTGCTTCCAACTGGCGGGGGAAAAATTCCGAATGTACAAATACTCAGAATCCCGCAATGAACGAGAAGGTAAATCGTAAACGTGCTTTTCTCGGCCAGTCAGTACAGAATCCCGCTTCCGATCCACCCAGCCGGTTTGGTCTGATTCAAGTTGACGACGCAAGGAACTGCCACTGAGGCCAGCGGGAATTTTGATTCCGCAAGCATCGAGAATCGTGGGCGCCATATCGACGAAAGAAACAAAATCCAAAAGCCGTCGATCAGGACGAGAAGTACTCCCCCAACGAATGGCCATCGGAACACGCGTACCAGCATCATACAGCGTCGCTTTGGCTCTCGGAAAAGGCATCCCGTTGTCACCCGTCATAATCAAGAGGGTGTTGTCCAGTTCTCCCATCTCAGCCAATCGATCGACAATTTCTCCCGCGAATTGATCGAGCTTTTGGATACGAAGAAAATAGTCTCCGATATCTGTACGAATGTCGGGGGCATCGGGCAGCCACGCGGGAATATCGTCCTTCGCGATTTTCATCCCCTTCAATTCACATGAACGCCAAGGATAGGGGCGATGCGGCTCTCCGGCTCCATACCAATAACAAAATGGTTGATTAGATTTTCGCGCTAAGAGAAATTGAGCAAAATTTTGATAACGCTTACCGAACGGATCATTCCCGCGGAACAAATGCTTACTCGGCTCCGCTCCTTTTCTCGAGAACCCGACCAAATAGCCGGCTTGAGCCAACAAATCCGTGTAGACCGGCACATCCACCGGCAAAGACCCACCCAGTCGATCAGCGCCCTTCAACCGCCAATGATACTGCCCGGTTGCAAATGCAAATCGAGCCGGCGTACAGGACGGAGCATTTGAAAAAGCATTTTCAAACAATACTCCTTCCCGAGCGATGCGATCAAAAACAGGCGTTTTCACAACCGAGTTGCCAAAAATCGAAGCGTGTGGCCACGACCAGTCGTCTCCCATGATGACGACGACATTCGGTTTCTTCTGCGACCGTGAAGATTGGTTAAACTCGGCAGCTGCAAAGCCATCAATGGCGAGAACTGGAGGACAGGCGAAGCACATCAGCACCATCGAAAGGACAAACCGAGACAATGGAACGGGTCTAATTTTCATCCCCAATACCCCTCAATCTTGTTACCACTTAAGTTCGCAGAATGTTTAAGGAGGTCGCTGGGCGCGGGTTACCAACACAACGACCATCGTTCTCCCTTCAACTAGGAAAGCAATTAGTCACCCGCCCGGATGAACGTGTCATCCCAACAAAAACCTCGACATTAATCTTCTTTCTTTTCCGGGGCAGGGCAGTGCATCTGTGCATCCGCTTCATCAAGCCGAGGGTGCAGATCCCTTAAATCATCTCCACTGATTCCTTGGCCTTCATTCATTTCACTCATTGTCACCAGTGTCTGGAAAATCGCGTGAATCGCAGCTTCGACGTCACCAGTATGCCCAGATTCTGAAATTGTATGCATATTGCGAATGGGAAAACCAATGGACGCACTTGCCGAATCCACTGCCGCAAAAACAGCAGCCATCGCATCAGTTCCCGTATCCCGCCCAGCCAATTCGTGTTGCACCGGGATCCCGTGCTCCAAAGAAACCTTGGTCAACAAAGAATTCAAGGCCGCACTGGTAATCGCCCCGTGAGTCAATGTGTAACCGTCCCCCATTGCTACCGGTTCATACCGGCGATCTCCAATGCCAGGGGCCGCGGTAAAATCATGGGCAACGTCGACAGCAATCGTAACATCGGGACTGAATTCTTTCGCCAGAACACGACTCCCAAAACGGCCAATTTCCTCATGCGAAGCCATCGCACCGAGATAGCGGATATTTTTCATGGGCGCTGCCTCAGCCATCAGCCTCGCAATTTCCGCCGTAACAAAGCACCCGAGGCCGTTATCTAGATAAGCTCCCGTGAAGGTATTCGGCGCAAACCCGCGCTCGATTGGACGATCGTAAAGGATTGGATCACCAGGTCGAATCCCAAGCGCTTCAATTTGGGCTTTTTTATCTTCGCCATGAATATGAAGTTCGAGATA
This sequence comes from Mariniblastus sp., assembly GCA_011523945.1. Taxonomy (GTDB): domain Bacteria; phylum Planctomycetota; class Planctomycetia; order Pirellulales; family Pirellulaceae; genus Mariniblastus. The sequence continues at coordinate 15,421 of WTFU01000171.1, read as the reverse complement.
CATCATTTTCGTCTTGATCCCATCATCACCGCTGCGAAGTTTCGGGTCAGCGAAATGAATTGCACCAATCGCTTCAATGGTGCCCCCACGAATCACTCGCCACTCTCCCGGACTTTCCGGACGTTCGCTGAACAACTTCACTTTATGCCCGATCAACGTTGTCGGTAACATAGAATCTGAATTAACCCAGATTTTCCCATCGTCACCGATACTTCTTACCTGCATCCGAATTTTGTCAGCGTGCCCAATCACCATTACTGAGAAAGCATCTTCATCATCCGGTCTTGTATCGAGAACAATTCCAGCATTTCCTTTGAAGGTATGAATCTTCCAATCCGCAGGCATGAAACTTCTCATATAAGGTTCAAGAACCCCCCGCGTCATTGCCGCCTCTAAACCAATCGGACTTGGGGCGTCAAGAATCTTCCGCATCAACTCAAAACGTTCCGCTGACATTTCGACTTCCCACGGTTTCAATTCGCTATTCACTTGACCCTCGCCTGTGTAAAAATTCAAAAAGTTTTTATTTACTCGACTCGCATTGCTGACCACTCTTCAACCGTGATTTTAAACAAGTCGACAGTTTGCCCATAGTACTTGTCCGTCTGCCCTTGAGGCTTCATCCCCAAGCGGAGGGCGACCTTTTGAGATTTCAGGTTATCAGGTCCGGTCACCGCGTAAATTTGCTTTAGATTTTGAACGGCAAACCCCAATTCGACCATCTTTCGACCACCCTCGGTAGCATAACCATTTCCCCAGTGCATCTGAGCGAGATGCCAGCCAACTTCAATTTCTTCTGTAAAATTCCCATCTCCATCCGGAAGCGGCTTCATTAACATTGCACCAACCAATTGGTTGGTCTGTTTTAAGAAAGCTGGCCAACTCCCCCAAACATCCGGAAGTTTGCGATTCCTTTGCAACAACTCGGAAATTCGCCTTTTCATCCCATCGACGCAGGCTTCCGTTCGCCCCCCAATCCAACGAGTAACCTCAGGATCCCCATAGATTCCCATCGCGGTCACTGCCAACTTTGAGTGCCAATGTCCCACCCAAAGACGCGTTGTTTCGAATACAACCGTGGAACTAACGTTTCACAAGAATTCTCTTCCTTGCAATAATTTTCTAAAAACGCCAGTGACAATAATCAAGCCCTCTATGAACCGCGTCGCTTGAGTTTTGAAACCAGGCAAACGCTGTGGCCACTAGCGGCCGAGGGATCGCAAGACTTCCTCATCGGTGGGAAACCTCCCGACGCGGTTTTTTGAGAAAACAAGTTCTCCGTCTGCAACCACTTCAAAACACCCGCCGTCCGAGGGGATTAATTGAACGCTAACATCAAGCGTCCTTTCAATGACGGCTGCCAAACTGGAAGCCTGTGGAAGAAAATTTCAGTTTTCGCAATACTCGATTGAGACAATCATCTTTGCACCATCAAAAAAGTTACACTAGTCACAAACTTCTAATATTGTCCGGCCCAAGACCGACGTCAATTGAGGCTGAAACTCGGAGGAAAATCCTGAGCCGATCCCAGTTCGCTTTCCGAAGCCTTTATTTGTCGGGCTAAAATTTCGAGGACGACATTACCGCGCTCAACCAAATCGAGGGTTTCTAAAACCTGTTGCTGCTCCGCAATTCCGGCACCACAAGAGTAACAAACCATGTCGACAAGTTGCCCCAATGGCAGATCCTCTCCTAAAAATTGGTCCAGCGCGTCCTGATGCCATCCCGAACGGTAGCTTGCAAGCTTACGGAACTTGGCACAAATCTCAGTCCGTAAAACCGTCAACTCATGCTCTTCGGCCAAATGTTCCTCGACAAGACGAATCTCCGCCATTCGATAAGGCTTCTCCGAGATCAACTCCGAAACGATCTCTGCCCGACTCAAACCGACCAAAAACAAATTGTATCGGCCATCTTCGAGCTTGGTGTGGGAGAGGATTTTACCGATGCATACTGTCCTCGCGATCGATGGGACAGTGCTTTGCTGCGCCTTCCACTTGGAATCGATCAACGCCATCGTGATCAGCTGATCAGACGCAATCGAATCCGCAGCGAGCGCCTTGTACCGCGGCTCAAAAAGCTGCAATGCCTGAACTATGCCGGGAAACAATACGACATTGGGCAGCGGGAACAGGCGAACAACGTTGCCAAAATCTTCCGGTAAAGAATGTTCGGACGTGATTGGAGAACCCATAAACTAAGGTAAGCAGTTTTTCCGTGCGAAATCCAAATTCGAATTAATCGCGTAACGAAATGAATATCTGCAAAACGTACCAGAAAAGTAACGCCACCGATGCAAACAAGGTCAACGAAGCCGCAACATACTGGTCCGTTCGGTAATACCTGAGAACGTTAGAGGTGCTGTATAGAATCGACGCACAGGCAAGCAAAACCATAGCGCCCGAGAACCAAATACCGAGGGACAAACCTCCCATAAAGACGGATGCGACAATTAACCCCATTGCAATAATGCCACCGGCAGCAATCCCCCACCTGAGAAACGAGAAATCAGCTTTCGTTACCAGAACCGTGGCGGTCAAACCGCCGAAGACAAATGTAGTCACAATCCCCGCCGACTGAATTGCTCCAGGGGCGATCGTCTGAGCAATAAACAGCAGTGGCACAAGGATCAAAGCCTCCGCAACCACATAAAGCCCCAGACCAGCGTACTGCATCCCCATGGAGGTGTCACTGCGAGCCCAGCGGTCGGCAACAACGCTCACCAACATGAATCCACCGAGAACAACGAGCCACATCATCTGACCCAGCCCTTGCAGCAGGCCACCGATTTGCTCGTAGAAGACCGTTAGAATAACTGTGTCGATCGCGATGCAGGCTAGGATCGCTCCTAACAGATGAATATAAGTACGACGTATAAAGGTCGCTCTTGCGTCCGCGGCAGCCATCTGTGCCGAAGTAGTTGGAAAACCGAATTCTGAAGATTGATAGGAATTTTGATTCATCTTAGATCCTGAAATCTTAATTTTACCCGTTTAAAACACCCGTAGTATTCCCGCTAATCGGCAATCCTAGTAACCAAGAGTAAGCCCTAGAACCAAAAATTGCAATCTTGCATGGGAACCAACTCCTTCATATCAAGATTCGTCCAATTTTTTCGGTTTTAACTAGTGGCTTCGAAAACTTCCTTAACGTGTCTTGGACTCACAAATTAGTACGCCAATGCAACTTTGCCGGTTCGATTAACGAAATCAAAATAATGTTTCCGATGCGGATACTTGACATTAATTGTATAGGTAAACACAATCCAAAATGTCGGCCATGACGGCTAACCTCTCCGAGATGCAGGCTTGAGCCAGTAACTCGGAACGCAATGGATATCTCCTGCCACGAAAGCGAAAACCATGATTCTTTCCGGCGAAGAAATTAGACGAAACCTTGGCAAGAACATCGAGATTGATCCATACAATCCCGAAAACATTAACCCGAATAGCTACAACCTTACGCTTCACCAGGACGTCGTTACGTATGAAGAAGTCGTACTGGACATGCGTAAGAGTAATCGTGTCAGAAGAATGGTAATTCCTGAGTCGGGTTTAGTGCTTGAACCTAACCGCCTCTACCTTGGTCGCACTGTTGAGCGGACAGAAACGCACAATCTTGTACCCATGATCGAGGGTCGTTCATCGATAGGACGATTAGGGCTGTTTGTCCATGTGACCGCCGGTTTCGGTGACGTCGGCTTCAAAGGCTTTTGGACACTCGAAATGTTCGCCGTCCAACCGGTCAAAATCTATCCAGGCGTTGCGATTTGCCAAATCTTCTACCACCAAATTGACGGGGCAATCAAAGAGTATCAAAGCAATAAATACCAAAACAACACGGACATCCAACCAAGTTTGCTTTACAAAGAACTCAACCCGTCTGCAGAAGAAGAGGACGCCCAGTTAACTTTGGGCTTTCCAAAAAGCTAATTCTTCCAAAAGCTAGTTCCGTCCAACCGACTAATGCCGAAACGTGTTGAAGTCGCTTTTTTATTGTCGTCTCTTGAAACCGGTTTCCTAACTAGCATGTCCTGTCGTGGAGGCCGGGAATCAGACGATACAACCGCCCAAATTTCTGATGTCATGCTGTCATTTCTAGGAGGTCTCCTTACGGTTTGAAGGGTCGTAATTGTTAAACAATGCGGTCAATGCGGATCATGCATTTTTGAAATAAAATCTACCGTATTTTTTTTGACATTCGGTTAAGTTGATGATTGAATCGACAGCCTCGATTGCTAGATTGTCTCCAACTACAAGAGGGCGTGACTGTGTTTACAACACTCGCGCTTTCAACGAACGATACCGCGACGATCATCAATGCGGTTCGCTGACCACAATGCAACCGGCCTAGTTTTAAAAAGTAACTATGACAATGTCCGAAATTGATCTCTTAATGCAAAACGCGCGTTTGCGTGACGAGATGGAGCCATTTCTCGATGAATCCGTGTATCTGGTTGATCTCGACAAAATGTCTGTCAGCAACGAAAACGAATTTCTGACATCGCTTCTTGCATGGGAGAAAGCTCCGGTTCTTCCAATCGCACAGTGGTTCGAACCGGCCCTTGTCATGGCAGACCACCAATCGTATTCCGACATTGAGATCAATCAGCAACTGCATCAGGTCATTGGGCGTCTCTTTGAAAAGAACATCGTTTTGGTTCACACGGACCATCTTTCGGATCGGCAGCTTTATTGCCTTATCGCCCGTGATATTTTACCAGCCCAGGAGAAAAAAGTTGTGCTCTCTGGGAAGATGCTGAAATGGCAATGCCTCGATATCGTTGAAGACGAAGAGTCGTGGCTTCGTTTCTACGCTTCAAAAGAAGAACGCTTTCTTTGGGCAGAAGAAACCGGGCGACGCCTTCCGCCCCGGGAACAAATCCCCTTTCCGCGAAAACTACCGCAACACGCTTAATTTAAAATTGCAGCGCGATGCAAAAAATTAAGGGACCAGTTCCGTCGCGTTTTGGATCAAAGAAGACCAAGCGTTTCATAAAACGCAATTTGATCATCTAAAGACTCTAAAACAGAGTCAGGTTCTGCCGCTTCTAACTCAGACCGGCAAGCGCCGCCTGTTTCCACGGCAACCACCTTAGCGCCGATAGCGCGTGCACAGACGATATCGTTGACTGTATCACCAACAACCCACAGCCTTGACGGGTCAAAACGCCCGCCAAGAAAATCACGAGCTGATGCCAATGCCAATCTGGCAACATCGTTTCGATCGGAATGAAGATCGCCGAATCCGCCAAAATGAAAAAAGTGATCCAGCTTAAAGTGACGCAATTTAACCTCAGCAGCCCGTTCGGCATTTCCAGTCAATACACCCAACGCCACATCGTCACGTGAAGCCAACTGCTCTAACAACACGGTGACTCCGGGCAGTAAATAACTCGGGCTCTCCCCCAAAGTTTGGGTTAATTTTGTCCAGTACCTCGGATTGAACTCATCCCGGTGGTCATCAAAGACAAGAGAAGCCTCTTCAAACAGATCATTCAAAATCCCTTGATCTGTGCGACCGTGAACTGTTACTTTACCGAGCTGTTTCACCCCAAAGAGCTGGTCCATCACTTGGCCAATCGCCGTCAGTCCAGCGCCACCACATCTCAACAGAGTTCCGTCAATATCGAACAGAATCGTGTGCATCAAATTCACATCCCCAAACTTGTTTTCAAAAAACTGAGTTTAACGACCGAGGCGCCCTGTGTAAGTCCGTAGATTTTCACATTCGATCAACGATCAATTCTCCAATACTGCAATCGCATCTCCCAGTCATGTTCCTGTCATTCTTGGTGGAGACTGTCCGATTGCACGGCATCTGGATTAATTCATCAGAAACACGAACCTACCCATTGGTTGCTCCCCGAATCGACTTTCTCAAGTTTTATTAAGACGAGTGAAACAAGAAATGGGGGGATTTAATATCAAATCGAACGGTTTTTGCGGCGGCTTTTCTCACATAAAAACCTACTAATAAAAACCAATGTTGAAAACAAACAAAATAGGCAGGAAAACGATCCGCTTCGCGAGAAATTCTTCCCTTCTTCCCTAAAAATTTTGGGGTTGGAGATTCCAAGAGAAACTGGTCGCATAATGGAAATATTAGCAAGCGATTCTCATCGGTTTTATTTTATTTTTGACTGAGTTTCGCTTAGACTGGGGGAGACAATACTACCGAAGTTCGACGGTGTCTTTTTGTTAAAAAATTAAACCCGCTTGCCTGGGCGTAAAATTGGCTTGACACCTTTGTTTTAACCGGCGGAAATTCCGCATGGCAAAAAGCAAAATGTGGTGCCCGTCCTGTGACGCGATGATGGATATAAAAACGGAGAGTTATTTCGGATCACTTAAAAAGTAAACGATAATTAATTTAACACGGCGGAAATTCGCCTATGTCTACCACTTCCCACCCTGTGGTTCCGACCCCAACAGTGGAGCCAAAGTTACTTACAACGGCAGCCTACAACGAACTGGTTGCGGTTAATTTTCAAATTAATCCAACGCTCTTGGACCCCTACCTTCCGAGAGGCTTGGAATTAGATTTCTATGGCGGCGAAACCTTTGTAAGTTTGACTTGCATGGTGATGAGAAAAATTGGAATCATGGGATTACCAATTTCCCGAGGGTTTGTCGAACTTAGCCTCCGCTTCTACGTCAGACATCCTGACGATCCTTTGAATCGCAAAGGAATCTGCTTCATAAAAAACTATGTCTCTAGCCCAACCGCGACTTGGTTTCTCAACTCCCGCTTCGACCGTGACTACATCAAAATGAAAATGAAGCATAATAACAAGGGATTTGGAAATCGGGCCACGATTCCTGAAGTCAATTACCAATGGAAGGTTGACGACCATTGGAACAATTTGAGAATTAAAGCGCGAAGCCAAATCAAAAACACAGGCGCCGACACAAAAGTTGGCTTTTTCCTAGATCACTCATCGCAATATTTGGGAACGGGAAAGAAAACCCTCGAGTACAAAGTTACTCGACCAAAGTGGCAAATCTGGAGCGCGGCTCAAGCCAATTTTACCTGCGATGTCGAACGCCTCTTTGGAAAAGCATTTGTGAAACCGCTCGCTAAACGTCCCGCTTCCGTATTCGTCACCGAGGGCAGCGATATTAACATCTTCCGTCCGGTTGAAATCACCTAAGCATTTGCATTGGACGTTTTGTCAAATTGAGTACGTTGTTCGCTGGTTGCCGCCGTTTTTTATTGCCGAACGGCAAACGCGTTTGAACAAATTGGGGATCAGACCTATAATCGCAGTCGAACGCATCTCTCGCAACATTTATTCGATACATCGGCGTTCTCTTATCGCACTTGTTTCATGTAACGCAAAGGTTTTTTGATGGTGAACCCAAAATATCTATTTGGCATTCTTTCATTGGCGTTGCTTACAAGCCTATCTGGCGAAAAACAACTAATCGCTCAATCGCCCAAGGCCGACGAGACAAAAACGGCGATGCCTAACCCTTCGGAACACTTCATGCGTATCCGCAAGGACTCACGCGGCAGAGACGTTGCACTTGAAACTTCAGTTACCCGTTACGAACTGATAAACGAAGAGGGAAATCGGATCACCGTTGACCTGATCGGTGCGGTTCACATTGGTGAGAAAGAGTACTTCGAAAAACTCAACGAGCGGTTTGAGCAGTACGAATCACTCCTTTACGAATTAGTAGCCCCTGAGGGAACCGTCATTCCTAAAGGAGGTGGTCGCGAAGAAGGCATCCCGACCAATCCCATCGCTGCAATGCAGGTCGGCATGAAAACAGCACTCGGTCTTGAATTTCAACTCGAGCATATTGATTACACCAAAGACAATTTTGTTCATGCCGACATGTCACCCGCCGAATTTTCGGCCAGCATGGCCGCCAACGATGAAAGCGTTGTTAAATACGGATTGCGAGCAATTGGCCAAAGCATGGCGATGCAATCGTCAGGGCAGGGTGGTAGCAATATTGGCCTGCTAATGGGGATGTTCTCCAACAATAAAGAACTTCGGATGCGCCGTTCTTTTGCCAAGCAAATCAAGGACATGGAGTCGGGAATGGTGATGTTTCAAGGCAAAGATGGGTCAACCATCATCGACCACCGAAATGCCAAATGTATGGAAGTCCTCAAAGAGGAAATCGCGAAGGGTAAACGAAACATTGCCATTTTTTATGGAGCCGGCCACTTACCCGACATGCAACAACGGTTAATTAGTGACTTTAAAATGAAACGCGGTGGGCAAGACTGGTATGAGGCTTGGGCGCTTTCCGACCGCGGCAAGACCAAGACCGAACCGAAAAAGTAGGCAAAATCACTTTTACTTGGCTCCCAAGCAGCAGTGGCATGTCCCGCCTATGGCTGCTTTTTCTTTTTCCCACCTGCTTGCTTGAAATTTGAGACCCAGGGCATCGAGAACCTGAAAAACTCGAAACCCAAGATGAAATCCACCTAAAATCGACTTATTTCCGGCAACAAATCATTGCCCAACTAATTGTGTGCCACTTTGTCACTTCGAAAACTCGCGAATCGAACGCTTTGGGTAAAATCGGATTGTCAAAATGGCGGTCAGCTCGCCTAGTTTCCTGGCGACTGGAAAGCAGTATCAAACACTATTTCTCCGGTACGTTAAAAACACCCTGTTTTTAACGTTGAACCCGCTGTTTAACGATAGTTTTTGACGGTTTTCTTTAATTGTTCGCGTGTTTCCGCGATGGCGGCCCGCTTTGGCACAGTGATTGCGTTATGGGTGGGAATCTCGACGTGCGCCTGCCATTTGTGCTGGCATAATTGTTTGAGAGTTAAAAAACAATCAATTTCGAAGCATTTTCGCTTCGCAAAATCAACATTACTTAATTTTTTTTTTTTGGAGGAATCCGGTGGCAAAACAAATGGTTTTTGATGACGCCGCCCGTAAGCCACTTTTGGAAGGTGTTTCCAAACTGGCTCGCGCGGTTCGCAGCACTTTAGGCCCAAGAGGCCGAAACGCCATTCTGGATAAAGGTTGGGGAAGTCCCAAGATTACGAAAGACGGTGTTACCGTCGCCGAGGACATCGAACTCGACGATCCCTATGAGAATCTCGGTGTTCAGTTGGTCAAAGAAGCTGCCAGCAAAACAAACGACGTCGCTGGAGACGGAACCACGACCGCAACCATTTTGGCCGAAGCGATTTTCCGCGAAGGTCTCAAGATGATTGCCTCAGGTTACGATCCAATGGCGTTATCGCGAGGCATCTCGAAAGCGACCGAAGCCGTTTGCAATGAAATCCAGAAACTTGCTCAGCCAATTGACGAAAAAAGCAAGAAGGAAATTAAGCAAGTCGCAACCATTGCTGGTAACAATGATCCAACAATCGGCGATGTCCTCGCCGAAGCATTTTTGAAAGTCGGTAAAGACGGTGTAATTACTGTCGAAGAAGGACGCGGCTCAGAAACCTATGTCGACGTCGTCGAGGGTATGCAGTTCGATCGTGGTTATCTTTCACCTCACTTCGTCACCAACCAAGACGATGTCACGGTCGAATTAGAAAACCCATACGTTTTGATTTTTGAAGAGAAAATCTCTTCAAACAAAGCATTGATTCCACTTCTCGAAGAAGTTAGCAAAGCGAAAAAGCCGCTGTTGATCATTGCTGAAGATGTCGAAGGGGAAGCATTGGCCACTTTGGTCGTAAACAAAATGCGCGGAATCCTTCAGGTATGTGCCGTTAAGGCTCCTGGCTACGGCGATCGACGTAAGGCAATCATGGGTGACCTCGGCGTCCTTACCGGCGGACAAGTAATCTTTAAGGATCTTGGAATTGATCTGGAAGGGATTCAGCTCAAAGATCTCGGCCGCGTCAAGAAAGTAAAAATCACTTCCGAGGAAACCGTTTTTGTTGGTGGTGGTGGAGCCAAAGCTGCGATTAACGATCGCGTTGAACAGATTCGCCGTGAAATCGAGAACACTGACAGCGATTACGATCGAGAGAAACTCCAAGAACGGCTTGCGAAACTTGCAGGTGGTGTTGCTCAAATCAACGTTGGCGCAGTCACTGAAACAGAGATGAAGGAGCGAAAGGATCTTCTGGAAGACGCCAAGTCAGCGACAGCTGCTGCTCTCGCTGACGGCATTGTTCCCGGTGGTGGCATCGCTCTTCTTCGTGCCGAAAAAGGCCTCAAGAAACTGAAGGATCTCAGCACCGATGAAGTGGCTGGTCTCAAGATTATCCAAAACGTTCTTGAATATCCTTTGCGTTGCATCTCCGACAATGCTGGATTCGATGGTGGCGTTGTCGTGAATCGTGTTCGCGGAATGAAGGGGAAAACCGAGGGATTCAATGCAGATAAAGGCGACTACTGTGACTTGGTAGCCGCAGGGGTGATCGACCCAGCAAAGGTCGTCAAAACTGCTCTGAAAAACGCAGCAAGCGTTGCTTCGCTGTTACTAACAACCGAGTCTTTGATCACTGAAATTCCTGTGGAAGAAGAAGAGGGTGGTGGCGATCACCACCACGATCATGGAATGGGCGGTGACATGGGCATGGGCGGCATGGGCGGCATGCCAGGCATGGGTGGCATGGGTGGCATGGGAATGCCCGGCATGATGTAAACCATTGTAATCCAATTGCTGCACCCCGAACGCGCTTCGGCGTTTGGGCCGCGGCTTTCAGTCTGTCAATCATCCAGTTTTTAAATAACCAAAAAATCAGTTTCATACTGAAACCAGAATAAAAAGGAAATTACCATGGCAAAAATCTCTATCCGACCTCTTGATGACCGTGTCGTCGTTGAACCAATGGCAGCCGAAGAAACAACTGCCGGTGGAATCGTACTCCCCGACGCTGCTCAGGAAAAACCGCAGCGTGGCACAGTCGTCGCGGTTGGCCCCGGCAAATTGCTGGAATCAGGTGAGCGTGGCGAATTATCCGTCGGCGTTGGTGATGAAGTCATCTACGGCAAGTACGGCGGCACCGAAATCGAAGTTGACGGTCAGGATGTCAAAATCCTGCGTGAATCAGACATCCTCGCAAAAGTCGTCTAACGCTGACTTCTCGAGCAAACACTCGGAATTCAACGATTTGACTTAGAAAGTAAAACAACAAGGAATTTATAATGGCTAAACAACTGCTATTTGAAGATCACGCTCGAGCTCGCATGTTACGCGGGATCGACATCCTTGCCGATGCGGTTGCCGTCACCATGGGCCCGACTGGCCGTAACGTGATCATCAACAAATCATTCGGCGGACCCACAGTTACCAAAGACGGCGTCACCGTCGCGAAAGAAATTGAGTTAGAAGATCGATTCGAAAACATGGGTGCAAAACTCGTGATCGAAGTCGCTCAGAAAACTTCGGATCTTGCGGGAGACGGCACGACAACTGCAACCGTTCTCGCCAGAGCCATCTTCAAAGAGGGCCTCCGCAACATCGTCGCGGGATCAAATCCTACGGCCGTTCGTCGTGGAATCGATCGTGCGGTAAACGCGGCGGTTGAGCACCTCGTTGGCATGTCAAAGAAGGTATCGAACAAAGCGGAAGTTGCTAATGTTGGAGCAATCAGTGCAAATAACGACATGGTCATTGGTGACCTTCTCGCCGAAGCATTGCACCGCGTTGGACAAGACGGTGTAATCACGGTCGAAGAAGGCAAAACTGCTGAAACCACCGTCGAGTACGTTGACGGTATGCAGTTTGACAAAGGCTACATCTCGCCTTACTTCATTACCAATCCAACCGATATGAACTGCGAATTTGAGAACGCAAAAGTTCTGATCTTTGAAAAGAAAATCAGCAACATTCGCGACCTCGTTCCAATCTTGGAAAAAGTTGGACAAAGCGGTGCGCCTCTGATGATTATCGCAGAAGACGTGGACGCAGAAGCGTTGACGCTGCTCGTGGTTAACAAACTTCGTGGAACACTGAATGTTTGTGCAGTCAAAGCACCTGGGTTTGGTGACCGACGAAAAGCCATGCTCGGAGACATTGCGACGCTAACCGGCGGCACATTGATCAGTGAAGATCTCGGAATTCAACTTGAAAAAGTTGAAATGGATCAACTTGGCACCGCGAAAAAGATCACGGTTGACAAGGGCAACACTACGATCGTTGAAGGTGGCGGCACCCGTAAGGATGTCGAAGCCCGCATCGACCAAATTCGTCGTCAAATCGAACAATCCGATAGTGATTACGACAAAGAGAAGCTTCAAGAACGCCTCGCCAAACTAACGGGCGGCGTTGCAGTTGTTAGCGTAGGTGCTGAAACCGAAGCCGACATGAAGCAGAAGAAGGCACGTGTTGAGGATGCTCTTCACGCGACTCGCGCTGCAATCGAAGAGGGAATCCTACCCGGTGGCGGCGTTGCCTTACTGCGTTGTAAAGAAGCTGTTGCCGACGCTAGAAAAGGTGCCAAGGGAGACGAGAAAGTCGGTGTCGACATCGTTCTTGGGGCACTTGACGCTCCTATTCGGCAGATCGCCAGCAATGGCGGAATCGACGGCTCCGTGGTTGCGGACATCGTTTCCGGCAAGCCTAACAATACCGGCTACAATGCATTCACCGGTCAGTACACTGACATGTTGAAGGCGGGTGTGATTGACCCAGTCAAAGTAGTGCGGACTGCATTAGCGAATGCAGCAAGCATCGCCGGATTGTTGCTGACAACTGACGCGATGGTTTCAACGTTCGACGATGACGACAAGAACAAGCGTCGTGTCGAAGGCGTTGTCGCCTAGTTTGACGATTGGCTTTACATGGGTGATTTTATTTACCCAATGCAACTGAGAAACCCAACGGACCACAATTTTGTGGTCCGTTTTTACACACCATCCAACCCTTTGAGTCGGTCAAAAATTCGTTTGCGGGTCTTCTCGCATTACCGATCGGCTTCAACCTAGCTTCATGACCGGTGCGAACCTATGTTCGCCTAGTGCAGCCACAGGAATTAAAATGGCGAAACGCGATTACTATGAGGTACTGGGCGTCGAACGTGACGCTTCAGATCGCGAAATTGCGAAAGCCTATCGAAAACTTGCGGTCAAATTTCACCCCGATAGTAACCCGGGCGATGAAGAGGCGAGTCAAAATTTCAAAGAAGCCGCGGAAGCATACGAGGTACTTAGTGACCAAGAGAAAAGAGGGCGGTACGACCGTCATGGTCACGCAGGAGTCAACGGCGGCAGCCAATTTGGTTCGGCAGAGGATATCTTTGCCGCTTTCGGAGAAATGTTCGGTGGTGGCGGTGGCATGTTTGGCGACCTCTTCGGAGGGGGAGGGAGCCGGTCGCGACGTGGAAATGATGTCCGCGCGAATGTCACGCTAACGCTGGAAGAAGCTGCGCAAGGGGTTAACAAAACCCTCAAATTTAAAAGAAATCAAACTTGCGAGCCTTGCGACGGCTCCGGGAGTGCTCCCGGCAGCAAACCCGAGCACTGCCAACAATGTGGCGGGCGGGGACAAGTTTTACAGTCAGCCGGAATTCTCCGGGTTCAAACTACCTGCCCGGTATGCCGAGGCGCCGGTCAAATTATTGTCGATCCGTGCCCACCGTGTCGTGGCCAGGGACAAGTCAGCAAAACTGTCGAATTAGACGTTTCCATCCCCGCGGGTGTAGACGACGGAATGCGTGTGCGACTCTCGGGCGAAGGCGAATCGAGTACCAGTGGAGGCCCTCCGGGCGACTGCTATGTATTCATAACGGTAAAACAACACGAGCTGTTCCACCGCGATAGCGAAAACTTAATTCTGCAAATGCCGATTTCCTATACGCAGGCCGCGCTTGGCGCTGAGATTGAAGTCCCGACACTTACCGGTCGCGATAAGTTCAAAATTACACCCGGCACACAATCGGGAGAAGTATTCAAATTACCAGGACGCGGCATGCCCAATCCGCAGGGTGGGAGGACGGGCGACCTCTTGGTGCAAACCTACATCGAGACCCCTAAAAAACTATCTAATGAGCAAGAGGAACTTTTGCGTAAGCTTGCCGAACTGGAAGAGACAGAGGTGCTTCCTGAACGAAAAAATTTCCTGCAGAGACTTACTGACTATTTTGGTACGGCAGAAAACTAAATAACTCTCACATTGAATTAAGGCTATCTTTGTTAAGGCTGATATATTTTTCGAAATCCCTAAGGCATTTCAAAACCAATCCAAACAACCGTGGGCCAATCAAGCAAATCCCACTACGTGAACCCAATTTAGCAAGCATTTGGAACTCTAATGAGCACTGAACCAGAAAATCAAAGCGAAAACCAAAACGAGTCGCAAGCGCCAGAATCTGGCACAAACGAAACGTCGGAATCTTCAACGGACGCCTCTGAGAGTAGTGGTGAGCCCACAGTTGAAAACTTGCAGGCTCAACTTGCCGATGCAGAAAAACGAGTTCTCTTAGCTCACGCCGATCTTGAGAACTTCCGCCGTCGCAACCGACGTGAAATGCAAGATCAAGTGCGTTATGCTTCTCTGGCGCTCATGACGGAAATCCTTGAGTCCGTCGATAATCTTCAGCGGGCGATTGAATCTTACGAAACGGAGCCGAATGGAGACGGGCTTGTCGAAGGGGTAAAACTAGTATCTCAGCAAATTGCAGCCTGTCTTGAAAACCATGGTTGCAAGAAAATTGATGCAGTAGGCCAACCATTCGACCCAAACCTTCATCAAGCCATTCAGATGCAACCAAGTTCGGAATACGCGGCAAATCTTGTCGCAGCTGACCTGAGACCCGGTTTCCAACTCCACGATCGCGTGATCCGCCCCTCTCAAGTTTTCGTTTCGACAGGCCCTGATTCAAATTAAGACTTCACAGCATTGTCGAACTGCCACCTATCTTTGAACCATGTAACCGAGTGTAACCGTCCAATGCCAACCTACGACTACATTTGCGATGCCTGCGAACACACGTGGGAACTGTTTCAAAAAATAACAGATGACCCAGTAAAGAAATGCCCCGAATGCGGCAAGAAAAAAGCGGTTCGCCAGTTCGGAACAGGCGCTGCGATCATGTTCAAAGGAAGTGGATTCTACGAAACCGACTACCGCAGCGATTCTTACAAAAAATCCGCCGAGGCAGACAAGTCAAAAAAATCAGCTTCCAAGGACTCGAAAGCCAGCTCGAAATCATCCGAAAAAAAATCTAGCGCGGCTGACAAACCGGCCAAAAAGCCCGGTAATGATTCGTCGAAATAGGATGCTCCATCCCGTTGAACTTAGTCTCATTGGAAGATGCTTTCCGAATCATTCGTGGAGAATGCAGTCGTTTGATTTGGACTTAAGCAGTCGATCATCCGCCACCCCGCCTCTTCCTGCCAATAAATCCTTTAAATAACCCATTCAGGATTTATTAGATGAAACCTTCGATCTGATTCGGTACGATGGTGGCGTACATTAAGGGACCGTTGAATCGGTTGCTTACCCTTCAGACGAGTCAATTGAGCTTCGGTTAATCA
>WTFU01000030.1:29589-53743 GCA_011523945.1 Mariniblastus sp. | reverse complement strand
TCCCAATCCATCTCCTATTGACCGAATCCCTTTCTGACCGAAATTTAAACCATGAAAAAAGCCCCATCCTAAGATGGGGCTTTTTTGTTTTACGCTCTTACTTCAATGCTTAAGCAATGAATGAAGTTCCATACACTTCAAATTCACCAGCATTGGATGAACCGCCCCAGCTGTTAGCGACGAATGTTAAATCGGAATCAAAGAACCCTTGGCTGATTCCTTCGTAACTTCCAGTCGTTCCGACAAGCGAGGTTATCGAATCGGCATCAAAGTCAAGTGCAGCAACAAGTCGATCGTTCGCAGCAATGGTAAATACATGCCAGTTGAAGTTATCGCTGTATTCCCAGTTGCCGGCATTAAACCGGACAGCAATGAAATTCGACGCGCTTTGCCAGAACGGTTTGTCACTCGCAAACCGGTTATTCAGATTTTGTTCGGAATACATCACAAAACCCGTACCAGTTGCGGCATCATCGACGGCAATTCCATTGCCAAGATTTTCGACGCCATACGAGTACGACCCAGTTGAGAAGTAAGTTCCGAAGATTTCAAACTCTCCGTCGTCGACTCCTCCACCCCATGAGTTAGCGACGATCGACATATCGGAATTAAAGAATCCCTGAACCATTCCGTTCACGCGTCCGCCAACACCGACAATTGGCGTGGCAGAGTCGCTGTCAAAGTCAAGATTCGCAACAAGGCGATCTGAATCTTCGGCGACAAATCCAACCCACCCATTGTCATCACTGTATTGCCAAGAGCTTGTACCAGAATCGAATCGCACAGCGATCAAGTGCTCAGCGTTTCCTGCCGCCGGAGCATTACCGCCGGCAAACCGGGTAAATACGTTCTCATTGGAGTACATGATCTGCCCGGTTCCACTCGCACCATCATGAACCGCTACACCAGATCCAACATTACCAAGTTCAAAATAATCATCCTTGGTCAAGAACTCACTGCCAGTGAAATCAAATTCGCCAGCGTTGGATGCCCCATTCCATTGGTTTGCATAAAATTCGATATCCGAAGCGATGAATCCTTCTTTGATTCCGAAGACCACACCAGATTTTCCTTCAAGAGAAGTTACGATGTCCGCCTGATGATCGACTCTTGCAAGCAAACGATCCGTGGCAACAGGCGTGAACGCTACCCAATTAAAGTTATTGGTGTATTCCCAAGTCAATGTGCTCAAGTTGTACCGAACGGAGACTAAATTGGATGCGTTATTTTCGTACGGTGCGTCCGCGGCGAATCGGGTTTGCACTACCTCCTCCGAATACATTAAGTAGCCAGTGCCTTGATAGGTGTCATCGGCTGCGACACCATAATTGGCGGACCCAACAGATGTCCACTCGTCACCGGTTCGGAAGTAGCTTCCAGAGACATCAAATTCTCCCGAGTTCGAGGATCCATTCCATGTATTCGCGGTGAACTCTACGTCCGAGGAAACAAAGCCAACCGGAATGCCGTGCACGCTGCCAGTCAGTCCTTCCAGAGAATTAACTTGCTCAGCAGTGAAATCAACAACCGCTAACAATCGATCACCTTCAGCGGCAGTGAATGCATTCCAACCACCGGAAGGTGAAGACGGGAAATTATTATCGTTATATTCCCACGTTTGTAACGCTGCGTTGTATCGGACTGCGATTACATGTTCAGCGTTTTGATAGAACGGGCGATTGGATGGGAATCGAGTAAACAGATTCTCTACGGAATAAAGCAGGTAGCCTTTCCCTTCATAGGCATCGTCCATGGCGACACCGAAACCAAGATTACCAAGAGAGAACCGATCTTCCTGAACTTCTGTCTGCATTCCGAGAACATAATTTCCTTCACCCGCCGCAGCCGATGCTCGGATAGTATAGGTACCCGGTGTTTCTGCAAAATAAGTCATTGATTCGGTACCGGAAGCAACCACAACTCCCGATGGATCAAGCAATTCCATCTGGAACTGAACGATGCCGCCGTCGACCAACCCATTGTTGAACAGATACTGACCACTTCCAGGCAACGTTGCCGTCACATCAAGCATTTGATTGGCAACCACATCGACTGAATAATAGTCAGCCGCCTCTTGTGGAACTTCATAACCGATCGTATCGAGTGGAGTCACATCATTTTGAAAACCGCTCGCAACGATATAGGCAATCTGCCGAGTCGGGCTGTTAACGCGAACGACCTGTGTCTCACCCGGATTTAAAGGACGACTGAACGCTTCATCGATCTCAACGCCTTCGACATCATAGGCGCGAATAACGCCCATATCGGTTTCACTCTCTTCGGCTCCGACAAGGATTGTTACTTCCGTTTGTGGAATCGCAAAATCGGCCCGAAGCTCATTGACTCCCGCTTGCCAGCCAGATCCATCCGTTGGAGACGGAGCAAACACATGCAAACCTGAAGGAGCATCGAAACTGGTTCGGACCGCATAAACGCTTCCGCCCGTGATATTGTTTGATAGCGTCATTCCATCAAAGAAGTTATCTAAAACCTGGCGATCCGAGGCCGCATCCGGATCGGCATCCCCCTTCGATACGGTATCGACATAGCCAACAACGTTGCCCGCCAGTGTGATATTCTGAGGCGTTGTCGATCCAGAGCCCGTGTCAAAATCAGCACCGCGAGTTACGACGAGTCCGTAAGAGGTAACCGAACCGACAAGACGGGCAAAATAGGCATCGGTTTGGTCAGCTACAAACTGGCTGATATATCCATCCGACTCCGAATTCGATGCACCGGTCTGCAGTAGGTTTCCGGACGAATCGTAAAGTTCCAGATCCACATAGCCCGCATCCCCCAGTTGCCCGACCGCGAAAGTAGCAACATCGCCCGCGGTCAAATCTACCTGATACCAATCTTCCGACTTTTCAGTTTCAGTAATACTGATACCGTCGTAAGCCCGTCCGTCAGAGCCCAGCATATCGTCATCGTATTGCTGGAATTTTACTTGAAAATCCTCGGTTAGTTGCAGTCCCACCGTATCAGCCAAATCACCGAGATTGATCGAGATCTGCTTCCAGTCCCCACTATCCGTTACGCTATCGGTCAAAATCGTATGCCACGTTATTCCGTCGTCACTTACCGAGACGCCGTCGCCGTTAAAGGTGCCGTTAAAGGAGGCCGGAAGCACGTCGTTTTCATCATCATAGGAAGCATAGTAAAAGTTCAGGAATGGATTCGTGCGTGTGGACAAATCAACCGACCAAATAGCTTCATTTAAATTTGAGAACCCTGTTCCGGTCGTGTCCATGAACATTCCAAAACTACCTTCCCCCGTCGCAAGGCTGTCAAGAATTTGAATTCGTCCCTCTGCCTGACTCGAGGTGGTTGTCCAACCGCTACCGAAGCCGCCTGACTCAAAATTCTCTCCTGCGAAAAACGGAATTTCCCGGATTTCAAACTCTCCAAAAGCTCCCATTCTCTCAGCAGCGAAGGGCGACAGAGACAAACTCGAACTCATGATATCCTGAGCCTGTGCCAGAGATCCGTTATCGACCGACGTGACCAACTCATCTTCCATCGAAGCATTAAGAACAATCTGAGCCTCAAATCCTCCGTTAATTGCACTGGTAGAATCTACCTCAATGGTATATTCCCCGGCAGTCGCAATCGGGACAACATTAACCATCGCCCGTACTCCCGTCGTCGTACCTGACGCGAGTAAAGTTCCGGCCGAATCGTATACATCAATGCTAGGAGTCACCCCGGGATCCGCGTCGACGATGACCGAAAGCGTTTGGCCTGCATCGAGCTCGATCACAAGATTTCGAGAACCAATCTCGGGAATGGTTCCCACGACACTGGAAGCATAAATCATCGAACCGGGAAAGACCTCATCGACGGTTTCCACAACCACGTCTTCGGAATAAACACCAACCGCTTCCCACGCATCCTTGGTCGCTTTATGCTGCGGAGAATTCTTACCGAAAATATCTTCCGCCGATTGAACGTGAGCCGCTCGAGCATCCTGGTATTGAGAGTTAACCGACAAATAGGTATTCAGAGCACGATAAGCAATTTGGGCGGCATCTTCGATTCCGATGCCGGTTACATCATAGTCATCGCCATTATCATTCGTGCCAACTTCACCTTCGCTTAGAATGTGGAAATACTTGTTCTGAACTCCGGAATTTGTATGCACTCCGACGCCCCACATATCACCTAAGTAAGTATCTGGCTGCCCGTCAGAATTCGGCACCATAAAGTTACGAATCCCATCTCCAGCAAAATGGAGCTGATCTCCCACCAACCAGTCATTGGTACCCGTTGTGTAATACTCCAGAAGTTCTCCAAAAATATCGGAATAAGATTCGTTGAGCGCTCCTGGCTCTCCCGCATAAACCAAATCTGCAGAAAACTGGGTCACTCCATGAGCAATCTCGTGACCGACAACATCAAGCGAAACAAGCGGCCCAAAATCAACCCCGTCGCCTTCGCCGTACTGCATCACGGAACCGTTCCAAAATGCGTTCACCAGGTTGTTGCTAACATTGACATACGAAGTCAGCGTCGCCCCCGCGTCATCATAAGAATCTCGCCCAAACCAGTCCGTCAACAGCGACAACATATTTTCTGCCCCCCAATGAGCAGAAACACCAGAGGTTGCATTAGGCGAATCAAACGTAGGACTACTTGCAGTAATGTCGATCGCATTTGTAAAGTCACCCACGGCGCCCGTTTGGTTATCAAACGTAATCACACCGTTGG
The DNA here is from genome assembly GCA_011523945.1 of Mariniblastus sp. Classification (GTDB taxonomy): domain Bacteria; phylum Planctomycetota; class Planctomycetia; order Pirellulales; family Pirellulaceae; genus Mariniblastus. The sequence goes on along the minus strand of WTFU01000030.1, from coordinate 49,036 downwards.
TGGTTTGCTGTAAACGAAATGCATTGGTTGCAAACTCATCAGCCAGGAAATCTTGAGTGCCGTTATAATGAGTGGTTCCCGTCGCGGCCACGTCCGCATATCTCATCCGGGTCTCAACTGCCTCGATTGCACCTGAATTAGCGTTTACGTAAACGTAATCCCGAGTTCCTAAATCAAGCGCATACATATCAAATTTGTAAGTGGGCACGCTCGAGCCATCAGCGTCAGTCACATATACGATTTCGCCCGCTGGCGCTCCATCGAGTCCAATAATCTCGGAAAGTATCGGATCCTGCCACGCATACATGGAAGCGCCGATGTACTCCTGTGCGACTGCATAAGCCTGCTCATTGCTGAGCGAAATATCGGAAACGGGATTCTCGAGAGCGACTCTATCTCCACTAAAGGAAACAATCATCGAATCCTTCATGTGGATCGAATAACTGCTACCCTGCACACGGTGACCATTAAAATACTGCTGATACTTTCGGTGCTCAAAGCCATAGGCATCACTCCACGATTTCTGCAACTTGATGGACTCATTTTCTCCCAGTCCAAGATGCTCTCTAAGCATCGTAATTCCATCAGCCTTCGAAATAGGCTCGTCAAAAACGAGCAAATCAGTTGTGCCGACGTAATTCACCGTTGGAAGCATACTTACATCCGGCGAGGGGTGATTTTCATCCGCGTAATCACCATTGACCGATGTGTCTTGCTGAGTCGTGAGCATCGCCGGATTGATCAGCTCGACCATGTCGTTTGCGACCGCTACCGTCGGAAACTGGCCCAGATCCGCCGCCAATAATTGCCGAGGTTCGAGGTTGTTGTAATCAAAATTCTTGCCTGCCTTGTCCCGATACCTTTTTGCGCGGATGGGAAGCTTCTGTTTTTTGCGAGACTTCATTTGAGTGCCTGAATAATTGCGGGAAACAAACTGAAAAATTTGACGTGATAAATTCGTACAATAGGCGGTTTCGGCAAGGCTTTGAGGTTTACTACGTAACGATAAAAACGATTTTGCGAATCGACCGCCCTAAAAAACGTCAATAATGCGGTGGATTCGATCACAAATCGCCGTAATTTTCAAGTAAACGTCCCTAAAATCGGTATAACCGGAATGCCCATCTGCAGGCCATGTTAGTTCAAATTCTCGCATTCGCAAAAATTTCTCCATACATATGAAAAAAAGTTCTGGTTTCTAAGGGATCCATAAACGACGAGCTTTTGCGACAAAAAACCAAAACAAAAACCACTCAATATGGGGGTGCCCAGCAAGCCGTCCCCATGTTTTTGGTAAGTTGAACGGACACCTTGTCCCAATCACAGAATTTCGACCCGCCTACCGCTCGCTCCGGTCACGGCTCTTTCCAGTGCCACTAGATGAAAGATCGATTCTCGCTACTTGCGGTGGATTGCCCAGAGAAATCCGCAAAAGCTGGTTCTGGAACGGCTTGGCTGGGATTCCGGCCTACAGCGACTTCTAATCCAAACACCGATTTTCCGCTTCGTTGATTTTCGCCACTCAATTCACTTGGGAATGGGCAGCCGTAGTGCGATTCTTGTCGAAACCAGCTTTTTGCTGCTTCACAGCGATCACGAGAACTTACTAACTCGATTGATTAATGAAATATCACTAATAACGGATTGTCGCAGTTCGAGAGCATTTGTTCCTAATTGCCGGGTTATCCCGATACCAGCCCAACGTTACAGGGGTATTAGAATTTCAACGTCATATCAATCTAAATCACTATTCTGCGAACCACCAGTAATTACTCAACCGTCAATCTTTGACAGTAATTCGTCGTGGCGAATGGCTAACGGTCCCATTCGCGACAAAGATTGTGATTCCTAAGCGTCAATCGTTGTAAATTCGTTCAAGCTTTTTTATACTCACGCACTTGGGTGGAGCAATTCAAGACCAATCGGTGACAACCCGCGTTCGGGGTCGAACAGGTTCTTCACAGGCTACCCCAAGACCTAGTTTTAATCTTGGCAACTGTCCAAGCCGTTCCGAACAACAATTAAATTCGATCCTCATCCGCTGCGGATCGTTTGCGACCAACCAATCTGAAACGGGGATTTTTAATGAGCGACGCAAACTCAATCGAACTTCCGGAAATTACGGATAAGCGATTTTTCGGTCACCCGATGGGACTCGCCGTCCTCTTCTTTGCCGAGATGTGGGAACGGTTCTCCTACTACGGAATGCGAGCATTGCTCATGTTCTACCTGGTCAAACATTGGCTTTTCTCGGATGGAGAATCTGCCGTTCTCTACGGTGCTTACACCTCTTTGGTTTATATTACACCTGTTTTGGGTGGATACCTCGCCGATAAATTTCTCGGCCAAAGAAAAGCAGTGGTATTCGGGGCGGTTCTCCTAACACTCGGTCATGGCCTGATGGCCTTTGAAGGTGACGGCTCGGGCCATGAGGGTTTGGCTGTACAAATCTTTTACCTCGCACTGGCGTTTATTATCGTTGGTTCAGGTTTCTTAAAGGCGAACATTTCCGTAATTGTGGGCCAGCTTTACCCGAGAACCGATATCCGTCGAGATGGTGCGTACACCATTTTCTACATGGGAATTAATCTCGGTGCAGCCCTGGGCTCGATCGCCTGCGGATATCTCGGAGAAACTTATGGATGGGGCTACGGATTCGGTGCTGCTGGAATTGGCATGCTTCTTGGACTCGTCGTTTTCGTTCTGGGTAAACCATTGCTTCACGGTCGAGGCGAATCAAACAATCCCAATCTATCCTTCCCTTTAGAGATGTTCCTTTACATCGTGGGCGTCGCCGCGGTTGTTATTTGCTGGTTACTTGTCCAGAACCAGGCGATTGTTGGTGTTCTACTCGGCATTGGTGGACTAGTCCTCGTTCTTTATGTCATGTTCACCGCTGTCTTTAAGCTTACACCGGTTGAACGAGATCGGATTTTCGCCTGCATGTTTTTGATTTTTGGCTCGATCCTATTTTGGGCGTTGTTTGAGCAAGCCGGATCTTCAATCAGTCTTCTTACCGATCGCATGGTCGACCGCAATATTTTTGGATTCGAAGTCGCAGCGTCGATGTTCCAATCGATCAATGCGATTTACATCGTCCTCCTCGCTCCGGTTTTCGCCTTCATTTGGACGTTCCTCGGCACTCGCGGACTTGAACCCTCAGCGGGCGCGAAATTTGGACTCGGTATGATACAACTGGGAGCCGGTTTTTTAGTCTTGGTTTTCGGTGCCAATTCTGTCGAAAATGGTGCCTTAATCCCGGTTCTGTTCATCTTCTTGATCTATCTCCTTCACACCACCGGCGAACTTTGCCTTTCTCCAGTGGGTCTTAGTGCCATGAACCGTTTAGCGCCTGCGAATCTTGCATCGATCATCATGGGAACTTGGTTCTTCGCTTCGGCGACCGGAAACTTTGCTGCCGGGTTGATCGCGAGAGCATCTGGATCGGAAAGCTTAAATGCAGAGGGAGAGATCGTTGCCGGAACTCCGGAAGCTGTTGCTTACATCGAAAACGTCAACTCGGTCTACACCACCATTGGCTGGGTTGCGGTCGGCGTAGGTGTTTTACTGATTCTACTCGCTCCTCTCATTAAGAAATTGATGCACCTCGAATCGCTTGGCGACGCAGACCACTCGCTTGCAGGCCAAAGTGAGCTGGCCGAACCCCAATCTGCAGGAATGGATACTTCTGGAGAAGGCTTCGATATTTAATCGTCCAAACGATTCAACCGTGGCCGCTCTTCACTTGGAGCGGCCTTTTTTTTGCTAATCGCAGAGCTAAACCTAGAACCCTAAGTTGATCTCAGCAGCGATACTTTGCTTCTATATTATTTTATCGCAAGCCTCGAAACAGCGATGAACCAACGCGCACCAAGGTCGCTCCGGACTCAATTGCAACGTCAAAGTCTCGGCTCATCCCCATCGATAACTCACGCAACTGAACGTTCGCCGGAGCATTACCTCGGTTCGATTCAAGCAACTCACGAAGCAAATCAAATTCCCGACGCACATCTTGCTGGCCGCTGCTTAGCCCAGCCATACACATCAAGCCCGTCACTCGCAAATTGCCCAGCGGCTCGACCGCCTCGATCACCGACGCTATTTCATCGGGAGAAAAACCATGCTTGGCCGTTTCACCAGACACGTTTACTTCCAGTAAAACGTCGACTGACTTCCCCAACTGCTCACCCGCGTCATCGATTGATTTAAGCAACCGGAGACTGTCGCAAGAGTGAATCAAAGCAGTCGATTCAACTGTCCGCCTCACTTTGTTTCGCTGAAGATGCCCAATCATGTGCCAATGCACACCGAGGTCTTGCATTGCACCCGCCTTTTCCCAAAGCACTTGAGGACGATTCTCTCCGAGCGTTTGACATCCTGCAGCAACCAATGCCCGGGTCGTTGCCACGTCGACATACTTCGTCACACCAACGAGGCAAACATCCGCGGCATCGCGCCCGGACCGCTTAGCCGCCTCAGAAATCTGTTGTTGAACCGCCGCTACGTTTTCCGCAAGTTGTTCTTCCACAATCTTCTCTCGAAATTTAAAGCGATCAAAAACAGAATTAACCTGATAAAACCTGCCCGAATCGCAAATTTAATCGCTGCCCCTATGTTCAATCCAAGTTCAAAATCAGACTGTGGGCGAAATTCAAAACCATTCCTACTCGATCTCAATTAGCCGCTGTACCGAACCGTTTTTCGCAAACTGGCTAAACAAAAATTCTCCCGTAAAGTTCTCGCCAAAAAACGTTCGATTCCCTTTAGACGCTAACGACCGGTAAAAGAACCACTGCTGCTTATCAAGATGCACCCGAAAGGCTGCCCCTTGATCACCACTGACTCGATTCAAATTCTCTGCGACGGTCAGCGAACGCCAGGTTCGTCTTTTGCAACTTCGCTTGGGATCAAGATCAAAAAACAACGGTGCATAAAGACCGCTTCCCACACAATTTTGCGTTAACTTGATCGCGTATTCGGTAATCTCGAACGAGTGCTTTGTGCGTGCAACTTTCCACTCAGGCAGGGCCAGTGGCAAAACGAGCGATCGTATCCGTCCCTTTCGTAACAAATACACCTCCGTCGTTTCCGATTCTCGCAATCCCTCGATCTCTTCCGCAAAAGGAAAAGAACAGGAATAACTTAAGTCCGCCGTTTCAGGCAGCACTACCGCATCAGCAACCAGAATAAACCGATCAATTCTTGAAAGTAAATACTGCCGCGTCAGCTTTCCACCGTCGCCCAGCTTTATCTCCAATTCCAAATACTCAATCATCTCATCGCTTTGCGCACAACTAATTTCAAATGAGCCTTTCGAAATCAGCGGCTTTCCATCCACCAAAACTTCTGGAGTAGATTCACCACAGATCAAACCTCGCTTACGACTTAGCTCACTGAAAATTTTTCCATTTGAAAAATCGAGGGCAAGTCGTGGAGAGTTACGATTCCAGTTTGACCGCATTAACGCCGACTCACTCCATTCCGATACATTACTCGCGTCGATCCCAAGGGCATTCGCCGAAATCGCTTGTTCCGACCTTTTCTTTGACTTGCCCAGCGTATGTGTCAATAAAACTCTGTCATCTTGATCGCTAGAGAGTTTCAATAGACACCTTAGAAAATCCTCGCTCGCCACAGACGAATGATTACTTGAAAAAACAAGCTTTCCATCAAAACGAATCATTCTTAGTACTTGGCGCACCATCCATTCCAACTGCGAAACCACATCAAGCCCGGTGTCCTGTGTGAGGATTGAACGATCTCTCATTGCACCAACGATTAACTGACATCGCACCCAACTGGCTGCAAGAGGGCCAAAACTTGGAAGACAGCGAGTAGTAGGCCAACCGTCATGATCTAACAACTCGGAAATCGAGAGACTCATTTTCTGAATTGCCTCTCGAGCCCAGGCTTGGCATCCATCCCATTCTGGAAACTGACAGCAAACTACAAGCGGCAACTCGATTGCCAACCACTGATAGGCCTCCATGGAAATTTTGGCATTGCTCTCAATCCCGTTTGAGATATCAAACAAGCGATTCAAACTGCTCTGCCACTCCGCAAAATCAGATTTCCCAATGAGGCTTCTCACCGAATAAGAGGCGGACAAAACCAAATAAGCTTCGGACACGCACTCGGAATTTACGGAGTATTCTTCAATCGCTCGAAAGACCTCACCCGCGACCTTTGCAATCTGAAACTCAGATTTTAAATTCACAAACCAGCGGTCACCTGCATCAATCGCGACGGTCTTGGTTTTATTATTCAGCAACCAGGAACACGGGGATTCAGTAGCCGAGGAATGGGAGCAACCGAACAACCGAACGAGACTGACAGGCGATGCCCCACCAGAACTGGAAAACTCGCTGTCCCCCCAGTTCAAATCACGAAATGAATCGACTGAAACACCTTCGACTGGCCTCGTTTCCAATTTTTCCTCAAATTTCTTCGCCATAACGCCACTTAACTTGCACGAGGCTTCTCGCCTCAGTCCATTCGACTGAAACCCAGTTCGATCCTTCACAGATCCGAGATCAACATGTAATTCAAACATCTTACCAACGGGGCTCGTAGGTGATAGAACGAAACTTAAGAATTCTATCGAAGCCGTCCCCGTTGCGGGCTACGCAACTCTGATTTTAAAATTAGCTCAAGTTCAATTCCTCCAAATCGAAATCTGACCATGACCCCTAAGCTCTTAATCTGGCATGCCATGTTAGTTTCGACGGCCCTTTGTTTGGTAATCACAGGCTGCGCACCTTCCCCCGAACCAAAATCAGCAGAACCAAAGCAGACAAATTCAACAAACGACGAACCCCAGAAAAAAACTTCCGAGCCGTCGGCTAGAACTGGGATTCAGAAACCCCCGATTGAGCCATTGGAACCGGTTACCAAACGCGAGGAAGACTTACAAATAAAACCAGATCTGGAGCAACCTGCCTCCGAACCGACAGAAGAACTTCAGACGATCGACATCCCAAAAACCTGGAAACGTCTCAGCAAAAAAGAAGAAATCTGGATCGATGTCAACTCAAAGGAGGTAATCTTCGCAGGGCATGTCTGTCTCAATGCCGGACCGTTGGAGATGTTCGTCTGCCCCGCACAAACAAAGGAACACGAATCAGTCATCTCAGCTCACGCAACAGCGCTCCAAGTCCACCTGGCCTTAGTCGCGCTCGGAGCAAACCCGGGCAAAACCACTTCCTGGGATCCAGAATATCGTGCTGCCTACGGCCCCATGATTGAGGTAACCTTAAAATGGAAAGATCAAGAGTCCGGAAAAACCCAAACCTCGTCCGCGAAGAATTGGATCCGAAATACCAAAACAAAAAAAGCGATGAACCAGCAATGGGTTTTTGGTGGAAGCCAATTCTGGGAGGACCCTGCCTCCGATCATCAAGTTTACTACGGAGACGCGGGTGAGCTAATCTGCCTTTCCAACTTCTCCACAGCAACCATTGATCTCAACATTCAGAGCAGTCAATCAAACGAAGGTCTTCTGTTCGAGGCTTTTGAAGAGAACATTCCACCCTTGGAGACCAAGGTCTACGTCATCCTTAAACCAGGCAAAAGAATCGAACCTAAAACGCTAAAAGAAATGCCGAAAGAAGAAGGCAAAACGGAGCCAAAGAAGTCGAAAGCTTAAAAACTTGCAACCGATTTAAAGAGCAAGACCTCTTACTAATCCCCAATGGCTTAGCCAAGCACCTGCCATCGGCTATACTAGAAACGCCGGAGGACAGAGAACCCCCTCGTGATGCGATTCACCTCGATCAGTATCTCTCCAACAACGACCATCAGCCTTTACTTACTTCTGCGTTTACTTATTTCAACGTTTACTTACTTTTAACTCAAAGAATCAAAACCACCGTGCAAGACCGCAAACGCGCTCAGCAAGTCGACCGGGAAATCGCAATTGTCGTTCGCGTCATACTCCCCGATGATCCCATTGAATTCGACCCACTCGATGAAGTCCAGGGCTTAGCAGAAACCGCAGGCGCCATCGTCCTTTCCGGTTTGACGCAAAAACGCGAAAAACCCGACCCGGCAACTTATCTGGGTCGCGGCAAAGTCGAAGAGCTAATGCAATTAGTCGAATTCCATGCCGCCGATGTCGTGATTTTTGACAATGACCTGTCGCCCGCTCAAAACCGCAACCTTGAGGTTGCACTCAACGTCAAAGTACTCGACCGATCCGAGCTGATACTTGATATCTTCGCCACACATGCCCAAACCTACGAATCCCGCCTAGCGGTTGAACTGGCTCAGCTTGAATATTCACTTCCACGCCTGAAAAGAATGTGGACTCACCTGTCCCGATTAAAAATGGGCGTTGGAATGAGAGGGCCTGGTGAAAAGCAACTTGAAACGGACCGCAGATTAGTTGAAAAGCGGATCCATGATTTAAAAGTTGAGTTAAGCAAAGTTGAGCAACGTAAAGAACGCCAAGTCGCGTCTCGACGTGGCACGATGACGGTTTCTCTGGTTGGCTACACGAATGCCGGTAAAAGCACCTTGATGAATTCACTGACGGCCGCCGACGTCTTAGCCGAAGACAAGTTATTTGCCACCCTCGACACGCGCACGCGCCGCTGGGCATTGCCCAACTGGGGGCCCATCTTATTAAGCGACACCGTTGGTTTTATTCGCGATCTTCCGCATAGCTTAATTGCCAGTTTTAAGGCGACGCTCGAAGAAACACGGCAAGCTGATCTATTGCTGCACGTCGCCGATGCGAGCAACCCTAAAGTGGGCGATCAAATTAGTTCGGTCTACGAAGTTCTGATGGAACTCGGCGTCGAAGCCAAAGACACTCTTTTGGTTCTTAACAAAGTCGATCAAGTCTCAGACGTTGCGTTACTCGATGCAATGCTCAACCGATACCCCAATGCAATCTCAGTAAGTGCAAAAACGAAACTTGGATTCGACAAACTTCAGTCAGCTGTAAGTGAAGCGCTCAGCCGTTCGTTTCAAGATGTTGACATTGAGCTTCATGTTGGAAACGGGAAACTATTGGCTTTCATCGCAGCCAAAGGAGAAATCATCTCCACTCAGTACACCGATGACATGGTAAAAGTACATTGCAAACTGCCGCAAAAATATCTTGGACAAATCGATCCTACTGACACTATTATTACGCCGCACAGCCCCGCAGGCTGGATTACACCGGAACAGGAATTGAAGAACCGCAATCCTAATGACCTCTCACCATCGATAGAACCACAGAACTCCATAACACTGCCCCCCGAGAAAACAGATGGAAATGAAACCTGAAGAAACTTTCCACTGCACTTCACAACTTACGCAATATAGTTAAGCAAATATGCCGTACCGAAATCTTCAAGACAAACGCGCGGTCGTCACCGGTGCCTCCAGTGGTATCGGTTGGCATCTCGTTCAACAATTAACGGCCGAAGGCGTTTCAGTTATCGCGTGTGCCCGGAGAGCTGAATTACTTTCTGATCTCTCAAAGCAGGTTCAGTCGCATGGCGGAACCTGTATCCCTTTTGTTGGAGACGTTACTTCGGAAGCCAATCGGCAAGGAATCATGGAGGTCGCCGATCGAGAATTGGGGGGACTTGATATCCTGATAAACAATGCCGGAATAGGAGCGATGGGGCGATTCGACGAATCAGCAGAAACCAGAATACGCAAAGTGTTTGAAGTCAACTTCTTTGCGATTACAGAAATGATTCGGATCTCACTTCCCCGCCTAAAGCAAGGACATACGCCGATCATCGTCAACATGAGCAGTGTCCTAGCCCATCGAGCAGCTCCATTGAAGAGTGAATATTGCGCAAGCAAATTTGCACTTCATGGTTTTAGTGATGCCTTAAGAGCAGAATTGGCTAACGATTCAGTCGATCTACTCCTCGTCAGCCCGAGTACAACTGATAGTGATTTTTTTGATCACGCCATCGAAGATACCACCGGAAAGAATTGGGAAACCCGTGGAGCAATGCCACCGTCGATTGTTGCCTCCAAAACAATTCGAGCAATGAAAAAAGGAAAACACGAAATCATCCTGACTCATGGCGGTCGATTGATTGTTTGGATGGACCGGCTAATTCCCGGAATCGCGAACCGAATTATGGCTCGCTATGGCCAATAAATACGCGGCAATCGATTCAAAATACCAGTATGACGTTGGTAAAACAGCCTTCAATTAACTCACAAGTCGTAGATGCCAACCCTTTTCCAAGCCGCAAAAGCGAGATTGATGGATTCTAGCGAGCAGTCTTGCTAAATTCCAAACACTCAATGTTCTTTCGATTCCCACCTTCGACAAATCCAGTTGTTTCTTTAGAATGCTGATTCGAATCCACTTACGCAGTTGATCCAAACCAGCAGTTGAAGAGATAACATGAACGACGGCGCACTCGCTCCTGAGGAATCCAGACGGAGTAACTTAAATCGAATCGTTGAATTAGGAATCGATCCCTGGGGACACCGGTTCAACGATCGCGATATGATCGGGGATATCCTCCAGCGAACCGAAGAAATTAAATTCGTAACCGAATCGAGCGATTCAATTGATCTACCCGCTGCCGAGCAATTGGGGGACCTTAGCTTCCGCGATTGGTGTAAAGCGCAAGGGAAGGGAACAATGACCGGCCCAAAGGTAAGAGCTGCCGGACGAATCTTACTCCACCGCGACAAAGGCAAGTTGCATTTCATCGACATCGAGGACTGGACCGGGCGTATTCAACTATTCGTCGGTAAAAACCAAGTCGGCGAGGAAAATTGGGAGTTGATCCAATGCCTCGACTTGGGCGATTTGATAGGAATTGATGGGACATTCCGCCGAACTCAAACGGGAGAACTCTCAATTTTTGCCGATAAAATACACATTCTCTGCAAAACCCTCGACCAACCACCCGCCAAACACAAAGGACTTGTCGACGCTGAACTTCGCCAGCGGCGTCGCTATGTCGATCTCGCTTACAACGAAGGAGTCAGAGACCGTTTCCTGGCTCGCTCGAAAATTGTTACCTCGATTCGAAAAACCCTGACCGACCAGCATTTCGTCGAAATCGAAGGACCGACCCTGCATACCATTGCCGGTGGTGCCGCCGCTCGACCATTCGAAACTCACCACAATGCACTCGATATGCCGCTGACGATGCGAATCGCCCTTGAGCTCCATCTGAAGCGGTTGATGGTCGGTGGAATGGAACGCGTGTTTGAGATGGGACGTGTTTATAGAAACGAGGGAATCAGCCCAAAACATAACCCTGAATTCACCATGCTCGAGGTCTATCAGGCTTACGGCGATTACGAGTCAATGATGGACCTCACCGAGGCGGTGATAGCAAACGCACTGCAAGCACTCGGTTCTGAAACGACCGTCCCCTATGGAGACACCCAAGTTGACTTTTCTACCCCGTTTGCCAGAAAGCCCTATGACGAACTTTTTGCCGAGAACACCGGCGTTGACCCGCAAGACCCTGCTGCTGTAAAAGCTTATGCGGAAACACTTGGTTTAGCGGTCGAAGGCAAACACCCCGACGTAATCAAAAACGAAGTTTTCGAAGAGAAAGTGGAAGATGCCTTAATAGGGCCTGTTTTCGTTACAGATTATCCTGCGAGCATTTGCCCACTGACCAAACGAAAAAAAGAGAATCCGAATATCGCGGAGCGTTTCGAGCTATTCATTAACGGGATGGAACTCGCTAACGCTTACACGGAACTAAATGATCCGGATTTACAGAAGGAGTTGTTCGAAAATCAGCTTGAAGGGATGGCGGAAGAGGATTCCATGGCAAAAATGGACCACGATTTTGTTCGTGCCCTAAGGAATGGAATGCCACCGGCAGGTGGACTGGGAATTGGAATAGACCGGCTAGTTATGCTGCTAACGAATTCTCCCTCCATTCGGGATATCATCCTGTTCCCACTCCTAAGAGCCGAGAATTAGAGCGTTTTGAACCCGTTTGTTACAAACGGTGACTAACCAATAAAAAACGCGGATAATCGATAATAGACGGATCGAAATTCGCTTTAACAAGGCCAAAGGATTGGCGAATGTATAAGTTGCTTTTGTCGTGGCGTTACCTGAAAACACGTTTCATTGCGCTGGCATCTATTGTCAGTGTCACACTCGGTGTCGCGACTTTGATCGTGGTCAACAGCGTCATGGCCGGCTTTGTTGATCAGATGAAAAATCGACTTCACGGAATTCTCTCGGACGTCGAAATTTCGACGCAAATGTTCAGTGAAATCCCGCATCCTGAACGCCATGTTGAAATCATTAAACAAACTCTCGGTGACCAAATTCAAGAAGCGACGTGCGTCGTTCGGACGCCAGCGTTACTCTCATTTGATGTGCGCGGCCGCCAATGGACTCAGCAGATCATGCTTCTGGGAATTGACGATGAGACGTTTGGTAAAGTCACCGATTTTGAGCCGTATTTAACCAACGAAATCAAACGCAAATCATTTTCATTTGATCTCGAAGAAGACGGCTACGACCAGGAGAAATTCAAAGGCGATGCCGGGTGGAAATACCGCCGAACCCGAATCGAAATTCAGCGGCGCATTGAAGCAAACAGTCGTGAATACGACAGTTTATACGAAAATGCCGCGAATGCTTTTTATAATTCTGAGCCATCTCACGTCGAAACGGCCAGCTACGAAAACGCAAATGTTCAGGAAGAGCAGGGGAGTCGGTTTGCGCCTCTACCGGCCACACTTCCAGATATCCCCCCGGTAGGAAATCCTGCCGAAGAGGACATCAATCCCCAAGCTTCCGCGACAGCGAATGTCGACGTCACTCAAGAAAACCAGTTGCCCAATCCAGGTACCATCCATCGCATTTCACCGTTCGACCCCCATGCAAAATTTCGACCGGAAATCAACCCGGAGGATCTGTTTGACCCGATGAAAGATCATCGGACCGGAATTATTTTAGGTTTAGCCATCTCTGAACGGAAAGTGGAACTCCCTTCAGGTGAATTACAAGACGCTTATCTCATTAGGCCCGGTGACGACGCAAATATCATGCTGACGACCATCGGTGAGAACCCCAAACCGGTCATCGAAAACTGCACGGTCGTCGACTTTTATTCATCCAATATGCATGAATACGACTCCAGTTTCGCTTTTCTCCCGCTGAGCGAGCTCCAGCAACTACGAGGAATGATCGATCCGATGACGGGTCAAGGCTCCGTGTCGACGATTCAAATCAAACTAAAAGAAGGGGCTGATTTAGACGCTGTACGTGATCAGCTGATTGCTCAATTCCCCCCTAACTATTTTCCCGACTATGACATTCGAACGTGGCAGGACACCCAACGCCCCTTGCTAAGCGCTGTCAAAATGGAATTAACCATCCTCAACATTTTACTGTTCCTCATCATCGCTGTTGCCGGATTCGGAATTTTGGCAACGTTCTACATGATCGTTGTCGAAAAAACCAAAGACATCGGCATTCTCAAAGCACTAGGGGCACCTAGTCGAGGTGTCATGTCTATTTTCCTTGGCTATGGCATGTCGCTCGGCACTGTCGGTACCGGGGTAGGAATCGTAATCGGATTGCTCTTTGTCCAGTACATCAACGAAATTGCCGATACGGTCGCCGTGCTCACCGGACAGGAAGTTTTCGATCCGACGATCTATTATTTTTCTGAAATCCCAACCGTAATTAATCCGATTACCATTTTTTGGGTCGCTATCGGCGCCATCGCGATTGCCGTCCTTGCCAGCGTGCTCCCCGCACTTCGCGCTGCACGCTTACACCCAGTAGAGGCACTTCGATATGAGTGATGTCGCTCCCAGCACCCCCCTGCGAATCGATCCAGAATCCAAGGCAGACCCCATGTCCACCGCAGAATTAAATCCAGGCAAGCGATTGTCTAAAAACATCAAATCAGCGCCACTTCGAATCGCCGACACCTCGGCGATGTCAGTTAGCGGCCTTTTCAAAAGCTACGGAAAAGGAACGGTTCAAGTCCCCGTTTTAAAAGGAGTGGACCTCGAAATTGAAGAAGGAGGATTCACTGCAATCATTGGACAAAGCGGATCTGGTAAAAGCACGCTGTTGCATTTACTCGGAACACTCGATGCACCTGACAGCGGAGAAATCTACTTTCGGGATCAAAGAATCGACAATCTGTCGCCCCGCCAACAGGAACACCTTCGCAACCGCGAATTCGGACTCATTTTCCAGTTTTACCACCTGCTGCCCGAGCTAACCACTTTAGAAAATGTTCTCATTCCTCGAATGGTTCAGGATGGTTTTTTTCGATACCTCAAAAATAAGCGAGCCTATCGCAAAAGAGCTATCGAGCTCCTAGAAATGGTAGGACTTGGTCACCGTCTGACTCACAAACCAAGCCAACTCTCTGGTGGTGAGATGCAGAGAACGGCTATCGCTCGATCACTGATTTCGGATCCTTCGATCCTTCTTGCTGATGAGCCTACGGGCAATTTGGATTCAGAAAATGGCGCGGAGGTCATGGAAACGCTTACCGCACTTCGAAAGCACGAGAATCTTACCGTTGTCATGGTCACACACGATGACCAACTCGCTGCGCAAGCTGACCGGGTAATTCATTTGGTGAACGGCGTTGTGGCCGCCTAAAGGATACCGCCTGGACGGGCTCCGTGATGCAACCACCCAACTACGTTCTCGCTGGAAGACCGTAGCTCTTCCTTTTTTAGCCGGTTCCCAAGCGAGGCCATCGATCTTGCACCAATCGCCAGGCAGCCAATACTCCCTCGCGCTTCCAATATTGCTGTCACATAAAAGAATGCGTCTCAATTGCCAGCACTCCCTTCCGCAGGCCTCCTATCTTTACGGTTCGGGGAGATATTTTCGTTAAAAGCGCTATAAATAGGATCTTCGTTAAATCCGGCACAGCTTAACTGGCGATGAATTGACTAGGCGATGGGCTCGCGCCCCTGTCTGATTCCCTTGAATGACAGAGACTTTTGAGGGGTTTCGATGGATGAGACAAGTCAATTTCAGAGAAAGTTGTCGTGAAGAACCAACCAACATATGTCACACCTAGACAGGGTTATCCGTTTTTAATCGCCTGCATTGCAGTTCTAACGGCGGTCTCATTTACCGGTTGTAAACTCGGTATCAAGGAGGCATCGATGTTGACGTACCGCGATACAGTCTGGGCCAAACGTGCCTTTAATTTACGGTACGGAAACTGCAAACGCGCTTATGCCAAGCATTTTGAAAACGGATTTTGCGCAGGCTACACCGACATGTGTAACGGAGGTGATGGCTACGTTCCAGCACTTCCTCCTGAAGAATACCGAGCACCGGAATACCAATCTGCCGATGGCGCAAAATGTGTCAACAGCTGGTTTGAAGGTTATCCAGCCGGTGTTGCTGCAGCAAAGAAAGATAAATCAGGAACTTATCACGATGTGTTAATCTCTCGGATGATCGATTCAGCTATTGATCAATCCAATACTGATCCCGTGCTTCCAGCAGACGTACAAGTCGTCTCAATGAACGCGTCTCCGTCAAACAAAACTCCAATGGCGGCCTCGGGTCAATTGCCAAGTAGTGTAAGAACCGTGAACGGTACGTCGGCAGCCAATTCCCAACAGAATCGGGCAACCGCGATCGGGACTCAAATAGATTACCTAAACCCTCGAACTTCAACTGACTTTAGCACCACCGCTAAACCAACGGTTCAATCAACCTCGAAGTAAAACGCGATTGAGAAGCTTCATTGGCTTTGCAAAAGCACCGCCAAACCCAAACATCCAAACTTATTACGACGCGGCTGGATCGCCTGCCGCATTTAAGGGAGCACGAGTTGATGGTTATTAAACCCCACTCAAAAAAATCTAGCTATCGAGCCATGTCCAAACACCTCATTGTAATTTTATCGGTATTGGCCAGTTCGTCGCTTACGGGTTGCACTGCCTTGTTTTCGCCCATCGATACGATACCGGCGAATCGCGTTCCTGCCCAGTTTCTGGCGGAGCCTCAAGCCGACAAAATCCCAATTGATGTCGCTCGACTGCGTCAAACTAAACCAGCCTATTACACCCTGGACGCTGACGATGTTCTGGGCGTCTTCATCGAGGGAATTCTTGGCAACTCTGACGACGCACCGCCGGTCCAACTTCCCGGTCCGGACAGTGACTTACCTCCCGCCATTGGATACCCTGTTCCCGTTCGCGAAGACGGGACACTTTCACTTCCTTCTGTTGATCCAATTCCCGTTCGTGGTTTAACCATCCAACAAGCAGAAGAATTAATCAAACGAGCCTACACCGAGGGAGACGAACCTCAATTGAAAGAAGGCGGTCGCATCATCGTCACGCTCATGCGTGAACGAACGTATCGCGTTTTCGTCGTGCGGCAGGACAACTCACAAGCGACCCGAGGGAATCAATTCCAAGGACAATTCCAGCGTTTGGGTGTCACAGACCGTTCCGATCAATCCGGAAGAGGATTTGTTCTCCAGCTTCCTGCGTATAAAAACGACGTGCTCAATGCACTGGCGCAAACGGGTGGACTGCCAGGCCTTAACGCCAAAGCAGAAGTTCGCATCCTGCGGGGTAACCGAATTGATACTGCTCAGCGGGATGAACAATTAAACGAATTCTACCGGACGCACAGCCCATCAGAATTCCCATACGGAACCATGCCGAAGATTGAGGATGCAACAAATTCAATCAAAATCCCACTACGATTAAAACCCGGAGAAGTACCTACCTTCAACACGGAAGACATCATCCTAGGCGATGGCGACATTATTTATGTCGACACGCGTGAGACCGATGTTTACTACACCGGTGGTTTACTCGGCGGAGGTGAATTTCCAATTCCACGAGACTATGATCTCGATGTACTTGCAGCGATCTCCATCGCGGGAAGAGGAGTCGCGACCACGGAACGCTCCGGGGCACTCGGAGGTGCCGCTCAGAACGTTCCACCTACCGAACTGATTGTTCTCCGGCAGGTTCCTGGAAAGCGGCAACTGGCAATTCGAATCGACCTCAATGACACAATCAACGATCCGAGACAAAGAATCCTGGTAAAGCCGGGAGACCAGTTATTGTTGAGATACAAGCCACAGGAAGAAGTGCTTAACTTCGCGAGCAATGTATTCTTCACCTTTGGGCTTTCCCAGCTGTTCCGGAACTAAAAGCTGAACCTAAGAGAATTTGAGCGTTATTGCCAACCTTTATGGCGCGCTCCTTCAGCCGAAAACCAGAGGGTGCCGAATTCGTTCGGCACCCTTTTTTGACGTAGGTTCCCCTAACCGCTAAACTATTTCCGGTTTGCTGCCAGAATTCGATTAGCTGCATTCAACACGGCTTTGATGGATGCCTCGACACAATCCGTCGAGATAGCCCGCCCGCGATAGATCTGCCCGGCGTGCTCCGCCTCAAGCGTTATCTCTCCTGGTGCGTCATAACCGAGTGACGTACTCCGCACATGAAATTCTTTACAACTCATTTCAACGCCGGTGATCTGTTTCACCGCCAAGAAGGCTGCATCGACTGGCCCGGACCCTTCCGATTGCTCGACAGTTTTCTCCTCGCCTCCTTTTTCAAGGGTTAAGACAATCCTTGGAGGCTGCTGATAATTCAGGTCAACTTTGAATGAAACCAGTGACCACTCCTCTTCAGAGATTCCAAGTATCTCATGCTCTATCAAGGCCGCGATGTCGCCATCAAAAATCTCTTTCTTTCGGTCAGCAAGTTTTTTAAACTCCTCAAAAACACTCTGTAACTGCTCACCCGTCAAGGTGAAGCCTAGCTGTTTCGCACGATCTGCCAATGCCGCTCGACCACTGTGTTTGCCCAATACTAAATCTGTATTGGCAAAACCAACGTCCTCGGGCCGCATAATTTCGTAAGTCGTTCTCTCCTTGAGCATCCCGTCCTGATGAATACCCGCTTCGTGAGCAAACGCGTTTCGCCCGACGACCGCCTTATTTCGCTGGACTTCTAAACCGGTAATGGATGCAACCAAACGACTCGTGGGAACCAATCGCTTCGAGTTGATTGTCGTCTCATAAGTATAGACATCACTTCGCGTCCGCATCGCCATCACTACTTCTTCGAGTGAGCAATTCCCGGCTCGTTCACCTATCCCATTAATCGTGCACTCAATTTGCCCCGCGCCATTTTGTACCGCCGCAAGGCTATTCGCCACCGCAAGACCAAGATCGTTGTGGCAGTGGACGCTTATCACAGATTGATCGATATTGGGAACGCGGTCTACTAAATTCTTGATAACTCGCCCCATTTGCTCGGGAGTCGCGTAACCGACTGTATCGGGAATGTTGACTGTCGTCGCGCCAGCGGCAATCACGGCTTCAACCACTCGACAAAGAAAATCCGGTTCCGTACGCGCTGCATCTTCAGGGGAAAATTCAATATTGTCACAATAACTTTTCGCTCGCTGAACCCCCGCAACCGCTCGTGCGATAATCTCATCCGGCGTCATATTCAGCTTAAACTCGCGATGGATTGCGCTAGTCGCCAAAAAGACATGAATCCTCGGATCTTGCGACTGCTTTAACGCTTCCCAAGCTCGATCGATATCTTGATCGTTGGATCTGGCGAGCCCGCAAATCTGCGCTCCGCGAAAATTAGAAGCGATCTGCTGCACAGCTTCAAAGTCACCCGGAGAAGCAATCGGAAAGCCCGCCTCAATGACGTTCACCCCAAGATCAATCAGCGCCTGGGCGATCTCTAACTTTTCCTGCAAATTCATGCTCGCTCCGGGTGATTGTTCACCATCGCGAAGAGTCGTGTCAAAAATTGTGACTTCTTTGGTAGCACTCATAAAGTTGTCAGCCGGCTGAAAAGAATTTTGGGAAACTTGACGCAAGATCTATCGTTCTTGACGATGCGTTCAGTCTATGCTGTTCCTGCAATATTCGCCACGTCGTAATCTAAAGAAACGACAAAAATAGAATTCAATCCCAGCAAGTTTTCCCTTAGATTCACCACCATCATTCGACGCTCACAATGTGAAAAGATTAAAGCTAATGTTTAAGCCAATCTCAATGTCTAAAAACTTTGCTTACAGGGCAGTCACCGAACGGGTGTTAACACAATGCGAGCACATCGGTCTTCTTAGCAACACCCTAGGATGCACGCTTAACGGCTCGGATGATTCGGTTCGACTGATTTTGAATTTAACTCAATCGGCTTGACCGTTTTAAATCCCGCGCTGTAAACTATTGATCTAAAATTTTTCGGCTACACCAAGCCCCCTTCGTCTAGTGGCCTAGGACGTCGGATTTTTCGGTCCGGAAACAGGGGTTCGACTCCCTTAGGGGGTACTTTGGCCATTTTCACCAGATGACCTTTGAGGGTTGTTTACAGATCTGTGATTTGCGACGCTTTTTCCCCGATCGCGCGACATTCTCTACGGCTTCGATCACCACACCAGCCCCAAACTTTCGTTCCGGCGATTCGAGCAGGGCAGCCATTCATTTTCGATCAAATTACCATA
>WTFU01000030.1:0-29489 GCA_011523945.1 Mariniblastus sp. | reverse complement strand
ATTCAATGCCGCCCACGTTTGCTTACCGGAGAAATGACTCGTGCCCCTAATCTTAATCCACCGCCAAAGATATCGATCGAGCATCTGACTAAGTCGACGCGTAACTCACCTCTTTCTGAAATTTTATCTTTATCCAGAACGTATCCAGAACTGAAGCCAGTGCGTACCAATCGTTCGTATGCCAATACGAACAGATTGACGACCTCCCCATTATTTTTTGTTCCGCAGTTTGGGCGATCTACATTTGATTCAGCAACTTGAATCACAACCCCACCGATTAAACTCAGGAAGTCGAAACCTACGGATCTCAAACACAAAGCCAGTTTTAAGAAAACAAACGACATCGGTCTCTGCAAACTAGAAATTCAAGAAGACGTGTGATTCGTCAATTGTTTAATAGCAGTTCTAGAGTTCTCGTCAACTGAGCCGTTAAATCGACTCGTTATATCAACGCTCTCGCGTCAAGACCGTGGTCACGTGTTTGAGGCAATTCGATATAACTTAATCTCAATCAACACCAAGTAATTCTTGAAAAAGAGAATACTCATACCCTCGATTCCACGCAGGTCTTCCAAACGCCTTGAATCAATCGAGGTTTCACCCGATTATTCGACAACTTCGTCCATTGCATTAGCTAGTTGCCGTGTCAGCGAATTCGGACGAAGCTGAAGTGCTTTGTCGATGTGGGACTTCGCGGCAACTTCGTTTTTAGAATCAATGTCCAGAACTGCCAGATTATGATGAGCCGCTTGCTCGCCCAATGCCTTTGAAAAGAGTTCAAAGGCTGCGGCACGGTTCCCTTGCTTGTAGCTAATTACTGCCGAAGTAGTCATCAACTTTTCCGACTTAGGAAAACTTGCAAGACCGCCGCTAACAAGATCCTTCGCGGTTTTTAGCATCCCGGCCTCCATCAAGGTCCAGGCGTAATTGTTAAGCAAATCGGGACTCGATTTTTCAGTCTCCACAAGTTTTTGATAAGCACTAATGGCTTGCTCTAAATCACCCGACTGAGCATATAATGGCGCCACCTGTCGCAATATATCTGCATCATTCGGAGAAAGCGAATAAGCTTTCTCGTAAAGGCGAATAGCTTCTCTCAAATGTCCCGCCTTGGAAACTGCAATCGCAGTTTCGATACAAATTTGTGCTTCTTTATCGGGATCAGGCTGTTGAGAAACAATCTCACCTTTAGGGTCTAACTGGCGAACCAACTGACTTACGTTATTATCAATGCCTTTTTGAACGCCACTTCGGCATCCCAAACTTGAACTACCTGACACGGCAACTGCAAGGAGTAATATGGCGCAGTTTTGTTTTTTTAAGAGGGACTGCATCAGTTCGTAAATCCACTAAATTGAGTTCGAGATGGAGAATTCAGTCTTGCGTTGCGTCCTTGATTGAGAAAATTCGATTCAGCAAACACTCCTGGCATTCCTAAAGCGGTTGGCATACCGATTCCAACCTGCGGGCTCGACACCCCAAAATCTGTCAGCTGTTTCGTCACGCTCTTAACTCTCATCGTATCCTGCGATGAATCTAGCGTAGCCTCAACCACCCAAATTTGCGTGCCGGCCGTTCCGTTTTGTAAAGAGCGTAGCATTTTTTCGGTCGCAGACGGTGATAACCTATCACTCTCACCGATAAAATCGGCTCGATAAAGAACGGTCTGATCTTGAGCGGCCTGTAAAACTTGGGCAGTCTGCCATTGGCACAGTTTGACTCCGGCTGGTTCCGGAACAGCACCTTTCGGAACTTCGGTAAGTGAGTCAACGCCTTTCATCCCACGGTGATGGTTGCAACCGGAAAATACAAATATCGGAATCAGAATCAAAAAAGCTAATTGGATGCTGATGAACGAAGTGGTTCTCTTCATTTTTGACCTCCCGTAATTGCTTGAGAAGTTTCCACCGGTTGCCCCGCACCAGTTCGCATTACCTCGGGGATCGAAATAGCGGTTTGGCTCATCGACATTTCACCGCCTGCAAAGCAACGATCTGAGGGGCCAATACTACCGATCATATATGTCTGCATTTGACAACGCTCGGCAGATTTTTGTCTTGCCCAATCCGATTGAACCGATGTCCTGTAATCCTTGCTGCGGCGACTCTCGAGGCGGTTAGCAACGAAAAATTCTACATCCGTCGGTTCATGCACGTCATTTCCAGGCAGTCCGGGGCTGCCGCTGCTGTTGATCGGAGCAACAAGATGCGGAGTTACGAGGATCACAAGTTCTTGTTCACCACTGCTGCTTCGATTAACCCCACCGGTTGAACCAATCAAAGGTAAATCCCCCCAGAAAGGAATTCGGTCAGTACTGGCTCCGTAATTTGTTTGCATCAGTCCGGCGACGGCAATGGTTTGACCCGTTCGCAACTGAACGGTTGTTGAAAAATTCCGACTGTTTAATCCTGACACCTGTGTGCCGCCTGCACCACCGCCAATCTGAGTTCCTAATGATTCGTCCCGGGTTGAAACTTCTGCGTTAACCGCGAGTCTAATAACGCCGTTGGCTTCAATGTTCGGAGTAAACTGCAGCTGTACACCGAAGGGAACAAAGTTCACTCCTTGCAGGTTTTGCCCGCCTGCTCCATTGCCACCGCCAGATGAAATGACTGGAACAGGGAACCGTCCTCCGGCCTGGAATTCAGCCGACATCCCATTCATTGCAACTAGATTTGGTTCCGCAAGTGTGCGCGAAAGATTGAGTCGTCTGAGAGCTTCGATGGCAACGCGAATCTGCCCCATATCGAGAGACGCCAACACATTTCCCGGTGATATATTTCCTGTCAGAGATTCGAAGATGGTTAACCCTGAATCATTATCGACGGCAAAATTCAGCCCAATGCTCCGAGCTGCCGTTCGATTTACTTCAGCAACGGTCACTTTTAGCATAACCTGTTGCTCACCAACGATCGTCATTTGATTGATAATTCCCGCCTGAGCCAGCGCTATTGGATCGACAATACGTCGACGGGCCGCGGCATCCTCTTCAGCTCGAAGGGGATCAATTTCTGCTTCAAAATCAAAGGCGGATGTGACCGTGACTGGACTGTCAGGCCGAACCACACCGGCCTGAATCCCTCGAGAACCTGCTAGCACCTGAAGAATTTGTCCCATCTCAATCGCGGTGGGTGCCTGGCCTCGCACTATTAGCCTGTCTTCAATTTGATCCAATTCGATATAGCTGTTTGGAAATTTTTGGTTGAGGTCTTTTGAGAGCTCTTCAATTGGGCGAGCTAGGATCGGATCGGTAAAAACACGAACAAGATAGCTAACAGTCGACTGCCCATCAGGGCTTTGAGGATCATCAAACCAGAGGATTAGCGTCGTTGTTCCCGCTTGCAAACCTGTTATTGCAATTTCGCGCCCGCTTTTTTCGTCGACTATCTCTGTTCGAATGACTTCTTCATTTGGAACATAAACTCGTTTGGCAGCCTTCACCAATTGCAGAACCTTGGGTCTGCCAATCACGAGATTCAGAGGAATTTCTGGGTTAATCGTGCCAACCACGTGTCGATTCGCATTTTTAACGGCCTCGGAAGTCGGTGGCTTCAAAAGCAGTTCCGCCGGAAAGCCACTCTGAAGTTTCGTCTGCACAGAAGGAACCGCTTCTTGCACCACAACCGCTTTTTCGACTGGTAACAATGGTTTTGATTCAGCTACTGAAGCCGGCGCAGAGAATCGCTCAGTCACTTGACCTGAAGCGTTAACCATCATTTGGTTAACGGTGAGCAGTGCGATGGCGACAAAAATACCGGCGCGGAATAGGCTCGGGGTTGACATTGTACATCCAAAAGGAGAGCGTGATGAATGAGACGATTGGGAAACCGCATTATTGGTACAATCGTCAAACTGCTATAAACACTCTAGGAAAAGCTCTCGATTGAATGAGTTTTCACCGAACGGCACGTACCAGAACACCTGATGTCAACATTTGGTTGGCTGAAGTGCTATCAACCTCCGCCCGACTATCCCATAAAGATTCACGCTCCGCGGTTGACAGTTCGCTTAGCCCCCCCCAAACGTCCTGCAAACGCGACGACGCATTGGCCTGGCGGCTGGAAGCTGATGCCGCTCCCACTTGGAAAAACCCGATTGCTCTCGGGGGTGACAGAGATTCATCAATGACAGCGATGTATCCAATTTCACCAGAATAGCTACCAGAGGATGCAAATTCCGCGACTTGGCCAAATTGAGTAACGAGTGTTGTCGTCGGTTTAATATCGGCAGTGAAGTCCGCCTTTGAAACAAAGTCCAATTTGGAAACACCGAACGGAATAGCTGAAAAAATCTTGTTGTCAGTGGTTGCCCAAACACGAACGGCAATTTTCTCGTCCGCAATGGACGTCGCACGCACCGTAACGCCGTCGCGTCGAATGGAGTAACTTGACCCCGCCGGTCTGACTGAAAACCAACCCAGTCGCCCCATCAATAAGGGCAGGCCACCACTCCCTGAACTTACCCCCGGAATCCGATCCTCACCATTAGGATCGTGTGTACGTCGCATACGGGTTAAGAAAGATGACGTAGGATCACCCAATGTCCCAACGGAAAAATCAGTTCGCGTATAGTCGGAGAACTCTCGATGACTGGCTGCATTTTCGAGGTACTCGCCTTCCACCATATCGCCATAGGGGAGATTTAAGTTATTCAGTTGTGGTTCTGGACGATAAATAAAGTCGCTACGATTTTCATAAAGCGACTTTGAACCGGTACCATTTCCCAATATCGTTTGTTGGTATCCATCACCTTGAACCAACGAGCTATCGATACCCGCGCCTACGCTCGTGGGATTGGAAGAAGGGTCTAAATTGTCGTCAAACACATTTCTCAAAAGCGCCGCAGCGTTTTGACGGCCATCACCTAAGTTATCCCCGTCCGCGTCAAGATTACGCAACCCCTCCAAGGCTGCAGTGTCGACTCCAGTTTGCATCAACCTCCGCGATTGCAGGACAAAACCAAAATCTAAAGTTAACGCCATGATGCCTGCCAACACAATCAGCATGAACATCACTAGCAACAGGGATTGACCTTTTCTTGATCGACGACAGCGCGATTTATTCATCTGCAAATACCTCTCGGCGGTAGATCGCTTGAAACGTCATTACCTTTCGATAAGGCCGAACGTTCCCTTTGAGAACAGCAAGACTACCCAGCCCATATCGGCCCCCAAACGGATCGGCGCCGCCATTCGCAATAGGCGGATCGTTCACAATCAACGTGTAACATCCAGTATCGCCATCACTTAAACTCTGGTCATCTGCAACCACAATTACCTGTCCCAACTTACCCGTTGGATTTGAGGCAGCAGGTAAATTAGTTCGATTGATTAACGTCGTTGACTGAGCCGGGTAATTGATCCGAATTGCCACCATGCCCCGAACGAACGAGGGAATATCATTAGCAGCCTCCACATTTGAAACAAGCCGATACGGCCCTTCTTTTGCCGTGGCTCCATCGGCATCATGATCGACACGAATCTCCTCGACGGGCGCTACCCACTCAACAATGGTTTCGCCCGCGCACTGATAACCATCAACAATTCCGTTGTAGTTATAAGCAACAAGAGGGATCAACACCGTCTGCTCTCCAAGATCGTTGGTAACCAGTGCTCCGGGATAACGTGTCAGATTTAACTTTGCGTCACGAATCATCACCGGTACCAATAAGCGATTGAGCAAAGGCAGAGTCGCAACGTAGGATTGAAAGTCATCGTTGAATGCAGAGGACGCATCCCAGGCCGAATCTGGAATCACTAAGTGCTTTTCATCGTAAATCTGATTCTTAAAGTCGGACTCATCAACAACGAGATCCGTTAGGCTGCACTTATCAAGCCGTCCAAGACCCAACTCCTGAGTAGGTGCGAAGGGCATCCGTGAGATTTCCTGCGCCGCCACGTCGACAGCTTGTTGCAAAACATTTCCCTGATAAAAAAATAGCCCAAAACTAACGGTTGCCCCTATCAAGATCAGCACTAGCGGAATCAAGATTGCAAATTCAAGCAACGCCTGCCCGCGCCGGTTAAAGCGGTTAAATTTCATGACGCCTCCACCCTCGTGTTCAATGGAATCTCAATGGTTCGGGACTGAATTTCCAGAACGCTCATCGTATCTGCCGGAGCCAGCACGACTCGCCACGGCCGGACATTCTTGCTGACTCCAATCACACTGTTGTTGCCATCAAGAAAATGAACGTCGATCGAAATTCGCATCCACATCGTATGAATTGATTTACAAGGTTCAATCCAAATACCGCATCCGAGTGGCAGCGATTTCCGGAACATCAATCCAGCAAATCGGCTCCAGAATGACCGTGCCAGTTCTAACTCGGCAAGAATCGTCTCCCCCGTTTCGGCATTGATTAACTTTGCCATCCAGCTTCATCACTTTTTAATCGAACTTTAAAAATTAACTGCCAATCACCTTCGTCTAGCTCTCACTGCCCCAGCGCTCCCCGGAAACTTTGATCCAAAACCCCAAAGGCCTCGAACAGCATTGGCCCCAAAAGGATTATGAAGATGCCGGGCATAAAGCCGATAACCATAGGAAGCACTAACATGGTGGGGACTGACAAGGCTGCGGCAGAGGCTTTTTCCCGCCGTCGAGAACGCATCTCTGCCGATTGATTTTTCAGGGTCACCCCCATTCCCGTCCCCGTCTGTTCCGCCTGAACGATGGCCGAAATAAATGTTGAGAACATCGGTACGTGCACCCGTCGCATCAGCCGCCTTAACGACTCGACCCGTGAGCGACCAGCAAGATTGTCATATTGGAAGAGTCGTAACTCCTGAACAAGAGGATGCGACTGTTTTTGAACCGACAGAATCTTGTCTAACGCGCTGTCGAATCCGATCCCTGCCTGGGCAAGCGTCGTCAACAAGTCCAGCAAAAGCGGTAATTCCTGTTCGATCTTTTTGACGCGATTCCGTCGAACGCTTCGCACAATCAATGTGGGAACTAACGTCAAAACGGCGAATAAAAACCAAGGGGTTGCCAGCACAAATGGGATTAACACATTACCAACGCCACCGGGAATACTGCTAACCATCTCTGAAGCGACAACAAAAATCCCCTGTTGTGAAAGCTGGAACATCAATCCCAACCCAAGCAAACAAAGCACTGATGTCGAGGCGTAATAAATGGCGACGGCTTCGTTTTGGCGAAATCCAGCTCGAAAAAGCCACGTCGAAACTCGACCTTTGTCTAACAAATCTTCGCGGAAGGGCTCGACCTCCGCTTTACTGCCTTCCGACTCCGCAAGGCGCTTAATAATTTTCACCCGAACAAGGTAAAGTTGCCACCCCCAGAGCATGAATCCGGTGGTGACTGCAAAAACTAGAATTGGAACGATCATAGGTTAAATTCTCGGACGACTAATTTTTGATACTAACGCAATCCCAATGCCCTGCAGCATGAGCGTCGCGGCCATCAGCCAACTGCCTGGTTGGCTGTTTACAAACCCAACAAACCTCATTTCATCCGACTGCCACATCATCGCGGCCATGAACCAGACAACGCTAATTACGGTGATCGTCGTCAGACGGCCCTGAGTACTTAGAGTTCTAATTTGCCGAGAAATCGCCAGCCGATCACGGATGGTCTTACCAACCCCGGCCAGAGTTTCGGCAAGCCCACCTCCTACTTGCCAGTTCACCACCAGCGAAGTCGAAAGAAGTTGAAATGTTTCGGTAGGGACTCGTTTTTCCAAAAGCCTGAACGCATCCGCCGGAGAGTCACCGAGCCTCAACCTCGCAACCAATTCAGAAAATTCTCGCTTCAATGGATTCTCAGTATAGTCTGCCGCCTGAACCAAAGAGGCTTGCAGAGATGAGCCCGCACCAAGACTGGCAACGAGCAGATCAATTGAGTCGGCCAGTTGGGTTTCAATTTTCGTTAAACGTGTTTCGTAAATCCACGCATCTACTTCGAATCCCATCAGGCTAAATGCAAATGCCAGCCCGACGGCAATGTTGACTGGCCAGCTAAACAGACCAACAAAAACTAATCCAACAATTAAACCCAATGCAATTGGGAGCAAAAATCGACGCTGTGCGAATGGTTTTACCCTTACAGCCCTTTGCTGATCCCCAACGGCAGGGGTCAACAAACGCTTACCCAACATTTCTCGAATCGCCGCAAGTCGCCAGTAGTACGCTACCGCACCGATGGCAAGCAATAGGCCGCTTCCCGTTAAAATGTAGGTCATTGGGAATCTCTCTCAAAAAACGATTGATTCGAGATTTCAATTCCACGCGCGGCAAGCTCTCGGGAGAAACGCGGTACAATCCCGGTCGCTTCGAAACGCCCGGAGATCTTATTTTCCTCTTTACCCGTCTGGTTGAAAACGTAAATATCTTGCAATTGAGGTGTCTGGCCTTCGATTCCCACAACCTCGGCAATGCGTTCTACCCGGCGAGTACCGTCTTCGTATCGTCTAACATGGATCACGAGACCAATGGCCGACACCGCTTGCTCACGAATAGCACGCGACGGAAGTTCCATTCCTGCCATCATCACCATCGTTTCAAGTCTTGCAAAAGCGTCTCGAGGGCTATTGGCATGAATGGTTGTCAGACTCCCATCATGCCCCGTGTTCATCGCTTGCAACATATCGAGGGCTTCACCAGCTCGGACTTCCCCCATTACGATTCGATCCGGTCTCATTCTCAATGCATTCACGACCAGATCTCGCTGGGTAATCTGACCTTGACCTTCTACATTCGCTGCACGGGTTTCCATTCGAATGACATTGTCTTGTCCCAACATCAACTCGGCAGCGTCTTCAATGGTAATGATTCGTTCTTGCGGAGGAATTGATTCAGAAATCGCACCCAGCAACGTGGATTTACCACTACCGGTACCTCCGGAAATCAAAATATTCTTCCGGTTCACAACACATAGCTCGAGGAACTTAAGCATTTGCTCGGACAGCATACCTAGCCGGACCAAACTTGCACTGGTCAAACGCCTTCGTCCGAACCTTCGAATAGACAAAGTCGGGCCATCGAGTGTGACGGGCGGCAGTGTTGCATTAACCCGACTTCCATCAGGAAGTCGCGCATCGACCATCGGTGAGGAAGTGTCAATTCTTCTACCGACTCTGGCCGCAATTCGGGTAATGATACGCACCAAATGTTCTTCATCTCGGAACCGTACATCCGTCGGTTCTAAAACGCCAAATCGCTCAACATAGACGGTATCAAAACGGTTCACCAAGATATCCGAAATCGCGGGGTCTCCCATCAAAGGTGCGAGAGGGCCACTACCAAGGGCTTCTTCCAGCAATTCATCAGCAAGCCGTATTCGTTCTAACTGATTTAGCGGGATGTCCTCGGTTTCCAGCACTCCGGCTACGAACTCCTCGACATACTGTTTGAGTTCGTCGTCCGGGCGGATTAAGACGCCGGCGTTGTTCATTTCGTCAATCAGCCGCTCGTGCAGTCCACCTTTAATTGACTGGTATTCGAGCTTCTTACTGACCCTTTTTTCAAGGGCCGCAGCTCCCGATGAGCTATTGGCAGTTTCCGTCGTTGGCTGTCCGCTCGCCGGCTTTTTTAGTAAACGATCATGAGGCACCTTGATCGTTTTTTTTTTCAATAAGGCTCGCACCGAACTTTTCTTCATTACACGCCCTCCCGATCATTCGTCGAATCTAATTCCGAACGAAATTCGTTATCCTTTTTTAAATCAGCATGAGGCTGATAACCTGCAAGATAATCCGCAGATCCCCGCCGCAGCGATTCATTTTCGATTGAATCTACTATTTGGCTTAGAGTTTTAAAGGACTTATTCCAGCGAAACTTCGATGTCAACAGCGGTTGCCCCACGTTGGCTGCCAGAACGAACTTCTTATCCCAAGGGATAACATAGTCGACAGTTTGCCCAACGAATCGTTCGACCTCAGCCACGCCGGGCGATCCGGCGTAAGACGAAAATCGATTAAGAATGAGGCTCCACCTCTGTTCGTCAAATCCTACATCCTGGAGCAGCTGAAAAAAGCCTCGCACCGTTTTTAACGTGGGAACTACGTTCTCAGCAACGATGTAAGCGGAGTCGCTCAGGTCGAGGATCGCCATTATTGTTCGGTCGAATAATGGAAACGTATCAATGATCACGTAATCATAGGTTCGGCGTGCGAGCAACAATATTCGTGCAATGAATTCATCATCTATTTCGGCTGCCTCGACGGCACTCTCAGGGGCGGCCATCAAGTGCAAACCGGATTGATGGACGGTTGTCAATTCTTGAAAAAGCTGGAAATCCAGTCGTTCTCGCTGATTCCAAGCATCGGCAATGGTTGCGTGAGGCTCCAAGTTTAAATGGGCAGCACAAACTCCCATTTGAAGCGAGCCATCAACGAGCAAAACCCGCTCGGGATGACGTTGAGCCAACTCGACCGCAGCATTGACCGCACACGTGCTCTTCCCGACACCACCTTTGTTACTAATAAAACTAACTAAGGTTCCGTGAGTTGCTTTCTTCTCACGACGATTATCCAACCGTCTATTTAGTAATTCCCGCAAATCGGAATTTGAGACGGGCCGTCGAATAAAATCCTCAACGCCAATTTGAAGGGCATTCAACATCATCGTTGAACCGCCCCCCGATACGCCCTCCATTTGGCAGATACCGACCACCGTGATGTCCGGAGCGACGGCAATACACTCCTCAATGGTTGTTTTAGCGTTCTCTAAATCTTCGTCTAATTGGACCAGCAGAAGGGAAGGCTGAAACGCCGCAGCTGAATTAATCGTATCTTTGAGTTCATCTCTAAAGTGAAATACAGGAACGACCCCGCTTAACTCGGCAAGAATTTGCTCAATTTCAAAATCAATTTCCGGATCTGAGCGATGAACGAGAATTTGTGGCCTACTCATCGTCACTCCTCCGAAACGCTCTAGATGTCTTTTGGCCACCAACAATTAATTCAGTGACTACAATTTCACTCAGAGGATAGGGGTCAGATTTTAACTTACTGGCTCCATCCAAACCGCTCCCAGATCCTTTCAAGGAATTTAACCGATTAGGTCGGGCAACGGCGACCAACTCGGCATCCAAAAACAGAGATTTAGAGAGTTTTGTGACCTCCTCAACCCGAACTGCTAACACGAATTGCCCCTCCTGCTTACGCACGACTAACGCATCATTGGCTACTACCCGATTGTAAGCCTTGCGATCCTCGGAAGATAACAATCCATCTGAGATCTCAATCCCGACAAGTGAATCCTTGAGGTCGACGATTGACGACTCAATTAAATCGACACGATCACCCATTACGAGATCGTCTAATCCTTTGATTGAATCTGAGTTTACTGAAACAGCCATCATCCCAGCCGGAATTCCGGCAGACACACTGGGACGAGCCCCTTTTTCACATAGCACACCCTCGTCGATAATCTGACCAGGTTCGATTTCGCAGGATGCAACTCTCCCAATCCATGGCGACTGCGAACCGTCGACCAAATCAGCTATCTTGAGTTGTTGAAATGGCGTGATCGCCTTTAGCGCACTGTTTGGCGGTAACAGGTCTTCCTCCCGAATCAGGTGTCCTTTTTCCAGCGCTTTAGCGGCATAACGTCCGACCCAGACCGAGTCGCTGGAAGCAACCAAATCTGAGTTTGCGATTGCCTGATAGGGCATGACATCCTTGATTAAACTTCCCGCGGCCAAAACGTCGTTCGCCACCAACGGGCGCCCCGCCTCCAGGTCTCGAGCGGCAACGGCATTTACGAATTTGCCGTCTCTTCCAACAAGCATATCGCTTGTTATTGTTTGAAAAGCCTCGACTGCTTGAACGAGACTTCCGTCAGGCAAAAAATCCGCGGGACTGAAAATGTACCCCGGTTCGATATCGTGGGAGACGGTCTTTCCAATTAGGTCGTTTGCGTTCGTTATCCAGTTATCGTCCGCCAACCCGGGTTTGAAGTAGTAGCGTCTTAATTCGTTGCTTAGCGGTTCAGCCAAATCGCTTGCCTTAATTTTTGTGAACGCCTTGATTTCAACCGAATTACCGGGAAACGAAATGAGTTCATCTGCGTCGAATTCCGCTACCTTCACCTCTGCGTCGATTGCCTGTCCGCTTTGAGCGACCATATGTATTTTTAATTCATCGCCAAGTGCTTGCGTTAACGGAATTGCTTCTTCTGGATCGATGGCGATCGCAACACGTTCTTCACGTCTTCCTGCAGAAACTCTGCCAGAACCACTCGCGTTACTTAACTCAAGACCTCCTTGAGTCGTCATCGAGCGATCAGTTGTAAGCGCTACCAAGTAACCACCTTTGACTAATAATCGAATTCCATCCACTGGAATCGGTTTATTGCCCCGAACTTTAACTCCCCCCATCAGTATCCCATACTCAGTGGCGGATTCCTCCGAAGTCTTTGGTAACGAGGCGATCAGATCGAAACGATCGCCTTGCTTCAAAAACCTCAGTCCGGGAATTTTTTCGACATCAAGAAAAAATCCTTGCTTCCCCTCGGGTACGCCAGCAATGATTCCCGTTCGACTTCCTTCCGGCAGAAAATCGGATTTCTTAAATACAAAGTCTTTGCCTTTATCACGCGCCATGACCCGATTAATAATTTGGTCCAAATCAGTTACCCAATCTGGATTTTTATCAACCGTCTCTTTGGGCAGCCAAAAATAACTCTCGTCGGCTAATTTACGATCGTAAACATCTTCGCGGCGAACCTTTTCAAAAGCTTTCAGAGACATCAGTGTTCGAGGAACCGCCACGCGCCCTTCACGGGAGGGTTTACCCGCGACTCGCTCAGGACTCGATGATAACCATCCCATTGAATTGGCAACGCCGTAGAGAACCAAACCAAGTCCTGCAACGATTAAGATCGACAGTAGCAATTTGGGCAATGCACTTGAGGATGTAGATTGTCGGCGGTTTGGCATATCTAAATTCCAATCAAGACTTATTTGTTTTCATTCATTATTGCTAAATCAAGTGATAAAAAGCCAAACCGCCTTTAAAAACGGTTTGGCTTTAGTTTACCCAGCCTAAGTTAAATTAAGCTTAGCTCATTAAGTTGGCGTTTGCCCTAGTCACCGACAAAAGAATCAGCATCGTTGAGACCTGTAGTGGCAACATTATTGTCCATTTCGCCAGTAGTGGTATTTCCAGTAATATCCGCCCAAGTAACAACGCCGTTTGCGATATTATTGCCGTCGGTATTCTGCGTGAATCCAGCGAACTCACCCGTTACGATGGCGACATTGTCCTCAGTGTGAGCACCCGGAAGCATACCTGCGCCAATCGCGTACTGATCCGCGACTTTATGGCCAAAAATAGATACGGCTACTAGAGCGATCAATGCAACGGAAGCAACGATGATGATGTACTCAACCAGACCTTGTCCGCGACGACTTCTTCTCTTCATATTCAAACTCATGATATATCTCCAAAACAAAAATTAAAAAACAAAAATAAATCCACCGTTTCCAAAACGCGGCATGTTTAGGTGGGTTACACGCCTTACACCAGATCGAAATTCCTTTGAAATTTCGGAAACTAGATATCGGTAGGTTGTTCGGCCCGTTCACCCAAGAAATGTTTACTGGGAGCAGCGCCTACAAAACCGAAAAATCTCAATCAACAATCTTTTACGGTTACAGAATCATTCAGAACATCGCTAGTGACGTGCCAAATAGCCGACTTTGACGGGGCTAGAGGCAACAGAAGCGAAAAAATTCGGGTCTAATGCCGGCGGAACCTCTGTCGGGACCGCCAAAGGTCATATCAACAGGACCTTTTTAGCCGAGAGGGGGCGCTCGTGGTTGAGCGACGGAAAGGCTCGTTGAAAGGTACGAAAATACAAGCAATGCGGTGGAGTGAACACGTATCGCTTGAAACTGAGGAAAGTCATACAGACTAGCTTCCTCTGCATTGTTGCTCACTATTGAACGACAAATTAGGCAACTATTACAGTCATGACCTCGACTCGAATCCGAAGAGCCAACCGATTTTGCCCCATTGTTGAAGTCATCGAACGTTGATTCTTGAAAGCAACAACCGCAACTGTCTCCGCTTGAAAGCAATAGAGAAGCGGTCGAAGAATCGCCGCAATCCGACACGTGAACCCACCCGAGGATTTGTCCTGCGACAAGTATTCCGCACAGGAAAGTTCGAATTGTGAGTTGTCGGAAATTCAAGGGAATAAAGTCCTGACAGAGGCGCTTCGCTTCAAGAGGCTGGGAGTTGTTAGTCTCATTAGCGGTTTCGGGATTGTCAAGTTTCTTTTTGAAATTTTAAGAAGTTCCAGGATGTGCTGTCTTTACGCAAGAAACTAGCGACCAGTTCGTCCACCCTCGCACGCTCGGATTGAGTAACAAAAAAACAAGAAAAAGTCCAAAATGATCAACTCAAAGTGACTATTTCGAGCGTTGAAAGAAGTTCTCAAAAGAACGTTTCGAAACGCATTGCAACCACAGTTTTCAAGACGAAAGCCACTCACTCGGATGCATTGGCTCCTAATAAGGAGCTCAGGTTGATTTAGCGGAACACACCGAAAGGAAAATACCGGCTTCGTCAAAGTTACCCGAAAACCCCCGAAATCGCATTAAATCAGAGCTAATCCTTCGAACAATTGGTGTTTCGCAAATTTATTGCTTTGGAGTCGCGTTTGGTGTTTTTGGGATTTTGATTTATAGCTGTCTGCTGGAAGGGTGCTGTGTGAAGAATAACGACTGCATCTCTGACCATCTTACCTGGTCTACCACCACTAGACGTAAATTGCAGTATAAGATGCTCGCTCTGCCTATTGGATTCCCGACTTCCCCAAATTAAACTACGTCACAAACCACCAAATTGGAAACCCTTTTGAGTAGAGGCGACCGCTGGCTCCCGTTCCAACTATTTTCAGCCATATGGACAAACCATGAACACCCCAAAACGAACTCCTGCCAATAATCCAAGTCTGGAAATTTCTTCCTGCTCTCGACGAACCAACTCAAGATCTGGGTCAGCTACGCGATTTGGCGTCCTCTTCGCGATACTCGTCATTGGAATTGCAGCGATTTATGGTGGTCGTATGTATCTCGATTCTTTAGTCCCCAAAGGAAGCGATGAGTTTAGAAAAGAAACTGCCGAAAATCCAAATGCTCCGGAGGAAAAGGAAGAGACGGGTGTTGAAATCATTACAGGCATTTTCAGCGGCCCAAAACCATCCAAAGAGATGATCGAATTGCAAGCTAAGACCGCCGGGGAGGTTGAATTCACTTACGAAGCAATTGAAAAGATGACTTCGGAAGAACTGGCAAGCAATATAGATATTCTCTCGACGCGACTTGAAGAATTGCGACGCAACTTGCCACCGTCGATCGGCGGTGCAAGTGCCGGTGGCCCACCGCCCAAAACCGAAGTGAAAGAGGAGACGGCCGATGGAGATAAAAAAGTTACTGTGCTCTCACTAGCTCTCCCACTGGAAGTCATGCGTCAAATCGCCAAACAACGCGAATAGCCCAGCACATTGACACTTAAATTGTTGTTGCCTCTAGCTCGATCGAGAACTGACCGCGCAGATTGGCAGATTTAAAACATTAGCTGGCAAAACTCAACACGATGTAGGGTCCGTTGCGGATCACATATGGGATCGGGGGAATCGTTCACCCACGCGTCATGGTAAATCGCCCCCTACGGTGCAACGAACGCCACGCCTTAACATGGTAACTTTCAGCTTTGCAGCATCGAAAGAGAAGAATCGCGTAAACTGGTTTTCTCGCAGCAAAACCGCTGTAGAATTGGGGTTTACAATAAACTCCCCTCAGTTGGGACTCTGCAAACGTTATGTAGTAGAACCCATCTCTGTAAACCCACGGATTAGTCGTCCGCAGAACGGTTTACAAGTGGTGGATTCTCGACATTTCCTACGGAATACATTTTCACTCTATTTAGCAAAAACTTCGTTGAGGAATATCATGGCCGATAAATTTTCATTTGCCTTTGCATTGGTCTTATTGACCGTCGCGCTTACTACGAACTCGAGCCACGCGCAAACGGACGACTTCCAATTCGATGCCACGATAAAAGCGACGCCTGCCGTTCCTCCGCCTTCCGATTCCGCACTGGATCTTGAATTAGGAGACCACATCTGCCTCATCGGCAATGCTCTCGGCGAGCGCATGCAACACCGTAATCATTGGGAGACTTTACTGCACCAGCTTCATGCGGATAAAGAGCTCACAGTTAGAAACCTCTGTTTCCCGGGGGATACAGTCGATCTACGTTTACGTTCGCTTAACTTTGGCTCTCCCGACGTCCACCTAGCACGATCCCGTGCGAGCGTAATCCTGATGTTCTTTGGTAGCAACGAAGCGTTTAACGGGAAGGCGGGCGTGGACGAATTTGGAGAGGAGCTCGACGAACTCGTACAAAATACAAAAACCAAAATGTACAACTCTTCGGGCATTGGGCCCAAGATCGTTCTCGTGTCCCCAGCGGCATTTGAAAACACAGGTGACGTTAACTTACCAGACGGAGTGGAACAGAATAACAATCTTCGCCTTTACACAGCCAAAATCGAATCGGTCGCGCGAAAGAATGGAGTTGGCTTCGCGAATATTTTTGAGCCGACAAAAGCACTTTTCGAAAACAATGAAACTCGCCTTACCCTCGACGGAATGCAACTCAACGACGATGGCTACCAGGCTCTCGCGCCGATACTAAACAAAGCACTTTTCGGTAAATCCGGGAAAGACCTCAAGGTAAATCCGCAACTCAAAACAGCCATTCAGGACAAGAATTTCCACTGGTGGCATCGCTATCGTGCGGTCAATGGTTTTTCTATCTACGGCACACGCGGTCAGGCTGGTTCTGATGGTACCTATAACAACGAAGACGTCATGGAAAGAGAAAGAGCCATTCTTGATCAAATGACCGTCAATCGAGACCAGCATTTGTGGGCGGTAGCACAGGGAGCCGAAGCAGCCGATAAAATTGATGATAGCAACACCCTACCGTTCATTAACCCAAAAACCAACGTAGGCGGACCGGACGACAAACAAGCCAAAGCAGGCAAACTCGGATCGTTAGAGTACAGCCCCGCAGAGGTTCAGGTTTCGAAATTTAAACTCGCGGAAGGATTCGAAATCAATATTTTTGCCACCGAAGAAGATTTTCCCGAACTGGCAAATCCGGTCGCCCTAAATTTTGACAGTAAAGGGCGAATGTGGGTCTCTACGATGCCTTCGTATCCACACTGGAAACCCAAAACAAAACTTGAAGACAAGTTGCTTATTCTTACCGACACCAATTCAGACGGGCGCGCAGATGAATGCAAGGTTTTCGCCGATGGACTATATGTCCCAACTGGATTCGAACTTGGTCAAGGAGGTGCCTTTGTCGCTCAACAGCCCGATATCCTTTTCCTGAAAGACACCGATGGTGACGATGTAGCTGACACTCGCGTTCGCCAACTGGTCGGAATGGGAACTGCAGACTCCCACCACGGCATCGCTGCGTTCGAATGGGGCCCCGGTGGAGGACTGTATTTTTGCGAAGGAACTTTCAAATACTCTCAAGTAGAAAGTCCCTATGGTTTGACGAGGTGCAACGAGGCAGGGATCTGGAGGTATCATCCTAAAACTCACGAGACCGAAGTCCATGCGAATTATGCGTTTGCAAATCCATGGGGACATGTCTTTGACAAATGGGGGCAAAACTTTATCGCCGATGCTTCGGGGGGCCAGCATTACTGGTCAACGTTGATCTCAGGAAAAACAACTTTCCCGGCTAAACACCCCGGCGGCAACCATTACAAACGTACAATGGATATTGGTAAAAAGGAAAAAGTTCCGGATGCTCCCAAGCTCCTTAAGAAACGAATCCGCCCGACATCCGGCTGTGAAATCGTTTCGAGTTCGAACTTTCCACCCGAGATGCAGGGGAATTATTTATTCAACAACGTCATCAGTGAAAGGGCCATTCTGAACCATAAAATGGCTGAGGAAGGCTCAGGCTTCTTTGCAACTGAAACGGAGCCACTGCTCCAGTGCGACGATGGTAATTTCCGACCTGTTGATATCCAGTTTGGGCCAGACGGCGCGCTCTACATTGTCGACTGGCACAACGCCTTAATTGGACACCTTCAACACAATCTTCGTGAACCCAATCGCGATCATAGCCACGGTAGAATTTGGCGAATCACTTACAAAGGACGCTCCCTTGTCCAGCCGCCAAAGATCGACGGAGCACCGATTGCAGATCTCCTCGAACTCCTCAAGCTTCCAGAAGATCGAACTCGTTATCGCGTTCGGCGGGAACTCGCTGCAAGAAATACCGAAGCCGTGATTGCTGAGCTCAAAAAATGGCTCGATGGAGCCGACGCATCCGATCCAAACTTGGAGCACCAACTGATGGAGGGACTCTGGGTTTACCAGACGCATAATGTTGTCGACCAAACATTACTTGAAAGAATGCTGAACTCAAAAGACTATCACGCCAGAGCAGCCGCGGTGCGCGTTTTGTCCTTCTGGCACCCCAGAATCAACAATGCGACCGCTTTATTAGAGACAGCCATCGGAGATAAATCAGCGCTGGTAAGAGCAGAAGCAGTGAGAGCCGCGAGCTTCTACCCTCCGGAGGAAGTGGCCGAGTCCGTATTGAATGTTTTGGAACAAGAAACAGATGAACAACTCGAATACCTACTCGATGAAACCATGAAGGTTATCGAAGGTACCAATTGACGCTCGGGCAGGACCAGTTCCATGGAAAACTCTCCCTGCAAACTCTCGTTATTTCTGCAGGGCGAGTGTCGGTTCCTCTTATCAGGCCAGCTTCTTGCGGCCATTAAAAAAATTTGTTTTTGCCTCTTCGGCCAAACAATCCGAAAAAGGCATTCAACCCAACATTTTTCAATTTTACCATCATGCCCCAAAAACCTTTCTCTCTTTTACTGTGTTGCGTTTTCGTTTTGATGTGCGTGAAGTCTCCTACCGTCTTCGCTCAGGTTCATTTGCATTCCCCAACGAAACAAGACATTAAGCCGCCCAAAGTCTTTCTCGACAAGAACCCCAGAATTGTTAAATACCAATTAAAACGCTTAAGCAATGCCCGTCTCCTACTGGTGGAAAGAAGCGATGACGATCCGAAGTACTTACTCGTTCATCAGGAAATTCTGGGAAGAGAAGGCATCGCCAAAGGTGACCTTGATGATGCGGTTCAAGCGATTGCCAACATTAATGGCACGGATCCAGTTACCGAATTGCTCGCGTTGATTTCCGATCTCGATTCGGAAGGCGAATTAAAGGGCACTGCAAAGCAGTTTGTCAGCCTTCTTGTCGAGCAAAGGAACGAGAAACTTAAATCGAAAACGGGGTCGCTTATTGAAGCAGCAGAGTCCGACAACCAATTACTCAACATTGCGGGCTTTGCGGGTTTAATACTTACGGGCTCTACTGAAAAAGCATTTGATCTTGCCGCCAACAACCCTGAAAAAATGGCAACTCTTTTGGACTCAATTCCATTGATTCCCAGCCAGAAAACCCGAAACTCCCTGAACTCGAAAATCACCGCGATGCTGGGAGAACAACAACCGGTCGGCGTTAGACTCGCCGCTGTGAATGCCATGTTGAGCATCACCAACGATTTGTCAAACAACTTCAAAGCCATCGCTCCCCTCGTTACAAATCCGAAGCTACGTGAGTCCGCAGTACGGGTATTGCTAAAAATACCTCGCAAGAATCGAGATGCTTCCGCTTCCGAAACACTGGCGTCGTTCCTCGTTAAATTTGCTGAAGACACACCGCCTGCCGAACGAACTTCAGACGCGTTCGTCGAAGCCATGCAACTTGCAGACCAAACACTCGGTCTTTTACCACAAGAAATGAGTGACGGTTATCGCAAACGTCTAAGTGAGGTGACGGTCAGGGTCATTCTGATTCACACGGTTGAAGAGGAAATGAGATACGACATCCCCTGGTTTGCCGTGCAAGCAGGCACCGACATTCAGATCGTTTTGAAAAATGAAGACCTAATGGCTCACAACCTCGTAATCACCAAACCAGGCGTCTTGCAAGCGGTTGCCCTCCAAGCCGCATCAGAGGGGCCAACCATCGGCACCAGCGGAAAACAATACGTTCCTGATTCAAGCGATGTTTTGATTGGGACGGAAATGGTCGCTGCGGAAAAACAGTCGCGAATAACTTTCAAAGCTCCCAGTGAACCGGGGGAATACCCATACGTCTGTACGTTTCCGGGGCATTGGATGCGGATGTACGGGGTAATGGTAGTGGTCGATAATTTAGGCGAATTTCAGCGAAACCCTATCGAACCCAAAGATCCAGTTGGCTCCAATCGGCCTATTGTGAAAGCATGGAAAGTCGAGGACCTGAACGACAAAATCGAAATGGGGCTGCGAGGAAGAAGTTTTGAAATTGGCAAGAAAATTTTCAACGAAGCAACCTGCGGTCAGTGCCACAAGATTGGTGATGTGGGGAAAGCGGTTGGCCCGGATCTGACCGATGTTTGGACTCGCTGGAAAGGTGATGCTGCCGGCGTTCTCCGGGAAATAATTGAACCCTCTCATAAAATCGAGCCAAAATATATCGTTCGAAAAGTCATCACGCTCGATGGAGATGTGATTTCCGGAATTGTCGTAGCAGAGGATAAGGAGGCAATTTCAATCTTACCCAACCCTGAATCTCCAGAACCTACCATCATTGTGCAAGATGACATCGACGACATGATCAAATCATCCGTGAGCATCATGCCAAAGGGACTGATGGACCGTTTTACCGAAGATGAAATTTTTGAACTACTTTCGTATTTAAAGAGCATCGACTCCACTAAATAGTGCCAATGGGTCGAGCCATGTTCCAGAAGAATTTACTTTCCAACAGACGAACGCGGCAAAGGGCCTCGCCACAGAACCGTGTGATTGCATTTTATTTCTCGATGAGATTCGAAATTGGTTTTTGCCAAGGAACTGCTCCCCCCCGCTGGACTTGCCCCCGTAGCTCTTTTGCCATTTCTTGATATTTAGTCTTGTTCGCCATTCGCTTATCGTGCGTCTCAAGTGGATCAGCGGATAAATCGTAAAGCTCCTGCGCTTCAAAAGGACTGTTTTGAAGTAACTTCCAATCCCCTCGTATCATCGCATTCGCAATCAAGCCTCCATACCTCAAACCGCCTTCTCGGCGGTGAAAGAAGAGATCGCGTTTCGCCAGTGATTTTGTTTCCTTTTTCAGAAGCGGCAACAGGCTAACGCCATCGATTGAGTGGCCCACACTCGCCCCCGCCACTTCGCACACAGTTGGAAACAGGTCCATCGTAATTATACGCTCAGTTGACCTCGAATTCGCATCTATTTTTCCGAGCCACACAAAACAGGTTGGAACACGCAAGCCACCCTCATACATACTTTGCTTACCATCCCGCAAGGCTCCGTTATTTGCCCCAACATTTAATTGCCCCCCATTATCTGAGGTAAATACAATGAGGGTGTTACGGTCCAACCCCGTTTCTTTTAAGGTTGACATCACGCGACCGATCCCCGCATCCATGTGTTCTATTAATGCAACAAGTTTGGCTCGCCTGTCATCGATACCGCTCTCCCTCTGTTTGACTTTTTGATACCAGTCTTTGGGTGGCTGTATAGGTGTGTGGGGCGCGTTATACGTCAGGCACAGGAAAAAAGGAGACGATTTACCGACTCGAGATTTAAGATATGCGCATGACCAATCTGTAAAAAGATCGGTCGCGTGTCCATTAACATCAATCACTTGATTATTGAGATGCATGTATTCAATATTGTGGCGTCGATGCTCATAGTAATCATCCATCATGTCAGCCAAAAAGCCGTGAAA
Source organism: Mariniblastus sp. (assembly GCA_011523945.1). GTDB lineage: Bacteria > Planctomycetota > Planctomycetia > Pirellulales > Pirellulaceae > Mariniblastus. The sequence continues at coordinate 7,677 of WTFU01000030.1, read as the reverse complement.
CAAATCAAATCCGCGGTCGACGGGCCGGTTCGGAGACTCGAGTCCCAAGTGCCACTTGCCAATCAATGCAGTGTGGTATCCGGCCGTTTTCAAAACCTGAGGTAGCAAAATAGATTGGGGATCCAAATAGCCCCAGTTATTTTCAGGGTGCGTCCGAATCACTCCGGGAACACCCACCAGTTCAGGATACCGACCCGTCATCAAAGATGCCCGTGACGGAGAACAAACAGGACAATTTGCATACGCAAAATCGAACCTCATTCCAGATTGAAACAACGCATCAACATGAGGTGTTTGAAGATCTTCGGCGCCGGTGCAACTGAGATCTCCGTTCCCCAAATCATCCGCCATTATCACAATTACATTCGGTTTCCCCTGCAATTCATTCGACTGCAACGCTCCCGACTGCAGCATACCTAACTGAACCGCCAACAATACAGCACCACGGAAGTACCAACTCATTTGCCGCATCGACCTCACCTCCACTTAATTTGGTTTTGGGCATCAAACTAAAATGTAAACGATTTAGCACGTTGGGACTACAATTCTGCCTTCGATACTAACGGCGACTCCAAAACGAATTGTCGCAACGGGATAGGACAACGACTTAAGTCCACACAAACAAGTCCACACAAACAAATGAAATATTTCTTTGTTTATGATTCCAATGAGGGCTTCCCCCCGTTTTCCTATTTATTTCAATTGAGTTAAGCTACGGTTTACCTAAATAGATTTCAGGCAAGAGCGCGGCATGCAAGAACAGTTAAAACTTACCGCAGCCTGTGCATTTGGACTTGAAGCCATTGTAAAGCGCGAACTGCTTGAGTTAGGCTACTCACCAAATATCTCGCAACCCGGACGCGTTGATTTCGCGGGTGATTGGTCCGCCGTTTGCCGCGCGAACCTCTGGCTTCGAACGGCTGACCGAGTCCTTATCGAAGTCCAAAAATTTGACGCACCGGACTTTGACGCGTTGTTTGAGACGGTTAAAGAATATGACTGGAGTCAATTCATACCTGCCAACGCAGCTTTTCCCGTGATCGGCAGGTCTCGACTATCTCAGCTGACGAGCGTTCCGGCAGTGCAGCGAAGTGTAAAACGGGCGATTGTCGAGAGCCTCTTACACTACCACAACGTCAATTCACTTCCAGAATCCGGTGCCGAGTACAAAGTTGAAGTCGCGATCCTCAATGATGTGGCGACCTTGACAATTGACACGACGGGGCCGAGCCTTCACAAGCGAGGTTACCGAAAGTTGGTTGCCGAGGCTCCCTTAAAGGAAACGCTTTCCGCGGCTCTAGTTTCACTCAGTGTCTGGAATCCCGAACGCCCCCTGGTAGATCCTTTCTGCGGTTCCGGTACGATCGCAATCGAAGCCGCTCTCCAAGGGCTCAATATTGCCCCGGGAATTAATCGCTCGTTTACTTCGAAAAACTGGAATATCATTCCAGATCAATTATGGAATCAGTCTGTCGAAGAAGCGAAAGACGTCGAAAAGAAGACGATACGATTTCAAATCGCGGGAACTGACCGGGATAAAGAAGTTCTAAGCCTTGCCCGATACCATAGCCAACAAGCGGGAGTTGCGGATTACGTCCATTTCCAAAACCGTGATTTTGATGCACTAACCAGCAAACACGAGTATGGTTGCATTATTACGAACCCACCGTATGGCGAACGACTTGAGGACCAGGATCGCCTACTTGGGTTATACCGTAGTATTCCGGGAATAATGCAGCGTCTGCCGACTTGGTCGTTATTCCTCATCACGAACATGCCAAAATTCGAAGCTATTATTCAAAAGTCGGCAACGCGACGTCGCAAGCTATTCAACGGTCGCCTCGAATGTACTTACTATCAATTCCTTGGCCCTCGGCCACCCCGAGGGTACAAATCGCCGGATGCTACCCCTGTGATCCAACCAACTGATGCCGGTTCAGATTTGACCTCGGGCGCAGCAAGTCCAATGGATCTGCAGCCCCCGACCCAAGCAAGCCACTCGGGTCCCAATAATCAAGACACCGTTCCCGAGTCCATCCCTGATTCAAGCCCACCCCCGCGTGTGCCAGCCCACGGAACAAGGCAAACTTCCGATCCATCGCTTCTTCCATTGTTCGGCGGACTACACCCGAAAGACAAAGAACAAGCCGTATTACTGGCCAGCCGCCTAAGAAAAAGGGCGAAACATTTGCGGCGTTGGCCTACCAAACGCAACATCACGTGTTTCCGAGTTTATGAACGTGACATCCCCGAAATCCCGCTTGTCATCGACCGATACGAAGACCACCTGCACATTACAGAATACGACCGACCGCACGACCGCGATCTCGCGCGACACGGAGCATGGCTGGAGCTCATGAAGACTACGGCTTCGGAAACGCTTGAGATCCCCATCGCCCAGACACACCTAAAGATGCGACGCCGCTCGAATTCTTTTCAGCAGTATGAAAAAATTGACTCCGCAGGTAAATTGGTCACCGTTCAAGAGGGCGGATTAAAATTTGCGGTTAACCTAGTGGACTACGTTGACACCGGTCTTTTCCTCGATCACCGAACGACCAGAAAAATGGTACAGGCGGAGGCTTCTGGAAAAGACTTTTTGAATTTATTTGCTTACACAGGCTCGTTCTCTGTTTATGCGCTGAAGGGCGGTGCCACGCGTGCAACCACCGTCGATCTTTCGAAAAACTACCTGGATTGGGCAAAACGGAACTTCCAATTAAATGGAATTGATCCGCTTCAGCACCATTTTATTGCAAACGATTCAATCAACTTCCTTGACACCGCCGCGGAAGACAAACGGAAACGGTTCGACCTCGCCGTCGTGGACCCCCCCACCTTTTCGAACAGTAAACAAACTGAACTGGATTGGGATGTTCAAGCACGCCACTGCGAATTACTCGAAAAAGTTCACGCTGTGATGAGGCTTGGCGGGGTAGTCTACTTTTCGACGAACTTCCGAAGATTTAAATTTGATGATCAGTTCCTTGGCGATCTATTTGAGATCCGTGAAATCAGTAAACAAACCGTTCCCGAAGATTTCAGAAACCGCAGGATTCATCGCTGTTGGCGATTAGTCGTAAAATGGTGAAATAGCCTGCTGATCTACCTGTTAACTCGGCGAATAGACGTAATCTTTTCCATTCCGCACTAATTTACCAACCTGTTCTTTTAAAATGGTAAATTAACAGGTGAAAAGTTGCGATTCGCGACGGTATTCCTGCAAAACAGGCGTTTTTTTTTGCTCGAACAATCTGGGTCACGACGGAAGCCTGCCTAGACCCTATCGACGAAAATAACAGCGTCTCATAGAACTAGCGTTTTCGCCGATCCGATGCTTGTTCAAGGGATACCGGTATTGCCCCTTCGCAACATCGCGAAAGAGACCATTTGCCTACAGGATTATCATGACCGATCAAAACCAGCACAGCGATGAGGCGGTTGCAGAAAAGCCAAAATCATCAAGAAAACTTTTTGTGTTTTTAATTTTGCTCTGCGTGGTTCTGGGAGTCATTACGTTGAGAGTCAATTCTCAACGCAGCACCAAAAAATGGGTTGAAGATCTCGGCGGAAATGTTGTCTATCATATCGAGCGAGGAGAAAGAAACGAATCACTTAGCCCGGAAGAAATGAAAGCCAAGCCGGGAGGCTTTATGCTGAACGTAGTCGGGATTGATTACGTTTCTGCAATAAAAGAAGTAAATCTCCCTGAAGGCGAAATCACCGACATTGAACCACTCTCCAAACTTTCTGACCTGGAACTAGTGCGGATCTTACCGAATAAGGTCACCTCGTTACAGCCACTTTCCCAATCAAGAACTCTAAAACGACTAGAAATTTCGGAAAACCCAATTGCTGATCTCAGCCCAATCGCCCAAAACAAAGGCATGAGAATCTTTCAATTGATTGGCACGGACGTTGACAACATCGACTGCTTTTCCGAATTCTTTGACTTAGTAAAAATTGATCTGATGAATACCAAGGTTAAAGACCTGTCGCCACTGAAAGATTTGCCCGAAATCAAAACATTGAAAGTAACCAACGCAGAATTGGTAAACCTGCTTCCGCTGGAAAAGATGGGAAAGCTTAAATCACTTTCTCTTGCCGGTTGTTCAGTCGCCGGGAACGAAGATTTTTCAACAGCACTCGGTCCAATCAGCAATCTAGAGATTGAAACGCTTGACCTTTCCGGCACAGCACTAAGCGACCTCAGCGCCCTCGCCAGTCTAACAAAACTAGAGACTTTGAAATTGGATAACTCGACCGCGGCAAACATCACTCCGCTCAGTAAGTTGAAAACACTTAAATCGTTGACAACCTGGGATTCTAAAATTACCGCAGAAGCAGTTGCCGAACTAAAAGAACAAATCCCCGGCCTTCTCGTAATTACGGAAGAACCTCGTTATTCTCGCTAGTCCTCAAAGCCTGCACTGGAATCTTGTTTAAACTGACGCTCCAACCGCTGAGCTTGTCGAACGACGTCTTCCCATGAACTTTGGTATTCCACGGGATCTGGCCGACCGTATTTTTGAAAAGCTAATATTCGTTCAACATCTGAACCGGTCAAACCGTGGGACCTGCCGGCTTTATCAGGCTGATAACTGGTACAGGTATTTCGAAAGACAGTGTCGAAATCCAAGCCCAATTTATCAATTGCCAAGCCAGCATCCTCAAGGATATCGGCCTTATCCATATTCAGGTACGGCAGATTGAGAAACACTTTTTCCGAATCCCAGTTACCGATGGAAAAAGCCTTGAAAATAGCTTCGTAAAATTCGGGCCGACAATCTGGGTAAATCGCATGATCACCACTGTGAACACCTAGTGAAAAATCAACCTCCGCGTCTTCTTGAATGGCAATAGACAACGCGTAACCGTACGCGATCGATGAAAAAATTGCATTGCGATTGGGAACAACCGTTTGCTTCATATTTTCTTGTTCATAGTGTCCGGTTGGCACCGTCCAATTTTCATCCGTGAGCGCTGAGTGGAATAACGATCCTAGTTTTGACATATCTAGAACCTGCGAATCAAACTCAATTCCATTATCTCGAAAGTAATCTACGTTTTGTTTTAAACGCGCTAATTCGATGCGGTGCTTCTGACCATAATCGAAGCTAAGTCCATACACTTTCCTGCCCTCAGAAAGCAACCGGACCAATAACGCAGTTGAGTCCATCCCACCGCTCAAACACACAACCGCTCTTCGCTTCTTTGTCATTGAAATATTACTCTGTCCCAGTTTCGAGAATCCAAGCTCTGAAAATCGAGTGAAATAATCCTAAGGCCGCCCCTCTATCGAAGTATTAACCTCTCAAGCCTAAAGCCAACCGTCTAAATCAAATCTTTATTCGCCTATCGTCCACCTTTGAAACGGTGCTGAATAGCCCAAATTCTCACCTATTCTGCAATTCGCTGGCAAAAACTTGATGAATTTCGGCTCCATCCGGCGAGGTGCTTGGCGAGCACGTAATCCCAATGGATAATCAGAAGCCCCAATTAATTTATAAACCCATTCTCCCAGCATCCAGAACTATGGCTCGTAACGAACAACTGATTCGACAACACAAGATTTTGCAAATTCTCGAACGCGTCAGGTATGGCAAAACCCTCCAAGAGCTTCAAGCGGACATCGTTGAGGAACTGGGACTTAAGTCTTTACATACACGGACTCTCCGGCGCGACCTCGAAGCCCTTCAGCTAGCCGGCATCGATGTGGATGTTCACGACTCAGGACGCGGTAAAGTGTGGAAACTGGGCCCCCGGGCGAAATCAACGACGAAAATCAGTTTCTCGGCAACAGAACTCATTGCACTTTCGATGGGTCGCCAGTTAATGCACCCACTGGCAGGTACTCCGTTCTGGATGGGCATCGAATCGTTCTGGAATAAAGTCAAAGAGGAAATTCCCAGCTCCGTCCTGACCCACTATGAAAAATTTCGTAAGACGCTCCGCGTCTTGGGAGTTCCCGCCAAATCCTACGAGAAACAACATGGCATCATTAAAACGCTGAACCGCGGGGTCATGGAACATCGCGTGGTTGAAATCACGTATCAAACACCAGGTAATGCGCCCAAAATCCGAAAAATTGAACCTTACACCGTCGCACTCTTTCAGTCGAGCCTCTACATCATTGCTGCCGCGAATGAAATAGAAGACCCCGACACCCGAGTCCGAACATGGAAACTCGATCGATTTCACAAAGCAACGATATTGGATGAATGGTTCAAAGAACCCACGGACCTCGATCTCGACGAGTTTATTGGAAACACCATGCAAATGTTCGTGCGCCGTGGCAAAGTCGCAAACTATAAAATAAAAGTAGCCGCTGACGCGGCGGCCTGGGTTACCGAAGATCCCTTGCATGCTGAGCAAAAAATCAAACAACTAAAAGACGGCAGTATTGAACTCACGGTTCCTGCCGTGCACGACCTCGAAATCATTCCCCGAGTATTATGCATGGGGAGCAGTGCGGAAATTATCGCACCCAAAGCAGCAAGACGTTTGATGGGTGAGATCGTAAAAGAAATGGCAGGCAAATACGATGACTGACCCAACCTCTACCGATAGATCGCAAACGTCCGAGCAAAGTCGAAAGGCCTTTAACTCCGGAAACGGAGGACTCGCAAAGTTAAGAACTTTTTCATTGCTTGGAATAGACGCGATTGAGGTAGAGGTGGAAGTCGATGTCTCGCCGGGCGCTATCCCAAAAACGATTCTCGTCGGACTACCCGAAGCTGCTGTCCGAGAGAGCACTCATCGTTGTGAACGAGCGATTGTCAATTCAGGATACGTACGTCCCGTTGATCGAATCGTGATTAACCTGGCGCCTGCTGATTTACCTAAACAAGCCTCTACGTTTGACCTCCCGATTTCGCTCGGCATCCTCCTCGGCAGCGGGCAATTCCAGTCAGACATCCTAAAAGAATATGCGGTTGTTGGCGAACTTGCACTCGAAGGCCGTACCCGCCCCGCCAAAGGAATTCTCTCAATGGCGATCGCCGCGAAAAAAGCCGGTCTACGAGGAATAGTCGTTCCTCAACAGAACGCTACCGAAGCATCTGTCGTTGAAGGGATTGAAGTTATTGCCGTCGACAGTCTTACGCAAACCGTTGGTTTCTTTTCCGGCCAACTCGAACTTGAGCCAATGCCTTCACCGATTGTCCAGCTATTTGAAAATTTCTCCGATTACCCAATCGATTTCGCAGATGTTCGCGGGCAGGAAATGGCCAAGCGTGCTGTTATGGTCGCGGCGGCTGGTGCTCACAACATACTCATGCTCGGCCCGCCGGGATCGGGCAAGACCATGCTGGCGAAACGGATTCCAACTGTCCTTCCACAACTTTCGCCGGAGGAGTCAATTGAAACCACGCGGATTTACAGCTCTTGTGGAAGGCTGGAACCGGGCCGGCCGTTGTTGACAACCAGACCCTTTCGATCACCACACCATACGATTAGTGAAGCTGGTTTGGTCGGAGGAGGCAGCACACCAATGCCCGGAGAGATTTCGATGGCGCATAATGGCGTCCTGTTTTTGGACGAACTTCCCGAATTCAATCGGAGAACACTCGAAGTTTTACGGCAGCCCCTCGAAGACTCCTTGGTGACCATTTCAAGAGCACAACGTTCCACGACCTTTCCGAGTGACTTCATGATGGTTGCTGCACTTAATCCATG
>WTFU01000014.1 GCA_011523945.1 Mariniblastus sp. | reverse complement strand
AGGCATTCTGAAAGTCCTTTCCGGGCGGTTCGCCCGATCAAGATTCTCTCACTCAACCTGGTGCAAAGACTGGGGGGTAGTCAGGTTTGCAAACGGCTTTACGTTGCTGAACACAATTTTTACAGCTAGTTGCGTGATAAGGATGTGCTTGTCATTGCGACACTAGCTTTAGCACGTTTTCAAGCCGCTTGCGTGCTGCCTTCGTAAGGCGAGCTACGCCTAGTTTTGCGGCGAAAGCTTTTGCCTGATCTTCGGCGCTGAGGATTGTTTTATTTTCAAGGGCCAACCCGAGTAACTCCTGGGGGGGGATGTCGTCGATAGCTCGGCGTTCCTGATTTGCTTTGGCATGACGATACGGTATTGATTTCGGAGGTGTTGTATTGTTCCAGAAGACTGCTCTGTTTTCGTCCTGGGTTGTCGTTGTTCCGTCCAGCAGATCGGTAATACGGTCCTTAATTCGGTTCCCTGTTCTTGCGAAGCCGTGTGCCCTAGCTATTCGACGAACAACGATGTCGCTGTACACGGGGGCCTCGGTTTGGACGACCAATAACGCTAGATCTTTTAATTCTGTGTCATATTCTGGATCGAAGAATCTTGATTGATTCTGCTCACTGTTAGGTAATTGTGCTATTTCATAGTAGACGGCTACTTCCGTGGGTATTCCAAATACAGCGTTTCTCGCAGTCTTCTGTGTAGCGTCAAATGCAATGCTTGTAGAGGTTTCGGCATCGCTAGTACGAGAAACACTCTCAGCAGTGAATTCACTAATCGATTTACTTTTTTCGTTTCGCGATTCCGACAGTAAAGTATTGAGTGCATTGTGAAGTGACTCCATCGCGTTTCCACTGTCATACCACCAGTCAGGTGACCAAACTCTCAGGATTTTCCAGCCTAGCCCTTCGAGAACCAGTTGCCGTGTTTTATCACGGTCACGAGCTGCGGCTGATCTGTGGTAGGTGAAACCATCGCATTCGATGCCAGCTAAATAAGCACCGGGTTTGTCTGGATGAATAATCCCTAGATCAACACGAAATCCAGAAACACCAACCTGCGCATCAAAATTCCAACCCCGGTTTTGCAGGGCGGTAGCGACGGCCTCTTCAAGCGGCGATTCATGCTCCCCAACGGAACCCGACGATTCTCTCGCGAGTGCGTTAGACCCCTTTTCAGCGTATTGTAAGAATGTTTTCAGGTCATGGACGCCTCGAGCACTTGAACGTTCTGATCGCAGTTCTTCGGAAAGAAAAGATGAAAAGACTAGCAGCGTTCGTCTTGCTCGCGTTATCGCAACATTTAAGCGCCGTTCACCGCCTGCTCTGTTGATTGCACCGAAGTCGACAGGGAACTTTCCGCTAATGTCCTTTCCGAAGGTGATAGAAAAGTACATCACATCGCGTTCGTCACCCTGTACATTTTCAAGATTTTTCACGGCCGTTGGTTCAATTCGTTCTTCTGCGAAAAACCACTCGAGCTCTGGTTGTTTTCTTAGCGCATCATCGAATAGATCTTGAATAAGCGTCTGCTGCTGACTGTTGAATGTAACGACCCCATATGTGAGACGTTCGTGTTCCGGGAGCAACATGCAGCGTTTCATGCGTGCAATTGCATCTGCGACGATTGCATCGGCTTCTTTGCGGTTAGTGCGGGATTTTCCCCTGTCATAGCAACCCCCTTCAACATGCGAAAAGATTACTCCTCGGTTTAAGTTGTTCGCTGCAGGAAATGTAATTAACTTGTTATTGTAGTATTTGTAATTTGAAAATGTAATTAACGACTCGTGTTGGCTTCGGTAGTGCCAGTTTAGCTGAACTGTTGGAAGACCGGATGCTTGAGCTTCGTCGAGGATGCTTTCCAAATCCATTTCGTGGTCGTCGATATTGGGGTCATCTTGATCAGCGTCGTTTCGACCAAAAAAGTTTGTTGGTGGTAGCTGCTTTGGGTCACCAACAATTATTGTCTGTTTTGCGCGAGCGATTGCTCCGATTGCATCCCAGGTTGTTATTTGGGATGCCTCATCAAAAACCACAACGTCGAATTGTTTTTGGTTTGCTGGAAGGTACTGCGCAATTGAAAGAGGCGACATCAACATGCAAGGGGCTAGTTGATGAAAGGAGTTGGTGAGTCCAGAGATGACATCTCGAATTGATTTGCTCGGTCTTTTTAAGCTGAGTTGGTGGCGTAATAAGCCAAGTTCGGATTTGCGGGGCACATTCTCCTTAGAAGGAAGATCATGACGTATTTTACTCAGTATTTGGTTTGTTGCATTGTCGCGGGCTAGTTGATCGAGCTTCTGAAAATCCCGAATAGCATCTTGGTGATGGTAACTTTGGAATTGTCGAAGTATGTCTGACTTGTCCACGATGGTTGGTAGCCACCAGCGGGCATAGGCTAAATCGAAGGCTGCGATCGCTTCGTCTGGATCACTTGGAAGCGTGTGGTTCTCAATAGCCGCAACAAATGAGTTCAATCCCTGTTCTTCAGCATTTCTTCTATTCTCACACCATGTGGCCCATTGCTTTAATTGGGTTCGGTTACTAATGATCCGATCAGCTTGAGATCTAGCTTCCGATAAGACTGAAATCGAATCATCATCGACCACATGGTGATTTGCTAGCGAATGAAGCTCGCGGCGACAATTTAGGAAGTTCTCCAATCTGGTTAAACAATCTGCAAAAATACCAATGTGCTCGTTGTCTATCGCTAAGGAAGCAACATTCGAATTGAATGCGTCGTGTGGTATTTCAAGCACGTCCATTGCTTGTCTTACTGTACCTAACGCTGAAATGTTTTCGGCTACCTTGGCTGGGTCGTTTTCGATGAGCGGTTTTAATTCGGCGTCTATGTGGTTTGAGCAACCATTGGCCCTGAGTTTATTTCGTACGTTTTCGAGTTCGCGAGCCGCTGGATATAGTGGTTTGGCAGCCAGGATAAGTGGCCGAAGCTGGCGTTTAGTTAACGTTCCAAGTTCATCCAACGAGACTCCCGTGGCAACAATGGCCTCTCTGACTGCCTCTGCGGAGGTTAGAAAAGGCATCAGTTTCCCGGGATCTCTAGTGAGTATCTGCGCTAGATCCGCTGGTAAACCAAGTTTCTTGAAATTCTGATCAAGTCTTTTACGACAATCCGCACAATCTTGTAGTAGTTCGATGTCAATCTCAGGTTGTGAGACACCACCGCTCTTCATGATGGCGTTAAGACGTTTTTTTACTTTGTCCTTTTGGAAGATGGAGAATGGCCATAATGCATGTTCTGCTCTTTGCCACAAAACCAAAATTTCTTGCAGGTTTAAACGCTTTAATAGTTGAGGATTGTAATTCCGGTCGACCAAGAGGTTTGCAACTTCTTGCTCATCCTTGAGCAGTGTCAATCGCTGGTCGAGTAGGGTGGTTACTAACTGTAAATCGGGGTGGAATACTAAGCTGTCGTGCGCGCCTGGTTCTTTTGTTAATTTGTTGGCAAGCTGAAAGTAAACTGAACGCGACTTTTGGTCTGTTGGTTTTTTATTTGAACCCACCAAAGCACTTGTGAAGGTTGAAAATACTGAAGCGAGTTGAGTTTCTGCTTGTTTGTACTGAGCCAATAAGTCAAGTCGTTCCTGAATGGTGTTTTGGATTTGAGCTAGCTCCGAACATCCTAGTAAAACGCTTTTTTCTGAGTTCCATTCGTTTAGAAAAGTTGCAATGCAACGGAGTGCATTAAGATGCGTCAATGAGAGTTCGTTGGAAATGTCAATGTTTAGTAGCTCTCGAAGACTCCTTATAGATGTTGATAAATGATTGCTTGCCGTAATGACGTCACTACATTTGGATAAAAGGTCCTTTTCCCAAGACATTGACCATTTTGGTGGCGAAATAATGCTAAGGTCCGTGTCAGGTGGGAGAGCATGGTAGGCCAATGCCAAGTTGTAGACGGTGTCCCGGATTGATGCGTATTCCTGGTTAGAGTGCTCAGTGTCGCGTGGCCACGGTAGTTGTGGAGCTCTTCGCTCCTTTTCACGGGCACAAAGCCCCATTGCATGGTAAACGGTTATGCCGTTTTTGTGCTTGGTGTGGATTTCGTTGACGTATGCGTTCAATTCATCGCGTCGGATTTTTAATCTGTCATTTATGTTGAACCACTTCTGCTGTTTGGCTTTTGAGCTTCGTGCCCAGGATTTTCCCAGTTGAATGAGGAACCCTTTTCGTTCAGCTTTGTTTGAATGAAGCTCAATACAACAATCCGCGAGGCCGTGTTCTTTTAGTCGCCGGTGCACAACATCAAGGGCTGCTGTCTTTTCTGCAACGAAGAGAATTGTTTTTCCACTGGCTAGGCATTGCCCAATCAGATTTGCGATAGTCTGACTTTTTCCAGTACCTGGAGGACCAACAATTACAAAATCCTTGCCCTCTGATGCTGCCATAACAGCCGATAGTTGTGATGAGTCCGCAGGTAGAGGGTGTACTAGTTCTGCAGGTTGATATTTTCGGTCAATGTCTCGTGGAGATGGCATTGCTGAGCCATCGGCTCCTCCGAACGACTTATCGGGATTGTTTACAAGGTGGTCAACTACACGATTGCGAGTTAGGTGATCAACCTGATCTGCGAGGTCCTTCCACATGAGATATTTCGCGAATGAAAAACGCGAGACTGCGACTTCATCGATGACTTCGAAGCCTTTGATTTCCAATACTGCTTGTCTCACAAGTTCAAGAACTTTTGGAACATCGATACCGCTATGATCTTGCGGTAAGTGTGATTCCAATGATGTTAGGTCGCAGTTGAAATCTCTTTTCAACAATTGCAGAAGGGTTGCATTAAATCGAACCTCATCTTCATGGTGAGCAACGTAGTATGGCGAAGAAACGCTTCTCCTTTGTAGTTTTACAGGTAAAAGCAGGAGTGGCGCTCGATAGGTTTTGCTGCTTCCGGCATCTTTTTTCCATCTTAAAAAACCGATAGCAAGATAAAGTGTGTTCGAGCCTCCCTCGGCGAGGTCGCTCTTTGCTTGCCGGTGCAGTCCCGTTAGGCGTTTCTCAAGTTCTTTAGTTTCAAGCAGGCAGGAAAGCTCTCGTTTTTCAAAGGCCTGGCGAGCAAACTCCAGGTCCAAATCTTTTTTTGTGCGTTGTTGGTGTAGCTTCGCATCTCGGTCGGCAATCTTGTTCCCGTCGTTGAGAGAAACAAGCCGGAAGCGTTTACCTTCGGCCAGTAAATCTTCAAGTTCCGATGGATTTGGGCAGATAATAGGGATCGACTGACGAGACGCGGTAAAGTTCAAGAGTTTGTTTCGTAGCGAAAGGTCCAACAGTTTTCGCTGCCAACGATCGATGCGGTCTACTGGAGTGTTCGGCTTTTGCTCCGGTTCTGTCGCTGTAACTTTGATTGATGGTGTTTTGGGTAGTTCGATTTCTTTTCCATCATCAGTGTCCAGCTCGGAGTTGTTTCGGTTTTCATGGGTCGCAAGTGGCCGTATCTGTGCCATCCGGCTGCGTTTTATATCGATGGCGCTAATGAATGCGTGTTCTTGTGAGACGTTCAAGGCACTACGCGCAGCATCAATAGCTTTCGGGAATGTCGTCGGGGATTCTGATGCTGACAGTGTTGTTTCAAACACAAGCAGTTGATTGGAATCAACTGCTTTGCGGATCTCGACACATGCAGGCTCCTGCATTTGGTCTAGAGTTTTTTCAATTAGCCAAAGACCAACAAACGAATGTCCCTCCATCATGATGAGAACGGGGTTTAATCCCATCGCTTCTAATGCAGACGCAAATAGCAATGTCGAGTCTAGACAGGTAGCGAGCTTATCGTTTAGTACGGTGCTTACCTTTCGTATCTTCTGTCCCCATTTTTCGAAGCTGGAGGGTGGGACTGAATACGTTAGTGATGCCTTGCAAACGGCTGACCAGAGCGCGGCGGCGAGCATATAAGAACGATTTGGGTCGCCGGATTGATATCCATCGATCGACTGTGAGTGCTCGGACTGTCTTAGAATTTTTGACGCTGTCTTTAATAGATCGGTGATGCCAGGTGCATTTGGCGTCACGAAAGCAGGAAGCAAATTACACATCGCCGGCATACCACCCCATTCATCGTGAGCGAGTACGCGGATGGTCGATTTTTGCTCGCACAGTATTCTGCCTTCTGTGGTTACACATAGCAGAATTGTTCCAAGTATTGCCTCGTCAAGACTTTGCAGATATGCCGATTCTAACTCTATATCAAGGTCCTGAATTTCGATTTCCTCGCCTGGGGATAGACGAGTAACATTCCATGTTTTCGGAGTTGCGAAGCTTGGTTCGAAGGTCAGCTCAATGGTCACTGGAGTAAGCGTGTCGGAGGAGCAGTTTTTCAGTGTGAGCGAATTCAAAAGAGGGATCGCATGCTGCCACGCAACATAATTAAGACATTCCTCATGCTCTAGGCTCAGCTTGATGTCGCTATTAGGGTTAACAGAGGAAAAGTTGTCATCGCCCATAACATCGAGTATCCGTAAATTTCATCTGATCGTTTGACACAACAGGTTGGGGTCAGCCAGATATAAATCGTGTATTTTGGTCTTATTGCCGTCTGTGTTAGGCAGATTGTTAGCCCCCAATGTTACTGGCTGATTGTAACGGGATTTATTTGTGTGATAAACTTAGGAGGCTAGGTAGCGGGAGTTTCGCGTAGAAACTTTGTGCGCTTTTAAGACAGTCGGAGAAATCTCCGAGTTTTTAGGGCAGTGTTTGGGAGGGGTGGGCTGCCTGCTGTTGTTGCAGTAGGGCAAATTCATGAGACACTGCGCAAGGGTTATGAATTGTGGTGGGTATGGCGACTCAAAATCTGGAATGTCCTGAGTGCCTCGGAAACATAACTATTCCTGGGGATTTTGGAGGCGAGTTGATTTGTCCTGGCTGTGATCAAATCGTTTACATTCGTGATCCCGTCACTGGTGTCACGTGGAAAACAGGAGCCAAGGTCTATCGTGGCCCGTGTAGTCCCGAATCTGGCGGTTCGACGCGCCCGATAGACTCGGGGCAAAGTATCGGAGGGCGAGCCCTTGCAAAATTTCAATTGTTAATTCTGGAGTGCACTCGGCGTTCTGGAAATGGGCCGCCTCGCACTTGGAGTGCTCGGTTATTGTGGATCGGTCGTGAAGTGATGACGGAATTGCTGTCGGTTGTGACAGTGCTTTCCCAACTTTTCATTGCATGTGGTGCAGTGGGGTTTCTGATAAGCTTGCTTTTTGCAATTACCAAGGCGGAAACTGTCATCGGTTTTATCTTCGCTTTTTTCTTTTATTGTATTTTCAACCCGTTGATTTGGCTGGGGACAGTGGGGGTATATCGTGCGGTTGATGAGTGGGGCAGCTCGCCTCTGCGTAAATGAAATTGATCGGCTGCACGGTTTAAGCGTAGTGCAAGACGAGGGTCCGGTTCGAATAACAATGCTGCTGAGCGAAGGAAAAATTGATGTCGAACAGAGTTTTGGTGTGCCCTGAATGTTTGGGAACAATTACGATCCCTGAGGACTTTATTGGTAAGCTTAATTGTCTCCGTTGTGGCACGTTGGTTTATGTGAAGGACGAAGTAACTAATATCACGTGGGAGATTGACCAACCGAAAAGTGGAGCAAGTGACCTCCCCCCATAGAATTGCACCATTGTTAGTGAGAGAATCTTGCTCGGGCGAACCGCCCGGAAAGGACTTTCAGAATGCCTCA
>WTFU01000200.1 GCA_011523945.1 Mariniblastus sp. | reverse complement strand
ACCTTAGCTCTGGGATTTACAAAAGACTTGAGCGATGGAGGACTTTCGGTACTTACGACTACCGAGCTCAATTCCAGTGAAGTTGTCTATTCAATTTTAGTGGACACGGATGTTACGGCTGATTTATGGTATTTTCACGCGTCCATTTTGCGCCGAAATACAGCCTTTGGATTTCTGGAATACGGGATGAAAACGAACGGCTTTTTGAACGAGAATTTTCGTTTCGAATTGGCTGACCTTGATTCGTTGCTAACGACTCCGCCGACAGATAACTAAAATCGCATTTTCTCTGAATGATCTCGAACCGTTCTCCCTTGCCCTCCGCTGCGATTACACTTTTTGTGCTGCAGCTTTGCTGTTTCCGTTGGTTTGCTTTTCGTTGTTTCATCTCGTTGGGAATGGGGTACACTGGTAGGGTTCTGGTGTCGCATGAGAAATCCCAAGCGATTTGGTGAAAATGATTGTTTTGAAGTTGAAAGCTCGAGATGGAATCTGGTTGTTTTGCCTGATTTCCATTTGTTTTGCCCAACAGTTTTTCTCTTCGTCCTTGCTGGCGTTTCAGGATCACAGAAAGATTGATTTCAATCGGGATGTGAAACCGATTCTCTCGGACCGCTGCTTTCTTTGCCATGGTCCCGATGCTGAAACTCGCGAGTCTGACCTTCGATTAGATACTGAGTCCGGAGTTGCAGGGGTTGTCGTTGCGGGACAACCGGAAGCCAGCGATTTGGTCGCGAGGATTCTTTCTAAAGATGAGGATCGAATGCCGCCGGTCGATTCGAATTTGTCTTTAAGCGCAGAGGAAGTGAAGACGCTTGAATTGTGGGTTGCTCAGGGCGGAGAGTGGAAGCAGCACTGGTCATTTGTGCCACCGGAAAAAGTGGAATTGCCCAAAGTTGATAGCGATTGGGGAACCAATGCAATTGACCAATTTATTTTAAGTCGGCTTCAGCAGGAAGGGCTCAAACCATCCCAGCCTGCTGCCAAAAATGTTTTGCTGCGACGGGTGACTTTTGATCTGACAGGACTTCCTCCCACCATTGCGGAGTGGGATGCTTTCCAGGCAGATAATTCTGAAGAAGCCTATGAAGCGGTGGTTGATCGTTTGTTGGCGTCCGAGCGTTACGGCGAACGAATGACCTCGGATTGGCTGGACGTTGCCCGCTACAGTGATACTTTTGGTTATCAAGTGGATCGCGATCGATTTGTGTGGCCGTGGCGTGATTGGGTGATTCGCTCATTTAATCAAAACAAGTCTTATGATCAATTTCTTATCGAACAGATTGCGGGTGATCTTTTACCCGAGGCAACGGACGATCAAATTTTAGCCACAACTTTTAACCGCCTTCATTCCCAGAAGGTAGAGGGCGGAAGCGTTGAGGAAGAATTTCGAGTGGAGTACGTTGCGGATCGAACACATACGTTTGCGACGGCGTTTCTCGGTTTGACACTGGAGTGTGCCCGGTGCCACGATCATAAATACGATCCGCTTTCGCAAAAGGAATATTATCAGCTGTTTTCTTACTTCAATAATATCGACGAATCGGGGCTTTATTCCTATTTCACCAATTCGACGCCGACACCCACGCTGCGACTTTTGAAACCAGAGCAAAAGAAAAAATTGGCGGCGCTAAAAGCAAGCCTAGTAGAGATTGAGAGCAACCGACCCGAAACTTTGTCCCAGAAGGTAACGCGAAAAGAAATCGAGCGAGTGCTGGAGGTAAAAGGTACTGAACCAATCGAAGTGGTTAATTTTAATGCGATTGGTGGTGGAAATGAAAAGGCAACCGACGCGCGGGGAAATCCAGCTGTAAAACTTTCGGGCGATGATGCGATCGGGTTGAAGACGGGTAACTTTACGCGATACCAGCCATTTTCAATAACTTTATCGATGAATTCTCCGGATAAAAAAGAGCGAGCGGTGGTTTTTCATCGCTCCCGCGCTTGGACCGATGCGGCGAGTCGAGGTTATCAGTTGTTAATCGAAGATGGAAAACTGAGCGCGTCGCTCATTCATTTTTGGCCCGGCAACGCGATGCGGGTTAGAACAAAACAAGAGATCCCGCTTCAGCAATGGATCGACGTTGCGGTCGTTTACGATGGAAGCGTCGATGCCGCTGGCCTGAAAATTTTTGTTGACGGTCAAGCGATGGAACTTGAGATTGTAAAAAATAAGCTCACCAAGAATATTACCGGAGGTGGTGGAAATAATATCGCAATTGGTGAGCGGTTTCGCGATCGTGGGTTTACGAACGGTTTGGTTTCATCATTTAAGGTGTACGATCGCCAGCTTTCGAAGTTGGAGATTGCTCTGTCTCATGACTCAGGTCAACTTCGGCAGCTTCTTTTGAATGTCGATTCAAATGGTGAGTTGCCCAGTTCGCAGTCACACATGCTTGCTGAGCATCTTGAATTGAATGCTTCAGAAACATTCAGTGAATACCGTGCACAATTGAAGAGTGCTCGCCAGGCTTTGTGTGGAGAAATGGATCGTGCCACCGAAATTATGGTGATGCGGGAAATGGATCAGCCAAGGGACGCGTTTGTGTTAGAACGCGGGTTGTATTCGAATCGAAAAGAAAAAGTATCCGCGGCAACGCCCTCGGTATTTCCCTTGATGGCGAGCGACCTGCCTCCAAACCGGCTTGGACTTGCGAGTTGGTTAGTCGACCCAAGTCATCCTCTGACTGCTCGAGTGGCTGTCAATCATTACTGGCAACTGGTTTTTGGCGAAGGGATTGTGCGTACACCTGAGGATTTTGGGAGTCAGGGAGCGCTGCCGACACACCCAGAGTTGTTGGATTGGTTAGCCATGGATTTTGTAAAGCATGGGTGGAATGTAAAGCGACTGATGAAGCAATTGGTGATGTCGTCCGTCTATCGGCAATCGAGTCAAGTGTCAGATGAGTTGTTAGAGCGAGATCCTTCAAATGAGCTTCTAGGCCGCTCGCCCTCATATCGATTAACTGCGGAGATGTTACGGGATAATGTTCTTGCTGCGAGTGGGTTGTTAATTAACAAGATGGGGGGAGCGCCGGTTCGACCTTACGAGTTGGCGGCTTCCTTTAAGCCAGTTAAACCGGATGGAGGAGACGGGCTTTATCGTCGTTCGTTATACACCTATTGGAAGCGAACCGGTCCCGGCCCCGTCATGATGGTGTTGGACGCATCGAAGCGCGATGTCTGTCAGGTAAAACGGGAGCGGACCTCGTCCCCGCTTCAGACGCTTGCCATGCTAAATGGTCCTCAGTTTGTTGAAGCCGCACGTGGGTTGAGCCACCGCCTTATGGCCGACAAACAGGGAAATGAAACGGGCGAATTGATCGACAAAATGTTTATGACCCTGACCACGCGCCGCCCAACCGAAGAGGAACGGGCAGTGATAGCAGAGCTTTACCGAACCCAGTTAAATTATTTTCGAGCGAATCGTGATTCGGCAATTGAGTATTTGTCGAATGGGAAATTTGGTGACTACGGGAAGTTGCTGGCTGGAGCGAAATTTTCAATTCCGGCAAACGAGCACGATTTTAGAATTGGAATGACCCCAGTGGGTACTGAAAAGTTTCAAGGGGAATTCGGGCGTGCAAGTGCATGGGGACGTGTACTGACATCCGGAGAAATCAACAAGCTCTATAAAATTGATAGAAACCAGGCTCTGGATGCGACTTGGAAACTTGAAATTTCTAATCTTAGCGAGAGTAAAGAAACGTCGATTGAGGGCGTCGGTGAAAAGCAGGAAGTTAATAATTCTTTTGTGTTTAAAAATTCCTCGCAGCTCAAGTTTCCCAATGGGCTCACGTTGGAAGCGTGGGTTAAGCCAAGTCGCGTGGGAGTCGGGCGAATCTGGGACAAGATTACTCCCGGCAGTGGTGCAGGGGTGTTGCTGGACCTTCACGGCGGCTTGCGATTTGTCAGTGGAAGTTTGATCCGAATGGCGGAGCGAGCGCCGGCGGTCGGTCAGTGGTCTCACGTCGTCTGTTCTGCGGATATGGAATCGGGGCAGGTGCGATTTTATATTAACGGGGAGCCTGCGGGGGGCGATTTTTCTGAAGTAGTCCAAGTCGATGATTCGGAGGATCTGGCTGTGCTTGCTGCGTGGTCAAGTGTTGCCAATGCTTTATTCAATTATGATGAATGTGTAACCAAACGGTAGAGCTTTAATGAACCATCAATGCACAGGATATACGACCAGCACCGGAATGCCCCGCCGGCGTTTTCTTAATCAATTCGGGATGGGACTGGGGGCCGTTGCTCTCAGCGACCTGTTAAAAAGTGAGCTGGCAGCTGATGAGACAAGAAGAGGTGCAATGGCTCAGTTGGACCATCCCGCCAAAGCCAAACGCGTCATTTTTTTGTTTCAAAGTGGCGGTCCATCTCAAATTGATCTTTGGGATTACAAACCGCATTTGAATAAGGTTCAGGGGGAACAGTTGCCCGAGGCGATCCGAAAGGGACAAAGGCTGACCGGCATGAGTGGGAATCAGTCGAGCTTTCCATTGGTAGGGTCTCCTTTTAAGTTTGAACAACAGGGTGAGTCTGGGCAGTGGATGAGCGAGCTGTTACCCCATACGGCTGGCATTGCTGATCAGATATGTGTGATCAACTCGATGTACACCGAGGCAATTAATCACGGCCCGGGGGTTACTTTTTTACAAACTGGCTCTCAATTCCCGGGCCGCCCGAGTATTGGTGCTTGGTTGAGTTATGGGCTGGGGACGGATAACCAGAACCTCCCATCGTTCGTAGTCATGGTTACCAAGAACAAAGGTGGGCAGCCGCTGGTTTCTCGGTTGTGGGGGAGTGGTTTTCTACCTGCCCGCCATCAAGGGGTTCGATTCCGGTCTGGAAAAGATCCAGTTTTGTATTTGAATAATCCAGCAGGCATCGATCGAGCCAGTCGGAAGCGAATGCTGGATGCGATTGACGCCTTGCATCAAATGCAGTTGGAAAAACAGTTTGATCCACTGCTGGAGACGAGGATCGCTCAGCATGAATTGGCCTTTAAAATGCAGGCTTCGGTTCCAGATGTTGTTGATATGTCGGGAGAGTCCAAAGAAACACTGGAAATGTATGGCACGGACGTTCACAAACCAGGCTCTTTTGCAGCCAATTGTCTGTTGGCCAGACGCCTAGCCGAAAAGGATGTGAAGTTTATCCAGCTTTACCATCCAGGTTGGGATCAGCATGGCGGGTTGCCAAGTGGTTTACGTAATCAGTGCCGTGAAACCGACCAGCCGTCTGCCGCCTTGGTAAAAGATCTGGCGGCCCGTGGGTTACTGGACGATACGCTGGTGATCTGGGCTGGTGAGTTCGGACGAACGAATTATTGTCAGGGAAAATTCAGTAACGGAAATTTTGGTCGCGATCATCATCCCCGTTGTTTTTCGCTCTGGATGGCTGGAGGTGGGGTCAAGCCGGGTGGGCAGTACGGAAAGACTGATGAGTTCGGATACAATGTCATCGAGAACGGGGTGCACGTGCACGACTTGCATGCCACTTTGTTGCATCTGCTGGGGATTGATCATGAGCGATTAACGTACCGCCATCAGGGGCGCAGGTATCGCCTGACAGACGTGCATGGAGAGGTTGTTCGGGGAATCCTTGTGTGACGAGAGCAACTGACGATTGGCTAGTGCAATTAACCGAATACGGGTTCTCTTCCAGCCGCGTTGATACGAAGAGCTTGAAATTCGTTGTGGGCAAACTGCGCGTCTAAGTAGGCGATTTGCATGCGATGCCCGGCCGGACCGGCTGCCGCTGTGTCGACACAAAGTGTCGCCATCCCCCACCGGCGATCAAAGGGCGACTGGTTGACGCAAAGTATCTGGATTTTGTCGAAAAATGTGATGCTTGTTTTCCGGTTGAAGATGCCGCTTCGATAAATCACATCGTTGGACCGCCTCGCATACTGCATTGACTTACCTTTCTTGACTGCTCGGGTAATCAGAAGCGGCAATAAGACTACTCCGGCAATCCAGCCCCATGTGAGGGAGGCCGCGAGGCCAATGAAGGAAATAATGACTGTTTGAATAATAGCAAGTCGAACCAGTCGATTGGTTGTCCTGGGTGAGACTGTTTGAAATTCGAGATTAGTCTCATCCCAGATTAGATCTGGCCGGAGACTTTGGATGATGGAAGTAACGTGATCTTCGGCAATGACAGGGATGAACCACCGCTTGGAAATTGACTCGGTCGAGTTTTCATTTTGGCTTGAATCTCCACCGGCAGTTTCGATACGAATTGCCGCTAATCCCCACCATCTCATCAATAAAGAGCGGTGAATACTAATGAACTGAATTCTCTGGATGGGAATTGATGCGCTTACTTTTGTCCAGAGACCGCAACTGATAAGAAGATCGTTTCCATTTCGCTTCAGTTGGTAACCGTGAAACCGAATGATATACCAGCCAACCCCGAGCAGGCGAATCAGTCCTAACACGACAAGAATGGCAACTAGCGACAGCCCAATGACGCCCCAGGAGGATTGAGCAGCGTCTGTAAGTTCCTGCCCTCCATTGGAGCTTTTGATCAACTCACCTATTTTAGCGAAGGCAAAGTCGAATTTATCGTTTGCGAACTGAGAAATGAGGCCAAGCAGAATACTGACCAATACTAACCCGCGATTGCTTGCCAATCCTGCCTTGATTAGCCAGGCAAGCGGAATCTCTAACAAGTCTTCAGATGTACCGGGGGGAGGACGGGTCGATTGTCTGCGATTGCCCAGTTTCGATGGTAGGAAAATCGCCGGTCGTCGTATTCGTTTGGTGGGCGTTTGTACGGTGATCAGGATTCTCAAAAACAGCGGTTCGTAGTGATTTCAATTTATCGATGGAGAGAACCCGAAGAACTGCTTCGGGTTTCGTACCGCTGGCCGTTTCAATTTTGACTTCAGCAACCTTCAAGAGTCGGTGCAATGGGTTTTGGACCGAATCGATATTTTGAATTCTCGCCAATGGCACCGTACGGATGTTACGATTAAGAATCCCCTCACGGACGATGAGCTGATCTTCGGAGATGCAGTATTTTAAAGTGAAAAAACTAAAAACCGAATGTAGCAGCGTCGGAATAATTAGCATTGCCGAGATGATTAACAGGAATCCCTGCCCTTCAGTCGCCCCGTAAAACAGTCCAATTGCAACGGGCAGGATGTAGGTTTTCACGTGAGCTAAGAAATCGAAAATCAAAGAAGTCGGATGCAAGAATGACATCTGAGCCGTGGGAATCGTTACGTTGTCATCTAATTCGATCGGGCTCTCATAAGCTGATGGAATGGTATTTGATTCGTTGTTCCGATCTATGTCATGCGTTGGTTGAGGATTAGAGTTGGTTGGACCCGTTTCAAACGACATAATCGCCTCGCTTTTGAGTGATTATTTGGTCTCTCAATTCGGTAGCGGTCGATTGGTTCAATCCCGAAAGAACCACCGATGAATTCTGGGTGCCAGCGGTATGTAGGACTAATGTGCCAAGTCCAAAAGATCGTTGAATGGGGCCTTGTGACACGTCGGCATGCTGGACGCGCCCGAGCGGAACTGAAATTTGGTGTTTCCAGAATACTCCTTTGTGGATTTCAAGTCCCTCTTCGTCCAGTTTCCAGGAGGTGTGACGATAGCTGATGGTTGGCCATCGCCAAGCCATTGCGAATAGGTAAGTCAGGAAAGTAGCAGCGGCAGCAACGAGCAGGAGCAAGACAATGTCAAACCCATTGGTTAGCCACCAGATTAAAAGACCAACGAAAGCAATGGCCGTCAAAATGGTGGAAGTAATCGCGCGAGAAAGTTGTTCATAACGAATATTCTCAGGTGCCAGTTTCTTAAACAATTCCGGAGAATTGATTGATTCACGCTCCGTATCGATCGGGTTGGCGGCGTCGGATGTTGAGTTATCGATAGTCAATGGGATTCCTTAGAGCGTTTGTTCTCGCGTCAAAATTTCCTAGTCCGGCGATGGAGGCAACAGAGCGGTGTTCGCTGTTAAGCGACCAATCTTGGCAGAAATTCGGCGCCTACTCCTTTAACCGAACGAACACCTAATGATTAAGAATAATAAAAGGCACACTCTCGCAGATTTAACAGATTGAAGGCAGTGTAGACGGGTTGGCGAATTATTTAAATGCTCGTTTTGTGAGTTTACGACGACTGCTTAAAGCGAGAGACTGTAAAATTCTGCAGCATTTAGCCCCAACATTTTTTCACGTTCTGGTTCAGACACCCCTCCAATGCACTGAGTCATCGCATCGAATACCTCTTGATAAGTACCTGCAAGATTGCAAACTGGCCAATCACTTCCGAACATGCATCGTCCTACGCCAAAGTGCTCAAGTGCGGCATCCACGTAGATCTTAAAATCATCCGGTTTCCAGGTCTCCCAGTCTGCTTCTGTCGCGAGACCGGATAGTTTGCACCAAACGTTGGGGTATTGAGCCGCTAATTTAAAGTTCTCAATCCAGCCCTCCCATTGGCGATTTTTAATTTGCGGTTTGGCAAGGTGGTTGATGACCAATTTGAGGTGGGGGAATGTTTGGGCGAGCGTTGCGGCATGCTTTAAGTGTTTTACGTAAAACAAAAGGTCATAGGGGACGCCATATTTTTCGAGTACTTTTAATCCTCGGAGGATATCGTCGCGAAGGATGAAATTGTCGTCCGCCTCGTCTTGAACAACATGGCGAACGCCTACGAATTTAGCCTCCTCATTTAAACGCTCAACTTGAGCTTCACAGTCTGGACTTGCAAGGTCAACCCATCCAACGATTCCCGCAATCCAATCGTGAGACTTCGCTAGATCGAGTACCCAGTCGTTTT
Organism: Mariniblastus sp.; assembly: GCA_011523945.1. Taxonomy (GTDB): domain Bacteria; phylum Planctomycetota; class Planctomycetia; order Pirellulales; family Pirellulaceae; genus Mariniblastus. Next base: position 45,049 of record WTFU01000200.1, on the reverse strand, counting down.
CAAGAAGGTTGTGTTGGGTTTGGACAAAGATTGTCTTGTCGACCCCGGCTGCATCGATCTGGGGCTTTAAATGTTCAGGCAGAAAGCTATGGCATATCTTTTCAAGTTCAGCATTTTCCTGCCAGGAATAATCAAATTGAGACAGAGAGCGATCCCAGAAATGATGGTGCGAATCAATGATCATTCGATGTACCTCGACTTCATTGCAGAATTTGTGTTGAAAGGGGAGTCATGAGAACTCGGTCGGAATTAAATTGGGTCCGAATTCTCAGGAAGGCATTCGACGTAAAACCAATTGTGAATGGGCGCTAAAATATCTTGAACTTCTTTTACGAGTTGGTGATCCAGTGGTTCCTGTAGCCATTCACACCATTGGGCAACTCGACCGGGATTTGCCGAACCAGTAATGCAGGTGGTCATGTTCTCGTTAGCAATTGAAAATTGGAGGGCAAGTTTCGCGATGTCGACACCCGCAGCGGTGCAGTGTTGTGCTGCTTGTTTGCAGATTTCCCGAACCGAATCAGTCGCCTTGTGCCACTCTGGAAGTGGGGCATTGGTCAACAGACGGGCGCTGAAAGGAGCGGCGTTCATGATGCCAATTTGTTTCGCATGCATCTCATCGACCAGGTCTTCGAGCATGGTGTTTTGAAGCGTGTAATGGTTGTAAGACAATATAAGATCGATATCTGAATGAGCGGCGGCTTCGCGGAAAATCTTCATTGGATAGCCGGAGACGCCGATGTGTTTGACTTTACCGGCTTCTTTTAATCGATAGAGTTCGGGAATGGTTTCATCCCAAATCTGTTGCATGTCGACGAATTCAATATCGTGGCAAAGGATGATGTCGAGGTAGTCGGTGCGCATACGTTCCAAGCTGATGTCGACACTTTCTCGCACACGCTTGGCAGAGAAATCAAAATGGGATGGAGCGTAGCGACCGAGTTTGGTGCCGAGGTAGTAACTGTCGCGTGGAATTCCGTCCAATGCAAATCCCAGCAATGACTCCGAAAGTCCTCGGCCGTAATACGGAGATGTGTCAATGAAATTCATGCCCTGATCAAGTGCGACGTGCACACTTTTAACAGCTTCGTTGAGATCAATTTTTCGAAACTCGGCTCCGAGCGAGGAGGCGCCAAATGAGAGCACGGAAATATCCATGTCTGTCTTGCCTAGTCGTCTTTTTTCCATATCGCTTTGTTTTTAAGAGGTTAGTTGCTGTCAGCTTTTATTTTAGGCCATTTGCGCTGCCGCGAAAGTCGACATTGCAATAGAAATTGACCGGAGCGATTCAGAGGGATAAATGAGTGCTCAAAGAATCTGTTTTTAATTACGATTAAATAAACCGTCTTAGCGATGGAGGGGAGTTTGCGGATTTTGTTTAAGACGCGTTTGCTTCTATGCGAAATCAGACATTAGATATTTTCAATCATTTGGCATGGTGCCTCGCGGAACTGAACGAATCGGGCTAGAATTAGGCATTAGCAAACACCAAATTTTTTTTACCGAAGCGAGTCGGTCACTGTGTCTGAAATTATCAAAGCGCTTAGATTAAATGGAACCGAATATATTAACCCCGGGTCTCCCGATGGATTGGTTACGCGGAATCTTGCCGTCGAGTCAGTCACCTTGGAAGAGCCAAAGCAGGGCGAAGTCTTAGTAGAACCGATGTTCGTCGGTGTCTGCGGCTCGGATAATAGTGCCAGTACTGGAAAACCAAACTTTAACTGGGTAGATCGTCCGAGAACGATTGGTCATGAGGCAAGCGGTCGGATCGTCGGTTTTGGTCCCGATACCGAAGGATTGAATGGACTCAAGTTGGGCGATTTGATTTGTATCATTCCAATGCGAGGCTGCGGTGATCTGCGTTGTCGAGGATGTGGACGTGGCCGTCCAAATTATTGCCGTAAGAAAAAGATATTTGGTTTTCACCGCGACGGAGCCATGGCCCAGAGGATGGTGGTAAATGTTGGTCGATGTATGCCTCTGGCCGAGGGCTTATCTCCATTGCAGGGGGCGGTCGTTGAACCGCTCTCGGTGGTCGCTCAGGGCATACATCGGAAAGCGAATATTCAGCCAGGCATGGATGTGGTTGTGTCGGGCTGCGGCATCATCGGGTTGATGGCGGCTGAGCTGGCTAGAGCCGCCGGTGCGAGGGTCGCGGTCACCGGAGTGGAACGAGATCGAAATGTTCGTTTAAAACTTGCTCATGAACAGGGATTTATCCCGATTGTAGTCTCTGAAGAGAAGCCACTGCATGAGCAACTTGCCGCTGGTATAGAAGATCTACAGGGACAACGATTTGGTGATGCGTATGAGCAGGGTACCGTAGACTGTTTGATTGAGTGTTCCGGTTTTCCGCCCGCTCTCGGTACGGCAGGTTTGTCAGTGCAACTGGAGGGACATATTTGCGTGATCGCTACTTTTGGAGCTGACGTTACGTTCGGCGCTACTGCGTTCACACGGTCCGGGCAGTCTATGCAGGGAGTTATGGGGTCTAATCGTGAAGACTTTGAGACGGCTCAGGCTCTGTTGCAGCGAGGCGTTTTTCCGGTTGATGTCTATTCCCAACAATATTCGTTCGACAATGTTGTCGAGGCGATGGAGGAATCGATTATGGCAAAAACTCCAAAGGCAATTCTTGCGATTAACGCTTGATCAAGCTCTTGGTTGGGGACGTTGGCAATGGAAGTTGCCGTAGATTGCTGGCTTGATGATTCACGAAAACAAAGAATCTTAGGCTAAAGCATCTATCGATTAGACTTAAATTCAGAATAGGAATGACCAGCAGTGGCTAAGGTTTTTATTACCGGGGGAACCGGTTGCATTGGTGCAGTCACGGTTTATCAGTTGATTACTCACTATGGCGATGAGATTGAGCAGGTTTTGATTGCTAGTAGGTCTTCTAGCGTTGAACAGCTTGAAATTTGGTTTGGCGAGAGTCTTACACGGTACGTCGACGAAGGAAAGATCGCATTCGCTCAAGTAGATCTTGGTGACCATCAATCACTGCAGAGTACATTGGAGACGTTTAGGCCGACCCATGTGATTCATTTGGGAGCCTTGCAAAGCCCTGATTGTGCTTCGAATCCCGAGAAAGGGTTGGCGGTTAATTTAGCGGGGACAATGAGTCTGTTTAATATGATTGAGTCTTTGGATCCACCTTTGGAACGATTCGTGTTTGCCAGTTCCGGAGCCGTGTATGGAAAGCGCGCGATGTATCCAGAAGCAACGGTTTCCGAAAATGCTCAGCTTTCACCGCCAAATTTATATGGAGTTTGGAAAGTTGCCGGTGAACATTTAGCAACTTTATTTCATGAGAAGACCGGAATTCCGACTGTTTCCCTTCGTCTTAATACAACCTTCGGTCCGGGAAGAGACCAAGGGACGACATCGGCTCCAACGAAGGTGATGAAGTCACTGGTTCTCGGTGCGAACGAAGGTAAGACAGTCCCATTCGAGATGCCCTATCGAGGACGCGAAAATTACCACTACGTTGAGGATGTTGGAGCTCATTTTGCAGGGGTTTGTATGTTGCCGTTTGATGGATGTCAAGCATTTAACATCAAGGGCAAGACCATTGAGGTTTCTCGGTTTCTTGAGATGGTAGAAGAGATTGCTGATGAATTGGGGATCGCCCAATTTCTTGAAACCGGTATTGCCGAGACTGCGACTCCCAATCTGTTTATTTGTGATCTTGACGATTCCGCCGTTGAGAAGCAGTTTCCAGGCTTGCCGCGCACGCCAATCGACGACGGGATTAGGAAGACAATTGAGAGATTCCGTGTGATGGTAACTAAGGGCCGCGTAAAAATTTAATTAAGTTTTAAACCGATACAACTGAGACGATAGTTTTTGGGTCGGGGGTTTGGAATTCTGCCCCTTGCCCCCCAACAATTGCAAAGTAAGAAGAGTGGTTGAAATGAAAGCGATCGAAATTTCAAAACCGGGTGTCGTTTGCGTTGCCGAACGCGAGAAGCCAACGCCAAAGCGAGGTGAGGTTCTGTTGAAAGTCAATCGTGTTGGGTATTGCGGCAGTGATCTTGGGGCATTCAAAGGGCTCAATCCTCTAGTTACATATCCACGCGTGCCGGGCCACGAAATAGGTGCGACGATTGTGGAACTTGGCGCTGATGTGCAGGGATGGACCATTGGTCAAGAGGTTCTCGTGATCCCTTATTCCAGTTGCGGTGAGTGTTCCGCGTGTCAGAAAGAACGATTCAACTGCTGTATGAACAATGAAACGCTTGGCGTTCAACGCGAGGGGATGTTGTGTGAATACGCCACTGCTCCAGTTAAAAAGTTAATCGCTTCTGAAAAGCTATCCTTGCAGGAATTGGCATTGGTTGAACCGCTGACTGTTGGTTTTCATGCGGTAGCCCGCGGTCAGGTTTCGGAAAGTGATACCGTTGCAGTTATTGGGTGTGGTGCGATTGGCCTGGGGGTCATTGCAGGCGCAAAGTTTCGTAGTGCCCGAGTTATCGCAATCGATATTGAAGATAGCAAGTCGTCCGTTGCGCAGGCCTGTGGTGCGAGCGAGTTCATTAATTCGAGTCGAGAGAATGTAGGCGATCGGTTAAAGGAGCTTACCGGCGGGCATGGGCCGGACGTAATCATCGAAGCCGTAGGGCATCCAGCAACTTATCGGATGGCGATTGAGGAAGTCTGCTTTGCGGGGCGCGTGGTCTACATTGGTTGGGCAAAAGCTCCAATAGAATATGAAACGAAATTTTTCGTACTGAAAGAGTTGGATATTCGCGGGTCGAGAAACGCTTTGCCCGAAGATTTTCGAGACGTGATCACTATGCTTGAGTCCGGTAGTTTTCCACTCGATTCGGTGATTACAAAAACAGTACCCATGCTGGAAGCACCTGCAGCGATGGATGCCTGGGCTGCTGATCCCGGTAGTATTACCAAAATTCAAATAGATTTAGATGCGTAGCACTAAATCTGCTTAGCAACTACACGCCCCTCCCAATCATGAGAGACGGTTCAAAAAATCATAGGAAATAAAACATGGCACTTGTTATTGAAAAGTTTTCATTTGGCGTCGGCGATCGGTTTGCCCACCAAGGAAAAGCGCAATTAGCGGCGATTATGAAAGCTGCTGAACAGGGAGTAGAGATTGTTCCTGTATGGAATAAGTCTAATCGCGAGCATCAAACTATCGGTTCGGAGGTCGCTAGTTGTCGAACTGCCGCGGATGCAGCGGTTCGTGAATTAGGCTGGGGAAAATCTCATTACGTGGATGCTGATCACATAAATCTTGAAATTGTAGATCCATTTCTCGAAAGCAGTAATTTTTATACGATTGACGTCGCGGACGCGATTGGTCAGCCCGCGGATGCGGCGGAGGTTGAGGCGTTCGTCGACTCTGTCTCAGACTTAGTCGGGGCATTATCGATAGATGGAATTTCCGAGCCATTGGAAATGACACGAGAGACCATTGTCGCTACCGCAAACCAGTACCTCAAGGCGGTACAGTTAGCCGGCGAAATCTATCGGTACATTGTATCTAAGAATGGCGAAGGGACATTTGTCACTGAGGTGTCGATGGATGAAACGGATAGTCCTCAAACGCCTCCCGAATTACTCGTGATCCTCGCGGCAGTCGCGCAGCAAGAAATTCCAATTCAGACAATCGCCCCCAAGTTCACTGGTCGGTTTAACAAAGGAGTCGACTATGTGGGCGATGTCAAACAATTCGAAAAGGAATTTGAGGACGATCTGGCGGTGATCGCTTACGCGGTTAAACAATACGGGCTTCCAGAAAATCTTAAATTGAGCGTCCATTCAGGCAGTGATAAATTTTCAATTTATGGTCCGATTCGCCGGGCATTAGAGAAGACCGGAGCCGGGTTGCATATTAAAACTGCCGGGACGACTTGGTTGGAGGAGTTGATTGGGCTTGCTGAGTTTGGTGGTGAAGGCCTTGAATTGGCAAAGGAAGTTTATGCCCAGGCTTTTGAGAATTCAGAAGCACTTTGCGCGCCTTATGCCACCGTGATTGATATTGATCCAGCTTGCTTGCCTCAACCTAGCGATGTGGCTGGATGGACTTCGTCACAATACGTCAACGCACTTCGGCACAACCCACAGCATCCAGAATTCAATTCATCTTTTCGACAGTTACTTCATGTTGGTTACAAGATTGCAGCTAAAATGGGCGACCGTTACTTAGATATGTTGGACACTTGTGAAGAAGCCATTAGTCGGAACGTGACCGAAAATCTTTTCGAGCGGCATCTGAAGCCATTGTTTCTCGGCGAGAACGAATCGTAATTAGATTTGTGAATGGGCGATGAGTTCCTGGCGAATCTTATCAAGAATTGTTTCAGCGGGAATCCAGTCGTCAGGGTGAAGCTTTTTGAGCGGCATGGATACGTTGTCCATTCGGCAGTGTTCTCCTGATTCGTTGATCCCCGGAATTCCCATTTGGAAGTGAACATTCGCCGCGGTTGTTTGAGTTGAAAATGCAATCCGCGGGATGACTTGAAAATGGGCTCGCGCAGAAGCAGGAAGTTGCTCCACGAGCTCTGTTTCACTGAGATGAGAGGCGTGCAGAATAGCATCACATTGCCGGCGCCCGAGCATCGACTCGGCTGAAAATTCCAATCCGTTCTGTCGTGGGTAGCCAAGGTTGTGATTGACGGCAAAGGGAAATCCACTACTCCACGCAAGAACGTTTTCGGCACTTTGAGCATTTTTGTCGGAGCGAAGTTTCAGGCTTACAAATCGAGTGACATCGTTAAGGCTGCGAATTAATCTCGCCATTGAATCGCCCGCTAGGTCAAACCTAGAGTGTTTGGTAACTTGCCCGAAAAAGATTGAACCGTATTGTGCATTGACCAGTTCTTTGACTAACCCGTTCGCAGTGTTCTCAATGGCGGATAATGTATCCAATTCGGATTTTAATGCTTGAGTATTGCCGTGTTGTGCAATTTGATTTCGAACGTGAACCAATAATTCGGCAGCATTTTCACGTGGGACCTTGATAAAGCGATTGGCAAGTTTTGTGGTGGCTGTTTCTCGGTCATCGACAACTATGATTCGGTGCAATCTATCCGGAGTCTTGGAATTGATCCGCTCTAGTAGTCGAGGGTGAGTGATTTCAGGGTCGCAAAACCAAAAAACAACCAGGTCGGAGCGGCTTTTGATCTCTCCGAGAGTTGCTGTGACTTTGCCAATTTTTTGAAGTGAGAAAAGACTCGATCGCCCAGAGTTTGTGAGTGTCGTGTCAACCGTCGCTCCCGCAATGTCGGCAATTTTCCAAGTGGCTTGTTGAGCTTCAGTAGAGAGGTGGTCGAGGCCGCAGATCAGAGGGGATTTGGATTTTCTAAGTAATTCAGCAGCTGCTTTAACGGCTTGTTCGAGAGTGGCGGCCGTTCCATCGATGAGGTGTGTCTGTGTTGGGGGGGTCGGCTGAGCGAAATATCGATTTCCCAGTGTGCAAGTGTTTTTGGGGCGTCGGTCGTCCGCGCGTGTATCGATCTCAATGTCATCACACAACAGCGTGCAGCCGGCGCAAACAAATTTTTCTGGTTTTTGCATGGTAAAAAAATTTCTACAGTCCAAGTCGGATACCGGTCATCGGTTTCTCCGGCAGTGCAAGCGTTTGGGATTCAATGGAGGCGACGGGGTAGGAGCAATAATCAACGGCGAAATAAGCGCTAGGCCGGTGGTTACCGCTTAGGCCACAACCTCCAAATGGGAGTTTTCCGCTGGCGCCGGTTGTTTGGCGGTTCCAGTTAACAATGCCAGCTCGAATCTGATGGATGAACTGTCGATAATATTGCTCGTTATCACTGAGAAGTCCTGCGGACAGCCCATAGTTTGTGTGATTGGCTTCCTGAATAGCTTCATCGAAATTTTTGACCCATCGCAAATTTAAAAGTGGCCCAAAAAGTTCCTCGTCACTGAGATTTTCGACATGGGTGACGTCGAGCAATCCAGGAGAGATTAAGGCCTCGCAGTTTCTATGATTGTGCATTTCGATCATTGGCTGTGCACCTCGCTTGATTAGCTCCGCTTGGGCTGAGAGCAGCCGATTGCCTGCCGCCGAGGAAATAAGGGAGCCCATGAACGGCTGAGGATCGTCGTCGAAAAAGCCAAACGTGACTCGTTCCATCATATCCTTCAATGCTTTCAAAAAATGGTGCCCCTCGGCATCATCAATCAGAATCAATCGACGAGCGCAGGTGCATCTTTGCCCAGCGGTCATGTAGGCAGAGAGCACCGTCAGATAAGCGGCGGCTTGAAAGTCATTGATGTCATGCACAATTAAGGGATTGTTCCCTCCCATTTCGAGCGCAAGAATTTTTTGCGGAAAAGGAGCCAGTGTCTTGTGAAGTGCTTTGCCGGCAGCACTTGAGCCGGTAAAAAATAAACCATCGAGTTCTGCGTGCGAGGCAATGGCTTCTCCGACATTGCGTCCGCCCTGGACAAGATTGAGTACGCCGGGTGGCAGCCCGGATTCGAGCCATTTCATGACCATCCATTGCCCGACTGCCGGCGTCATTTCACTTGGTTTAAATAGACAGACATTGCCTGTGATGAGGGCTGGGACGATATGACCATTGGCAAGGTGGGCCGGAAAATTAAATGGCCCAAGAATGCCACAAACCCCGTGCGGTTTATAGCGAGTGACGGCAAGTCCGCCAGCAATTTCGAACTGAGTTGTATCTCGACGATTTCGAAATGCATCGATAGAAAGATCGACTTTTGCCGCTACTGCTGTGGCTTCTGTTTTGGACTCCCAAATCGGTTTTCCAGTTTCCTTGGCAATCAGCAGAGCAAGTTCTTCAGAAGATGCTTTGACATTATCTCGATAGGATTCAGCAATTTCAATTCGGGATTCAACACGCAAATCCCACCATGCGCCAAATGCATTTCTGGCCGCTGAAAAGGCAGCGTCTACCTGAGATGGTGAAGCGGTTTTGCCGGACCAGATCACGGAGTTGTCGACCGGGCAGGTTGATTCAAGTGCCTCGCCCGCTCCATCAATCCAATCTCCACCAATTTGCAGTTGGGATTCAAACATTTAAACTTTTCGAGTGAATGGTGATTCAAATAATATGTCGGTTTCTGACTGGAATTATGTCATTTTGGATCGGGTTTTAGATTGATGCAACGGACACGATCGCCAATTTTTAGATTGAGTCGCAGCGCTGTTACCTGGTCAATCGTAACGCCATCCTGATTCCAAGCCGTGGATCCGAGGCAAGTTCGGAAGTCGAGTTTGGCATTGGAGATTAATTGTTGTGATGCATTTGGGAACGAATCTTCAATGCAATTAACGACCCCGCTTGAGGAATTCACGACCGCGCGAATTTGATCGACTTCACAATGCATCGTTGGCCCTCCGTCAAAAATATCGACCAGTTGTCGAAATTCAAAGCCCTCCGATTCCAGGACCTTCAAAGCGGGTAGAGTGTTCGCATGGACTTGGCCGATGACCTCTTGAGCGTCCTTCGGCAGCAAGGGGATGTAGATTGGATGTTTGGGCATTAAATCTGCAATGAATTTTTTGGATTGGCTTGTAAGCGTTTCTGCTTTGGGAAAGTCGATCTGAAAAAAGTGCGAGCCAATGGCGGCCCAAAGGGGAGATTTGCCATCCTTGTCGACAACTCCACGCATTTCGGCAACCATTTCTTTTTCGAAGCGATCTCTGAATTCAGCGATAAACAGAAATCTGGACAGGCTAAGAAGTCTCCCATGCCCATTGCCCCAGTAATCAGGTGACAGAAATAGACTGCCTATTTCGCTCGGGCCGTTATGCTCCTCGCGAAGATGGAGCACATTGATTGTTTTAAAAACTCCCAGTTCTTCCGAGTTGTGATGAGATTCTTTGATCTCGTAAGAATACATTGGCTCGAAACCGCCAACCTTTGCATAGATCGAGCAGGTGCCGACAATTTTACCGTGAGCCAGATCTTCCATCACAAAAACGTAAGGCTGGCCACTTGGCTTTCCCATTTTTTGCTGGAAGGCAAAAATCGATTTTTCAATTCGGGATTCCAGTTCGTCTTTCGAAATCTTCAGCGTGGTTAATCCGTATTCAGATTTTTGAATCAACTCGAATAACGGGTCAAGATCCGATTCGCGAACTCTTCGTACGATCAACATTTTTTTGCCGTTAGCAGAGTGATTTTAGGATTTGAGAGAGTGCTGTAAAAAATCTTTGGTTTCGTGCAAACTTCAGTCAGGTGAGGCTTCCTTTTAATTTTCCATCTCAGCAACAACGTTTTCGATGATTTGGCACGCGAGGTCGATGTGGGATTCATCGATGCAGCCTAACGGCAGGAGAAAGCGAACCCTGCTGGGAGAACCACCGGCCATGAACGACATGAGTCCAGCGTGATAAAGTCGTTTCACTAGTTCACTGGCAATCTCCGGCGTTCCATCGAATGGTGTAAAAGCGACCATTCCTCCTACACCATGAGGGCCACTAATCGAGCCAGGATATTTTTTACCGATGGCTTGAAGTCCTTTGGAGAAGTGCTGATTGAAGCGTACGTTTTTACCAGTAGGCCCAAAATTACCGTTTTCGATCAATCCCGAGACAATAGCGTGCGCGGCCATAATCGCCCAGGTGCTTCCGGTGAAAGTTTGGCTGATTAAACCAGGTTGAGGAGCGTACTCGTCGGTAAACAGCGTTGCGCAGACTTGTGATATTTTTCCAATGGTGACCAAGTCGACATCCTGATCGAGTCCAAAGTGCTGGAATGCGTAGGGCCTTGTTGTGCGGCAGAATGTTTGAACTTCATCTGCAATAACGGCAATGTTATTTTCATGAGCAACTTTGATTAATGCTTTGAAGTAGTCGGTATTACCTTCGTAGTAGCCACCTTCGCCCTGTACTAGTTCCATCCAAAGTGCAGCGTGTTTTCCCGGGAACCGATCGATGTGGTATTTCATCCGGCGAACAGCGTAAGCGATACTTTTCTCAGGGTTGTTTTCATCAAAAAACGGCACGTAGTCGACTGCAATCGTATCGGGTAAGCCAATTCGGTATTTCGCTTTATCGGTTACCTGTGCTAGTCCTAGGGTGCGTCCGGCAAAGCAGTGGGTGAAAGCGATGACACGGTTGGCCGGGTGATTTTTTTGGAAAGCCATCTTCAGCGAATTTTCGTTGGCCATTGCCCCGCTGGTTGTGAGGAAGCAGTGCTTTAAGCCCGCGCCAAATTCACATGCAACATCGGTCAGTAGTTTTACAATGTCACAGCTGCTGGTGTTTTGTTGCAAGTTGCCCTGCATGACCGTATCGCTCAGCGCGGCATCAATGCCGGCATTGATTAGGCGGGGGTGACTATGACCGTAGCCATGCACGCCAATGCCGGTAATTAAATCAAGCTTAACACTTCCATCAGCGAGTTCTACGAAGGGCCCATTGCCGAGACCACTTCCCAAATAAGGAAAGAAGGTTTTTCCACCTCGGATTGAGCCAAATTGTTCCAGCATTTGTTCGTAGCTGGCCGCTAGTTCAGGCCGCGGGGGCCTTACGGATACGAGGGTTTTTTGATGCTCAGCGACGGCGTCGAGTATGAGCTTTTTTGCCTCGGCTAAGCGAGGGTCATGTTTGAGCTTGTCGGCTGCGAGCAAAGGTTCGGAGGTCATTTTCAGACTCGTTGGAAAGCAAAGGAATTAACTCTAAAGAATGTGGTTAGGGCTGCAACTATCTTAGGTGCAAACCGTGGTTTCAAAAAGACAGAAGTTGTGACATCTTGCTTTCTCTGTGTTTTGTCAGCCGAACTTCGCTGGCATGTTTCGCATCGACTTTTTCCACCGCAACTGATGAAGATCGAGATTGAACCACGTCAATTGGGAGTGACTTACTATTTCCCCCGTTATTTTTATGGTGAAATGGGCACTTCCCTGCTTCAACGCAGCATTGAAAGCCATGCTAATTTTCGTTTGCAAAGCTTAGCAAAATTAGCGCAACTAATTTTGCGCTCGGAGCAAGGCTCTCGGGAATGAGATATTCGTCCATGCTGTGGATGTCACCTCCGAGCGGGCCGAGCGTATCGATGTTGGGAAGGCCTGCTGCAGCGAATTTGTTGCCGTCAGAAGCTCCGCCGGTACCCCGCCAGCTTATCTGTTTTTCTAGTATTTTCGCACATTCGTTGATCCGATGTTGAAGCTTTATGACTCCCTGTGAAATTGGCTTGGGCGGAGAGCTGAATTGGCCATGCACATCGATCGAGATCCCATCAGACTGATTCGCGCGGCTAACCAGTTCTGCGAATTGCTGTTCTACTTGTCTTTGTTGCTCGACCGTCTTGATACGGACATTGACCCGTCCGATCGCCAGATCCGGAACCACGTTAAGCGCGCCCCCGCCTTGGAAGTTTCCAACGTTGTAAGTGATGTCCGGTGTGGAGTTAAGCTGGTCAATAGCGTCCATTAATTTTGCCATGGCTACGATGGCATTACGCCCGTTCTCAAATTCACGACCAGAATGAGCGGATCGCCCTTTGGCGACAAATGTGAAATTGCCTGAGCCCTTCCGCCAGGAGACAAGTGTGCCATCGGGCAATGCTGGTTCGAATAACAGCCCCGCGGTACACCGATGAGCGATTTCGTTTATCAGATGCACGCTTCCCGGGGATCCGATTTCTTCGTCCGGATTGATGAGAACTTCCCATCCAAGATTCTTGGCCAGTGGACTCTTCTCAAAAGCCAACAAAGCGTAAAGCATGACGATGAGCCCACCTTTGGCGTCGGCGACTCCGGGGCCATTGAGGTATCCATTTTCGAGCCACTGGCATTTTTGAAACGGATGGTCTTTGGAGTAGACGGTATCCATGTGGATGCAAAGAAGAATCTTTTTCTTGGCATCCGATCGCTTGGAAATATGAATAATATCGCCAAGCGTTTGTTCTTCCGGTTTTCCTGTTGAATTAATTGACAATTGAGGACGTGACTCAAGAATCGCAAGGTCTCCATCTAGTTTGCTGAATTCAGCGGTCAGGTAATTAGTAACCTTCTTTAAGCCGTCTAAATTAAAAGTCCCGGAATTGATGTTGGCCAAGCTCTCGACAAGTTGAAGCATGGTAGCGTTTTGGCTGTCGAGCCAGTCAAGTTCGTTTCGCCAGTCTGATTCATTGAGTAGTGAATTCATTCTTTTATTTCTTCTGGATTTTGCGCTGCGCATTTAATTTTCCAGATCGGCTGTGAGGTAAATTCACTTGTCACGATCATGGCTTGAGAATCCGGAGTGAAACAAATGGCTTCCCCCTGACGCTGGAGGGGGAGTACAACGGCTCGGGGTTTCGTTTCGTTGATGATCTCTGCCCAGGGTTGGTTTTCCGGTCGTGTGTACAAGTGAGCATTAAGATAGTTACGAATGATGAGCGATTTACCATCATGGGAAAAATCCATGCCCGTCACATTACGGGGGGCAAAATCAGCTATTCGTTCCGCGATGCGGTATTTTTTTTCCGACTTCAATGAGAAATCCAGAGCATAAACTCCGGGTGTTTTTTTTCGGGGTGCGCCAAAAGAGACTTTTTCGACAAGCCAAATTTTTTGATTGTCGGTATCGATCCCGATGGCTTCACAATTCTTCGACCCGTCTTCGTACTTGAATTGAATTTTCTTCGGCTTGATTGTTTGCTTAACTGGTTTCTTTCCTGAATTTTGAATGGGTTCACTCAAGTCAGGTTCAGGGAAGAAATAGAGTTGATAGGATTTCCGGCTTAGAGAGTTGTCTCCAACATCGGCAATCATCAAGTGGGGTCTGCCATCGACTTCAAAGTCTGTGAGTGCTTCCCAGTCGATATTATTGGTGTCTTTAAGTTTGACTTCTGCTAAGAGTTTTCCATCCGTTTGAAGCAAAAATGCTCGATTCGAGTTTCCAGAATCGTTGATCGTCCAGATCGAATTTGGGATATGTTGAGAAAATGCGAGACCGCTACTTTCTGCCACATCCTTGTTACGGTTAGTTCCTAATGCTGAAAAATTTGGCCGGTTAGCGTTCGGACTCGAATCCTGCCACGGGAATACGACCAGTGCATAAATGCAAGCAAGAGTCAGTAAAATGGACGTGCGAAGGATCATGGGCAAAAATTAATTTGTTGAACTTCAGTTGGCTAGGGCATTATTTAATAGGCGGCAGAAACGGCAAGCGTGCGTTAAAATGTCGTCAGTAGGTGAGTAGTCGCCATTTCCACCATTACAATTATTGGGAAGTGCTGCGAATTAACAAATTTTACTGGTTGTTTCAGGAGTATAGGTGTTGAAAAATAGGTCACTAATCGAAGATGCCAAAGAAATATGGTCTTCCGGCGTTGAAGCGGTGGACGCTGTTCGATTAGTACGTGATTTTGTTGATATTAACGAACATTCCGTTCAATTGGGGGATGTGACCATCGAATTAGCAACCTGCCGCAGACTCATTGTGGTTGGATTTGGTAAGGCGAGCGGCGCGATGGCGGTTGGTTTTGAGCAGCGGCTTGGTGCTGAGGTGCTTCGTAGTTTAAATGCGATCGGTCGGATAAATGTCCCGGATGATCGCGTCGTTGACTCCAATTTTTTTGACGTAACGGGCTGTCGCCCGGAGGCAATTAATTTACCGACGGATCGCGTGCTTGTTGCAACCGAAGAGATTTTGAAATTAGTGCGAGGCGCCGGTCCGGATGATGTTGTGGTTTGTCTTATTTCAGGTGGGGGCTCCGCACTGTTGGAAAAAACAGTCGCTCCTGTCGGGCTCGCTGATTTGCGAGCAACGACAGATTTTCTAAGTGCGTCCGGTGCGTCGATCTATCAATTGAATGCAGTTCGTCGCGAATTAAGCGAGGTAAAAGGTGGTGGGCTGGCGCGTCAGTGCAAGGCGAGGATGGTGTCGCTTATTATCTCAGATGTAATCGGTGATGACTTGTCGGTGGTGGCATCTGGGCCGACCAGTTTGCCGTCGGATGACTATACCGCATTGGAGGTTTTGCTTGAGTTTGATCCGCTTCGTGACAAGTTGCCCGAATCAGTTTGGAGCCTAGTTAATTGCAGCACTCCAAGTGCTTTTGAGCGTAGCGATGTTTCTGAGGTCTCTAATTTTGTTATCGGGAATATAGAAACTGCAATGTTGGCTTCAAGGAAACGTGCAATTGAATTGGGGTATCAGGTCGAACTTGGCTCGCCGGTGGGTAACGAAGGAGAAGCGGGAACGGTGGGCAGAAGCGTCGCAATCGAAATTGCACAGTCAACATTAGGCAAGGGTAGGCGGTGCTTAATATCTGGTGGTGAAACCACTGTCTCACTTGTAACAAATCCGGGACGCGGCGGACGCAATCAGCATCTTGTGCTCTCGGCAATTAACTCGCTACTTGGTTTTCAGTTAAACGAGTCGTGTGATTATTGTCTGTTATCTGGCGGTACAGATGGTGAAGATGGCAATGTCTCCGTGGCAGGCGGTTGGGTCGATGCAACTTGGGTTAATCAACACACCGAAACTCGAAAGCTAGAATTGATGCGTCAGTCAGAGGAGGCCTTGGAGCGTTGCCGAAGTTTTGATTTTCTCAATGAGAATGAACTTGTTTATCAGGTAGCAGCTACCAATACCAACGTTTGCGATTTAAGGATTGCACTCAGTCACTCGGCTGGAAACTGAAGTTGTACCATCATTCCAGGCAAAAACTCTTCTGGTAATCTGTCCAATATTCTCGGGTCAATTTTGGTGTATTGGAGACCATATTCGTCTGAGAGTTTTTGGATGGTTTTGATGGCATCAACACAGCCGTAAGCAAGTAAAACTCTTCCCTTCGGTTTTAGGTGGATTTTAAGTCCTGCGAAAAGCGATTTTAGTAAATCGAAGTTTTGGTCATACAGAGCGTATTCGTCAATTGTATTAGGAGTCCGATTAACCCATGGAGGATTCGAAATGATTAGATCAAATTTCTCTGAATCCTGGATGACTGAGAAAGCTGACGAATTTGATAGCGGCACCTGCCTAACTTCAAAAGTACTTTCAAGTCCTAAATGACTTGCGTTGAATTTGGCATTCTCGACTGCGTTCGCATTAACATCAGTGGCGATAACGCGTTTGGCTCCGGCTTTCAGGCAGCACAATGAAATCAGACCAGAGCCAGTTCCGATTTCCAGAATACTGGTTCCTGCAATAGACTCATCTTCACGGATTAGCTTACGCAAGCTTTCGGTGTCTCTGGGGTCCCAAAAGACGGTCTTGAAAACAGCTAATTCCTGTTCGAAATCTTCGACTGATTTCCACGCCCGGATTTCGGAGTGGTTTGGCGCGGAAGAAGGCTCGTTTTTCTTTGCCAATTTTCCGGAAAAGGGAATCAGTGAGAAGTTAAATTGCACGATTACTGAACATAAAACTAGCAGCGCAACGGCAACGATTTTCGATTGTGGGTTTTTGAGCATGATCGCTGGAGCGAGCTTAGGTGGTTGCTGCTATCTCCCTTGGATTTTTGTTTCTCAACAAAAAGGGTCTGGTGGGCCTTCAATTTTAACGGAAGGCGATTCCATCGAGCGAGTCATGGTTAGGAAAAATCGTGTATTTGGTTTTTGAATTGCATTCAATGGTCACATCTGGGGCCCCTTAGATTGAGACGAGTTCAGGAGTTGGTCCAAAGTTAGTAATGGCCATCGGGCGTCAATTTCGTTCAATACACCAATAAATTAGGCGTTCTGGCAGGTTAGGGGTTGAGATTTAAAATGAATATTTGAAGAAAGTCCCTTTATCGTTTTCTAAGGTGGTGTATTTTCACGCTGTCTCGTTTTGGTAAAAGGCGTGATCTTTACCATTATGGGTTGCGTTGTTAACCTAGTGCCGCGCAAAGCGTGAAATGTTGTTAATCTGCGACCCATTGAAACAAGTGAACTGGGGCTGGCTCAGCATTTTGAAAACGATTTCGCGTGACTCTGTGAAGCTTCAAGCGGCAATAACTGCGTAGATTTTACGGACTAACCTTTGGTCCTATCGCTTCACAATTTACACAGATCGAATTAACACCTTCCAAGATATTCAAGCAAAGAATAAGGCTGAAGAAACATGGCAAAGAAATACGTTTATTTTTACGGTGGCGGCAAGCAGATGACCGATGGAGATCGCACGATGCGAGAGCTTCTCGGTGGTAAGGGTGCCAACCTCGCAGAAATGTCCAACGCGGGCGTTCCTGTGCCTCCAGGCTTTACTGTTTCAACAGAAGCTTGCGGTATTTATGAGAAGCGAGGTGCTTACCCTAAAGAGATGATGCAGCAGGTCAAGAAAGAGTTGGCCAAACTTGAGAAGCTTGAGGGTAAAAAGCTTGGAGCGGCAAAGAATCCCCTTTTGGTTTCCGTCCGTTCCGGTGCTGCCCAATCTATGCCGGGTATGATGGACACGGTCTTGAACTTGGGAATGAATGACAAATCAGTTCAAGGTTTCATTGATGTGACTGGCAATCCGCGGGCAGGCTGGGATTGCTATCGTCGTTTCATCGATATGTTTGGCGACGTTGTGATGGGGCCGTCGTCTACCCTTGAGCATCATCATTTTGAAGAAGCTCTTTCGGCGATCAAGAAAAAGTATAAAGCCAAGCAGGATACAGATCTGACGGCGGAGCAGCTTGAAGAGCTTGTTGGTGACTACAAGAAAATCTACAAAAAACACGTTAAAGAAGATTTTCCACAGGATCCGATGAAGCAGCTTGAGTATTCAATCAACGCTGTTTTTGATTCATGGCAAACTGAGCGAGCGGTCAAGTATCGTATCCTTAATAAGATTACTGGATTGATCGGGACTGCGGTTAACGTTCAGACAATGGTATTTGGCAACATGGGTGATGATTGTGCAACGGGTGTTGCCTTTACCCGTGATGGTTCCACTGGTGAAGCCAAGCCGATGGGCGAATATCTGGTTAACGCTCAGGGCGAAGATGTTGTTGCAGGTATTCGAACTCCGAAAAACCTGGATGAATTGGCCGGCGAGTCGGATAAGGGTTTGGTCAAGGCGGGAGCTCAGTTGCTCAAGACAATGAAAATGCTTGAAAAGCATTATAAGTATCCGCAAGACGTTGAATTCACAATTCAGCAAGGCAAGCTTTACATGTTGCAGACTCGTAACGCTAAGCGAGTGGGTATTGCAGGTGTGCGTTGGGCCGTCGAAATGGCAACCGGTGAGGATGTCATCACTGGCGAGAAACAGCCCAAGTTGTTGAATCCAAAAACGGCTTTAATGACTGTTACCGGAAGCGATTTGGAGCAACTTCTGTTTCCGATCTTCGACGCTAAAGAAGAAGCAAAAAAGACTCCTTTCGTAACTGGTTTGCCGGCTGGCCCGGGTGCGGCTTATGGCGAAATCGTTTTTGATTCTCACAAAGCTGAAGAAATTAAAAAGAAACACCCTGAAAAGAATCTGATTCTTGTTCGCCATGAGACGTCTCCCGAAGACGTTGGTGGAATGGGCGCTGCCGCAGGTATTCTTACCAGCACCGGTGGAATGACCTCGCACGCTGCGGTTGTTGCTCGTGGCTGGGGAAAGTGCTGCATATGTGGAGCAGGTGACCTGAAGATCGACTACAAAAAAGGTGCGGTCTCAGTCGGCGGAAAGACTTTCAAGGCTGGTGATAAGATTTCGCTTAACGGTTCGACCGGTAAGGTCTACGAAGGTGAAATCGCGAACGAATCTTCGCCAGTCGTAGCAGCGTTGGTTGAGGGAAATAAGAAGGCTCAAAAGCATTGGATTTTCAAGATGTATCAGACCGTTTCCGAATGGTCTGACAAGTATCGCAAAATCAATGTGCGAACCAACGCGGATTCTCCAGCGGATTCGGCAGCAGCGATTGCTTTTGGCGCCGAGGGAATCGGGCTGTGCCGAACAGAGCACATGTTCTTTGAGGGTGATCGAATTACTGACGTTCGTCGCTTTATCCTTGCTGAGACGGAAAAAGATCGGAATGCCGCGATTAAAAAATTGCTTCCTCATCAGCGAAAAGACTTTGAGGGAATTTTCAAGGCGATGAATGGCAAGCCAGTCACCGTGCGATTGCTTGATCCGCCTCTGCACGAGTTCTTGCCTCACACTGAGGCTGATATGAAAAAGATGGCCAAAGAAATCGGTGTGCCGCTGTCCAAAATAAAAGAGCGGGTTGCTGCGTTGCATGAGTTTAACCCGATGCTTGGTCACCGAGGGTGTCGACTGAGTATCACTTTCCCAATTCTTTGCGAAATGCAGACTCAGGCGATTATCGAAGCTGCCTGTAAGATGACGAAGAAAGGTATAAAAGTACTTCCTGAGATCATGATTCCGTTGATTGGAACCAAAGCTGAACTTGATTACCTAGAGAAAATCGTTCGTCGCGTGGCGGATGCGATCATCGAGAAGCAGGGTTGTGATGTGAAGTACTTGGTTGGAACAATGATTGAGATTCCACGAGCTGCGTTGACGGCAGATCAGGTTGCTGAATCTGCTGAATTCTTTAGCTTTGGAACCAACGATTTGACTCAAATGACATTTGGTTACAGTCGTGATGACATCGGGACATTCCTGCCTGACTATCTTGAGAAGAAAATGCTGGATGTCGATCCATTTGCTCAAATCGATGAAAGTGGCGTTGGACAGTTGGTTGAAATGGCAGTTCAAAAAGGCCGGCAGACTCGACCATCACTCAAGTGTGGAATTTGTGGAGAGCATGGCGGTGAGCCAAGTTCGGTCAAGTTCTGCGTTCGGGCTGGTTTGAATTATGTCAGCTGTTCCCCTTACCGAGTTCCGATCGCCCGGCTTGCCGCAGCACAAGCTGCAATTGAAGGTTAGGCTTCTTCGGGGTTTATTTTGAATTTTGAATGGCGGGGGTTCTTTCGGGCTCCCGCCATTTTTTTGCTCTTGCAACTTTAGCCGTTGACAGGAAATGCGTATTGGCAGTTAATGACAGGATTGAATCAGCTGCTCCTCGAGTTCGAGGCGGTCCGCGATTAGACAGTCGTCTTGCTGGAAATTCAGTCGAATGCGACGCAATGGACTTGGGCTAGAGATCTTTAGTTTAGAAAATTTACACAATAGATAATAGAATTAGGAGCATCAGATGACGCCCGAGATACTCGCGATCGAGAAGGTTGCTGAACAATTAAAGAATGATGGAAAAAACGAAGAGGCGATTGCGAAGAATATCGAAATTCTTGCTTTGGACGAAAACTTTGTTCGCGCCCATTTGGCTCTTTCGGTTCTCTATCACAAGCTTGAGGCACATGATAAATCTGTGGCTCATGCGGAAAAGGCTTACGAGCTCGAGCCGGATGATTTCAATGCAGCGGCGCTGAGTGTGACCTATCAGCGGGCGTTTGAAGGTACCCGAGATCCAGTCTACATCCAAAAAGCTGAAAGCGTGAATACCAACATGAGATAACTGCTGACTTCAGGCGCAAGCGGAGAGCAACTGAGTCTTTGACAATTGATTCTTCAATTATAAATTTTTCAATGACGCGATAAGTGCCAATAGTAATGGTACAAATTTTCGATTGGCTCGCGCGCGATGGCTTAGGACTGATTTGACGGAAGTTCCCAGTTCGCCAAAAGTCGCATGGTATTCCGGAATTTCAAAAAGCGGGTCGTATCCGAAACCGCCGGTTCCTCTGCCTTCGGTAAGAACTCGACCGTGGCATTGGTCCTCGCAGCGAATGTGAATGTTGCCGTGGGGATCGGAGAGGGCCATGTGGCAAGTATAGAAAGCGGTTCTCTTTTTACTTGGAACATCGGATAATTTTTCTAACAGCAGAGCATTGTTGGACGCATCGGTGGCCTGTTCGCCTGAAAATCTTGCCGAGTAAATTCCAGGCGCTCCGTTGAGCGCATCGACGCTGATCCCGCTATCTTCGGCTAAAACCCACCGATTGAGGTGGCGGGCTTGGACGGATGCTTTTAGCTCTGCGTTTTCAGCAAAGGTGGTACCGGTTTCTTCGACTTCCAGGGAGGTAGGGTAGTCAGCCAGCGAAGTGAGTTGAATTTGAGGATAGGGGGCAAGTAAACGCTCAAGTTCCGCTTTTTTTTTCGCGTTTCCCGTTCCCAGAACCATTTGAAAATTAGACATTTTTAGATCCATTTTGAGAGCAAAAGTCTTGGTGAGACTCTCGGATTCAACGACGTAGTACGGTCGAATTTCTTAATCCGTTGTTTTAGCTGAAACGGATTGAGGGTCAACTGCGTCGTTCCTTTTCCTGAAGCTTGGCAAGGCGAGGGAATGGTTTTTTCGAATTCGTTCGACTAGGAAAAGATTCGATAGCTGAAGCAATTTTAATGGCAAACTGGTTGGAATTTGTGTTCATAATTGAACCGCTATCGCTCGATGGTATTATTGGATAAGTTGATCCGGGATGAATTGTCAGATTTTCGATTGTTGGAAAGTCCAAGTTTCCTAGGCCGTTCGCCGCTTGTGGGCAGTTCGGGAGTGAGAAGGTACCGATTGTCCAAGATGGATCAACTTTAATCCTTAATATTAATTCGAGCCCTGCCGCTAGAAAGTTATGACGTGAGTTCTATCCTCGAAAAAATTGTCCGTCATAAACGGGGTGAGATCGAAGCTGCCAAACATCGCATTCCCAGAGTCGAATTGGAAGCTCGCCTTTCCGAAGTGCCGCCTCCGCTGGATTTCTGCTCGGCGTTAACGGCAGGAGCCCAGCAAGATCGTGTCAGCTTAATTGCGGAAGTGAAAAAGGCGAGTCCTTCCAAGGGGGTGATTCGTGAAGATTTCGATCCCGTGATGATTGCAAAAACCTATGCACGTAGTGGTGCGGCTTGCATAAGTGTTCTAACCGATGAGCATTTTTTTCAGGGTCGTCTTGAGTATTTAATTAGCATTCGGAAAGCGGTTTCCATCCCATTACTTAGAAAAGATTTTATCCTCGATGAATACCAGGTGCTCGAGGCAAGGGTTGCGGGGGCTGACGGAGTTTTGTTGATCGCCGAATGTTTGGCTCCAGATCGTTTGGTTGAGCTTCATCAAATGATTGAGTCGCTTGGCATGACGGCACTCGTCGAGCTTTATGATAAAAAAAATATTCCCGCGGTACTCGCGTGTCATCCCAAACTCGTTGGTGTGAATAACCGAGATTTAAATACGTTTGAAATTGATTTGATGCATTCAATTGAAGTGAGAGAGTCGTTGCCCCGGGATATCGCAATGGTCAGTGAAAGTGGAATTTTCACTAATCAAGACGTGCAGTTAATGCGAGATAACTCCGTCGACGCGATTCTCGTTGGTGAGTCGTTGATGCGATCCGATGACGTTGCGATGGCAGTGAAATCACTGATGGGTGATCAGTTGGCCTCTTAAATTTCGTCGTTTTACTCAGGTTGTGTCGAATTTTCTGTGTTATTTCATATTTGGTTTTCTGAAATTACCAAATTATGCCAAGAGATTTCTGCGAAAGACGAACAGCGTTAGTCCAGACTTTTGATGTGCCGATCCTGATGATTTGAACGCGTTTATGCGTCTGCGGAGAATTTCCGGTATCTTGAGCGGATGCGGTCGATCAAAAAAGTGAGCTTTAACTACTCAGCAAAGCTTGAATGTGGAGTCCGTGGGTTTAACGAATTGAGCAAGACATGCCTGATATCATGAACAACGTGAAGACGATTAATAGCGCTGTGAGAACGGCAATGATGCTGGGAGCATGCAGCGTGATCGGCTACGGTGGATACTTCGGCTATAACAATTACGTTAAACCAAGTCACGATGCACAGCGAGCCGCCGCTGAGCTAAAAGAATTGGAAGCGAAATATCAGCAACAGTCTTTCAGATTAACAGAGGCCGAAGATCGCGTGCATCGACTTGAGACTTCAATGAAGTTACTGAAAGTAGATCGCCGGCTTGCCAATGTGACGGTTCTGGAGAAAGGGTTCGATGAATTCGGTGAGCCGTTTATGGAAGTAAGCTTTGAAGAAGTGGATTCGAATGATCGCCCCGTTGCAGCTGCGCGACAGTACCTTATCAAAGGAGAGAAGTTGTACATCGACGGCTGGATTGCAACTTTTGAAGACCAGTATGTCGAAAGCGCCGATGAACTTCGTGCGGCGTCATTGTTTGTTTTTAAGAGTATTTACGGCGATGCAGAAACTCCAAAGGATGCTCAGAGTTTAGATGTTGAATCTCGAGACCATTCACCGCCCGGAATCTATAACGATTCTACCAAGCGAGATTTTGAGCAACAGATTTGGGCTGATTTTTGGAAGGTCTGCAACGACCCTCAATTGCAGGATGAATTGGGGATTCGCACGAGTCAGGGGCAAACAAGTTATGTCAAACCTATCGAGGGCAAAACCTACCGTGTTAATATTCGGGCAAGCGGCGGGATGAGCCTGAAACCGATCGTCGAACCCTAGAGCGTACCCGGTTCTATTTAAATTGTCGGCATGAAAGCCGATCTTTAGAGGCGCTTGAGTTTACGAGCAATCTTTCGCCCGGAAACACTCATCGGCATTTTCTCAATTTCACCAAGCGTTGCCCAGCGAGTGGGAGTTTGTGTTTTTTTGAGTCGCCCTGTGACACCGGCTCCCTTCCAGCACTGCAAGGTGATTCGGTATCGGGTGACCGCATGTTTCATTTGAAAAAGCGGTCCGCTTAACTCGGCTGCGAGTCCGGTTTCTTTTTTGAGTTGATTTAGCAAAATCTGAGCGTGGGTTTCTGATTCAGTCTCTTGAGTAAGCGTGTAGCGGGGAAAATCCCAGAGGCCTTCCCAGCGTTCTCCAGGACCGCATTGCCGGATCAGAATTTGCTCTTGTTTATAGATCACGATGGCGGCTTCCAAAAGATCTTCATATTTGACTTTGGGGGAGGCGACCGGGATTTGCTCCTGAAGTCCTTTGACCGAAGTCATGCAGAGATTGTTGACGGGGCAAACCAGACATTTAGGACGCTTAGGATTGCAGATTTGGCTGCCAAGTTCCATCAAAGCCTGATTGAAGTCGCCGCACCGCTTTCTTGGTAGTAGCGATTCCGAAAATTCCCATAAGGCCTTCTGGTTGTTAGTAGTTCGCGGATCAGCTTGCATTGTCATCAGGCGGGCAAACAAACGGATTGTGTTGCCTTCCAAAATTGGCAGCTGTTGATCAAGAGCGATCGAGAGGATTGCCCCCGCGGTGTAACGACCAATGCCGGGCAGTGCTAAGACGCTTTCGAAATCTGTGGGGAATTTCCCGTTGTGTTGCTCGACGATTATCTGAGCGGCCGCATGCATTTGTCGAGCTCGTCGGTAATAACCAAGTCCCTCCCAGAGTTTTAGGACCTCCTCCTGTTTGGCTTGAGCTAATGTTGAAACAGTCGGGAAGCGTTTGGTGAATCGATTGAAGTAATCAATGACGGTTGCGACCTGAGTCTGTTGCAGCATGATTTCGCTGATCCAGATTCGATACGGAGTTTTGTGTTCTCGCCACGGTAGGTCACGCTGATGGTCGTCGAACCATCGCAGTAGTTTGCGCCGAAAATTAGATTTCCATTTCGTGTCGTACATGAAAATCGCGTTCCTCCAAACGGTAGGCGTCCATCAAAAAAGAGGCACATTTGATTTTTAGTTGGCGACGATGTTCACCAGCTTATCTGGAACTGCGATGACTTTTCGGACGGTTAGGCCTTCGAGAAGTGTGACGATTTTTGGATCTTGAAGTGCGATTGCTTCGAGTTCTTGTTTTGACTTTCCTCGCTCAATGCTAATCTTCGTTTTGATTTTTCCCATAATCTGAATGGGAATTTCAACGAGGGCATCGACCGTTAGCGCCTCGTCAAACTTTGGCCATGGCTCGTAAGCGAGGCTTGAATTGTTTCCCAAAAGTTTCCATAGTTCTTCTGTGAGATGCGGTGCAAATGGAGATAGCAACAAGATAAACGGCTCCATCAATGACTTGGGGCGCTCGGATTGTTTCGTAAAGAAATTGACAAACTCCATCATTCTTGAAATTGCTGTATTGAAGCCTAAGGTTTCAATGTCACTGGAAACTGCCTTGATTGTTTTATGAAGCATCCTCGTTTGTTCATCGGTAGGAGCATGATCACCAACGGCGGAACTCAGTACTAGTTCTTCCGCCTTTTCGTCGACTAACATTCGCCAGACTCGATCGAGGAAGTTGCGCACACCGTTTACCCCCGCCATGCTCCATGGTTTCGATTGGTGTAGCGGTCCCATGAACATTTCATAAAGTCGTAGTGAATCCGCGCCGTATTCGGCAATGATAACATCAGGATTGACGACGTTTCCGCGGCTTTTGGACATCTTGTAAGCGCGACTGTCGACACGAATTTTTGGATCCGACTTCAAGACGAAATGGTCTCCATTTTTTTCTTTCTCAGCCTGCTCCGGGTCGAGCTTGACGACGTGTAATTCTTCTCCCGTTGATTGTAGGACGGTTTTGCGGTCGTCATTTTCGCAGGTCAACTCTGCGCTTACCCATTGTTCGTCCGTGTCCCGGAAAGCTGTGAACTCGACATCGCCAAGAATCATTCCCTGATTGACCAATTTTTTAAAGGGTTCAGGCGTCGAAAGGTATCCGCGATCGAAGAGGACTTTGTGCCAAAATCTTGCGTAAAGTAAATGGAGAACTGCGTGTTCGGCTCCACCAATGTAAAGATCAACGGGCATCCATTGTTTTTCAAGTTCTGGATCTATGAACGCTGATTCGTTCTTGGGATCAATAAACCTAAGGTAGTACCAGCATGAACCTGCCCATTGTGGCATGGTATTTGTTTCACGTTTGTATTTTTTTCCATCGATGACGGGAAACAGCCAATCGTCATCGGCTTTCTCAAGCGGTGGTTCGGGGCGACCGTGCGGTTGAAAATCTTCCACGAAAGGTAGGTCAACCGGAAGGCTTTCCAGGGGAACTGGTCGCATGATACCGGTGCGATTTCCGGCCTCATCGAGTTCGTGCAGAATTGGAAACGGCTCGCCCCAGAATCGCTGACGACTGAACAGCCAGTCACGTAGTTTGTAATTGACTGCGGAACGGCCAACCGAGGTGCTATCGAGCGATTTGATAATCTTGATCTTAAATTCTTCAGTTGGAAGGCCGTCAAAGGATTCCGAGTTAATTGCCGTTCCAATGCCACCGAAACAAACCTCTCCTGCCGTCAATTGTTCCAAATCAATCTCGGCTTTTGCAGGAGGTTTCACGACGGCAATAATTGGCAGGTCATAAGTTTTGGCAAACTCAAAGTCGCGAGCATCGTGTGCCGGCACGGCCATAATGGCGCCAGTTCCGTAGCTTGCTAACACATAGTCCGCCACCCAGATGGGTACGGGTTGCCCGTTAATCGGGTTGATCGCATAGCTGCCGGTAAAGACGCCTGATTTTTTTGTTCGGTCATCCTGTCGATCGCGGTCGCTTTTCATGGCCGCGTCGTCGCAATATTTCTTGACAGTCGGTCCCTGTTCAACGGTTGTCAACGCTTCAACGGCACCATGTTCCGGTGCAATAACCATATAGGTCGCGCCGTAAAGAGTGTCAGGGCGAGTCGTGTAAACTCGAAGGGCATCCGTTGGAAGGGTTCGTGGGAATCCTGTTTCCGTTCGGGCGTTCTTCCAGTTTTCAAATTGATCTTCATCACCAATGAAAAAGTCGACTTCCGCGCCAGTGCTGCGACCGATCCAATCACATTGAAGTTTTTTAATTCCTTCCGGCCAGTCGACGGCATCGAGATCGCTTTCCAGGCGATCGGCGTACGCCGTGATACGAAGCATCCATTGTCGTAAGGGCATTCGTTGTACCGGGTGATTACCAACGTCGGAAAGTCCGTCGACGACTTCTTCGTTAGCGAGCACGGTTCCCAGGGCCGGACACCAATTGACCGGAGCATGGGATTCAAAGGCAAGCCTGAATTCGTCCTGATACTTCCGTACCGCGTCTTCTCCCGCTTCACTGATTTCGGCCGGAATGGGCAATTCGCTGATGGGACGGCCTATTTGCTGGTCGGCATCGAACCATGTGTCAAAGAGAACTAAGAAGATCCACTGCGTCCACTTAAAATAATCGACGTCCGTTGTCGATATTTGGCGGTCCCAATCGTAGCTAAAACCGAGATCTTTTAGCTGGCGCACAAAGGTATTGATATTTTTCTCAGTAAATTCGCGAGGCGAAGCATTGTGCTTGATCGCATGTTCTTCGGCAGGCAATCCAAAAGCATCGAAACCCATGGGGTGCAAAACTGTTTTACCAATCATCCGAGCATGTCGGGATACAATGTCGGTTGCTGTGTAGCCTTCGGGGTGACCAACATGCAGCCCTTCTCCACTCGGATAGGGGAACATATCCAAAGCGTACAATTTCTCGCCGGTGACGTCTGTTGGAGTCCTGAAGGTTTTGTTTTCATCCCAAAATCTTTGCCAACGGGGTTCGATCTCGGCTGGATTGTACTTCGGCACGATGTTTCCTTTGACGCGTCGCGTTTTGGCGAATTCCAGAGGAGAGTCGCCGTGGATAAGTTTGTCAGTTTCAAGGTCGATATGTTAACAAAATGGAAGCGTCTTCGCATGGCCTCCTTGGAAATCAAATTCCAGGTCGAAGAGCCTGAATCGGGCCCCTTGAGCGTGGAAGAGGCGAGCCAATCTTCTACTTCTGGAACAGGGCATTCTTCAGTGCGGTTGGTAGGCGATGTGAAGTGATTCTGATAATATGATGGGTCGTCTTTAAACCTCTGTGGCAAATTAATCCTCCACCTTTTTTGAGTGAAATTGTGACTCGTCGCCAATCAAAAATTCGTCTGAATGAAGAAGAACGCGAAATGATGCGTAACGCGTGTCGCTTCAATGCTGAGCTATTGGATGTGGTTCGCCCATTCGTTAAACCGGGGGTGAAAACGGAGGAATTAGATCGAATTGTTCACGAGTACACGCTCTCTCATGGCCATGTGCCCGCTTGTTTGCATTATCCCGGCGGCGACGCCGGTCCGTATCCGAAGAGTTCTTGCATAAGCGTTAATGAGGTGATCTGCCATGGCATTCCAAGTGACTATGAGTTGAAGCCCGGCGATATTGCGAATGTTGATCTAACTACCATCGTTGACGGTTGGCATGGCGATCAATCTGAGACTTTCTTGATTGGTGAAGATGATCAAATTAGTGATGTAGCCAGACGCGTGACCCAATGTGCCTTTGATTGCCTTTATTTGGGGATCGAGGCGACCAGTCCCGGTTGTCGGATCTCGGTAATTGGGCAAGCAATTGTTGATCACGTGAAACAGCATTATGGATTCGGTGTGGTAGATAAATACGTAGGACACGGTATTGGTGCTCAATTCCATCAAGCTCCTAATATCCCTCATGTTCCCAGTCCGGTCGCTCATCGTGAACGACTGCATCCGGGAATGTGTTTTACCATCGAACCGATGATAAATGCCGGAACCGCTCATTCTGTTTGTGACCGGCGCGACGGGTGGACGGTGCGTACTCAAGATGGACGGCTTTCGGCTCAATTCGAGCACACAATTTTAATGACTGAGAGCGGTCCTGAGATTTTGACAACGACCAAGAATGGGCCCAGGCAGGGTTTCAAGTTTTAGCCTTAGCTCATCAAAGCCTGTATGGAAGCTAGCAATTTAGATCTTAGCTGGAAGTATTGAGGGCTGGCGTCGCAGTTTGTGCGTCCAGTCAACTTAGATTGAGCTTAATTCCATCCAATGTTGATGGTCATCTTTGCGAGTGGATCGTCATCCTGTTTGTTTTGCTATCACTTTATCGACTTGAGGTGAATTCTGTATTTCGCTAAATAAACGCGGTAAAAATTTGCAAATTTTCAAACCGGTGAGCGAGATGCCCTTGTTCACCTGTGGAATCAAGGACGATTCTTTTATGGTTAGCCAGTTTTTTTTGCCGTTTGGGCTTCGTACTTTTTGCGTGGTTTCAGTTTTACTCGCGACAGTCAGTGAAGATTGTTGGGGCCAGACCTCCGATACGCTCAAATTCCCCTACCAGGCATTTGTCTTAAAAGACGAGACACTTGTTTTGAGCGGTCCCGGTGAGTCGCATTATCCGACGGAGCAACTGGATCAGGGCGCTACCGTGGAAGTGTATCGGGAAGACCCTGGAGGTTGGTTTGCGATTCGGCCAGTCGAAGGAAGTTTTAGTTTGGTTCCAGAATCGTCGCTGAAGATTCTAGACGGCAATATCGGTCAGGTGCTTGAGGCTGGAACACAAGCCTGGGTTGGAACCAAGCTCGGCCCTGTCGAAAAGCCCCTGTGGCAGGTCAAGTTAAAAGAAAAAGAAATGGTAGAGGTGCTTGGCCTCGCGAGTTGGCCGAGTCCTGATGGGCATTCGACGACTTGGTACCAAATTGCTCCTCCCTCTGGAGAGTTTCGCTGGGTGAAGCGAGACGCGTTGGAGTTGCCTGCCGAGGTTACAGACTCCGTCGGACAAAAACCTTCTCCAAAAAATAACAGTGCTGATGCGAAGGTTCAGTTAGCAACTGTGGATAGTTTTAAAAGCAGTGAGTCTTTCGATGGCGATGGGGCTGAATATATTCAGCAAGCTTCAGCGCAGTTAGAGTCACGTGGTACTGCTCCGAGAATGGGGGGGGTGAATCGGGGCTGGCGGCCAACCCCGATGCCAATTGGAGTTGGGGAATCAGAGACAGATCTTAATCGTAAGCGGTTGGGATTCGGCGTTTTAAGTGACGGAACAGCGAGTCAAGTTTCCGATAGTGGTATGGATTCTAGATTTGGATACCAGGGTACGTTGAATCTTGCAGCGGGAGGATCGAATCCCGATAGAGTTGCTGACCGAAATGTATCTCGCGATGTATTTGCGAGAGAATTAGGGATGGTAAGAGAAGGACGAGTTACGGGCAATTCGCCAACAAGGTACTCCAGGAATTTAACCGATTTGGAATTGCAGCTCACTCAGGAACTGATCAAGAAAGATCCTGCGAAATGGAAATTGGTGGATCTTGAGCAGGCCGCGAACGCTATCTATAGGACATCTGACCGTGAAAGCGAGAGGGTGCAGGCCGAACGTTTTTTGATGAAACTGAAGAGTTGCCGAACGATTCAGGCCGGACTAGCCAGTGCCGGAACCATAGCAGCAATGGGAACGGGTGCTGCCCCCAGTCAGCCTGTCGGCACAGGGGTTAACCCAGAATTAGATTTAAGCAATACCTACGATGCTCATGGTTGGCTTTCTGAGATTGTTCGCGATGACGCTAGTGGGAGAATTGAATATGTTCTTCAAGATGAAGCAGGAAACATAACGCACCACGTGGGAACATCACCGGGAATGAATCTAAAACGCTACCTGCGATCTCGAATTGGAATCGTTGGGCAGCGAGGGTACGCCAGTGAGTTGCAACTCGATCATGTTACTGCATCCCGTGTGGTTCTCCTTGAAAAGCCAAGGTCAAGCGTTGGCTTTATTAGATAGGCTCAAGTGACGTTATCAGGTAAAGAGTAAAACCAAAGTCGCTTTTTTTGACGCTTCCAAGCTAAATTCTCTAGTTGAGCTGTCAGCTCGATTTCTTGTTATCAAAGCTGCTTGCAGTCTTTGTGATAGCATCTTTCTAACGGATTAATTTCAAGCTACGTAAGCTGCAGAACCATTGCGTCTGGTGGGACGTATTTTGATGCGATTCCGCTGGATTTTCATTGTCGTCTTTAGCCAATGGATTCCGAATATTTGACTAGGACGTCGTCTTTGGGTGACGTATCGCGATTGGTCTGTTCCCGCGGATCATTCGTAATTTTCAATCGGAAGCAGATATGACTCATCGACCCAACTACCGCTCAGCGATACCTAGTAGAATTGCGTTTGCGATTTGCAGTGGATTGCTTGCAGTGCTTGTTTTGGGGAGTGGTGTTTTGGAGGCGAATGATAATTCGCCGTCTGGTTCCAGTAGCAAGAGTCTGAGAAAGCAGACTGTAAGCACGATTCCAATGCAAGCACTGAATATTCAGGCTCGTGAAAAAATTGGTGACATCTTAAAGAAGCCGAGTATCTATCGCCAGCTACCGGTCACTTCGATTAATGCGGATCCAGATTATTTTCGCTTCTTAATTCGGTATCCCGAAGTCGTTGTGAACATTTGGCAATTGATGGGTATTACCAATATGACGACGGAGCGAACGGGGCCATTCACTGTCACGACGGATGACGGTGCCGGGACCATTAGCCAACTTGAGTTGGTTTATGGCACGGACAATCTTCATATTTTTTACGGCGAGGGTAGTTACGAAGGACCGATTTTAAAGCGCAAGCTAACGGGTAAGTGCGTATTGGTTTTAAAGACTGAAAGTAAGTTTGATGAGGCTGGAAAGCCTGTCGCCACCAGCCAGTTGGACGTGTTTCTTAGGGTTGAAAATGCAACCGCGGGACTCATTGCAAAAACAATTCAGCCGGTCGTAGGTTCAACCGCCGACCACAATTTTGTAGAGTCTTTGAAATTTGTGCAGCGGCTCAACGAAACGACTTCTAAGAATGGCCCGGGAGTTCAGCGAATGGGTAAGAAGTTGAAAATTGAGCCAGCGGTTCGCGAAGGGTTCAATGAAGTGGTTGAATTGGTATTCCAGCGTGCAATTAATGGAGCGGATTCAATTCGAGCGAATGTGATGCCGCGAGTTGGTTCATATTACCAACCTTCCTACCCCTCCGTTCACGGTACGCAAGCAAGTGTATTGCCCGCTCAGGGTTACTACGGCGTTTTGCGAGGATATTACCCCAACGGTTATGCAATTCCAGCTCATACCAACCAGCCGCTTCGTTATTTCACTCCGAATCAGGGATTGAAGCCACTTCCGGCACCTGCAACTTATGCAAAGCCTGTGCAGGCTGGGTATCAGCAAAATCAGAAACTTGATTCAAACGTCCAGCCAGCGAGTGCTTGGTACTACCGGAATTGAATCGAATGTTGTGTGGTTGCGTGGGGATTGAATTCCTCAAGCGACTGGCGTTTTGGAGCCGCGACTGATCCAGCCCAGTTCCCTAATCCAAGTTTCTACGACGTTGGCAAATCCGGCATTCGAACGAACCTGTTGCTGCATGTCACAGCATCTTTCAATGCAGCGCCCAATCTGATCGAGAGTTTGGTTGACGTCATCTGAAGAGTCTCCAAATGCTTCCTGAGTAAGTGAAACGAGGTAAGGGTCGACCCGATCTGGATCGACCTGAGCCCGGGTAATGGTCAATATCCATTGTCGATAAAAGGTAATAGCGAAATCAGCGGCTAAGATCAGTCGATCTCGTCTCAGTGAATTCTCTTTGCCCGCGCTTTCGGCAAAACCGATAATTGTCTTAGCGAAATCATTTTGCCCGGGGTCTTTTGTTGCAAGTTGTTGGAAGAGTCTCCGGCGGAACTCAAAGCAATCTGAGTCGGAGAGCAAAACAGCGGTCGAAAGGCTTCCGGCGGACGCATTGGCCAAGTCGGAAAGAGGAATGGCATCGTTTTCAATAATGGATTTCGAGGTCAGTATTTCGAGAACTTGAGATTGGGAGAGTGGATCGAATCGAACAATCTGACTCCTTGAAACGATGGTTGAGAGTTGCCTTTGTTCACTTGTCCCTATCAAAATGAGTAACGACATTGGTGGTGGTTCTTCAAGTGTTTTTAGCAGGCTGTTAGCCCCTTCCTGGTTAAGGTAGTCAGCGTCGTCGATGATGGCTATCTTTCTGCCGCCCCGGAAAGGTTTGAGCCCGATTGCATGGCAAAGGCCTTCCTGTCGCCGATGATCTTTGTCGCCAATCAAGGCTTCCAGCGGAATGATTGACTTTTTGGCGGGGCGGGAAACAAGGATCAGATCCGGGTGGGTTGCCGCGACCACCTGTTGGCAACCGGGACATTGATTGCAGGGCATGAGTGGAGAATTAATGTTGGATTCGCAGAGCAGTGATTGAGCCAGTTTGAGAGCAAAGGTGCGCTTGCCAATTCCCGGTGGACCCACGAATAAATAAGTGTTCGCCAACCGGTTCCTTTCGATCGAGCGCTGGAATCGCTCGAACGCCGGTTCGTGATTAAGAATCTCATTCCATGCCATGGTGCTAATTTCTAAATAAGTGCGATGATCGTAAGTGCGATGATCGGTTACTTGGAGGCTTGCCGCTGAATGTATTGCCGCGCAAGTTGCCGGATATCATTTTGGATTTCATCGGGACTGCGCGTTGCATCGATTACTTCAACTGCGTCTGGCCAACGCTGTGATTCTAAAAGAAAGCCGTTTCGGACGCGCTCAAAATATTCATTTCCTCTGGATTCCATGCGATCCAAAGTTTTTCCAAGTCTTGCCATTGCGATTTCGACAGGGAGGTCGAGAATAAAGGTTGCATCGGGAAGATGGTTTTCGGTCGCAATGCGATTTGTCGTCCAGATTTCTTCAGGATCAAGATTTCCCGCGTGGCCTTGATAGACAACGGTTGAGAAAATGTATCGGTCGAGCACAATCGATTGTCCTCGAGCCAATGCGGGTTTAATAACCTGCTGGATCAACTGGGTGCGTGCTGTGGTAAAGAGCATCATTTCGGCCCGCATTGAGATCGGGGTCTCGTGTTTGCCGAGCAGGATAGAACGAATTTGTTCACCTAATTCAGTACTGCCAGGGTCACTGCAGGTTACGACATCGTGTCCCTGTTCTCCGAGCCACTGCACAAACATTTCAAGTTGCGTTGATTTGCCAGCGCCGTCTACGCCGTCGAGTACGAAAAACATATTGAAAACATCTCTGGGAAATGGGGTGCACAGGCGTCGGTTTTAAAACTGGCAGCGTGGAAGGTCAACAACTAAGTAGGTATTTGTCTTGTTCAAGTTTGTTATCGCTCAGAGCAAGGACCGTCGCTGTCGAAATCCAACGCGTCATTTTGGCCTTAAAGAGGTGTCAAGTGCTAGCCGGGTAGTCAAACCCTCGTAAATTTAGCGTTCAATTGCTGATCCATTGACCTCGGGGAAAACCGCAATACGATTGCCCAGTTCTTGGATATAGAAATCTCAAAAAATTGGCTTTCGGAGCGAGATTTAACGAAGAGCGAGCGAATTGCCAACGATGGCTTGCACGGTGAATGCTCGCGGTCGTGGCTCAATACTACTGCAGCGAAAATGGCAGTTGAGTGATCCAAGCCAAATTGGTTTTTGACGAACTGGACTTCAACGGAAGGGATCCATTGAGCTCGTCGAAATCGATTTTGATGCGACTGGGCGGCTATAGGGATGGGTTGCCTCGCGGTTCGAAGTCTTCCGGTTCATGATGAACGTTGAGCAATTTATTCAGGATAAAACGGATAATCGTTAGGGTTTGAATCGACGATTTGCCTGAAAGCTTGCTTTTATGTAACGGGATTAAGCTCATTACCATTGCCAGCTTCGCTGTTCGTTACGACCCGACTTT
Organism: Mariniblastus sp.; assembly: GCA_011523945.1. Lineage (GTDB taxonomy): Bacteria > Planctomycetota > Planctomycetia > Pirellulales > Pirellulaceae > Mariniblastus. Next base: position 10,781 of record WTFU01000200.1, on the reverse strand, counting down.
GATTGTAAAAATTACAACTTGCGTTCGTATATTTTGTCTATTCAAAATTTAAATCTATCCTACCTTTGATCGAGCTTCGCGCCGCCCAGCTGCGTCGAAGTGAGGAAACTCAACTATTCATTTGTCGCTTTAGTCGACGCCATTGGAGTGAATTTACTATGTCACGCTTAAAAACAACTGTGATCGCATTTGCCTTTGCGGCAACACTATTGGCAGTTTTGCCAAGTGAAGCTAATGCTGACGGTCCGCTGCGACGCTGGCTGCGAGGTTTTCGAACCCCCAAAAACACTGCCTGCGCTCCGGCGAATCCGTACAATCTTCAACCAGGCCAGTGCATGAAGACCTGCCAGCAGACTTGCACCCGAACGGTTGTTAATTACGTTCCATGCACAGCCTACCGAACGGTTTCCAAGCAGGTGCCAGTCACTTCCTATCGTCCAGAAACGACCACGGATCCATCGACGGGATGCACTACAACCTGTATGAAGCCATGCACCACGTATACCACTCAGGTTCAGCGGGTGCCCTACACCACTTATCGTCCAGTTTACCGGCAGGAAACTTATAAAGTACCTGTGACAACCATCACGAACAATTGTGCAACCGGCGGTTGCAATACTTGCGGAACCGTGATGGGAACCGCTGGATGTGATACTTGTGCGGTAGGTCAGGGCATCGCGACACCCCAACCGTATTACGAGCAACCACAAGGGACCGTAACTCCGACTCCTGCAGACTTAAGCCCCGGGCTTGATGGCAAAAGTAGCCAAGTGCCTATGCCGCAAATTCAATCGGACTTCAGCTCTGAGTATCAGACGTACTATCGTCCGGGAACGATTGCTGTGTCGAAGGCAGGTAACGCCTCACCAACACAGCAGCGATGGGGGTATTCTCCAGTACGTCTCGCCAGTTATCAGCCGGCAGTTCAGTCGAGAGTGCAAAACCAAACGCGTTCTTACCCACAGCCGATCCAACGAACGGGTTGGGTTGAAGTTAAGTAATCTTAGTGTCGTAAAAACAGAGGCTTCGCTACGGGCTAAAGTCGCTGACGATTCGAAGAACATTAGAAAAGGCGAGCACCTAAAAGTGCTCGCCTTTTTTATTCGTTTCCGAGGATTGCTTGGCATGGAAGGCGCCGAGCAGTGCTTTCCTTAAGACTCCTACTTGATGAACTCAGCTTCGATCTGTTCGAGCGTCTTGCCTTTGGTTTCGGGAAGTGACTTCAAGAGTATGAAGAATCCTACCGAGGCGATCACGCCAAAAATTAAGAAGCTGCCTGCGTTTCCAAGGTTGGTTAACTCCCATGGGAAAATTTGCGTTACCAGCCAGGCAGTGAATGAATTGACGAACCCGATGCAGCCGATGGCGAGTCCCCGGATTCGATTCGGGTAAAGTTCCGATAGCATCACCCACATGACGGGGCCGAGGGAGAATGCGAAGCAAGCGATAAACCCAAGCACACCGATTAAGACGAGCATAGCATTCATCTCGATGGCGGCCTCAAGGATGGCGCCTTCGCTCTTATCGTATTTCTTCTTATCCTGCAGCAGAGATTTCATATTGGTTTTGAATTCAACGTCGGATTCAAATAGCTTACCCGCGATCGGAAGTAAAACCCCCGCTTCAATGTGCTCATTTTCCTTTTCTAAAGCGGCGATGTCTTCGTTGGTCAATTGATAGGTGGCACCATAAAAGCCGTATGAGCAGGCAAGCATGCTAATCGCAATTCCTGCAATTCCAGCGAGTAGTAAAGGCCTTCTTCCAAATCGGTCGATGGTGGCCATGGCAACCAGCGTGAAGACGACAGAGGTAAAGCTAAGCAGTACACCCGAGAAAAAGGCGGCGCTCACGCCAATTCCGGTCTGTTTGAAAATCGTGGTGGCGTAAAAGTAAACCGCATTGATTCCGGTTGCTTGTTGGAGAATGCCAATTAGCAAGCCAATCCCCAGAATGTATCGAAGGGACGGATGGAGCAACTGGGTGAACGAGTCACGAAAGGAGCCTTTTTCCAAGTTTCTTTCCTCAGTGAGGCTCTCTTGAATCGCTTGGACTTCTTCTTCAGCGATTTTCTCGCCGTGCAGCTTTATCAATACGGCTTTCCCTTCTTCAAACCGTCCTTTTGCGAAAAGCCAGCGAGGACTCTTGGGGACAGCAAATAGGAAAAAGAAATAAAAGACTGCCGGCAAAAGTTCGACACCAAGCATCCACCGCCAGAGATTATCCTCCTTCAAAAAGCTGGCTCCCCCTTCGAACCATTGATTGAAAACTAAGTTGCTCAAAAATGCGGCGAAAAAACCAAGCACAATGTTGAGTTGTTGAATCGAAACGAGTCTTCCGCGATGAGCAGCGCTCGATATTTCAGCGATGTAAGTCGGGGCTAGAATGAGAGCCGCGCCGAAGGCAAAACCGCCAACCATCCTCGCAAAACACAGAGAAGCGTAGGACCAGGCGATTGCGGATAAAAGAGCAGAAACTGCATAGAGAAAGGCGACGAGGATTAGAATTGGTTTTCTACCGACGGCGTCGCTTAGTTTGCCAGAGATCAGCATTGCGAACATGGCAACAAAGGTGGGGCAACTGACGGCCCAGCCGTTTTGGGTGTCGTTAAGTGTGAAAAATGGACCGGCATATTCCATGACGCCAGAGATGATCCCGGCATCGAATCCAAATAGAAATCCACCGAGCGAAAGAATGGCGGCGAGGCCAATGATGTTCTTTGAGCTGTTCATGTTTTGTCTCGAAACGTTCTCATTCTAAATCTGTTACTGGAAAAGAGACGCGATCACGCAATTCTTAACCTTGGAACCGGTTTCAAGAGTTTGATGGATGGGGGCGACATCGTACAGCGGGCGGGGCTAGAAATGCCTTGAAAGAAACAAGAAAAATTCCTCGGCTTGCGTGCGATACTGCCAGAATTGCTGCTTGTTACCTGAATCAGAGGTGGTAGATCAAAGCGATTGAGAAGTTTGTAAGGGCGCGAGAACCGAATTTCCTTTAAATTCACTGGGCGAAAAAACTGGAGTAATCACTCAAAACACGGGCAAAAATCGGTCTTTTTTAACGATTTGTTAAGCTGCGGGATATTTTTGAGATCGTTACTTATTTTACGCTTAGGGCCCGAGCGTGGAATTGGGTTCCTTTGTGAAATCTTAGGGTTGGCAATTGCCCCTTTAGGGGGTGGTTGTCGTTTAGGTTCATAAACTTGATGCTTTACGAAACGCGTTCCATTTACGAGAATTATTTGGGCTAGGCCAGCGAGCGCGGAACGACGCATTGATTCACTCAATCGCGCCGAATCTGATTAGTAGAAACAGACTGCTTAGGCCGGAGGGTTTCGATCTCCCTGATTGTAACCTTTGAGTTTAACGAGAATCTCAACCCATTTGAATCAAATGGTCTGCAACGATTGCGGGCGTCGGGTTGTAAAACTTTGAGGAAGCACTGCGTGAAAGCTGTGCGCCTCCCAACGTGATAAGGCGAAATTTTATGTCGGACGTGATCAAGTCAACGACGAAGTCAATCGAGGATGCGAACGAATCTTATATTACTCAGACAGTCGATGTTGATCCGGCTGAAACGCAAGAGTGGTTGGAGTCTCTTGAGTACATCATGAGTACCAAGGGAGAAGATCGGGCAAAATATCTTCTTTCGGTTTTGGAAGCCCGGGCGCGTGTCGAGGGAGTTGATTTACCGATCAAGTCGAATACTGCTTACATCAATACCATTGCGAAACACGAGCAACCGGCTTATCCGGGGAACCGAGAGATTGAGCGGCGGATTAAGAGTTTCGTTCGTTGGAATGCGATGGCCATGGTGGTTCGGGCAAATAAGGCAACTGCCGCTCCCGGTTTGGGGGGCGTCGGTGGGCACATTTCGACCTTTGCATCTTCCGCAACACTTTACGAGGTTGCTCAGAATCATATTTTCCGAGGCCGGGGCGAGAGTGGTTTTGATGGGGATATGGTTTACTTTCAGGGGCATGGTTCTCCTGGAATGTACTCGCGAGCCTATATGGAAGGACGTTTGAACGAACAGCATCTTTTGAACTTCCGTCGTGAACTGCAAGACCATCCTGGGCTTTCTTCCTATCCGCACCCTTGGCTAATGCCCGATTTCTGGGAGTACCCTACCGTCTCGATGGGGCTTGGGCCGATCATGTCAATTTACCAGGCACGGTTCAATGAGTACTTGCACGATCGAGGAATTAAGGACACTTCGAATCAGCGCGTATGGGCATTCCTAGGCGATGGCGAATGTGATGAACCGGAATCTCTTGGTGCAATCACTTTAGCCGGTCGTGAAAAGCTAGATAACCTTAAATTTGTAATTAACTGTAACTTGCAGCGTCTGGATGGACCGGTTCGCGGAAACGGAAAAATCATTCAGGAGCTTGAGGCGTTGTTCCGGGGTGCGGGGTGGAACGTTATTAAAGTCGTCTGGGGCGATGACTGGGATCCACTCTTAGAGGCAGACGAACTTGGTTTATTGGTGAAACGCATGGGCGAAGTCGTCGATGGTCAGTATCAGAAGTACGTCGGTATGCCGGGTGAATACACCCGCGAACATTTCTTTGGGAAACACCCAGAGTTGCTTGAGATGGTCAAAAACTACTCGGATGAGAAACTACTCCGCATGCGTCGCGGTGGACATGATCCTGAGAAGGTTTACGCGGCCTATAAGGCAGCGGAAGATCACAAAGGTCAACCAACCGTCATTCTTGCCAAGACGATTAAAGGTTACGGACTTGGTGAAGCGGGCGAGGGCCGAAATATCGCTCACAACCAAAAGAAAATGAACGAAGCCGAGTTGTTAGAATTCCGAACGCGGTTTGGTATTCCAATCTCGGATGAGGATGTTGGGAAGGCGCCATTCTACAAACCGTCGGATGACAGCATCGAAATGAAATACATGAGGGAGCAGCGAACTAAGCTCGGTGGCCCGGTTCCTTCCCGCCCGACAACGGTTCCAACGATGGAAGTCCCTCGTTTCGAGGACTATCGAAAACGAATCGACGACGACAGTGAAAAGAGAGAGATGTCGACGACGATGGGTGCGGTGCGTCTGCTTTCGAGTTTGGTGCGTGACAAAAAGATTGGCAAGAACATTGTTCCAATTGTTCCCGATGAGTCGAGAACCTTTGGAATGGAAGGGATGTTCCGCCAGGTTGGAATTTATGCTCATGCGGGTCAGTTGTATGAGCCAGTCGACCGAACGGAAACTGCTTATTACAAAGAGGCCAAGGACGGTCAGTTGCTTGAGGAAGGAATTTCTGAAGCCGGTTCGATGGCGTCTTTCAACGCGGCGGGAACAGCTTACAGTGCCCATGGCATTAACATGATTCCGTTCTACATCTACTATTCGATGTTCGGTTTCCAGAGGATTGGCGATCTGATTTGGGCCGCGGCTGATATGCGTGCGAAAGGATTCCTGCTAGGAGGAACCGCTGGGCGTACATCACTTAATGGAGAAGGTTTGCAGCATCAGGATGGTCACAGTCTGCTCAATGCGATCGCATTCCCAACCGTCCGTGCCTACGATCCGGCATTCCATTATGAAACTGCAGTGATCATTTTCGATGGTCTCAAGAAACTATACGAAGACGGTGAGACGGCGATCTATTATCTCATGGTAGGCAATGACAATTACATCATGCCAAAAATGCCAGATGGTTGCGAAGAGGGAATCATCAAAGGGATATACAAGTTCCGCACCAAAGAGAGTGAGAAGGGTGATCTCCGAGTTCAACTCTTTGGAAGTGGAGCAATCATGAATTGTGTCCTGAAGGCGCAGGAAATACTTGCGGATCAGTACAGCATCTCCAGTGATGTCTGGAGTGTTACGAGTTACAACGAATTGCGTCGTGATGCACAAGAGTGCAAACGTTGGAATATGTTCCATCCGACGATGGAGCCTCGAAAGAGTTACCTCGAAACTGTATTGGAAGGATCGGAAGGGCCGTTCATCGCGTCAAGCGACTATGTTCAGGCTCACAGCGAGCAAGTTGCTCAGTTTCTCCCCGATGATTTCCTCGCCCTGGGTACTGATGGGATGGGGCGAAGTGAAACACGACCGGCGCTACGACGGCACTTTGAGGTGGACGCCGAGTGCGTGACAGTTGCGGCACTTTACCAGTTGTGTCAGCAAGGGAAAGTCGATGCGGCAACCGTTGAAAAAGCGATCAAAGATCTTGGGGTAGATCCTGACAAGATTAGTCCTCTGTATGCCTAGTATCTGGCGCCATCAATCGAATATTCATTAATAAAACACAAGTTGAAAATAGGCTTTTTATTTCCTATGGCTGTTGAATTTAAATTACCCAAAATCGCCGAGGGTGTTGAGTCTGGCGATGTGCTCGAGATTCTTGTTTCCGTTGGAGACACACTGGAGCTTGAGCAAGAAGTGGTGGAGTTAGAGACCGATAAAGCGACAGTCTTTGTCCCTTCGGATGTCGAAGGGGTAATTACCGCAATTAATTGCGAAATCGGAGACACCATCGCAGTTGGTCAGGCAATTTTGTCGGTTGAGCCCGCGGCGGCTGCTGCTCCAGCGCCCGTCGAAAGCGCACCGGTTGCACCCGCTCCCCCTGTTCCCGAAAAACCTGCTGAGGTCGTTCAGGAGCCAGTTGCCCCCGTGGCTCCGGTCGAACCTGTCGCCCCCGTTCCTTCGGTGGCACCCGTCGTTTCAAAACCTGAATCTACCCCGGTAGAGACTGCATCCGGGAAAAAAGTGATGGTGGCTGCAGGGCCGGCAATTCGAAGGTTCGCTCGGGAAGTCGGCGTCGATTTGCAAACAATTCAGGGGTCTGGTGAACATGGACGCATTGTTCGCGAAGACGTTTTGAAGGTGGTTCGAGAAGGAAGTCGGCAGGGTGGAAGTTCCGCTAAGCCATCCGCAGGCACCCAGTCGGACGGCTATGGTCCGATTCATGTCGAAAAAATGCCAAAGATTCGACAGACCATTGCAAAAAAAATGCATGAGTCTTGGACGACTTGCCCGCGGGTAACTAACTTTGACGATGCTGACGTAACGGCGTTGGAAGAGATTCGGCAGAACAGTAAACAGGAGTATGCGGCAGGCGGGATCAAGCTCACGTCGATGCCGTTTCTGGTCAAGGCTGTCGCGATGGCATTGAAGGCTCACCCGGTAATCAATGCTTCGATTGATCTGGAGCAAGGGCAGATCATTTACAAAGATTACGTCAACGTGGGAATCGCGATTGACACTGAACGGGGGCTCGTTGTGCCGTCACTTCGCGAGGCGGATAAGCTCGGGATTCCTGATGTGGCCAGACAGTTGGGACAGATGGCTGATGACGTCCGTTCAGGTGATTTTTCAATTGATGACTTGCGTGGAGGGACTTTCACGATCAGCAATTTAGGTGCGATTGGCGGAACTTATTCCACGCCGATCATCAATACTCCTGAAACCGCAATTTTGTTGGTGGGTCGATCGAGAAAGCTGCCCGTCGTTGTTGGCGATGAAGTGAAAATTCGCTTAATGATGCCACTAAGTTTGTCTTATGACCATCGCTTAATTGATGGAGGGGCAGCTGCAAGGTTCCTCAATGAGGTCATTGGCTATCTTGAGGCACCGAGCCGATTGTTGTTGGCTCTCTAGCCCAGCAGCGATTGGTGCAGAAGCTATTGGTCTCACAAGCGAGATCATACCTTTGGACGCAAATAAAAAAGGGACGCGACAATTAAACTCGCGTCCCTTTTCGTTTTGAAAGCAATGTTGACTTGGCTGACGTTAGCGTCGCCATTCAATTCCGTAAAGGAAGCCTGCAGATAGGTGGCTGTCGTCAAAGAAGCCCGTTGGAGCACCGCCCGCACCGAAGATCGAATTCGGATTCAGGTTAGTGGTCTCGGTATTCGCTCGTGCAATACCTGCCCAGCTGTAGATAGCTTGAACACCAAGTCGAATTGAGATGTCTCGACTAATGTTGTAAGCAATTTCATACTGACCGTCTAAGATCGGAACGAAGGATTGATCCGACTGGTAAGTTTCCGAAATTCCTTGCGGTCCTGTCGATGAGTTCGTGATGTCGGTTGCGAAGTACCGTTGCTGGTTGTAAACAGTTGCAATCGAACCATCAATTGTCGTTCGCCAGCGGCCTCGCCGAGAATTATACTTTCCACCCGCTTGGAAACCGAAACCATCGTTGGTAACGTTCTGCTTAAACCGGTTTACCGTAGCGTCGGTTCCAACCGTCTGGTTGGTATCTTCGATGGTGTTGTCACCAATGTGCATGTACCGGACACCCATGTAAGGTTCAAAGTAACCACCTTCAGAGAGTGCCTGACGGAACATTCGGTTGATTTCAAAAGTTGAAACATTCATGTCAACAATCATTGGATTGGCGACACTGGAGTCTTGTCCGGCAGTGTAGTAAATGCCGTCAGATACCTGATAGGTGAATCCCCATCCGTCATCGTTGTCGGAAAACCATCCAAAGTCATAACGTGATCCCTGGATGTAAGTTGAGCCGGTTTGGATCGTATCCGATGCCTCACCGATTCGTGTCGCTTTCGAGACACTGGTGTATGCCTTATCGAGAGAGAAGTAGAAACCATCGTTGGGCTTCTTTTCTTTCCCGTCGGTGAATTCCAGCGGTGCAAAGACCTGAGCGTCATAATCAAAGACGCCCGGGGTTGCATACGGCCGGGTATTCTCCGCAGATTCCAGCTTTTTATAGCGGAACCTAGGACTCGGTTTGTTTACTTGCCCCTCCGTCACCCCAGGGGCGACAAATGAAACCAGAAGGGCACCAATAATAAGTGTATTTTTCAACGCCATTGCTTTCTTCCTGCCTATTTGCAGTTGCAGTCCACGAGAAATCCAAATATTCCACTACCGGGGAATTCCGAGGGATTCCGCTATGGAGAGTATCGGGTGTTGGTTTGTGAGGGTTGAATAAGAAAGCAGGAATTTGACGAACATATCATTTTTTCGATATTTGATATCAGAAAATGGGCAGCCTGGAGCTTTACTATTCTAACGAAATACCCCAAAACTCCCGATTTTACACCAATGGGCTAACTTTGAGGTATACTGGAACTAATTGAATGCAGAACTGTCAAAGTCTTACAGGCTTGGCAATTATCAAAAATCGCTTGTTGATTAACCAACTGAGCGAGTTTGGGAGAAAAGCAGAGATGAGTCGAAGAATTTCAAAACTGATAGCAGGCGTACTTTCGGGAGCAGCGCTTCTTTTAGGCTCGGTTAATGCCGACGCAGACGTTATCAATATCAACTATAGTGCAGTCGACCCTTCGGCAATTCCTGCGGTTCGGGCGGCGGAAGCGATCTGGGAAGCTCGGATTCAGGCTTACAGCACTGAATTGCCGCGAGCCATTCGGGATCAGCTTGGTTCTTTGACGATCGATGCGACGGTGGCACCAATCGATGGTGCTGGCGGTATCCTTGGGCAAGCGGGGCCGACAGCAATTCTTACGCTCGGCTCCAGTCGTCGAAATTACGCGGTAGCTCTTCGTTCTCAAATGACATTTGATCTCGATGATTTCCCTTCGATGACAGCGGATGGGATTTTGGTTACTGTTATTGCCCACGAAATGGGGCACGCACTCGGTTTTGGACCTTTGTTTGATGGGAATGATTTGATCGGCCCATTAAATGGTTTCGGTCAAACTGAGTATATCAATGGTGAATACGGTTTGATGGGCTATCGGAGAGATATCAACAATCCTGTTGCTTCTTTTGTCCCGTTGGAACAACGCGGTGGAGCCGGAACAGCACTTGGGCACTGGGTTGATTTGCCACCGTTTTTTAATCAAGCCTTTACTGGTGCGTTTAAAAAGGAATTGATGACTGGATTTGTTGGAGATATTGATCCGGATACCGGCGCGATTGTGTTTGCAAATTCATTTATTGCCCAGGCTACATGGGGAGCAATGGCAGACCTTGGTTTTGCAGTTGAGGGTGTCAATGGTGCATTTGCGGCAAAGAAAGGTCGCGGAACCGGTCGATGGCCTAAGATTACCGGCCAGGGAAGTAACCCTTTTGAGAACAATGGCATTCCGCCGGCAGATGACCTGCGTTTTAACTTGGTAAGCATCCAGGCAGTTACCAAGGTTTCCTTGGGATCCAAGGGAGCAGGAGCAGAGGATGTCGAAACGCCTGTTGGCGATGACCCTTACAGCCTTCGAAACCATCGCTGGGCGAAGTAGGTTATCCTGCGACTTATTCACAGTTGAATCATCAAGGGCTCGTTGAAAAGACGAGCCCTTTTTTTGCGCCGGTAGATTACCGCAGTGAGTTACGGAAGGCTTCGCGAAGGCATTGGATGCCTGTTTGACCGGAATCACCGTCTACAATTACGTTCACCCTGACCTCACTCGTATTCATCGTTTCAATATTGATGTCTGCGTCAGAGAGTGCTCGAAACATTCCGATGGCCACACCGGTGTGACTTCTCAGGCCAACGCCAGACACAGATAATTTTGCGATGGTTTTTTTGAAATCTACTTTGTCGCATCCAAAGTCTTCACAAACTTGATTGGCAACTGTAAGGGCATTATCAAATTGTTCCCGAGGCATGGTGAAAGTAATGTCGGCGATTTGAGAGCTGGCGTAACTCTGAACAATCATATCCACAAAAACTCCGGCGGCAGCAACCCGGTCAAATAGCTGAGCCGCTATTCCTGGCTCGTTAGGCACTTTTGAAAGGGTGATTCTGGATTGGGAGTCATCGAGTGAGATATCGTCGATCATCAGCGATTCCATTCCCGTATCTCGTTGCAGACGCTCGATGACTTCGGCAG
>WTFU01000064.1 GCA_011523945.1 Mariniblastus sp. | reverse complement strand
GGGGCCGCAGGATCGTCGAGGCGGTCCCCCCGGTATGGGGCCGGGTGGACAAGGTGGGCCGGCGGCGATGCCGTTGCGAGATTTGATTGGCGAATTCGATGCCGATGAAAACGGACGTCTGGAAGGTAATGAATTGAAGCTCGCACTCGACTCTATTGCTAATCAACCCTCACCACGGCGGGGACCACCGCGGAGAAATCGCGGTAGAGAGAATACCCAACCTAACGAGCCCGGACGGGAAATTTCTAAAGATTCAGTTGAGAATTACGCTGATCACTCCCTTTATGATCCAGCGATCTTACGAACCATTTTCATTGATATCGAATCAGATCAATGGGAAAAGGAAATGGCATCCTTAAAAGACTACGGGGTGGATCTATCGGCGAAGGTTACGGTCGATCAGCAAACTTACGAAAAAGTGGGCATCCGGTTTCGTGGTAATTCTTCATTTTTCTCACTCGGAGATGGTCAGAAGCGCTCACTTAATTTGACGTTCGACTGGGCTGACAAGAAACAGGATTTGTACGGTTACCGGACTCTGAACCTCTTGAATTCTCATTCCGATGCATCGTTCTTGAGATTGGTTCTCTACAGTCGAATTGCCCGAGACTATATTCCGGTTCCCAAGGCTAATTATGTTCATGTGGTAATCAACGGACGGAGCTGGGGTATTTATATTAATGAACAGCAGTTCAATTCTGATTTTACGAAAGAGTATTTTGATTCCAAAGGCGGACGGCGTTGGAAAGCGCCACCCGGCCGAGAGGGAGCGAGTTTTGTATACAAGGGCGACGATCCGGGGGACTATCGAACGTATGAGCTAAAGACGAAAGACACGCCTGAGTCTTGGGACGCATTAATCAAAGCTACCAAGATATTGGAGCAAACAGATTCCGACGATTTTGAATCTACACTCGATAAAGCGATTTGTATCGATCGAGTTCTCTGGTTTTTAGCCATCGATAATGTGATGCTTGATATGGATGGTTACTATCAACGAGGCGCTGATTATTCGATCTACCAGGAACCGAAATTTGACCGATTCCATATTCTTCCTTACGACAATAACGAGACGTTTCGTGCTCAAGGGAATCATGGCCCCGGATTCGGTGGAGGGCCAGGCGGCGGTCGAGGTGGAGGTCTAGGTGCTGGAGGTTTATTCGGTGGTTTGTTTGGTGGTGGCCCCCCTCCGGGTGGACCGCCTCAAGGTGGTCCACCATCGCAGAACGGTGCGGGTAGCCAGCAATTGAAGCCTTTTGACCTGGATATATTTGCGGGGATCGACCAACCCCTTGCACCTTTTATTAATCGTCTCCTTGAGAATCCTATTTTGAAAGCACGATACGTTGCTCACGTTAGAACGATTTATCAAGATTGGTGTGACTGGAATACTGTTGCCCCGTTGATTGAATCTTACCGAGATTTAATTTCGGATGAGATTAAAGTGGACACGCGAAAATTGACCAGTTGGGAGGCGTTTGAGGCTGGTGTTGGGATGAGTACAAGTCAGGGGCGAGGGCAGTCGCCCGGACTTCAGGCGTTTTTTAAAGGTCGCAAGGCTTATCTCGATTCGGTTCCCGAATTGTCCCAGAAATACCCCGAGTTCAAATCAGTCAATGCGGTTGTCGGATCGGTTGTTGGTTCGGAAATACCTGTCAATATTTCGCTGGCTTTGACAAAAGCGTCCGTCGAACCGAATCGAGTATTTTTATATTACGCGACTGATCGTTTGGCTAAATTCAAAGCTTTGGAAATGAAGTCATCTGGAGAGGGAACTTACACGGTTGAAACCGAACCATTGCCCGTCGGTGCAAAGATCTATTATTACTGCGAAGCGCGAACGGACGATGAGTATCTGACGACTGCGTTTTATCCCCAATATGCGGAGGGTAATCCAAGCGAATTGGATTTGGTTCCGCGACGCATGAGTAATCCAGAAATCGTCATAAACGAAATTATGGCTGACAACCAGAGTTTCAAGCAGAATAGTAAGCAAGAGTACGCCGATTGGATTGAAATCAAAAATACGTCTGGCGAAGAGATTGACTTGAGCGGAATGTATTTAACCGACGACAAAAAAAATCTGCGAAAGTGGCAGTTTCCTACCGAGGGTTCGACGATTGCTGCAGGTGATTTTTTAATTGTCTGGGCTGATGGTGCAGAAAAAGCGAATGGTAACTTTGCTTCGTTTAAGCTGTCGCAATCCGGTGAAACAGTTTGGCTGGTTGGTCGGAATGAAGATGGAAATGAAATTGTCGACTCGGTAAAGTTCGGTAAACAAACCAAGGATCAATCCTATGCTCGATCCAAAAACGGGCGATTCAAAATTGGAACGCCGACTTTTGGTACAGCGAATGTAAACTAGAGAGGATGTAATGACACGACTGGTATTTTGGGCGGCGTTTGCCGTGCTATTGGGGATTCTTAGTGTGCCTCAACTGTTGACGGCCCAAGAGCTTACGCCTGAGCAAAAGGATCGGATTCTGCAGCGTTTTCCTCAGGTGGATCGCAATGGCGACGGTAAACTATCTTCCGAAGAAATCGGTCCCTTCCGCGAGCGATTTGAGAAAGCTAAGCAAAAGAGAAAGTCAAAATCGCCCCCCAAGGCGGCCAAAGGCCCGGTTCCGACTCACACCGATCTGCAATACGGCGATCATAAGAATGCTGTGATGGATGTCTGGATCGCAGACTCGGAAAAGCCGACGCCCATCGTCGTTGCTATTCACGGGGGTGGGTTTAGGAGCGGTGACAAGTCAACGTTCCACGGATGCGCCGAACTTCAGGCATGCCTGAAGAATGGTGTCTCGTTCGCCTCGATCAACTATCGGTTCCGTGACGAGGATCCTCGCGGGGTTCTCGCCTGCCTTCAAGACAGTCGGCGTGCGATTCAGTTCATTCGCCATCAAGCGAAGGAATGGAATATCGACAAGGAGCGAGTTGCGGCGTTCGGCAGATCGGCTGGTGCGGGTACGACACTCTGGCTGGCGTGTCACGACGACATGGCAGATCCAGATAGCATGGACCCGGTGCTGCGTGAGTCGTCTCGGATAGTCGTCGGGGGCCTGATCGGAACTCAGGCAACTTATGACGTCCTTCAATGGAAAGACCTCCTTCCGCTAAAAGGAACGTTGAGTTCCGAGATTGAGAAATCCCGTGAGCAGAATATTCTGGTTGCGTACGGAGCTGGGTCGCTTGACGAACTGAATTCGGAAAAAGGGAAATCCATCCGAAAAGAGCTCGACATGCTCGGGTGGATGTCAGCGGACGACCCACCTATCTGGATGAAGAATAATATGCGAGGAGGAGACATTTCGATGAATGACCAAAACCATTTGAATCATCATCCAGCACACGTCGCGTGTTTAAAGAAGCGGGCAGATGAGGTTGGAATGCGGACCGTCGCGATCGCGCCGGGTGTTGGTCTTCAACCGAATCCCGAAATAAGTATGATCGATTTTTTCTTTGAGCGCCTTGGTTTGGATGCAAGCGGCAAGTGATCGTTTTTTCGGACACTCCGTGCAGACAATCAGCGATTGCGAGGACGGGTAAACATGCTCGCGAAAGACTGCGTTAGCGATTTGACCAATGAAACAGAGAACGTTACCTCAAACCGAACGTCGAAATCGTTGATCAAAGCAAGGTTCAGCTCTCCATTGGATAGAGCCTTAAATTGCTCTTTAGCGGATCCTCCCGTCGCCGTTGGGGGATAAAAGTTATGCCCTTTGGGATTGAGAAACTACTTCAAGTACTCCGGACGATTCCCATTTGTCAGTATTACCGTCAAAAACAGTGGGAATCGAGTAATTACGACAACGATGAGCGTTTGTTGATTTGTTTTTTCATGGGGAGAAATTACATTACTCAGAGGATTAATCGAGAAATGTAATTAGGCCGCACCATGTTATTCACCAAGCGATTGAAGTTTATTTGTTTTTTCCTGACCGTGCTCATTGTGATTCCAGTGTTCGGTTCCACGGCCGTTGCTCAGAACAAAGAAAAGGGACCTGCCTATACCAGTCCGCCTCCTAAGGATATGAGTTTCCCGTTGATGGGTGAATTCATGGGCTCGGTCACTTCGGATGATGGCAAAAAGCAGGTTGTGGGTTTGCAAATCCGCTCGATCGGAAAGGATCAGTTTGATGCGGTTGCTTACTACGGCGGCTTACCGGGACAGCCAAAATTCAGCCCAGAGCCGATTCAGATGATTGGTAAGCGATCTGGAGAATTCGTTGTTCTGTCGGGCGGACCGTGGGCGATCTTTGTAGAGAATAACCAATGTCGTGTGGTCGATGTAAAGGGGAAGTCGCGAGGTCAGTTAAAACGTGTTAAGCGAAGGAGTCCAACCATGCACTCCCCTGCTCCGGAAGGTGCCGTCGTGCTGTTTGATGGCACTGGGACAGACCAATTTACAACTGCTGAGATGACCGACGATGGTTTGCTAATGGAAGGGGCGGATGTTAAGCCAATGTTTCAGGATTTCAACTTGCATGTTGAATTCCGATTGCCTTACATGCCTTACGCGGATGGGCAACAACGTGGAAACAGCGGATTGTACTTGCAAAGCCGTTATGAGTGCCAAGTGCTCGACTCGTTCGCGTTGATTCCAAAAATAGATGGACTGGGAGCACTGTATCGGTTTCGTCCGCCTGCGATCAACATGTGTTTCCCACCGTTGGTTTGGCAAACTTATGATGTTCAATTTACCGCACCTCGTTGGAATGCCGATGGCACGAAAGCACGTAATGCGACGATTACCAGTTGGGTCAACGGAGTCAAGGTTCAGGATAATGTTTCCCTTCCCAATAAGACTGGAGCTGGCAAGATTGAGGAACCTTTGCTGTTGCCGACTCGTTTCCAAAACCATGGCGACCCGGTTAGATTTCGTAATATTTGGGTTGTCGATCGCGGTTTGGCATCCGTTGAATTCCCAAAAAAGACGACCAAGGAACAGATTCAGAGTGCGGTTAAAGCAGAGCAGTTGAAACGGAAGGAACGAGCGAAGGCGGCGAGAAAACAAGCTGCGGACAAGAAGCGTGCAGAGGCTAAGCAGAAGGCTAAGCAGAAGGCTAAGGTGGAATCGGCTAAAACCAAAATCGACGAGGCGGCAAAGACTTCCGGCGAACTGAACAAACAACCACCGGTCGAGCAGCCCGCCAAACAGCCCGTTAAAGCTGAAAACCCGGAGCCGGCGTCTAAGAAAACGGAATTGAAGAAAGCAGATGTGAAGAAGACAGATGTGAAGAAGACAGATGTGAAGAAAGCGGGGGCTGGTAACAACCCTGATAAGAAGGTGCAGGCAAAGGCAGCGCCAAAACCCGCGCAAAACAAAAATCCTAAAAAAACAGGTGAAAAGTCTGGCTCTTAACCGCTCGACCGACTGGTTTTCTATTGTGTGGAATACCTATATCGATGGGATCTCATCGCTCCTGCGTCGCTGATCGTTCGCGCCTGGTACTTCTCTTTCAGTAATCGCTGGTTCGCAATTTTCATCGACGATAAAGGCGTATCTCGACTCTGTCAAAATTCCTTTGATCATTTGCAGGTTGTCGGAGGGTGCACTAGATTGAGGGCTGACGTCATCTAACGTGTTGATTGACCTTGGGTGTAGAACTCGTTGGATAGGTAAATAGATGAAATACTTTTAACGCGGGTCATTTAAATGCTTCGTTTCACATTAATCTTTGCTGCGTTCGTTTCGATGGTTTGTTCGGCAGTATTTTGCCCTGCACAGGATCAAGTTGGATTTGTCGATTTGTTCAACGGTAAAGACCTTAAAGGCTGGACGCAACGGAATGGGACAGCGACGTATCGCGTAGAAAATGGAATGATTGTTGGAACCACTTCAGACGGGTCTCCCAATTCATTTCTATGTACTGATAGGGTTTTTGGTAATTTTGAATTAGTATTCGACGTCAAGGTCGATTCAAGATTGAATTCAGGAGTTCAGATTCGCTCCCAAACGAAGAACGATGATCCCCAAGAACGCGTCAACGGTCCGCAGGTGGAAATATCGACCGATGGAATGGCTGGCTATGTTTACGGCGAAGCCGCTGGTGGATGGATGACGCCGAGCGAAGACCGAAAAGCGCATACCCTCTTTAAAGAGGGGGAGTGGAATCGTTACCACATCGTTGCCTTTGGAAATAAAATAGAGACTTGGCTAAATGGAGAGCCGGTATCCGATCTTACTCACGAAGAGAAATTTAAAACGCATGGGCGCGGGTTTGTCGGATTGCAGGTGCATGGAATTGGCCGTGGCCAAGGGCCCTACGAAGTTCGATGGCGCAATGTGAAATTGCGAAACCTTGATTCATTTGTTTCGCTGTATAACGGCACAGATCTGACCGGGTGGGTGACAACTGGCAATTGGATTGTCGAGAAAGATGGAGTCTTGTTGATTCAGCCGCGTGAGGGTGAAAAGGGGTGGCAGCGATACGGTGATTATTTGTGGTCTGAGAAGAAATACAGAGATTTCGTTCTAGATGTTGAGTATGCGTATCCCCCCGGCGGGAACAGTGGAGTTTATTTTCGCGTGGCAGATCGCGATAACCCGGTAGAGACGGGAATTGAGGCTCAGATTCTTGATTCTTCTAAGAAAAAAGAGCCGTTAGGGCATCACGATCACGGGGGAATTATTCGAACGGTGGGCGCCACAAAAAATATGTCGCGTCCTCCTAATCAATGGAATCGAATGGTTGTGACCTGCATTGGGAATCATTTGCAAGTCGATCTTAACGGAGAACAAATCACGGATATTCAGCTAAATGAAGGTGCAATGAAAGACCGACCTCTCGAGGGCTATATTGGTCTGCAAGATCACGGACAACCTCACAACCTTCGTTTCCGGTCGATTCGAATCCGAGAGATCAAAAAGTAACGCATTCGGTCTCAACGCATCATTATTTTTATTAGCGCGGAATCATAATTATCTCGGTGTGTTTTTATAGCGGATTGCTGTGAAACTTATCGATAGTTTTTACGGTAGGAGGTCACGTTGCGCTTAGAAAATAAAGTGATCGTAGTGACTGGGGGGTGCACTGGAATTGGCAAGGCAATTGCTCGCCGATCTGTCAAAGAAGGTGCCTCGGTAATAATAAACGGTCTACAGGAATCACTTGGTGATTTGCTGGTTGACGAATTGGGGGCCGATCGAACTGCCGTGCTGATTGAAGATTTGACCAATGATGGAGCACCGGAAAGGCTTGTCGAATTTGCGGTTCAAAAATTTGGAAGGCTGGATGCGATTGTTAACAATGCAGCATTGATCGCCACAGGCACAATTTACGACACCTCGGCCGAACGTTTTAATGAGTTCATTCGAATTAATACTTTAGCTCCGTATCTTTTAATGCGTGCGGCCTTACCGGAGCTAAAGAAACGACGTGGATCGATTTTGAACATCGGCAGTGTTAATGCTTATTGTGGTGAGTCGAATTTATTGCCCTATAGTGTTTCTAAAGGGGCATTAATGACGATGACGCGGAATCTAGGTGATACTTTATTGCGGGAAGAGGGGGTTCGGGTGAATCAAATTAATCCCGGTTGGGTGCTAACCGAAGCCGAGAATGAGAGGAAGCGTGCTGAGGGACTGGGAGATGATTGGGTGAACCAATTGCCAAAAAGTTATGCGCCTTCGGGAAGAATTATTCAGCCTTGTGAAATTGCGGCGTCCGCAGTTTATTGGCTTTCCGATGAATGCGGGCCAGTTAGCGGCCAAGTCGTCGATCTTGAGCAGTATCCGTTTATTGGTCGAAATCCTCAGAAGGACGAAACGATTCTGTAGCTTTGTGTCTGGAGCGTCGATGCAGTTTGACGAAAAAAAAAGGCTTCCATAATCTAATGGAAGCCTTTTGTTGTTTAAGTACCCGAGGCGGGACTTGAACCCGCACGTCCGTAAGGACACAGGATTTTAAATCCTGAGCGTCTGCCAATTCCGCCACTCGGGCATTTTGTTGGTAAAACAAAATCTTTGCAGAAGAGCAACAAAGTGGACGTTTGCCGCCACATTTCTTTACTCATTTTTGGTGGAAATGTTAGGGACGAAGTTTATCAAATAAAATCTAAGAAGGCTATACGTGGTGATTCGGGATTGGAATTTTTCTTTGGATCGACGCGGCTATCGATTTTTATTGCGGGGAATCTTGAGCGTTGACATGCTATTTCGAATAACGAATTTCGAAGCATGTTTTTGGCGGAGAAGTTTCGCAGCTTTTGTCCTGCCACACTGCGGAGGGAGCCTGAGAGGCTGATTTAAATTGCCGATTAGGATTAGTTGGGTGGAGCGCTGGTGGCATCGCCGAGTTCGACTTCGACTTCCATGGCCTCGCCGTTTCGAATGATTCCAACATTCAGTTTTTCACCCGCGCGATATTGAGCGATTTGTAGTCTTAAGTCCTCAAACTGAACGATAGACTCACCGTTGATAAATTCAATGATATCTCCAATTTCAATTCCGGCTTTGGCCGCGCCAGACTGTGGGATGACATCGGAGATTAGAGCTCCGCCAGTTTGAGAGTGGTCCGGGGGAGCGATGTTTCCATCAGGCCCAATGATCATGGGTCTACCGATTCCCGCGGGTGTCCCGCGAACGCCGAAAAAAGCTTGACCAGAAAAATCAATATTAATATCAGGTCTCGTTCGTTTTAGCCTTCGATAGGATGCTGTCGAAAATTTGCAAGCCGACAAACTTAAATGCTTTATATTGGAGAGAGGCTCGATCGACTTAAAAACAGCTTCGGCAACTTCAGTGTCTTTAAACATCAGGCTGCGAATATTTTCAAAATTACCAATGGATTGAAGCGTTCTCTCTTGGATTTGACAGTTTACGAATTCGAGCGATATGAGTGAGTTAATGGAGGCGAATGCCTGGACAAGCCCCGGTTTTACGGCAGTGTTTTTGAATTCTAGTGAAGTTAAGTCGCCCCACTGTTTGTTTGATATGTTGTCTGTGTCGAGTTGGCATCGTTCAAAAGAGAGTTTTGACATCGATGTAATTTCAGCGAGACGGCTCAATAAGTCGCTTGATACCTGGCGTTCGATGAAGGAAATGTTGTCAATTTTTCCAACTTCATCAAGCGCAAGGAAATCATCAGTCTGGCCAGTCCACTGCGGACCAAAAGTGATATCTAATCCAACACGCCTATTGCCAAAGGGCCTGCCAAGTAGATTCCGATTGAGTTGATTATTCCTTTGTTGCATTAACAGTATTTCTAGTTTTAAGTTGTCGTTATCACGGTTCCTTTCGACAATCGCATTGTCGCTCGTTTTTGGAGGGGTAGACTCTCTTGACTTTTTGGTTTTTTTGAAAACCAAATCACGATTGGTTTCCGCATCCGAATTTACAATCTTGGTGATTTGGTCGCGTAACTCAGATTTTGAAGGAAGTTTTTGATACTCTCGTTTTGTTGTTTGAAATGGAGTTGGATTGTCAAGTTGATAAGGATCCGCAGGGAATGGAAAAGCAAGGCCCGGTTCATTGAGAAGAATTTCTGCATTCTGAAAACCAGCTATTTGGGCCATGTCCTCATCGAGATCTTCCAGTGGATCAACGACCGTCGCTCCAAGGTTTCTGAGATCCTTAATTGCCATTTTTTTTCGGTTGGATTTCCACCGCGCTTCCAGCTTGGCAAATGATTGCTGGATGGCAGCGTTCTTCATCCCACTTCGAAATCGAATCTGCAAGATAGCAATCGACTTCAAGAAAACTGTTTCTTCTCCGCTGATACTGATTTCTTCCAGTATTTTTCTGATTCGCCAAGCCGTTTCAGGGGTGCAGTCCAGCGATCTGAGGGCAAGCGGTTCGATGGCAGGTTCGCCAAGCTTTACCAGGTCCTGGATTGCCTTTTCCCGATTTTTAAAAATGGGTGAATCAAGCTCGTTTAATGCTTGCGTGATTGCATTGGCTTGTCGTGTGCGATTTATCGGACTAGATGTTGCCAGCGTTTCTTCTGAGCCATTGAGGTGATTTTTCGTTGCGGGTTCAGTCTGGGCAGATAAGGCCGGGAGTGACCCGAATAGGATGAACGCTGAAATTGCGAAGCAAAAGCCAACTTTTGTGCTTAATAATCGATAGGGCAGCAATCGCGCGAGCGGATAGCCAACGTGTGGAGCGGTTGTTTGGCGTAACAAAAAGCATTTGTTGGGCATCGCTAGCACCTGTGGCAGCCAAGGGACATTGGCGGTTGGGTTCGATATTATCGTAGGGAAATCAGGAATCGGTGTCGAGATGAACCCTGAGAAACCACCAACTTTGGTTTGTTGGGAAAATGCGAACAATCGGATTATTTTAACTTAAGCAGTCGTCCCGAGTCGCCGATGAAAAGAAGGACGGCGTGATTTTTCCCCGCAATTCGTATGGGGATAGTCGCCGCCAAGAAAAACGTTAATTACACGGTGTCGAGATGAAAATTCACACAACAAGGTTTGCCGCGATCGAAATCGAACCGGACGATATCTTGTTTTTTCGAAATGGACTCTTGGGGTTCGAAGATTGTCGCCACTGGGTTCTGCTCGCCGACGCTGACAACTCATCGGTAGCGTGGTTGCAGAGCATGCAACACGCCGACATCGCATTGCCTGTTGTCTCACCACGTCGATTTGTACCGGAATATCAGGTGCGTTTAGAGCCTTCTGATGTAGATGTCCTGCAGTTAACATCGGTTGAACAGGCGTACGTTCTTGGGATCGTAAGTCGAAGTGATGAAACTCTGACATTAAATATGCGAGCACCGCTCGTTATCAATTTAGATCGACGAATTGGTTGTCAGGTAGTAACGGTCGATGCCCAGCCGATGCAGTATGAATTGGCAACTTTGCCGATTAGTTTAAAACGCAGTGCGTAGTTCGATCCGTTTATAGCCTAGCCCGCGTTATTCGCTCTCTCTGGCAGTGACTTTTCGGCCCCGGATGTTGCTAAATTAGTTGGTTCGTCGTGCAAATGGCGTTTTAGTCGTTACGAACGGAACAATACCTCCGTGATATTCCTCATTCACGGAACATAAGAAAAGTCAGCCGCTTTTCTGTTTTGTGTACCAGACTTAAGCCGATGAACACAGGGAGTATCGTTTTGCCCCGTTTCCGATTGTTGGTACGGAGTAAGCCCTACAGCAAAGGATTGCAAAGGAATTTGTTCGCTCGCAAAAACGGGAAGGTTTCCGTTAGGCGACTTTGTTGGAATTAAATTTAAGATTTAAGGAGCCAGCCATGCTGGTCTTGTCGCGGCACAGAGACGAAAGCATCATGATCGGCGATAACGTCATGATCACTATTGTAGATATCCGGGGGGACAAAGTCCGTTTGGGAATCGATGCTCCTCAGGAAATACCAGTCCATCGTCAGGAGGTTTACGACGCGATAAAGCTTGAGAATCAGAAAGCGAGTCGTCTGGGCCCCTCTGAGACACGTGACATCGGAAAGTAAGTTGCCGGGCTAAGTTGCATTGATTTGGCCGACACTTTTACAAGCAAGTGAATAAAATTTCCAAGCTGCACTTTGTCTCGCGAATCCCGTTCGCTACGCTGGGAACTTTAATTAGAAACGACTTATTGCTCTAGTAAATTGCTAATGCTACTGAGCAGGCGATCCATTGTAAACGGTTTGTTTATGTAGTCGTCGACCCCCAACATCTCCGCGTATTCTCGATGCCGAGCACCTTCGTTACCCGTGATCATAATAACGGGAATGGGGTTTGAGTCGTTTTGCCGCAATCTCTCAAGCACCAAAAATCCACTCCGTCTTGGCATCATGATATCCAAAATCAGTAAGTCGGGTGATTTTGCTTCGGTGTAGGCCAGGCCCTGGTTACCGTCGAGTGCAACGGAAACTGAGTAGCCGGTGGCAACCAGCGCTTGCCGAATCGATTCAGTAACTTCAACATCATCATCAATGATAAGAATGTGTGGGTTTACTTGCGAAGAATCAGATTCGTCAACTTCAGGGTTCGATTGATTAGACATCTCAATTTGTTGGTTGGGCGAGGCGAATGCAAAAAAAGATCGATTGAGACAATGGTGGTGGGTGGTTTACTGACCGCGATGTAAGAGGAATCCCGGCAAATTGTTTTAGAAGCATCATACTCGGCACTGGCGATCCTTGCCACAAGTCCTGACCTGTTATTCGGAAAAATCCCGATATTAGTGAACGGTATCCTCTTCACCTTCGCCATGGGAAAACGGTCCGGAATACGTTCAGCGTGGCTTGAGTAGGGACTGTAGTTGGTATTAGGACTGTACTGCTGGTAACTAGACCACGCAATAAAGTTACCTATCTTGATCGCCCAATCCGATAACGACCAATGGGGATAAATTTAGGGACACTTTATAGTTTTGCATATTTCGAGGATTGAGACATGTGGCGTGCCTTCTTTTTTGCCGTGGGTATCATGTTGATCATCACTGGGCTTGAATGTTTGGTGACGCAACAATTTGTGATTCACGGTGCGCGGGTGCCAAACTTTGTGGCGGCAATGCTCTTTGATAGTCCTGCAAAAACCAACTCGAGCCTAGCTAACGAAGAATTTCGCATAGCTCAGGCCGGTTACCAAGCCCCACGTTCGACGATGCGGAATTCCGGTTTTGGTTCATCCAGTTTCGGTGATCCGTATCGAACCGAAGAGAATTATCGACGGCAGAATGGAAATCAACGATCCGAGTTTAGTCTCGCCGGCTTTGGTCAACGCAGGTCTGAAATTGCACCAATGGCAACGCCCAAGGCTAGGCAGTCAGGCCAGACGACCTTGATTGGCTCGGACAAGACCGGTGTGTTCCGTCCGCAGGATTGGTTGCCGTGGAGTCTTCTTGCAGCAGGAACTTTGGTTGTCCTTTACACCAATTCCCTTGATCCTCGAGCCTAAGTTTGAGATTGGATTGTGCTTCAATTTTTTTGGCGCTGTGCAAAATGAGCGGTCAACTTGCGAGGAATTAAAGTTCTTAATGGAGAACCAACCTCCCTGAGATCTCGTTCGGATTGTAGGGGTCATTTAGTTTGTTCCGCACTCGAAAGCCTATCGATTCGATTGCGAACTGCCACGATCTTAAAAATTCTTTTTTCCCCGCTGTGAAGCAATACGAATTCGGGGGTAAGGTCTCTTTCATCCCGCATTCTTATCACGGGGGTGGTAGTTTTTGCAGATTATTCGAATTTGCTTTCTGTTATTGATTTCTCGGCCTATCTATAATCGGTATAGTCGTGACGTCGACGCCAGTTGACCGAGTCGATACCTCCTCAAGGCCGACATTCGATTGACCTTGAATTTGAACTTCTCATCATGCTTTTTCGATTCCAACGCAATGAATCAGTCCAACATTCCAAGTCTGCAAGAGACGTTTGAGAATTCGACGTCTTTTGGGGGTGGAGGTGGAGAAAAAAAGAAACGTCTATCTACGTCCGAGTTGTTTGAGTGGCCCGGGCGTTTGGCATTGATTCTGGCAGTCGTACTTTCGCCCTGGTTTTTTGCAAGTGTTGAAAACTGGGCTCAATGCGCGATTACGCTGGCGCTGATGGTGGGCATGGCATTTTGGTGGTTTGAGACGGCCCTCAACCGAAGAAACTCACAAGTTTTCCCCTATATTTCTGTGTTGGTATTTCTCGGTATCGGGATGGGGCTATTTCAAATCTGGTCATTGCCTGGTCCCGTGGCGGATGTCGTATTAGGCAGGCAGGTTGAAATTTACCAAGAGTACTCGGGGGATCCACAATCGAGCGTTTCCGTTTCTCTTGATCGAGAGGCGACTTGGGGACAGGTCAGGTTACTGTTGATTGCCTTGTCCGCGCTACTCATGGGAGCCCGTTATTTTCGTGCCAAGCGGGATATTGTCCTGTTGTTGTCCGCCGTTTCAATCAACGGATTCGCAATTAGTTTTTTCGGCATCATTCACAAGTTGACCGATAACGGGAAAATGTTTTGGTTCCATGAAATTTTCAAGGGTGCACCGTTCGGTCCATTTGTCAACCGAAACAATGCGGCGGGGTATTTGCTGATGTGCCTCGGATGTTGTATCGGACTGTTTGTGATCGTGATGTCGCGGAATGAATCCGATGGACCTCGTCCAATACTAGGACGAGATATGCCTGTCTGGCGTCGTCTGAAGGTTCAACTCTTGGAAGTGCTGCGAGATTTAACGGCAACCAAGTTAGCGGTTCTTTTTATGTTGGTGATGATTGCCGCTGCAATTCCGTCAACCCTTTCCCGAGGCGGTGTGATTGGTTTGTTGGTAGCAGGCATAGGTACAGTTCTTGTTTTTGGTGTAACACGCCAACCCAAGAATTTTGGCATTGTGTTGGCACCCGTGTTTGTTATTTCAGTGCTGCTGTTTGGCTGGATCGGATTCAGCGACGAACTCATTGCTCGTTTCGACAGTATGGACACGACAACTATCGAGAGTTCGGATGCTCGTATTCAAAACTGGAAAGATACTTGGCCTGCGGTCGCCGAAATGGGGTTGGCTGGATCAGGCTTGGGTTCTTACCGAAACGTTCATCGCCTTTACCGGAGTGGCCGTGAACTGGGGGTATTTGTTTATGCTGAAAATCAGTATTTCCAAGCTTTGGTTGAAGCGGGGTGGATCGGATTGGTCCTGTTTCTCGCGGCCTGGCTGCTGGTTTATCAAAATGCCTTGTTTACTCTGCGCGAAGGCGCGTCACCAACCACGATCGGTGTTGGGACCATGGGAGTGTTTGTGATTTTTTCACAGGCCGTCGTATCTTGTTTTGATTTTGGTTTGTATATCGCATCCAACATGCTGTTGCTCGCGGTTCTGATGGGGTTTTTAGCCTATCAAGCTCATGCGTTAAGTGGTCGACTGAAAAAATCGTCTTTATTACAATTTCAATGCCCGAATTATATTGTGCAGTTTATGGTGTTGATTCTATTTGCTGCTTCAACGATGGTTGCATTGGATTTATATAGACGAGCTCAACTTGATCAGTACATGAGACCGCGGATCAGTCGTTTGAATCGCGAGAACATGGATCTTGAAAAGACCACCGATCGCATTGCATCGCTCACCCGATTGATACAGCGAACGCCTACTGCGGAGTGTATGAATTATCTTGGTGACTTGTGGATGCACCGGTCTCGTTTGCAGCTATACGATTCGATGACGGATTCTGCTGAGTTCAGAGATGCCTTTGCGCTGATGGACTCAGAACGGCAAGCTCAATTTTCAGAGAACCTTTGGAACTTGACTCATATCCAAAGGGTTCATGAGACGGTTTGTTATTTTCAACGCATCGAGTCGCGGTACGATCTGGTGAAATTCTTAAATCAGCCTGCAATTAGCGAAGATTTACCGTGGGCGTTGACTTATTTCAGACACAGTCGAGAATCCTCGCCAATCCAACCCTTAGTCCATCTGCGGATAGCGGAAATAAAAGGGGTGATTGGAGATGCTCGTTCGGGGGATAGCGATATGGAGCGAGCGTTGAGTTTAGCGCCTGGTAATCCTGCGTTTCAAAGAGTTGCGGGAATCTACTATCTTCAGTCCGGGTTGGTTTCAGGTTCGATAAGCCACTTGAACCAGTATTTAAAATTGGATCCGCGTGGTTATCAAAAATTAATGAAAATCTTAACCGGGAGAACCAGTCGGAATATCGTCGCTGTGTCGGATGAGAAAATACTGGAGATTATTCCTGATGACGGCCAGATGATTCTTGACTATGTCGATCAATACATGGTTGAAGATTCACCTCAAAAAGCAGCTTTTTTGAAGCGGGCGGCAAGTGTCGTTTTAGAAATTCAATATCCAAAACGTGAAGATAATATCCTGCTCGGGCAAATTCGAGCGAAACAGGGTGAACTGGAGTTGGCATTGGAAGCCTATGAAACGGCGGGAAGACGCGATCCAAACGACCTTGCCGTTAAGTATGAAATTACCCTTCTTTTGAAGGGGTTGGGGCGACTGGATGATGCTTTGGTGCTGGCTAAAGTGCTAAAAAAACGCGGCCCCAAAAAAGCTGGTTATGATAGACTGGTAGAGGAAATTGAGTCGGAAATCCTAGCAAACGAAAAATCGGATTAGTTTGCGGAGATTCGAAATTTACGTATTTTTTTTGATTCGGATAAGCCAGTAGATGCTGTCGGTCATTTTCGCATTTGTCGTTTCCATTTTCGGAGCCATGCTTTTGGTGCCGCGACTGGCTACGGTTGCGCAGCGATGGAATATCGTTGACCGTCCTGACCGACAGCGAAAGCTACATAGCTCTGCCATACCAATGGTTGGTGGTGTGGCGGTATTGCTGACGATGATTTTGGCCGCACCTCTGGCTGTGTATGGAGGTAATGAGTGCCAAATCCTGTTTGGACAATTGACGGATGAGCTGATGAATCGCCTTCCGTTTGAGGTGGAGTCATTTCAGCTAGTGGTAAGAGAAAGTGATTACTTCGGACTAATTGGGCTGTTGGCCGGCAGTTTGATTCTTGTCGGGGTTGGAGTGCTTGACGACCGGTTTCAATTGCGTGGCAGGCAGAAACTTGTTGGCCAGGCGCTTGCTGTGACCACGTTGATTATTTTTGGTTATCATTTTAGTGAAGTAACGATTGCTGGTTTCAAAATTGAATTTGGAATCTTCTCAGTGTTTTTTGTTTACGCCTGGGTCTTGGCGGCGATCAACTCGGTTAATTTGCTCGACGGCGCGGATGGTATCGCTGGAACTGTCGGAGTCGTGATGAGTCTGGCTTTGAGTTTGATGGCGATCTATCAGGAGCAATGGTTGACTGCGCTGATTTCGGCTTCGATGGCCGGAGCGTTGATTGGTTTTTTGCGATTCAACTTTCCGCCTGCCAAAGTTTATCTTGGCGATGCCGGCAGTATGTTGATAGGTTTCGTGCTGAGCGCTCTAGCAATACGGTGTACTTTCAAACAAAACTCGGCAATCGCTTTTTTTGCTCCAGTGGCTTTGTTGGCGATACCCTTTATTGATTCGGCAGCCGCCGTGATTCGTCGGCGTTTGATGGGCAGAAGTATCTTTGAAGTTGATCGTGGGCATCTGCACCATTCATTGATGAAGCGGGGGTATAGCCCGAGAATAAGTTTGCTGTGGGTTGCGCTGTTGTGCACAACAACAGCAGCGGGAGCAGTTTTGAGTTTGGTGACCCAGCAACCCGCATACGCTTTGGCATCGATTTTGATTGTGGTTGTCGTGATGATCGCCAGTAAAATTTTTGGTGTCGCAGAGTACCAGTTGATTTCTCGTCGCGCTTCTTCGATCGCGAAATCGTTCCTTAAAATGCCATCGGCCAATGGATTGAATTATCAACAATCTTCAGTCCACGTTCAGGGAAGTCGAGACTGGCAGGATGTTTGGAAAATGCTGTGTGTATTTGCAGACAGCAAATGTTTGAATGAGATTACACTGGATCTGAATGCCCCTTGGTTGCACGAATCGTTTCACGCAACCCTCCGTCGTTCAGATGCCAATCGAGCGGAAAATCAACAGTGGTATTCTCAGATCCCACTGGTGTCCGAAGGTCGCGTTTTTGGCAGGGTCGAAGTTTATGGCCCCAATGATTCTGGGTATTCTCACCAACAACTGCTGGTTGACTTGATGGACGTGACTGCATTGATCGAGCAAACGATGCTTACCGGCGACGAAGAGTTAGTTTCTGAATCGAGTGATTTTGGATTTCAACCGGTCAAGGTGGGGCCAGAGGGAAATGAAATTAGTGAATCATTTGTTCTCCCGTCGAAACCGCGTTAGCAACCGGTTGCGGGAGTTGTCAGCCAGAATTTCTTATTTTTTTAACGGCGCAGGGCACCAGTAGGATTGCCTTCTGGCTTCTTCAATTGGTCTGATCAAATACATACTCGCCATGCTGGCATTGTCGATTACTCCTTTCATCGTCATCTACTCCTTTAAAACTGAGGGGGTGGGGAGCGATCGTGAAATGCGTCGTTAAACCGCCCAAAACGCAAAGAAAATCGATATTGGGGTGGTGGGCGAGATCAGTACAATCAGGGGTGCATTACCAAGAGTCTATTCAAGCATGAACAGAGAGATAAATGCCAAACATCCCAGTTTTTATCGTGTCTTGCCCTGGTTGTGGGATGAAGAAGCAGTTGAGTATCGATTGTTTGGGGCGCAACACGGGATGTGTGAGGTGTGGAAAAGAGTTCGTCGCTGAAGGAGCGGATAGCCACTCGGCGGCGATAGAGGATCCGGTTCATTACTGGATCAACTTCACCGATCATGATTTTCGGGATGAATCTCTGCCCGAGTGGCAACAATCCCGCGATTTGGGGAGAACGCCTCGGTAATTCCTCGTCTTTTGGCGGAGCTGGCCATAATCAAGGCCGCATGAACATTGAGTTAAGGTGTCGCATTGTTATCTTGTGCTCAGTTCTCGATGCCTGCTGTTGCGATTATGCGATGTGAAGCTGCATACAAGCCTTTTCGAAGGGGTTTTCCGAGGGATAAAGGTTGCCTATTCCAAAAGATGTGGCAAAATAGAGAGGACTGTCAGGCGTTAATCGTCGAAAATTGATAAGAACGCAATTGCGAATCGAATGGCCCGACGCAAAAACCAAGAAATTTAGGAGTAACCGACGTGAATCGAGGCAAAAGTCTTTTTTGTGCAGTGTTAGTCGTAGTTTGTACCGTTGTGTTTGCCGTACCAGCGTCGGCACATAGCGTCTTTAAGAAGCAGCTTGCGGCGAAATACCCAGACCGATCGATTAGTTGCACTACTTGCCATGGCAAGAGCAAAAAAGATCGGAACGTTTACGGACGTCTTTTGATGAGCCAGTTTGACTCGAAGTCACTAACGGCAGATTTCAAGTCAAAAAAAGGTGCGGACAAAAAAGCCTTTGAGAATGAAGTGATGATCCCCGAGTTTTTGAGTGCGTTTGACAAAGTTCAAGCGTTGACCCTTGCCGAGGCGATCGAGGCTGCTGAGCTCAAAACACTTTTAGCGGCAGCAAAGGCAGCTGATTTGGTTGCACCTTTGTCCCAAACCGAACAAGACGTCACACTTTTCGTTCCAACAGAAGCAGCGTTTGCGAAGCTTCCCGAAGGGACGGTTGAGAATTTGCTGAAGCCTGAAAACAAAGAGAAACTGGCTGGTGTTCTCATGTACCACGCAGTTCCAAAGAAAGTCAGTTCGGCTGACGTTGCGAAATTGAAATCGGCAGAAACGGCGGGTGGCGGTTCTGTTAAGATCTCGGTGGGCAAGAATTCAAAAGACGAAGACGAAGTGAAGATCAACGATTCGTTGGTTACCGAAACTGACATCATGCTGAAAAATGGTGTCATTCACGTGATCGATTCAGTCCTCTTGCCAAATTAATTCGGTACTCAATTTAGTCTGATAGGCGATTGACAAGTAACCCAGCGAGACAATAAAGTATTGTTCGCGGGCGTTTAGCTCAGTTGGCTAGAGCATCTCGTTTACACCGAGAGGGTCGGGGGTTCGAGTCCCTCAACGCCCACTGTCATGCACGGTAGAGACCTTCCATTCTCTATCGTGCTTTTTTTATGGGGTTTTTGCTCTGCCATGCTTGCCGATTCAGCGGCGCATTCGGCTGGAGTGCGCATTAAGCCAAACCGTAAGTTTAATCCTCCAATCAAAAACCAGCACTGCCTTTCCGTTTGGAGGGATAGGGTTTTGTTTGGCAAGACAAGGTTTAGTTGCGAAATTCTATTTCTCGCCTCATGGCGCGTATCTGATCATATTGATAGTGATATTTTCCATCCCGCTTCCGATTTCCAATTTGGGTGGCATAGAAAAGATACAGCCATTGTTTTCCGTCAATTGTTGTAAGTAGAGCTTGAGGGACGTGGCAGGCATCTACGTCAACATCCGGTTTGATGAATGGTAGTTGTTGCCAGGTTAATCCGTCAGAAGAAACAGCCTCTCGAAGTTGCCGGCTTTTCCAGTGCGATGCGCCGTCTTTGATGGGGTACCCCGCAGGATCTGAAAAACTATGGTAGCGGTGGCCGATACGGATAACATCTGGATTGGGCCAGTTGGGGATCATTGGCTCGGATAGAGGGTGCTGAATCTTAAATTGACCTTCGTCGCCAAATTTACCGAGGTTTTCTGCATACCCCATGCATACGCCTTTGGCGGGATGCCAATAGTCGAACCAAAGTCGCCATTTGCCGTCATTCCAATGAAGGGACGGGCGATGGAAATCCCCGATTCGTCCTGGAGTGGGGGGTGGATTGGCCGTATCCTCTGCGCGAATCAGGAGCGGCTGTTCGGTTTTTGCCCAATTCACTCCGTCCTTGGACTTGGCTCCCATAACACATTGAACCATCTCGGCGGGAAATCCTGCTCGCGGTTCAAAGTGCTTGGAAGTCGCGCTATAGGCCATGTAAAAAACACCGTCTTTCAACGTCACTGAGGGGTCACCTGTATGCCAGGCTTCGAACCAATCGTCACTCGCGTGAATAACAGGCACCCAGAGTGCCGGGCTCATCGTCTTATCCCATTGGTTATTTACGCTGTAAACCTCCCAGCGTCGTAGATCTTTGGAGCGTGCGTGGTAGATTGCGTCACATCCGGGGAATTTTTTATTGGTGTGATCGTTGGCCCAGCCGAAAAACCACATTAGGTAACGATATTCACCTTCGACCTCCACAACGCAAGGGTTGTACATGTTGTTAAAGTTTGCCAAGAGAGAAGCGCGATCTCGTTGCCATTTCTCCTCTACTCTCTTTTCTGCTCCGTGAGAAAACATCGGCAATGTCATGAGGGGAAAGAGGATGGCTGTAAAAATAAAATTATTCAAAATAATATCCTCAAACCAAAGCCGGATAACGAATCATGATTAAGGTGTCGCAATATTAAAGTTGTATTCAACGATCGGAAAATATTGTTTGCGGCGCTAGGGCAAGGGGCGGAAAACGCGTGAAGTGCGGGCAGTGTTAGAATACCCCATGTTTGTTGTTGGCATTTTCCAGAAAAAATTGTCGAAAAACAACACAAATAGCGACAAGTTAAAAGAAATTTGGCTGATAGCGAAGCGTGCGAAGCAAGCGATGTTGTTTAAAAAAGATCGTTGCCTGTTACCTAAGTGCTTGTTGGCTTGAAGTATGCCAAGTCGATAGTCGCGCGAGAAAATTTCAAAAATATCTGGCTAATCTCACTTGCCAATGAATGTGCGCAACGAGATTAAACAGGAACCGAATGGGTGCCTAACTTGCAATTTTAAATATGCGATTGCAAGAACTTGCCTCTGACTCTAATCAACCTCAACGCGTCGATAGGCTTAGGATGTGTGGCATTTTTATTTTGATGTTTGTTAAGCCTGTTGCGAATTGGTTTAGGCTATTCATGGCACAGAGTTACGTAAGTCAAGCAACCGCGAGTTGAGGGTTAATTTTTTTAGTTGCAAAGAGGATGTTTGATCCTAGGGCAATGGTTAAGCAGCAAGTATGAGGAAGCCGAAAATGAGTGTCATCGGCGCGCATACAAATAACATTAACGCCCCTCCGATGCTTGCAGTTACAGAATAGTAACTACCCTTTAAAATTTGCTGTTGGTCAGTTTCAGGCATCAAGAACAGCATGCGCTGAGGCGCTGCCAAAAACAGCAAACCAACGAAAGCAATCATAACGCTCATGATTAGAAAAAACCAAAACATATTTTAGGAGTACCTCTCACGGGTAAGGAGTTAAATTAACTTCGATTGTAATTTCGCCGGAGCGCGGGAGATATTGGAAGAATTCGGTTTTTTTCAACAAATTTTTTTTAATTGCTGAGTCGCATTCTGATTTGATGTAGATTTTTGGATGAGAAAAGTGAGACGCTGGTTGGGACGTTTTCGGGCCCCGTCAGTCATTGTTTTCGTCATGAAGCACTTGATCAATCACGATGCAGGCACAGAGGATCGAAACATCATCTTCTCCGTCAACGATGTTGACTCCGTAACTATCTGTCCAAGCCCAAAGTTTCTTGCTTACTGACGCCACTTTGCGACCGGAGCGCGTGAAGTTAAATTCATGTTGCCAGAAGGATCCATCAATTTCGTAATCGTTAGGCCCCGGCACGTCGAGTTTGAATTTCTGTTGAAACCAACTAAATTCTTTGATCACCTCAGCAAAGACGGTTCCGTTAATAAGGATCTGATAACGGGGCATCAAAGACATCAATCGTTGATTGATGAAAGCGAGTTCGTTGCCTTCCAGGTCCTGGAAAGATAATTTGTCACCCCAGGAAAAGGCTTGACCGTCAACTACAAACTGTTTGTTGCCTTGCTCGTCAGTAATTGTAAACTTGTCACCCCACGACCAAAATTTCTCTTTGATTCTGTAAATCATGTGGTTTTCCGATAACGTATTTTAAAAATGTGTGGGCTTTAAAAAAGCGGTTAATTCTTCTGGAAACAACGCATCGTAAAACGCCCCGCTAACAGTAGAACAAACGTAGGCAACGCGGCGAAACCAAATCCGACGATGTAAGGGGATGGAATTGCGTTTTTAAGACCGTAGGGGCCCAAGAGATAACTGCCGATAAGACCACCGAAAGCGGTTAGGGCCAAGATTACAATAATTCCTAGCCGCTGAGATAATGAGTTTTCCGGTGATTGAGACTGATTTGAGGGTGGATGTGAACTCATGATTGTATCGCTAGTAAAGGATCGATATTCATGCAGTCTTGCTCGGTAATAAACAAGGTCGCGTTGGAAGCAGGCAATTAGTCGTCGACCCGTAAGATCTTTTCCATTTTCCGGCCCTTGGCCAGTTCGTCAACGAGTTTGTCAAGATACCTGACCTGCCTAATCAAAGGGCTCTCAAGTTCTTCGATTCGGTAACCGCAAATAACGCCCTTGATGAGGTGAGCGTTTTTATTGAGTTCGCACTTTTTAAAAAAAGTCTCAAAATTAACGTTGTCGTCGACGATTGCCTTCAATTTTTTATCGCCGTAACCGGTCAGCCATTTAATTACTTTATGCAACTCTTCTTTGGTTCTTCCTTTTTTTTCGACTTTGGCCACGTAGTGAGGGTAGACCGATGCGAAGGTCATTTTAGCGATGCGTTCTTCTGTACCGGGTGGTGGTTTTTTCATTGAAAGCCAATATCAATTGTGGAAAGTGAGTGAGAGCACCAAGCCAAGCCACGGAAAGGAGATTTGGGTTGAAGTATTTCGCGGAACTCCGGTCGGGGCACGTGTATTTCTTGAATTTGTTTCGTTTTATAAACCTCGCCCCCTTTTCTCTCATAATTTAGAGTACTTAGCAAATGTTTTTGAAAATCGCAATTAAAAAATGACGCTCACTTTTTATTTAAAACTTCTACGTTCGCTGGAATCTCAAAACATTCGGAGCAGGAGGATTGATGGTCTTAGGTATTTCGTGAATACCCCAAGAGTCACTGCCCAAGAGTCGCTTTTAAAAAGTTGGGCTGGAAATTTAACAACCCGAATTGCCAAACATCAAAGCTAAATCTCAATTGCTTTTTTCGAGAATAACAATACAGGCAGTGCAATAACTGTCAGCTCCGCTGGTTGGGAACGCGTGAACCACGTCCCAGCCATCGGCTAAGTGCTCGTTAAGTTCCAAGAGCGAGTCTTGGTTTTCTTGTTCCCATTTTCTTCCTTTAAACTTAGTTAAATCTATGGAAACGATGATAGCTTTCTTCATCAAATGCCTTTTGCGAAAATAGAGATTTTAATTTTAGATGCGACGGATTCCTTCGGGTAGCTTCAATCAACGAATGTTAATTACTCCCGCGGTCGAAGAGCTAGCTTAATCACTTAGCCTCATTTTCGAAAGGTTGCGACCGCTGTGGAGGATAGATCAAATTTTGTTTTTTCGATTGGAGGAAGCTAGGCAGGTAGAACTAACTTGTTGAATTTTTTAAAAAACCGGTGTCAAAACAGCTGAATGCGTTGAGGTCGGTTGAGTCGGGCGATGTCGGTAATTCGAATAAAGGTGTAAGATGAGAGGTCTGATGCTTGTATCAGGTTGCGTTCTTCGAGCCTGTTGATTGCAAATGTTATGGCCCTTGCTTGAGTAATAAATGTCTCCACCTGCTGTACCCTCGGATCGTGACGCTTCTTCTTCAGTTGGTAGGTTTTTTGGTGTTTTTCGCTATAGCAAGGAGGCCCTTGCTCTTGTCTGGACAACCGATAGGCGTCTGACGCTCATCTTGGCATCGCTAACCGTGTTTGCTGGTGTGATTCCGGGTCCGATTGCTTTTGTCGGCAAGTTAATCGTTGATGCGGTAGTTCCAGCGGCAGAGTCTGGTTTGGCTTCTGATCGCTGGGTAGTGCTAAAGTGGATTGGCGTAGAGGCCGTGTTAATCATTTTGCTGGCGGCAGCGCAGCGCGGACTGATGGTCGCGCAGTCGTTGTTGCGTGCACTCCTGGGGCAGCGCGTTAATGTAATGATCCTAGAGAAAGCGCAAGAGCTGGAACTGTCACATTTTGAAGACGCTGAGTTTTATGACAAGTTAACACGAGCGCGACGGGAAGCGTCTTCGCGTCCGTTGAGTTTGGTTACACGAACTTTTGGATTGATTCAAAACGGTATTACGCTGGCCACCTATGGGTGGTTGTTGGTTCAGTTTTCGTGGCTCGCAGTGGTGGGTTTGCTGGTTGCAGCGCTGCCCGCGTTTTTTGTTGAGACGTATTTTTCCGGGGCGGCCTTTCGGTTGTTTCGGTGGCAAGTTCCTGAAACACGCAAGCGAAACTACCTTGAGTGGTTGTTGGCACGGGAAGACTATGTCAAAGAGCTCAAGCTGTTTGGTACTGGACGGTTGTTTTTATCTCGTTATCGCGAAATTTTTGAGAAACTCTACAAGGAGGACAAAGCGCTTACGTTGAGGCGTGGGTTGTGGGGGTTCCTGCTGGGGGTGCTCAGTAGTGTCGCCTTTTATGGGGCTTATGGTTGGATTGGATGGTCGGCTGCCATGGGGTGGATCACTCTCGGGGGAATGACGATGTACCTGATGATCTTCAAGCAAGGGCAGTCGGCAATTGCAGCGAGTTTGACTGCCATCGGTAAAATGTATGAAGACAATCTTTATCTTTCTAATCTTTACGAATTTCTTGAAGAAGAGATTGATACCGAGGACGGCATTGCCACGTCGGGGACGACTCCGGGAGACGGTTTGCGTTTTGAAGGGGTGTCGTTTACCTACCCAGGGCAAACAAATCCCGCGCTCGATAAAATCAGTCTTCATCTGTGTCCTGGTCAAAAACTAGCTTTGGTCGGTGAGAATGGTTCAGGAAAGACCACGTTGATTAAATTGCTAACGCGTCTTTATCTACCCACTGAAGGACGCATTTTGCTGGATGGCAGGGATTTGAATGAGTGGGAGTTGCGCGCGCTGCGAGAGCGGATAGGTGTTATTTTTCAAGACTTCGTTAGATACCAGCTTGAGGTGGGGGAGAATATTGGAGTGGGCGATGTCGCGAATTTTGACGCACGCGATCAACAGCAAGCCGCTGCAGAAAAGGGGATGGCTCACCTTTTTATTAAAGAAATGGAAAAAGGGTATGACACGCAACTTGGTCGCTGGTTCAAAGACGGTCGGGAATTGTCAGGCGGGCAATGGCAAAAGATCGCTTTGTCGCGGGCGTTCATGAGAAAGCAGGCTGATATTCTGGTGCTGGATGAACCTACTTCCGCGATGGATGCGGAAGCAGAAGTACGAATCTTCGATCATTTTCGCGAGGTGACTCAAAAGCAAATGGCCATTTTAATTTCGCATCGATTTTCGACTGTTCGGATGGCTGATCAGATTGTCGTTTTGGACAAAGGGCAAGTCATTGAGCGAGGATCTCATGAGGAATTGATGGTGCAAAATGGCCAATACGCTCGCCTCTTTACGATTCAGGCGCAGGGATATCAATAGAACGTTAGCCAGAGATTGGAATAACTCGAAAGCGAAGGGGCGAGTCTTTTTGTCTTCCAAATAGATGAAAGTTCTGCCCGGGGAGTAAAATTTCAGTCCAAAGAGACTTTGGTAATGCGGTCTACCTTTATTTTCCCATTGCTGATTTGTTCCGCCAATGCTTCGGTGAGCGGAGAGATTAGGGAGAAGTGGTCATGATAACGGACTTTGTGAAACTGAATGTTGGGATTTAAGTTGACATCAGCCATCTTTTTGAGCTGATCCCAGTTTCCGTTTTCCTCACCTTCAAATACGTACATTGGACTGGAAACACAGGGGAGCCAGTAGATGGGCGAGCGGAGTTCCATTTCTTTGGTGTTCCGCGGATCGCAATACACGAACTCACCTTGATAGGCATGTGCATAGGCAACGGGGCCGAGTGCGAAAATTGCACGAAATTTATCCGAAGATTCACCGACTAACATGGCGAGTGTCCCTCCCGTGCTATGGCCCCCGAGGTAAATTTGATCCGGATCGACATAAGGTAAATTTGCGAGGTGGTCGGCCGCCGCCAGAATATCGTCGACCTCTCCGAAAAAGCCTTCGCGTTTGCCGGGGTTGTCGTTCCCACCGCGTGTCGATGCAAACATCATCACGATTCCAGCTTTTCGAAAGGCGCTTGCCGATTGATCGTTAGACCACTCTCGAGGTGTCCATACATCTCCAATTGAGTTGTGGTGTCCTCCGGTAATCCAGATGATTGCCGAGTGTTTCGCACCGTCTTGGGGCGAGGGGGTGACATAGGCGGCAAGAGAGTTTGCTCCGGATTGGTAATGAACTAATTCAAATTCTGAATTGTCAGGTTTCTCAACGGGTTCAGGAGAATAGTCATTCCTGATAATCTGCGTTGAAAATTCCTTTCTTGCCTTGGAAAGTGCGTCGGTGGCACGACCTTGGTTAATTAATTCAGCGTTATTCTCGATATTCGTTTGCTCAACCTGTTCTCTCGCCTTGTCTCTCACCGCTTTTACTGCTGGGAGGAGCAAAGCTGGCAATAACAAAAGTAACAACATTGCAGTCCACATGATTCCAAGGCTGTTGAACACAATTCCACAAACTGCAATGCCACGACCGCCAACCCGCCCATTGCTTTTGTTAATTTCTCCTAGCCCAACAATCCCTAAAATTAGACCGGGAATTCCAGTCAAGCATGCGCCAAATAAACTGAGCATTCCCAAGATAAGGCTTGTGATTGCCTTTCCGCTGGTCGTCGATGGCGATCCGCTGGGGACCGGTTTTCTGTGCTGAAAATTTTGATTTGATTCCATTGACATGGCCAGACTCCTTTTTAAAAAAGAATGACACGCTGTCACTCGATTGTTCCCCTGTCATTTGGCAATTGAAAAGGGAAGGAAATGTGTTAGCGAGAATTAATAGGTAAATACCATGGTGTTGGAACCTAAGTTGGCGAATAACTTGGGTTTGCTCGTGACGAATGCCTCGTCAATAATTTCGGATTTGCTGATTGAAAGATCGTTCATGCAAACAGGACAGACATGCAGTTCAGCACCACGCTCATTCAGTTTTACTAACTGTGTTTTCATTGGATCGTGGCTTTGGTAGGCGAAGTCATCAGGGAATTCTGCGGTCGGCAATTTCGTTCCCTTGACATTAAAAAAAATCGCTACTTGATAGCCTTCATCAAGGCAGAAACCGGCAAACGTAAGTCCCATGTTGACGGCTTGGGGATCGACATTGGGGTCACTTGTAATACTGATGACCGCAATTTTGGTGGTTGAGTTGGGGTTTTCAAGTTGGCCAGAGTTGGTGCTGGGTTCGGGCGGATCATTAGCGCAGCCAGCAGTCAAAACGACCGCGGAGAAAATTACGATGAGTGAGCGAAGCGATTGTTTGTTTGGGTGCATAAGATTTTTCATATTAAAGATTTAGTAAATTCAGTGTGGGTAATCTGTTTTTTTGAGTTTGTACAGAGAGATTGAACTTCGATTCTTGGAAGATAGTTTAACAGCTTAATTATTGAGTCTGTCTTTTCCTCAATCACGTTGAAGAATATGATTTGAGATCCTTCGGGGAGCGAACGGCTTTTCAAATCGACCTAAGCTCAATCAGTCGTCTATGCGGTCTTTTTTCGAATTTCCTTACAGTCTACGAGTTTTTTCCATGCGCTTAAATCCGTGCTTTTCTCAATTTTCAAGAACACTAACTGCATTTGTAGTTTGTTTTTATTGCTTTAACACAAACGCTGTTGCGCAGGTTCACTATTACGAAAACGGATCTCCCTGGAATCGAAAGGCGAATTCAGGTCCGGATTCTATGGTGCCAGGTTGGTTTTATAACCTAGGAATTACTGGATTGAGAGTTGAGCTGACGTCAGAACAACCAAAGACATTATTGGTGAGATATGTATTCGAGGATTCTCCAGCATCGCGGAAGATCTTAGCTGGAGATCGAATCGTCGGGGTGAACGGTGAGTTATTTACCAAATCGCACCAAAACGGGTACGGAATGGACGTGTTCGGCGCAGTCGGGCCTATCACCGAATTTGCCAATGCGCTGGAAAGTTCTCAGAGTAAAAAATCGGGCGGGCGATTTGAGTTAATGATTCGTCGCGGCAACGAGCAGCGGAATATCAATCTCGATGTCGGCAAGCGGTATGGTGTCTACGCCGATAGCTATCCTGAATTCTGTGAAAAAACAGATTTGATTTTGACTGAGCTGTTGGATGTCCTTGTGAAAAATCAAAAGTCAGATGGTTCGTTTGGAAATGCGGTTCATAACACCTTTGCACCGCTTGCTTTGTTGGCAAGTGGAAAGCGTAAGCACTTTCAGGCCGCTGAACGGTGTGTTGAGTTTCATTGTCGTGAAACAAAGTCAAAAGACAATCGCGTATCCGGGTTGATTAACTGGCGTTACATGAGCGCGGCAATTGTTGTCAGCGAGTATTACTTACAAACGAAAAAGGCGTGGGTCATTCCAGAGCTCCAACAGATTCATGACTATCTCGCTGAAAGTCAATATTTGAAAATGTCACAAATTAATCCCCGCTCTAAAGAGTCTCATCCGGCTTCCTATCCCAAAGGGCCCGCTGATGCACGTGGTGGATGGGGGCATAATCCAGGATTCGAAGGGTATGGTCCGATCGCAATGCTTACCGGACAGGGCGCGCTCGCCTATGCAATGATGCACCGTTGCGGAATCAAAGTAGATCGAAATAAGCATGACGCCGCTTATGATTTTCTAAAACGAGCGACTGGTGCCAATGGTTATGTTTGGTATGAGGACCAGTTAGGTGGTGGCCCGGAGAGTTGGGCGGATATGGGGCGAACCGGTGCGGCGGGAATCGCGAACTTCTTAAGCCCCTATGAAGACTCAGACTATCTTGAACGAGCCAGGAAACACGCGGAAGTAATTGGAGAGCATCCGGAGAGTTTCCCTGACACACACGGATCACCCGTGATGGGAATGGGGTATACCGCGCTTGCGGCAAATGTTGATCCCGTCAGTTTTCGAAAGCTCATGAATGCAAATCGCTGGTGGTTTACACTTGCTCAATGCCACAATGGCGGTTTCTATTACCAACCGAATCGAGATAACGCCGGTTATGGCCCTGACGCTCGAATGCTAACTTCGAGTGTGGTGGCATTTATTTTTTCGATTCCCAAACACAATCTGGTCGTTACCGGAAGAGATTAAATAAAATTGCAAAGCTCGAAACCTTGCGAATGATAACTCGACGCCGAAACTACTGTACCAATCAGTCGGAATGGCCTTGTGGGTAGGCTGAATTAGTGCTTTGCGGACCGAGAAAAGCCCTGTTTCTGGTAAATACACTACCCCCCCCGGATTAGCGGTTTCTTGCTTTGGTAGGTGGGCGTCGAAATTTATGGGAAAAGTCGCCAAGTTTGTGGCGAATTCAGAGTTTTTAATTAACATAAGGAGACGGGCTCGACGCGATTTTGAATCTAAGTCGTTGTTGCTTCCGGTTACACTTTTCTCAATAAATTTACCAACCGAAATTTAAGGTGCACGAATGCTTCGGCCTGTTTCTGCCTTGACTAAATCCGCTCTGGTTCTTGTTTTGTTTGCGGCGCTTAACGTGTCCGTTACTTTTGGTCAAAGTCGCTGGGGTCAGACTGCGACCAACGGCTCGGGGTTGGGGTTGGGCGATGCAACGGAGATCACCTGGGGATTCGTCAGCGACGGCACGGCGATTACTCCTGCCTACAGTGGTGAATCAAGTGATGCGAGCGACTTAGTTAGTTTTCTCGATATGAATCTAGGTTCCGGTGCTGGTGGATCGGATTTAACGAATCGACCATGGTTTTCAGTTTTTGATAGTATTTTTGATCGGTGGGATGCTGTCTCTGGATTGAGCTTTTCGTATGAAGCGAACGACAGTGGTCAGAGGATTGATAATACGATTTCACCACGCGGTCAGTTAGGTGTTGTTGCGGATGTAAGAATTGCTGGTCATTCAATCGACGGTCAAACAGGTTCGAATACGCTCGCCTATAACTACTTTCCCGACCATGGAGACATGGTTATTGATACGGATAATGTAAGTTTTTATTCCAACAGTTCGAACAATTACCTTGGTTTGAGAAACGTATTGGCGCACGAATTTGGGCATGGAATGGGTCTGCCACATGTGACCGCAAATGACAGTCGACAGTTAATGGAAGCCTTTGTTAACACGACCTTTGATGGTCCTCAGATTGATGATATCCATCAGGCTCAAGTTCGATATGGTGACAACTGGGAGGAAAACGGTGGCAATGACACCTTTAGTGTTGCCACAGATTTAGGAATTTTCGATGGTACAGAAATTCTGATTGGTACTGACGCAAATATGGGGTCGACGGTCGTTGAGGTCGATC
Source organism: Mariniblastus sp. (assembly GCA_011523945.1). GTDB lineage: Bacteria > Planctomycetota > Planctomycetia > Pirellulales > Pirellulaceae > Mariniblastus. The sequence goes on along the minus strand of WTFU01000064.1, from coordinate 23,274 downwards.
CAGATCAAGTGGATTTTATTTCAATCGACAATGGTACGGACGTTGACTTTTTGAAGATCACTCTCGATAGCATTTACGACATGTCATTTGCTCTCGATATGGTTGGGCCGACCTACGATCATGACGGAGACAGTTCTTATTCACTTGCAAATCAATCGGATCTTGACATGGTCTTGTTGGCGAGTGATGGGACCACAGTGCTTGGCGATTCGAATAACGCCGGACTAGGTGTTTCAGAGCAAATCGATATGATCCTAGAAGCTGGTACTTACTACGTTCAAATTCTTGGTAATAACGATGCGACTCAGTTTTACCAATTCGGAGCATCAGGTTTTTCTGCCGTTCCCGAGCCCGGAAGCATGGTGGCATTGGGAGTCTTGGGGGCACTGTTGGTGGGGCGACGTCGGCGAATCGTTCGGTAATTTTCCAGATTGCCGCAGACCAGGTGTTGGATGACTTGACCGTAGAAACGCCTCTCCCCAGTTGCTAATCGCATCGCCGTCTAAACGGCAGTTAGTTGTTGCTTGCGAGTTGAACTTGGGATCGTTCTGAGTGCCATCCATCGGGTGGAATCTTATTTTGTTTTCTTGTTGCTCTTTTTTCGCGGGCTGTTGAGTTTTAGGGGGCGACCGCTATCTCGGAACCGGATGTAGTCTTCTCGGCGGATTTCGACGTATCGTTCTGCCTCTCCCCACTGAGCGGGTACGTTTTGCTTATCCCAGTTTTGATAAAGGGCTTGCAGTTCTTTTACTTTTTCAGGATGTTGTTCGGCGATATTTTTATACTCGCTCAAATCATTCTGAAGGTTGTACAGCATGGTTGGCAAACCTTGCGTTTGGATCATTTTCCAACTGCCGGAACGGACAGCGGAACCTTCGAGTTTTTTCCAGAATAAGTTATGATGAGGCGGTGTCTTTAACTCGTAATTCAAGAATGGCATTAGGTCGACGCCATCGAGTGGGCGTGGTGTGGTTTGCCCACCCGCCAATTTAAAACTGGTCGGAAAAATATCCATAGTGGAAGTCAGCCGGTCAAATGTTTTTCCCGCGGGAACATGGTTGGGCCAGTTCATGATAAACGGCACGCGTTGGCCTCCTTCAAATTTGATTCCTTTCTTTCCGTTAAGCGGGGCATTGGATGCGGAAGCACAAACCCCCCCGTTGTCACTGAAGAACCAAATCAGTGTGTTGTCACGAATTCCCTGCGCTTCTAGTGATGCGATAAGTCGACCAATGTTGTCATCCATGTTTTGCACGAGCGCGACGTAGGCGTCTTGATTCGCGCGATCAAGATCTGCTTGTTCAGCTTCTAGTGGAGCATGAGGTGCCGTGTAGGAAAGGAATAGAAAAAATGGATTCGTCGATGACTTTACCATCCGGATTGCCTCGTCCGTAAACCTGTCGGTCAAAAATCCTTCGAATTTGACCTGTTTGCCGTTGTGTTCGATTGCATGTGGATCGCCCGGCTTGTCTGATTTTGATTCGTCATACCAGTAGCGACGACTGCCCTCACGTAGTCCCCAGAATTCATCAAATCCTCGGCGTGTTGGGTAGCAACGTTCCGGATCGCCAAGGTGCCATTTTCCAACAAGGAACGTTGAATACCCGAGCGACTGAAATGCTTGGCCCAGAGTATATTCGCTGGTGTCCATGCCGTGTTGCGGAGGGGGGACATTGGCTTCGTGACCAAATCGTTGTTGATAGCGACCTGTCATGAATCCAGCCCTCGATGGGCTGCAGACTGAGGCAGTCGTATGAGCGTCGGTGAAAATAGTGCCGCCATGGGCGAGTTGATCAAGATTGGGAGTCTTGATGTTCTGGGATCCTTGAAAACCGAGGTCGTGATAGCCAAGGTCATCGGCGAGAATGACAATAATATTTGGCTTGTCCTTTGGGCGATCCGTTTCCGCTAAGAGCGTAATTGGTGTAATCAAAAGGAGGGCCAGGATGGCTGTCTTTATGTTTGGCATAGTTGGATGGCAGAAAGTTAAGTTTTGTTTTGAACTTGAGGTTCAGTTTTCAAATCCTCTGGACGACCGAGTTTACCGGTAATCGAAACGCATCCATCGGATCGTGGTCGAAATTTTAAGATAGATGAATATTAAAAAATTAAGCGTTGCGGTAGATTTTGCGTTATCACGTGAATGAAATCAATTTGAAATGCATGGCGAAATCGCAATTTTTTATGCTTTCGTATTGGGTGACCGAGGACGGTTGTAACGTTTTTCAATTTTGAACGAGGCTTTCTGGAACTTGCGAGCGCACTCGTAAGTCTTATGTGATTTTTCACCAGAATAACGACTCTTAACTCTGGTCAATTAGAGCTTGGCGGGTTTGTTGAAGTTGACTGGCTTGTTGGAATGCGACGAAAAATTTCAACCGCCTCAGTTTTGTTCGTTCGGATAGGGCCTGCGATCTTCTTCCAGTTTCCAACGGCAAATTTTGAGCGGAGCAATTGAAGATAGCGGTTGGTGTAGTTGTGAGGCATTGTTTTTTCGATGGTAACGCACGAAGGTTGATCGGGTAGCACGAGGTAGTTAAGCCGTTGATTCGCGAGATTGAAAATGTGGTTCAGTTTTTCTGGATCGTTCGTACCGGGAATTGCAGCCCAGTCAGCTGCGGCATAGTTAGAGAAAATTGGATCGTCATAAAGTTGTATTTGATTTACCTTGACAAAGCCTAAGCTTGGGGTGGTATCCAGGCGATCGAACAAGAGGATAGATTTTAGACTGCTTGTGTTAAGGTCGGTTGTATGCATGACCGCAAATCTGACCTGTGGGCGGTCTTGTTCCTTACTGTCGGAAATAATGTGGTCAATGATTTGTTGCTGTGCGGCCATTGTGTTGAACGAATGCTGCTGGTGTTGCTCCCAACCCTCATGGGACGCTGTTACGAGGCAAATGGCGAAGCAAATCCAGGCAAAACGAGTTAAGCGAATATCATTAAGTCGATCCTGATTTTTCAAGACGGGAATCAAAAATAGCAGCAACAGCCCAACAACGGCTGGCATGCATACAAATGGGTTTAATCCGGCTCTGCGGGCGATCATTAGGACGACAGGGCTTATGCCAATCCAGGCGATTCGGAAATCGATATCTCCAGTTTGCCAGGCCATTTTGGTTACAGTCCAAAGCTTTTGTTTTGAAATGGCGGTGATCCCCACGCCTAATTGAAGAATAACGATGAAATAAATTAAGGGGTTACCCAGACACCGCTGGGTCAATTTTAAATGCCGGAATGCTTCGTTCCATGGGATTTTTGCGTTAGCGTCCGTGTTCCACACCGCATAGTAGTAATATAGATAATCGAAGTTAAGAATGAAAAACCAACCGGCCAAGGCGATCGTTGTCAGCGTTGCGACGGTCAGGCCAACAAGTTTTTGATTTCGATTTTTGGTCGGAATTAGCTCAATCAAGGCAAGCGGTGCGAGGCTCGTGACAAGATAGATCGGTGCAGTCGCTCGTGACAAACAGCAAAGCGATGCTGCGATTCCAAAGAGAACAAAGTGCCATAGATAGGGTCTTTCCATCGCTGCTAGGTACCAGCAGATTGTGATTCCATAGGTTAAGCAAAGGCCAAGGTCCATGCGGAAATCAGAAATGCCGCCGTTAGAGAAAAATAGGCAAGCGGTCGTCAGAAATATCAAGCATCCGAGAGCCGCAGTCGATTGTTGTAGTTTCTTTATCCGAACCAGGTAGTAAAACAGGCTGATCTGGAAGAGAGTCAAATATAAAACTTGAATCCAAACGCCAACGAAACGACTTGGCTCAATCCAATCTCCAATGGCGGCAGCGAATATGAAAGGGAGGCAGACTGTGGTGTAATTAAAACAACCTGCTTTCATTCCACTAAAAAATCCCTCCGTTTCAGTCAGGGTCATGATTCGAAAAAGCCGCTCGTAATAACTGAGCGAATCAAAGAAGGGATTTTGGTGTTGGTATAGTTGCCGGTTGAGTTCACAACAGTAAAAGCCGATGAGAACGCAGCCGATCATCGGCAGGAAGAGCCATCCGAGAGATTGTTTGTTGAACCATCCTGTCGTTCGATTGTTGTGATGGACCGTATCGTCGTCGGTCGTCCTGCGTAAATCAGGCATCAGCTGGCTTTTCTGTCTTGGTAATTAATCGGAGCGTCAAACTTGGAGGGGATTTCAAGTTCTTGCTCAACGATGTAGGCCGGGCGCCGCCTAACCTCATCGTAAATCCGACCGACATATTCCCCGAGAACACCAATGGCAATTATTTGGAATCCGCCAAGACTGAGGACTGCGCACGATAGGGTCTTGAGACCAAATGACGAAGTCCCCTGCCCTGCAATCTCAACCAGAACGAAGTAGATGATGGCCATGAATGCGAAACAACAGACGGTGGCGCCAACGGCTGTCAGCACTCTAAGTGGTTTCAGGGAGTATCCAAAAACTGCATCCAACGCATACTGAGTCAGTCGCCCAAGGGATTGTTTGGGGGCCCCGCCGGCGCGGGAGGGACGCTCGAATGGGATAAATGATTGCTTGAAACCGACCCAGGCTCGAAGGCCTGGGAAAAAACGGTGAGACTCTGGCAGACTGCAGACAGCCTCTACCGCTTGGCGGTCCAGTAAACAGAATGTGCCGGTGTTCGCAGGTATTTTCGAATCGGATAAATGGCGGAATAGCTTGTGAAAAAGTTTAAAACCGATTCCTCGAAGCAGCGACTCTTTACGCGAAATTCTTTGGGCGATGACAATTTGATCACCGTTAATCCACCGCTCCAGCATTTCCGGAATTAACTCTGGCGGATCTTGAAGGTCACCATCCATAAGTACGACGCAGTCCGCATTGCTGGATCGGAGTCCTGCTTGAATGGCCGCTGGTTGTCCAAAGTTTCGCGACAGTCGAATTAGTTTTGTTCGGCCTTGTGTGCCAAGGTCTAATGCCGCGGCGTTGGTCGAAATCCATTGCGGCGTTTCGTCCGAACTGCCATCGTCAATATAAGTGATTTGAAATGATACGTCTGTTTGGCGACAGGCTGCAACGACCCTTTCGTGTAACTGTTCAATGATTTCAATCTCATTGAAAACAGGGATGACGATATCGAGTTGGGCGTTCGGCATAAGGCGTAAGACGCTTGATTGAGACTGGCACTAGGCGTTCTCGGTGTTTTAAAAGATTGGAGGGGCCTGAGGCAACATCAAGTGCTCGCTAGCAGTTGTTAGCGAATGGTATTTGATTGTCGGGTGATCGAGCGACTTCGTTGTCGAGTCATTTCGATAGATTCTGGTGCGAGGATTCCGAATGGTTCTTTTGACAGGTGGTTTACTGATTGCAGCAAACGGACTTTTGCAAAAACAGAATTAGATTTGCTTTTTGTTCGCCTTTGTTTCACCAGAGTGTTATCATCAAATTTGACTAAATTAGAGTATCGCTGGAATGGCTAAGTCCGCTTGGTTTTCTAGGATTCAAATCCGATTTGCGATCCAATCTTTGAAGGTAAAAAGGTAGCTGGATGACATTGTTGTTTAAGAAGTTAGTTTTGGTCGCGATGCTGTTGAGTATTGCCTTGCCAACTTGTTTGCTGGCGGATGAGCGTCCAAATTTGTTATTTATTATTGTGGATGATCAATCTCCATTTGACTTGAAAATTTACAATCCAGAATCAAAACTCGACACGCCGGTAATTGACAAAATTGCCCGTGAAGGGATGGTGTTTGATCGGGCGTATCACATGGGCTCGTGGTCAGGTGCCGTTTGTACTCCGTCGCGACATATGGTGATGTCGGGGCGAACGGTTTGGCATTTGCCTCGTAATCGACGCCGCAAGGGTACGGGGGCAGTGACTGAGAAATTGACAGCGCCTGAGTTGGCCAATACTTCCATGGCTGCGGCGTTTAATCGGGCGGGTTACGAAACTGTTCGGACATGCAAAAAAGGGAATAGCTTCGAGGCGGCAAACGCAAAGTTTAAAATCCGGAACGACAGTACCAAGCGCGGGGGGGCTGACGAATCAGGTAGCGCCTGGCACGCGGAACAGGTGCTGAAGTATCTCGATCAACGTGAGGCAGCAACAGCGAAGGACCCGTTTCTGATTTACTTTGGCTTTTCACACCCTCATGACACGCGTGATGGAAAGCCTGAGCTGCTTTCGAAATACGGAGCGGTAAATCATAAGGACTCGAGGTCGTTGCCTCCAGCCCATCCGCTGCAACCACAGTTGCCAACAAATTATTTACCAGCACATCCATTTCATCACGGCCATCCGGGGCTTCGAGATGAGGTGAATGTCTCCGGGGTTTGGAAACATCGTGACGAACAAACGATCCGGAATGAGATTGGTCGAGAGTTTGCGTGTAGCGAAAATATCGACACCCAGATCGGTCGCGTGCTCAGTAAACTTGAGGCAATGGGCGAGCTCGATAACACTTACATTTTTTACACATCAGATCACGGGATGGCGATTGGGCGACATGGCCTTCAGGGGAAGCAGAATCTTTACGAGCATACCTGGCGAGTGCCAATGATCGTAAAGGGCCCTGGAATCAAAGCCGGCACACGAAAGGAGGGGAATATCTATTTGTTGGATGTCCTTGCGACGATGTGCGACCTTACGGGAACGACTTACCCAGTAACAAATGAAGGCAAAAGTTTTAAACCTGTCCTTGAAGGGCGGCAAGAAATTGTTCGGGATGTTCTGTTTGGTGTTTATTGTGGTGGAACCAAACCGGGGATGAGGTCTGTCCGCAAAGGCGACTGGAAGTTGATTAAATATGATGTTCTTGATGGAGAAGTTCGCGAGACACAACTGTTCAATCTAAAAGACAATCCAGAGGAATTTATTGAGCAGCATCATCACTCAGATGTTATCAAATTGACAGGAAATACTCCTGCTGAAGGGCAGGTAAACTTGGCCGACGATCCAAGATATGCGGAGAAGAGAGAAGAGATGGAGTCGCTGCTTTATCAGGAAATGGTGAGGCTGGATGATCCGTATCGCCTTTGGGATCAAACGCCAATCCAAGAGAAGGAATCTGCCAAATGAAAATTGCTTTTGCCACGATTGCTTTGTTTTGTTTCGCTATCCCGGCCATCGCACTGGAACAGCCCAATGTTGTTTTTATTATTTGTGATGATCTGGGGTACGGGGATGTTCAATGCTTGAATCCTGAGCACGGAAAGATAAAAACACCGCACGTCGATCGGTTGGCCTCCGAGGGTATGATTTTTACTGACGCGCATTCCGGATCCTCCGTTTGCACTCCAACCCGTTACGGTCTTTTGACGGGTCGTTACAGTTGGAGAACTAAGTTGCAGAAAGGAGTCGTTCAAGGGTTTTCGCCATGTCTGATTGCAGAGGATCGACCGACGGTTGCCGGGTTTTATCGCGATCAGGGGTACGATACCGCCATTATTGGAAAGTGGCATTTAAATTTTGAGTATCTTGATCCTCAAACGGGTAAACCGCTAAAGGCCAAGGGGAAGGCGACGCCACCGGTGGGAGCGTTGATTCCTGATGGTCCAATTCATCGAGGGTTTGATTATTTTCATGGGATTCACCATGCCCGAAGTATGGAGGCAATCATTGCAAACGGCGAGGTGATTGAGCACGATCCTGTTGAAAATTTCCTTCCGAGAGTGACAGAGAAAAGTGTCGACTATATTAATTCGCGGAAAGGAAAGGACAAGCCGTTTTTTCTTTATGTGCCGCTGGGTTCGCCTCACACACCAATCGTTCCAACGGGCCGTTGGGTTGGCAGGAGCGGACTCGGGAAATATGGAGACTTCGTCATGCAGACGGATCATGCCGTTGGGGAAATTTCGAAAGCGCTTGAGTCTCAAGGTTTCAGCGAAAACACACTTGTGATATTTACCAGTGACAATGGCTGCTCCAAAGCAGCTGATATAAAGGGATTGGCTGATCAAGGGCACTGGGTGAGTGGTGAAATGCGTGGGTCAAAGGCGGATATTTGGGACGGTGGTCACCGAGTTCCTTTCATTGTCCGCTGGCCTGGGAAGATTACCCCTGGCTCCCTTTGTTCTCAGTTGATTTGTTTGACCGATTTTTTTCGAACGTCGGTTGATGTTTTGGGAGTAGAGGTTCCGCCGGGGAGCTGTGAAGATAGCGTCAGTTTCCTGCCAGCTTTATTTGGAAAGCAAATTAGCTCCAAGCGTTTTGGTGTAGTTCACCATTCAGTATCCGGACATTTTGCCTATCGTTCAGGCGACTGGAAATTGTTGCTGGCTAGGGGGTCGGGTGGCTGGAGTTCACCTAAGGAAAAAGAGATGTCGGCAGATTCAGAAGAGGCGCAGCTTTATAATTTAGCGAAAGATCCCCAGGAGCAAGAGAATCTTTACCGGCTGCAACCGGATATCGCGAAACAATTGCTGGAGAAATTAACGCGCGATGTAGAATCCGGGAGAAGCGTCCCCGGTGCGGCGTCAGACAACGATGTCGACAATATCAATCTCTGGAAATCAAAGCGTTCGCAATCAGGGGAGACGCAGAAGGAATCCGGGAGTTAGCTTAAAGGGCATTCAGCTCTGCAATTAAGGTAAAGGGCTTGGCGTTTAAAGGTCAAATTAAATCGCTAACGAAGGAATGGTTAGACCTAAAATTTGAAACCAAATTACAAAAGGTAAGGTTATGGTGTGTCGCGGAATAATATTTTTAAGTCTGTTTTGGTTTTCAGCGTTCCCTATTGAGCTAATCGCAGATGAATCCCCGGTTCGACCTAACGTCCTCTTGATAATGTCGGACGACTTAAATACGGCGCTCAGTGGATTTGGGCATCGTCATTGCAAGACACCTAATTTGGATCGACTTGCACGCCGTGGAGTTAGTTTTCATCGAATGTATTGTCAGTTCCCGGTTTGTGGCGCTTCACGCTCTTCTATGATGAATGGCTTGTATCCTTACAGCACCGGTGATTTGAAAAACACAACGATCTTTCGCAAGTATCGTCCCGATGCAGTTACCCTTTCTCAGTTGTTCTTGAATAACGGCTACTATGTCGCCCGGGTTGGCAAAATCTTTCATATGGGAATTCCGCAGGAAGTGATTGATGGGACGGCAATAGCCGACGACCCGGAATCATGGGGTGAGACCTACAATATTCGATGTGGTGAACAGAACTTACCTGGTAAAAAAATTCAACATTCGCCGGGGTGGCAAAGTAGTCAGACATTTCAACGGGTGGAGGCAACCGATGGCGACCTGGCAATGGCCGATGGTTTGGCGGCAACCAAGACGATTGAATTGATGAAGACGCATAGGGACAAGCCGTTTTTTATCGCCTGTGGTTTTGTGCGTCCTCATGTGCCGTTGGTGGCGCCCTCGGAATATTTCAGGATGTACCCTGAACAGGAGATCGTGCTACCCCAGGTGCCCTCGAATGATCTTGATGATGTCGGGCAAGCGACAAAGGCCTACAAAACAAATGAGTCACTGAAAATTACGGCGGAACAAATGCCAGGTATCTTGAGCGCATACTATGGATGCGTGAGCCATATGGATTCTCAAGTGGGACGTCTTCTTGATGCGATCGATGAATTGGGGCTAAAGAAAAAGACAATCGTTGTGTTTACCAGTGATCATGGATATCACCTGGGGGAACATCATAAATGGCAAAAACAGCATTTGTTTGAAGAGACTACGAGGGTCCCATTTATTTTGAGCGCACCTTGGTTGGGCAAGATGCATGGGAAATCAACCAAACACATGTGTGAATTAATTGATCTGTACCCAACCGTTAGCTCTCTTTGTAGTTTAACTCCGCCCGAATACATTCAAGGACAGGATATGAGACCAATTCTTGAAGAAGTGGAAACGAATCAATGGACTAAGGATTCTGTTTTTTCTGTATCGACGCGTGAAGGTGCCAGTCTCAGGAATGGCAGTTATCGCTATACAGAATGGGCTCGTGGAGCCAAGGGGACAGAGTTATACGATTTGAAAAATGATCCAGGAGAGTTTGAAAATGTTGTGGATCGACCGGAATACCGTGCGATTCGCGAGGACTTGGCAAATCAGATGAAAAAGAAAAGAAAGTCTGCATCGAGCAAGCTTGGATCAAAATAAGATTTTGTGATTCCTTTGATTGGCGTCGGTTGATCCTAATCTCCAAGGCGAGCGGTTGACTGGATAAGCCGATGGATTGCTCTGGATAGATCGCCACGCATTTTTGGTTGTCCGTAGGCCGGGTAATTGGTGAAGTAATGCTCAGTTTGAAAATCGTTGGACTCATATTTTGTTGTTGGATTTCAATTCCTTATCTCAGCTGCGCCCAAGACCGGACAGTTGAATTCAATCGCGATGTGCGCCCAATCCTTTCGGATCGCTGTTATTTGTGTCACGGGCCAGATCGGACCAGCGAGGAAAGCAAGGCAACGAATTTGCGATTGGATGATCGAGTCTCGGCGATCGAATTCGGTGTTTTTGATTTTGAAAATTCTAGCGATAGTAAGTTGATTGCAAGAGTGACGACGGCGGATCCGGATACGAAGATGCCTCCCCCTGACTCCCAGAAACATTCGCTCTCCGATTCTGAAATTGAGATTTTACGCGCGTGGATTGAGGAGGGAGCCAATTATGAACAGCATTGGTCGTATCAATCGCCTCGTCGTCCGGAAACGCCAAGAATCGGGGATCAATCACAGGTTTTCAATCCGATCGATGCGTTCGTGGCCAAGCGTTTGATGGAGCAGAATCGCGAGCCATCGGAGTTGGCGGATCGAAGTAGTTTGATCCGGAGAGTGACCTTCGATTTAACGGGTCTACCGCCATCGGTTGCAGAAATTGAAGCCTTTGAAAATGACGCTGCGCCTCTCCGAATTGCTTATGGAAAAGTTGTGGATCGATTGCTTGCAAGCGAGCATTACGGCGAACAAATGGCACGGTTTTGGCTGGACTCTTCCAGGTATGCGGATACCAGTGGCTATCAATACGATCGCGAGCGTAAGCAATGGGTTTGGCGTGACTGGGTGATCAACGCTTTTAATACCAATATGCCATTTGATCAATTTACGATCGAGCAAATTGCTGGAGATTTACTGCCGGAAGCGACGGATCAAACTCGGTTGGCAACTGGTTTTAACCGTAATCACCCTATCACGATTGAGGGCGGAGTGGTGGACGAAGAGTATCGCACGGAGTATGTCATCGACCGCGTTGTCACTGCATCGACTGTCTGGTTGGGGCAGACGTTTACTTGTGCACGGTGCCATGATCATAAATATGATCCCATTTCTCAGAAGGATTTTTACCGATTTTATGCTTTCTTCAATAATGTACCTGAGCGGGGGCTAAATGGATTTACACCTAACCTAGTGGTTGCCTCGCCACTGAATAAAGCGCAGAAGAAGTTAGAGCAGCGGGTGAGAGACTTCGAGGGGAAATTGGTTGATTTAAATTTCCCCATTGAACAATGGGAAAAGGACATGCGAAAGCAAGTCGCACAATGGGAGATATCGACTCCAGACAATATCACTTCTGCGGGCGGGGCAACTCCCCAAATCCTGGAAGACCAAAGCGTGTTAATGACTGGCAAGAATCCGGTCATGGATGATTACGAATTTGTTTTTACAACTGGACAATCTGTTGAGGCAATTCGGTTGGAGGCAATGGTTGATCCAGCATTGGTCAATGGATCTGCGAGCCGTGGTTTTAACGGAAACTACGTACTCTCAGAGTTTGTAGTGGAAGTGAAGTCGAATGAAGGTGACTCCTTTGAAGCGGTAAAGATTGCATCTGCAAGTGCCGATTATGAGCAAAACCGATATACGATTGATCTGTCTATTGACGGGCGCATTGATACCACGGGTTGGGCGGTTGATGGAAACACTCGCCCCGATAATCGGGTGGCGATGTATAATTTGGAATCGCCAATACCACCGGGAAAGACCGTGCGGGTCAGACTGTTGCACCGGTTTGGTGGTTCTCATCAAATTGGAAGATTCCGCATTTCCGTTTCGGCAACCGCACCTCTCGGCGGCCCGTTAGAAGATTTATTGACTGTTTCCCCCGAATCTCGCACCGTTGATCAGACAAAACGGCTGAGGGAATTATTAGTCATGAAGTATGGCTCGAGGGAGTCGCGACAGCTGGTTAAGCAACTTAGAGCGGTTCGTGACGAGCTTAAAAAAGTTTCGACTGTACCAGCCACGATGGTGATGCAGGAGATGCTGCAGCCCAGACCTGTTTATGTTTTAGAGCGAGGGGAATATGACAAGCCGGATAAAGAGCGTCCTGTTTCTCCAGGAGTTCCAGCCGCGCTTGGATCCTTGGACATTGGTTGGCCGAAAAATCGGCTTGGCCTAGCCAAATGGCTGGTGTCCTCAGAGCAACCGCTGACGGCACGCGTTACCGTTAACCGTTATTGGCAACGGTTGTTTGGAGTCGGAATTGTGAAGACGAGTGAGGATTTCGGCGCTCAGGGTGAGTACCCCAGCCATCCGGATTTGCTGGATTGGCTGGCGGTTGAATTCATGGAGACGAATTGGGATGTCAAAGCAATTTTGAAGACGATGGTTTCTTCGCGAACTTACATGCAATCATCCCGAATCACAGAGGCTGATTTTCAGTCGGATCCGGAAAACCGTTTTTTAGCGAGAGGACCGCGCGTGCGACTCGACGCAGAGGAAATTCGAGATAATGCACTTTCAGTCAGTGGATTACTCGATGTTAAAATCGGTGGGGCGAGTGTCTATCCTTATCATCCTCAGGGGTTGTGGATGGAAGTTAACAATCGCCCGGGTTATTCTCGGCCTTACCCGCATCAGACGCAGGCGGAACAGTTGCTTCGACGGACGCTATATACTTTTTGGAAGCGAACGGTGCCTCCGCCATCCATGTCAACTTTTGATGCACCGAGTCGCGAGTATTGTGTTGTTCGACGATCATCAACGAATACTCCGTTGCAGGCGCTGGTGATGCTCCATGACCCGCAATTTGTCGAAGCCGCGCGTTTTCTAGGGAAGCGAATGCTCGATTCGGGGCGAACCACCGTTGAGTCTAAAATTGCTTTTGGTTTTCAATGCTGTACCTCCCGACAGCCCACGGAAGCAGAGCTGAAGGTTCTCGTGGACACTTACGATCGGCGTCTCAAGCAATATGAAGCGGATTCGTCCGCTGCTGATCGGACGCTTGGGGTTGGCGGGATTAAAATTGCAGATGTGAAGAATCGAGCCGAGCTGGCTGCGCTTACTCAGGTGGCTCGCGTGTTAATGAATTTAAGTGAGTTTTTGACTAAGGGTTAAAGCAGATGCATCCATTCGATGAGTATTGCCAACGCCAAAATCGCCGCCAGTTTCTTGGAGCGTCGTCGCGAGTTGGAATTGGGATGGCGGCGTTTTATTCGTTGATACGTTCGGGATCGACTGTGTCGGCGATGGATGACCGACAAAAATCATTGGCGATGTCGAACGGCCCTGGATATGGACCGGGGAAGCCCGGGCCGGTCCATTTTCCACCCACGGCAAAACGAGTAATCTACCTTTGCCAGTCTGGAGCACCATCGCAGATCGATACTTTTGATTATAAACCGACGCTTAGTAAGCTAAACGGGCAGGATTTACCTGATTCGATTCGTAATGGCCAACGGCTAACGGGGATGACGTCCGGGCAGACCAAGTTTCCTGCAGCGCAATCGATTGCTCCGTTTCGACAACACGGAAAGAGTGGTCAGTGGATCAGTGATTTACTACCACACCATCACAAAATCGCGGACGATATTTGCATTATCAATTCGATGTACACCGAGGCGATCAATCATGATCCCGCGATTACCTTTTTTCAAACGGGGCATCAGCAACCGGGGCGTCCCTCAATCGGCGCATGGGCTAGTTATGGTTTGGGGTCGGAAAGTGAAAACCTACCAGCCTACGTCGTTTTGCTTGATAAAAACAGTGATCCTCAAGCTCAGCCAAATTATTCTCGTTTATGGGGGGCGGCGTTCCTGCCCAGCAATCATCAGGGGGTGAAGTTGAGGAGTGAGGGGAATCCGGTTTTGTATTTAAAGGATCCGACGGGAGAAACACTTGCTCAGCAGCGGAAAATGCTGGACGACCTTGCTCAATTAAATGCACTGCATAAGCAGCATGTCGGCGATCCTGAAATTGATACTCGAGTCGCGGCCTACGAGATGGCCTATCGCATGCAAACATCCGTTCCTGATTTAACAGATATTTCAGATGAGCCCGAGTCTACATTTAAGTTGTACGGCGAAGAGGCTAAACGCCCCGGAACGCATGCTGCCAATTGTTTACTTGCCCGGAGGTTGGCGGAAAAAGGTGTGCGTTTTATTCAAATTTATCATCGTGGCTGGGATCATCATTCAGGCCTTCCGTCGCGGCATCGAAAGATTGCTAAAGAGGTTGATCAGGGGTCAGCGGCATTGATTGTGGATCTCAAAGCCAGAGGAATGTTAGAAGATACATTAGTAATTTGGGGTGGAGAGTTTGGAAGGACAGTCTATCGGCAAGGCGGTAATGAAAGTAACTTCGGACGCGACCACCACCCGCGATGTTTCTCAATTTGGATGGCCGGTGGTGGGGTGAAACAGGGATACCGCTACGGAGAGACTGATGACTGGTGCTACAATATCACTCGGGATCCAATGCACGTTCACGACCTTAATGCAACGCTGCTGCATACGATGGGGATCGACCATGAGGCGTTAACCTATCGCTTTCAAGGTCGGGATTACCGGTTGACAGATGTTCATGGAAACGTGGTCAATTCGATTCTGGCTTAATTGTACAAAGTGATCGTAGGTACCTTAGTCAGCCGTCTGTATTTTTTTGCAAGTAAATTACTCGGCTTTTCGACTGGTTTAGATGATTCCGCGTTTAGATGATCCAGCGAATTGAGAATTATCACTTTAGGCTTTGAGTTGGGATTAGCTTAGGAAGAAACGATCGAACAGGCTAGAATCTGCATGATAATAAGATCAACCGTTTAGTTGAGATTGGGATGATTCGATTTCGCTGTAAAAATTGCGGGAAGAAGCTGAAAGCCGATGAGCAGATTGTGGGCAGGCGAGTGCGCTGCACAAAATGCGATAGTGTCGAGATTGTTCCGAAGCCGGTACCTCCTGCAGAGACGTTGAGAAACACGCATTCGGGGGGAAAAGATGCTGGAAACGAATTATTAGGAGCAGCGAACGCGGCTGTGGATGTGAATTCAGCAACTGCGGAAAAAGAGGTTCGGTCTGAAGGCAACAATTTTGAGTTTTCGATTCCACCCTTAAATCCATCAGGAGAAGAAGGTTTGCTGGGTCAACCGTCAAGCCAGAACCAACCGGAGTTTAAGCCCCAGTTTCAGCTTGCCAGTAAGAAAGTTTCCCGTGCCCGGCGAATAGTCATGTTTGCGATGATCGGCGGCTTTTTAGTTGTGACGCTGTTGGTGGCAATAAATTTCAACCGGTTGATGAAGGCTCGTAAGATGCTTTCAACGGATTACGAACAGTTGGAAGAGGTTGTTTATTATCGTAATGCTGTAATGAGGCTCGAGAAATCGTACCGGATGATGGACGTTGCCGGACGAACCTATCTCGCGATGCACCCCAATGACGAGAGTGTAGCTAAAGAATTTGAAGAAGCTAAATCTGTAACGTTGAGTCGAACACGCAATTCAGATTTGGAAAAAGATGTTGAAGCTTATTTTCGCCAAGGGGAGGAAGTAAAAGCCAAGGCTTTGTTGGTAAACACCGCAGTAGAGTTGGATGCCTGGCGAAAAGAAATTGATCTAAAAACCAAGGCTTTCTCGGAAGCGTCTTATTGACGCGGGCTCTCGGGAACTAGCCCAAGTGGACGTAGAACTCGGTCTAGTCACTCAGTTTAGTCATTTAAAGGGAAATCTGACTTTCCAAAAAACATCATGTGCTGCCAAGGCAGTTTGTCAAATTCTTTCACCAGCGTAAAGCCATTGGCGCTGAGTTCCTTGTTGACTTGCCTTTTACTCATCTTGTGAAGCGGCTTAATTGGAACTTTGGGGTCCTCTTCGCGGTACTCTACCAAAACGACAAGTCCATCCGGTTTTAAGCTCTTGCGTATTGAGGCGAGCATTTCTTTCGGATGGGAAAACTCATGATAGACGTCTACCATGAGAACAAGATCAACGGTGTTGGGTGGTAGATGTGGGTTGTGGAATGAGCCAAGAATCGGAACGACATTCTCGATTCCTTCCGATTCCATCCGTTCCCGTAAAAAGCCAAGCATCTCAGGTTGAACGTCCACTCCTAAAACCAATCCGGATCTGCCTGTCATTTTCGCCATCGCGAGCGAGTGAAATCCATTTCCGCAGCCCATGTCACAGATTGTCATGCCTTTGCGGATTCCGAGATTTGCGAGCATCAGTGAGCAACGTTCTTCACGCTCTCGTTCATTTCGGATGAGCCATTCGGCTCCAAGGTAGTGCATTGTTTGAGCAACGCGCCGTCCCATGTAAACGTTGACTCCTTTGGGTATTTTTGATTTTTTGTCGTCCTGAGCATTTCTTTCGGAATTGAATGTGGTCGCCGTGGTGGAATTGGCATTGGATGGCGACAGTCGGTTCGACGGTTCTTCAGACCGAGCGGTATTGCTAATTAGTAGGAGGGATAAAGCCAGAGTGCTTAGAAAACGATAGTTGGAATGAGCCGATTTAGGCTTGAGTTTTCTGGACATGTTTTTTTCTCTGAGTTGTGTATGCCTGCGAATATTTGACATTAGCTTGTTTGAGACGAAACTCGCCACCTCGAGTTAAACATTCGAAGCATGCCGATAAAAAGGAGAAGGTTGAGGCTAATCGTAAACGTACAATAGCCAGCAAAATGAAATAGATCTTCAAGCCGGTACCCTAGAACACTGTCTTCCCCTGACCATCGGGACTCGCTATTCCAGGTACTAGAATCGTCTGAGGCGTCGCTCTCGACATAGAGAGGGACATTAAATGCCGCCGCAAACGGGCTGGTAATGGTCACTTTATTGACTAGATCTGTTCCGGCTGAATCGGGGAAATAGGTATTGCCAAAAAAGCTAAATGCCAAGGGCGAAAGGTAGAGCGTTAAAATAATGAAATAGGTTGCGATTAAGCTGGTCGATGTTTTACTGAAAATGGTTGAGCAAAACAAAGCGACGATGGCTGTCGTCAAACAACTCAACATAAAGATGATGACATAACAGGCAATGCCGGGAATGTTCGACCAATAATCTTGCACCATGATGGTTGCCAAAAACACGGGCCAAAGTAAAAAGGATGACAAAACGCTTGAGACTCTCAAGCCTGAGATGAGCTTTCCCCAAAGCAGTTGCCATGGAGTGATGATGGTTGTCAGTAACAGGTCAAGTGTCTGCCGTTCACGTTCGCTGGTTACACTTCCGGCGGAAAAAACCGGACCGATCAAAATATTAAATAAGACCACGTAGGCAATGTACCACGGGGCAAGCGGTCGAAAAATGTAAAGGCAAACGGCCATCAGCGGAATGGCCAAGACCATGCTGATTTGAATTGCCAGACGAAGCATCAGTGTACCTTGTCCGAAAATTTCACTGCGCATTTCCTTGTCGTAGACAGGGTTGGTTCCATCCTCCATCAATGTTTCGCGTTTGGGCGGGGCGAAAAGTCGGTCTGGAAATTGATCCCGTTGGATCACAAGTCCCACGGCTTTTTCAGACTCCTCCTCGAGGTCAATGACTTCCTTGCCTTCACTGCCAAAATCAGGCGGGTATAGCATGCGCCCGCAGCAAACGAAAAAAAGATAGATGGTAAGGACGGCTGAAAATCCCGGGACGACCGTAAGCGCGATTTCGATTCTTGTCTCACCAAACTGCCGTAAGGAGTACCAGTAGAGAACGACGATAATCGCGATAGGTAATATGATGATGTACGAAACAACCAGCGCAGCACTGGTTCTGGAAAAGAAGCTCCCGCAGGCCACGCTGATCATTCCAAAGCAAATAACGCTTGCGATCAAAACTAAATAGGCTGCCAAAACTTCGTAAATCGAAACACCACCGAGGGGTAGGCAAAGCATCACGATTGGTAGGGTGGCAAAAATCAGAATCGCTAGATGGGTAAGAGCAGCAACCAGTTTTCCCATGACCACCGCTTCGGGCCGAATGGGACTTGCAAGAAGCATTTCATAGGTCGCTCGTTCTTTTTCACCAGCGATCGCACCGGCAGCAAAGCTCGGTGCCATCAAAGCTGCGAGGATGTACTGACCGAGAAAAAAAAGATCGACTAAATTACTGGTGGAATCCGGGCGTCCGGTTAGGTCTAGCGCCAAGCCATCTTGCGGCCACGCGAAATAAACGACAGCCGCGAGAATGACTTGATAAACGAGTAGTAAAACAAAGGAACGAGAAGTACGTAAGTTGACGAGTAATTCCCGCTGGAGTACTGGATTCTCTAAGAGATACATCTTTGTTCCATCGAGTTGCAGTTATTTCTAGCTCCATTGTAGGGATTGGCGAAAGGTTTTGCATCCCACGGGTCAGCCGATAAATGATGCCTTAGTACTTTCGAGGCAAAACGTTCGCCTGCACACGCCCAGGAAGGCCCTGGATTCTCAAAAAACCCTCGGCATCATCCTGATTGTAGGAACCTCCGCCTTCCATGGTCGCAATTTGATCATCATACAAACTGTTAGGGCTCGAGCGATCTGCGACTGAAATGTTGCCTTTGTATAAATCGAGCGTGACACTTCCAGTAACGGGTTTTTGGGCTTCCTTGTTAAAGGCAAGCAGAGAGTCGAATTTTGGGCAGTACCAGAATCCGTAATAAACCATTTCCGCTACCTCGGGAGCAAGTCGATCGCGTAGGTGCATTAGATCGCGATCCATTGCCAGTTGTTCGATATATCGATG
The DNA here is from genome assembly GCA_011523945.1 of Mariniblastus sp. Lineage (GTDB taxonomy): Bacteria > Planctomycetota > Planctomycetia > Pirellulales > Pirellulaceae > Mariniblastus. The sequence continues at coordinate 4,461 of WTFU01000064.1, read as the reverse complement.
TGCGTCATAGAGGACGGTCATTCCCGGGGATTCGTAGACCCCCCTACTCTTCATTCCAACAAATCGATTTTCAACCATATCGATTCGGCCGATTCCATTTCGTCCGCCGATTTCATTCAATTTCTCGACAATTTCGAGAGCGGACAGTTTTTCTCCGTTCACCGTGACGGGTACGCCCGATTCGAACGTGATGGTAACGGTTTCTTTTTCATCGGGAGCTTCTGCTGGAGAGACTCCCATGCCAAATTCAACTAACTCAACGCCGTTGACATCGAGGTCTTCGAGTTTACCGGCTTCGTAGCTGATGTGGAGGCAGTTTTCGTCACTACTGTAGGGCTTAGCAGTGGAGGCTTTGACCGGAATGTTCTTTTCTTCGCAATAAGCAATTAATTCCGTTCTTCCCGGGAACGAATCTCGAAATTTCTGCATTCTCCATGGCGCAATCACCTCGATATTGGCATCAAGTGCTTCGGCAGCCAGTTGAAAGCGGCATTGATCATTTCCTTTTCCTGTCGCCCCGTGTGCGTAGGCGGTTGCTCCGACTTCGCGAGCGACTTGAAGGCAAACCTTGGAGATTAAAGGACGGGCAATCGACGTTCCGAGTAAATAAGGGCCTTCGTACTTAGCCTGCCACGCCAGGACTGGAAAAGCAAAATCCCGGCATAGTTCTTCACGAGCATCAACGATACGGGCTGACTTCGCACCAGCGTCCTCTGCTTTTTTCAGAATTTCGGCTCGATCTTCACAGGGCTGACCCAGATCGACATATACCGCATGGCACTCATATCCCTGGTCCATGAGCCAGCCAAGTATTACCGATGTGTCCAATCCGCCTGAATAAGCAACAACGCAACTTTTCATCTTTTTTACCGTGGGCTTAGTCGCGGCACCTTCTTAAAACGGGCAACGACGAATGTTAAAGATTTCAAAACCACGATTGTAGTTCAAACAAACGATTTGTAACATCATGGTAAAGCCTATTTATTGAGGTTTCCTTCCCTCGGATTTTCGTTTTTTTGCTGGATATTTCCTATGATTAATTCGCACCAGTTTCAACAAGCCGCCAAGCAATTTAGAGCTGGTAGGATCAGCCTTAAAGAGTTTACTGACTTGGTGATTCATGATCGACCGGGAAGGAAGCCAAACGAGGTAGCGGTTCGTTCAAAAAACTGTGATTCGAAAATTCCCGATCAAGGGATGCGAACCGAGGTGGCGCCCTCAAAGATCCTCTCTCGGGAAGCCGATGCTCACAAAGGAGACTTTGGCCGTGTCTTGGCGATTGGCGGTTCATCTGAGATGGCGGGCGCTATTGGTTTAACCAGTATGGCGACATTAAAATCTGGTTCAGGATTGGTGCGTGCGATGGTGCCCAATGAAATTCAAACTGTTGTTGCGGGTTGGAGTCCCTGTGTGATGACCGTTGCGATGGATTCAAGCAATGGCCAGATCGAACCAAGCGGCAAACTCGATATGTCGCAGCATCACCAATGGGCGGATGCGGTTGCTATCGGCCCAGGGATGGGACAATCGAGGAAGCTCGATCAGTGGGTTGCTGAGTTATACCGCGACGTAAAAGGTCCGATGGTCGTCGATGCGGATGGATTAAATGCTCTCGCTAGTGCAGGTGCGGATCTAGCAATTCACGCCGGTCCGCGGGTTTTGACTCCTCATCCAGGAGAGTTTCGAAAGCTCACCGGGACAACGTCGACCAACCGTCAGGAGCTTGAGAGTGTAGCAAAGCAGTTGGCAGGTGAGGCTTCTTTAGTCATGGTTCTCAAGGGGAATCGGACCTATGTTACGGATGGGGGATTGGGGTATCACAATGCATCCGGAAATCCGGGGATGGCGACGGCCGGTTCGGGAGACGTGCTTACCGGCGTGATTGCGGCTTTGCTCGGCCAAGGGATGCCAGCGCTCGATGCTGCGGTTACGGGTGTGTATTTGCATGGAGTCGCCGGAGACGCGGCGGCCGAGTCAGTGGGGCAACCGTCAGTGTTGGCCACTGATATTCTCGATAATTTATCGGTTGCTTTCAAAAAGCAACTCAAAGTAGCTGAAAAAACGATTGGGTTTTAGCGATATCTCATTGGGTAAATGTAAAGTTTAGCCTGAGGCTTTTTGCCAATAGAGGCATTTTTTTACCAGTGCGTTTTGAGCGGAAGGCTGTGTTACAGCTAGGTCTAAGTGTTCGTGTGTCTTGTGGTCAAACTGCTACAATGCAGCCAGTTGAACTCAAAAACGAATTGGGCAATAGGCTAAGCGTTTCGAGACTAGCCTCTTGTTTTGCAATTAATCGTTGCATGTAAATAGGATTTTCACGTGATCAAACGAGCCATTCGCCGACTGTTGCTTTTAACCATTGCTGCTGTTTTTGTTGATCATGTTGATGCTCAGCCAAACAGCTTGAATAATACGGGCAAAGCGAAGCCCGTTAAGGTATTCATTCTCGCTGGGCAATCCAATATGGAAGGTAAGGCTAAGGTTGCTTTGCTTCAGCATCAAATGATGCAGCCCGAGACCAAGGATTTGTTTGCTCATTTGCACAAAGATGGCGAACTGATTGAACGCGAGGACGTGTATGTCAAATTTTTGGAACGCCATGGGAAGTTAACTGCTGGATTCGGTAGTCCCAATCGAATTGGTCCTGAATTGCAGTTTGGCTTTTTAATGGGAGATCGATTTGACGAGCCGGTGTTGCTAATTAAAACCGCTTGGGGGGGGAAGTCGTTGTTTCGCGATTTTCGACCGCCTAACGCTGGTTTGCCCAGCGGCGACGTTTTAACCGAGCAGTTGGTGAAAGAACAAAAACGGAGACCGGAAACGACTCTCGAAGAGGTCCGGGCCTCCTATGGATTTTACTATCGTGAGATGCTGAAAGAAATTCGGGAAACGCTCGCCAACCTCGGTGATTTTATTCCCGATTACGACGGAGAGACTGGATACGAACTCGCCGGTTTTGTTTGGTTTCAAGGTTGGAATGATATGATGAAACCCGATTTCGTAGACGCGTATCCGGATAATATGGCTCACTTTATTCGAGATGTCAGACAGGATTTAGGTTGTCCCAGCCTGCCCTTTGTCGTCGGCGTGCTCGGCGTTGGCGGAGTTAAGGGGAAAAGGGTCAATGAAAAGAAAATTAAGTTCAAGGAAAATCAGGCTGCTGTTGGTGCACTGCAAGAATTTAAAGGGAATGTGGCCGTTGTTCATACGGACCAGTATTGGGATGTCGAAGCCGATGCAGTTTTCTCGAAGGGATGGAAAGAGAATTTAGATGAGTGGAAACGAATTGGATCTGACCGGCCATATCATTACCTTGGCAGTGTGAAATGTTACCACCGGATCGGGGACGCATTTGCGAAGGCTTTGCTTGAATTAATAGATAATGAAAATAAACAGTTGGATTCCGTAGCGGAGTGCGAAAATTTCCTCACCAAGAATTTAGTCGCATGGTGTATTGTTCCCTTTGATGCCAAGAATCGAGGCCCTGCCGATCGCGCATTAATGGTTCGGGATCTAGGTTTTACTCGGGTGGCTTACGATTGGCGGGAGAAGCATATTCCTGAGTTCGAGCAAGAAATAATTGAATACAAAAAAAATGGACTTGAGTATTTTGCATTTTGGAACTGGCACGAATCCATGGCTGCCCTAATCAAGAAGCATGAGATTCAGCCGCAGATTTGGGATATGTTTCGAGGTAAATTGCCGGAAGGTACCGAAGATGAGAAGAAGCATTTTGTGGTCCAGCAATTTTTGCCGAAAGCGCAACGAGCGAAAGAGCTCGGGTTGAAATTTGGGATTTACAGTCACGGTGGCTGGGCTGGAAAACCTGAAAATTTGGTGGCTGTTTGTGAATGTCTGCGAAGTAAGCACGGACTGACCAATGTCGGTATCGTTTACAGCTTTCACCACGCTCACGGAGATATTGCTGATTTCCCGAATGTGTTTGCGACTGTCCAACCTTTTCTATTGTGTTTGAATCTAAACGGCATGGCTGACCCCGCGACAGTTAATCGACGGACACATGCCAATCAAATTGTAACTATTGGGAAAGGATTACACGAAGCAGCGATGATTCGCGAGGTAATTAAGGCGGGGTACGATGGGCCAATTGGGATTATTGGCCATCGTGCGGATGTCGATGCGAAAGAGAGTCTCGGTGCCAATCTTGTTGGATTGAAGACGCTGCTAAATGAGCTGGAAACTTCTCCTACTCTGGGGAATTGATCTTATCGCCTGATAATGTTTTTGAATGCTGGTTGCGAAATAGGTTTCGAAAAAATTTTATGACCGAGAATCTGAAACGCCGTCTAAGCGAGCTGGAATTTAACAATCGGTTCGTCAATGAGTTACCCGGGGATCCTGAATTAAATAACGGGCGGCGACAGGTCTTCGAAGCATGTTATTCAAGAGTGTTGCCAGCGCCTGTGGTAAAGCCAACTCTGATTGCGCACGCGTCTGAGG
>WTFU01000178.1 GCA_011523945.1 Mariniblastus sp. | reverse complement strand
AATGGGCAGTGTGGCAAGTAAAAAGCTGAAGTAATTCATGCAGAGCCGGTGCATTCGTGTGATAATCGAGCACCCCCTCAAGGCCGGGAATCAAAAATACCACGAGCGTAGCGGTCGCGATCGTTAAGGTGATCGGTATTTCTTTTAATAGCTGGTACATAACCTTCTCGATCCTAAAAGCGGAATCTGTCCGTAAATCGTAAACTTGACGAGTCCAAGGCCCAGCCGCTCTCTCACACGGAAGCGAAAGAGCGGCGACCTGGAATCCAACCCCTCAAAGCCTTCCCTTACGAAACATCGGTCTCGTTTTTCAAGCCTCCCTTTCGTTTCCTTCGAGCCGCGGCCACTCCGGCCATACCGGCAGCGATTAGCCCTGTAATCGGATCAATTGCACCTCCTCCAAAACCACCGCTGCCGCCGCTGCTACGGTTGCTGCTACTGCTGCGCTGGGCCGTTGAACGCCAAGGTGAGGTATTTACCGGTGTTGCAGATTTCGAACTTGAAACTGGCTGGGGCCCAAAGTTCAAATCCCGCCCTCGCGGAGAAGGTTTATTGGCCACTCGTTTCGCAGGTGCAGACGGCTTTGCAACCTTCTTTGCAACCTCTTCAACTTTTGAATCGCTCTCAATCGGGCCCAAATTAGCCATCGAATTCTCCCGCAACTCTTTCAGCGATTCATCTAGTTTTTTCCGAGCTGCTCGATCTCGTTGGATCCGTGTCGCATTGCGTCGGTCAATCTTCCATCGTTTGTACTCGTTGTCATTTTCCAAGACGATGAAGGAAGCGTACTCGCTTACGATTGAATAGCCCTCGCACAAATTGACAATCTCATTGATAAGATTGGACGAATCACCATTTTTTCGCATCTCGTCCATCAATCCTTGAACGCGATACCAGGCCCACATTCGGTCAATTTGCGGGTTGCCAGCATTGAGCTTAGGAAAATCAAAACTCACACTTTGCTCAAACGGACGCCCCATCACAGTCCCTTTTAAGGTGACGTTGCCCTCACCAAAATCTTTGTATCGCCCAATCATCCGAATGGGCTTTCCGTGGTACAGATTGGGTAATGCTCCTGGCATCGTGTCATAAACTGGAACACCATCAATCGCCAAGACAAGATCTGTCGCCACAGGATGTACTAGCTTTCGTCGAAAAGCCTCTGCCTGCCGGATGAAATCATCCTCATGCGAAATGAAAGTTGCTAGACCACCGGCGTCCCGTGCTAACTGAGTCAACAACGGCCGATTCACTTCGTTTCCAATTCCTACGCAAAAAACCTTGGAACTGGCGGGAGCATCGGAAATCAACTTAAGCAACTCTTTTTGTCCACCAGCTTCAGTCATTCCATCTGACAAAACCACCACATTTAACTCTCGATCCGGCTGCTTGTAACGATAGGCTGCGTTCATCGCCGGGCGAAGAGCCGTCCCACCTTTTGCATACTGCTCGCCAAGAAACTTGGTCGCCTTTTCTTTTGCCTCAGCATTCACATCTTCCAGTTTGCTAAACAACATCTTGGGAGCATTATTGAAAACCATGACGTCAAATCTGTCTTCTTCTCCAAGCGAATTAACAAATGCCTCAACCGCTCCTTGCGAGAGCATTAGCTTTCCATCATTTCTCATGCTGCCGGAGATATCGACCACAAAGACATAATCCATTCCACCCGCTGTATTTTCTAACTCTTCCCCGGCTGTGAGGGACATTAAAAAGTAGCCGTCTTCTCCCTCATGCTTTGAGGTAATCAGATCGATTCCAGTCTTGGCCCGTTTAGACTGAAACGCGATCACGATATCCCGACTTAAATCACCTTCGTTTACCTCCATGCTGGCTTGTGCGTAATCACTTGAATGATTCACAACTACGAACTCATTTGGATGTGAATGACTGGTAATTTTTTTCACCGGAATTTCACTCTTGATATCAAGCGTTAATGCAAACTTTCCAGTTGTTTTTTCGTTCTCAGCTTTCGTCGACGTAGCTAATGGAAAAACATACGTTGACCAATCATGATCAACGTCCAACGGTTGGTAATAAACTACTTTGATATGCTGCTCGGCGTGCGGTTGAATTGGAAATACTCTCATCTCAAATGTCTTGTAGTCCACCTGCTCCAAGAGTCCCGGGTCTTTTTTTGTCCTCTTATAGCTCTGGTAAATCTGTCGAGCTCGCTTCTTTTCAACAACCTCACCGATCATCTCTTTACCATTAATGATCATGCTGAAGTTACTCACACTTGCATTGACAGGAACAGGAAAGGTGTAAAGAGCTTCAACAATTCGACTTTCCGTATTAAGGAACACTTGATTCACCTCAGTAACGGCTATTCCATTGTTGATGGTGACGTTGACAACCTGCTCCTTGATTAGCAGCCGCCCACCAAAACCACCCTTCGCCACTAACAACCCTGAAGCACTAGCCGACCCAACAGGCATTACCCCGAGCGCGAACGCTACCAATATGGCGGGCAAACAGAAGCTCCTAAGACGACTTCGATTGCGATGCCCTTCCCCGTTTTCAAACCACCGTTCTTTTAAAACTTCCATTGGACTCTCCAGTAATTGGGACGCTCAAAATGAGCATTGATTATCTGAGTACATCATTTGCAATTAGCATGCCAACCAATGACGAAAACCCTAAACCGCTCAAATCAAAACACTTACGAACCACTGGGGAAGCAAAACGCAAAAACAAAAAAGAGCAATGTACAATTGAAGTACAGTGAGATGTACACAAAACGACCAGCGGGAGGCCTAGATGCTTTTTACTGAAACCGAGCGAACACTCGCCGAGACGATTTCCAATATCTCTTTCGCCAATCCATTTCTGCCCAAGCGAGTGGAACTGGAACGCCAAGCCTTGGGAGGCCAGTTCGATCCAGACACCCGGCCTTTTTGGTCGTGGTCACTAAACGATGAATTGGATCGACCTAATATCGTCAAACTCACCCAGAAGGTGCTCTCGCTGACTGAAGAAAGCAGGTCAAAGTTACTTTCAGGCGAGGAAGCATCTGGCAAAGAGCTACTGCTCTATTCCGATTTGGTTTGGTACGTCCTCTACTACGAGCATTTCGCGAAACGCATCAACCAACCTCACAGCCCGAAAGACGAAACGGCTGCCTGGGAGCGGTTTTTAGAATCGGTTGACTACTGGATGAAATTCAGCGCCCACAAAATTCCAACTTACAATCAACCGGAACATATTTATGCCTGTCTTTATCAAGTCAAACGTGCATTCTTGAATATTTTTCACTGCGTCATCGGGCGGTCGTGGCCAATTTGCAAGTTGCGTGCAAACATCTGGGAGTCCATTTTTACTCACGACATGCGCCGCAGCCGGCAATCCCTGTACAATTCCATGAATGAAGTTACCACGTTGGTAGTTGGCAATACCGGCACGGGTAAAGAATTAGTCGCCCGCGCGGTTGGCCTCTCACAATATGTCCCCTTCGATAAAAATAAAAAACAGTTCACGGATGCTGAATCGGGACGTTTTTTTCCACTCAATCTTTCTGCATTTTCACCCACCCTCATCGAGTCTGAATTGTTTGGGCATGAGAAGGGCTCTTTCACCGGCGCGATTGCAAACCGGACGGGCTGGTTGGAATCGGCCGGTAGATATGGAACCGTATTTTTAGATGAAATTGGTGAACTCGACGTAAGCATTCAAGTAAAGCTTCTACGAGTTCTTCAACAACGTCAATTTCAAAAAATAGGTGACAACAAAACCCTTGAATTTAAAGGCAAGTTTATCGGAGCGACTAATCGGGATCTCGCCCGGGAAATAGAGAAAGGCAATTTCCGGGAGGACTTTTACTATCGACTTTGCTCCGATGTCATTTCTACTCCCACACTGGTCGAGCAACTTGAAGACCGCCCTTCGGAATTAGGGTTTTTAGTCGATTTCATCTGTCGGCGGATTGCTCCCAGCGACCACGAGGAAATTCGAGACTCTGTCATCGAATGGTTTGAATCTTCTAAACTCAAAAATTACCAGTGGCCGGGGAATATGCGCGAACTTGAGCAATGCGTTCGTAACATTATCATCCACAACCACTACTCCCCTCCTTCAACGGAAATGACGAGTAATTTTTCGAAAGCCTTCGAAGAGGTGACCTTGACGTCTGATGAATTGCTGTCCGAATATTGCGCGAAGGCCTACCGGAAATATGGCAGTTACGAAAAAGCCGCCGAAGTGCTAGGGCTGGATCGTCGAACTGTACGCGCGAAAGCCAGTAAGATAAAAACAGATTAAATTGACTCCGCGCATTTTCTGTTTCAAATTGGACATAACCCGGGTGAAGTGGGTTATCTTCTTTATATTTTTTTAAAATTTAATTCACAGTTTGTTCCCACAGAGTTCCACGCCTCGTTAGACTGACGTTTTCAATTTTTCAGGCATACAATTTTTTCGATAGATGATCTCCCTGAGTCAGTTCGGAACTGACGCATCCTACATTTGTGACTTCCAGCACTTTCATCGTTTAGTACCACAATGGCTAAGTCATATTACGAGATACTGGAGATCAACGCTGATGCGAAAGAACCGGAAATCAGACGGGCATACCGGAATGTATTGCGGAAATATCACCCGGACCTCCATCCCAACCAGCGCAAAGCGGCGAAAAGATCTCGGCAACTAAATGCAGCGCTGGGGGTTTTAACAAACCCTGCCGAACGTGCTCGATACGATGCGAAGCTAAAGAGAATCGAAAGACGAAAAAAACGAGCGGAAGAGAAAGCCAAGCGAAAAAACTCTAGTCAAAACTCTCACACGACCTATCGCAAGACCTACTCTAATCCCAATCGCCAAACAAGCTCCAGCAATCGAGCGAATCGGCAACCGGGACCCCGCCCCGGTTTTAAGCAGCGTAGCGCAAATGGATCTACAAAAAACACGACGGGTAAAAAACAACAACGGCCTAAAACTCCCAAATGGGAAAAGAAACCGGCACGGAAACGCTCTCGAAAAAAATCGAACGCTTCCCGTTGGAATCGCCCCACCCAGCCATTTAAACACACTCCCAAGCCAGAGCTTGATTATCAACACGGACTTGCAATCGGCATTTTTGTTGGGGCAGTCCTAATTATACTTTTGCTGGCACTGCTAGTCTTATTAGGCCTAGTCGAGCTTAAAATGCTGGATCGGTCATTGATCGAATTCTTCGCTTAAATCACAACGAAATCGGCGAATCCACCAAGTCACGATTTTATCTATTCCGGCGGACGATTCCAATAAACGACTAGATTATGGGTCGAGCGCCCTGAGGCAACGATATCTAATCGCCCATCTCCGTTTAAATCCGCGACTCGCAAATCTTCACATGCCATCTTGTTTTCATCTACAAAAAACGACTTCCACTCACGCTCCGCACCGTCACTCGACTCTGGAAAATACAACTTAACTCCAAATTTCCCATCGTCATTAGGCGCTCTCCATCCAGCTACAATTTGCTGTCCGCCGTCACCCAAAAAGTCACCTACCGCAACCGCGTGACCTTGGTTGAATTTTGAATCCAATACCGTCCGCTGAGCATAAGGAAGCTGCTTATCTTGCGCCAACTTTTTTGCCTCATAGAGAACCAAGTCCGTTCCGTGAAACGGTTCGATCGTCGCGAGATACGCGCCTCCTGAATTATCTTTACCATAACGAATCTCTCCACCTCCCTGAACACCAGACAATTCCTTCCGTTGCCACTGGCCGTCACGATAACTGATTTGCTTTGCCCCCTCTTTCCCGAGATAGAATATATCTTCCGTGTCAGTCTCATTAAGCGTTTTCGCAATGTCAAAATTATGAGTCACATGGTATTCAGAATCGATCTCTGTCATTTCCCAAGGATCCTCTGGACCATTCACCATTTGATACACCAACAGACGTACACCAGCACCCTGTCCCTTTTTATTCCCCCGCCCATGCAGTGGAGCAACGACCAATCCAAATTTGTTATGGGATAATTTCAACCACCGCATTCGATGAACGACCGGTTCGTGATGTAGGCGTATTGGCGTCCAGCGTTCATTTCGATTCGGCCCCGGTATAAGATAAAAAACGGCACCCGAATTTTCGGTATCTCCCGGATTCCACTGGCCGCCAACGGCTATCTCCACTTTTCCGTCACCATTAATATCTCTAGCCGCAATACAAACATTGTCTCTTTCAGTAAGATTTTCTGCGATCACAAATCGCTTCCAGTCCGGATTGCGATACCACACAAACTGCTTTTTATCGGCCAGCAAAATATCTTGCCGACCATCTCCATCAACGTCACCAATTGCGGTGCCGTATCCAATAATGACCTGAGAGTCGATTGTCTCTGGTTGAAAATTGACTGGTAGCTTTTCTTGAGCGACGGCCAGCACCTCTAAAAACGCGAGACCAATAAGCAAACTGAAGAACAATGTTTTGGCTGCAAGCATTACTTAATCCAAATTATTACTGTCTGACAAATTGAAAGATGAACAATCTTAATGTGGGGCCAACCCAACAAGCGCGCCTATGCGTTTAGTTTAACGCCACCAACGCCCAGAGCGAATTCTTTCCCTCTCCAATGCTTCGCTCTGCCAGGGGCAGCTTGACCACCGGCTCAATGATTAAGTGGATACTCGGATTCTCTGTGAATAACGATTTGTTTCAATTCTCTCTCCGAGCAGCGAAGTCGCCCCAATCGGTTGCAAAAACTGGGGATATATCGAATAAAAACCGCGTTTACGAACGAAATGAAATTCTCTAATATTCTGCCCCCAACTTAGGTTTATGTTTAACCACGTGACCCCTCCTACCTAAGTCATCAAGAAATTAAGGCTGATTCGATGGCAACTCAAATCTCTCCGACAAGCACGCCCCGGGATTGGTCTTCCCTCATCGGCCGATGCTACATGAACCCCGTTTTGGATTACTCACTGATCGGCGCAGCGATCAGTATTCCATTCGTGATTTGGGTACTTATTCAACCGTCCATTACTCCTCAAGATTTTAAGACGAAGGTCATTGTCTTTCTGTTCTTTAATTACGCTCATTTTGCTGCATCAACCGTCCGCCTCTATACCAAGCCCGGAGAGATCCCGTCACGCACATGGGCGACCCTCTGGCTCCCGTTAGTTGCCATCATCATTACCACGCTTTGCGTGGCATACCCAAAAATTCTTGGCGAACAACTTTGGGCGTTATACATTACCTGGTCACCGTACCACTACGCAGCTCAAGCCTATGGCCTGGCTCTCATGTACTGCTATCGCACCGGAGTATTTTTAGACGCGTCGGAAAAACGAATGTTTTGGATGATCTGTATGCTCCCGTTTATTCGAGCGGTCCTACAAGCGAAAGAAGGGGGCATCAATTGGTTTATCGATCTCTCTCAATATCCGGTTTTCAATGACTACATCGAAATTGCTGGGATTGTTTTAGCCGTTTTAATTTTCACACTTCCCATCATTTGTTTCTTTCGATTTCAAGATAAAGGAAAAACGCTCCCCTTGATTTGCTGGCTCCTCTTGGCGATGAACGGCCTTTGGTGGGTCACGCTTTCCTACGAAGACGCATGGTTTTGGGCCTCGATTTTCCATTCCCTTCAATACATTGTGATCGTTGTCATCGTCCACACCAACGACATGATGAAACGCCCTCAAAACGACAAAAGTAAATTATTTCATGTAATGTCGTTCTATGCCATGAGCATGCTTCTTGGCATGTTCCTTTTTATTGGCTGGCCTTGGATTTATTATGCATTTGGGTTTAGTTTAGAATCCGCCATCCTCATGACA
>WTFU01000097.1 GCA_011523945.1 Mariniblastus sp. | reverse complement strand
GGCTTACCGCCAACCCACGGACATAAAGCCACTGGCAGACCTCGCACGTAGCGGTTCTCTTGCCGACTTTCGTTCGCTCTCAAGAGAGTAGGGGTTGTTAAATCGACGATGCGACGCATGTACGGAATTGCGTCTGTCATTCCTTTTTTTGTTCGCGTAGAAAACAACCCCATTTTTTCCTCTTTCGTATTTTTCGACTCTGCTTCTAACTGAAAAATTAACGCTGAAGTGTAGTTTTTTACTCACTCGCTTCATTTCTTTTTCCACAACGAACCAGCTGCAGGTACAAATCGGATGAGGGTTATAACGATTTTGCTACCCCAACAAGCTCCAGTGTGTTTCATTTGAAAAAACAGCCGCACAAGGCAAGCCTGAAGCCGACGGCAGGAGAAAATTATAAACGATTTTCAGCCAACCTTATGCGCTCACTTTAGAAGGAACGGTTCAAACCCACTAAGAGTTCGGGAGCTTTTTCAACCACCTGCCGACGTGCCGCAGGCATCCAATCCAAAATCCGATCGTCGAACGGCTCCAATTTAAGCCGCTTAAATACGCCGGCAATACGATACGCAACGCCCTGATTGGTCCGGTAGTCAAGTAGATAGCGATCTTGTCGAAATCGCTCCATCCCCGCCGCTAACTTATCGGTTGGGCGGTTCGCAAATAAGTTGACGACGGCCTCAACACTTGCAGCATCTACCACGTCAAGCTGATCGTAGAACCTCTCCAATTCTCCGGGAAATTTCTCGTCTAGAAAAGCATCGAGAAACAACTCAATCACAACGTGTCCAAAAAACCTTGGACGCAACGAGTGGTTGTCATCAAACGCATCCCGAAGTGAAACCGAAAACTCGACCACCATCTGATTGAACGCCGCGGTCTGATGAAACCAGAGATCATCCTGATGATGCTGGACCACTCCGCTGGAAACCTTCGCAATCAGCGGATCCTCGGACTCAGCAAACGCCGACGCGCGACGCTCGCGAGCCCGGCACTTTCGATCGCAGGCTGACAGCCAATCTGGAATACAACAGCCCACCGCGAAATAAGGGTCATCTAAAAAAGGCAAAGCATGGGCAAACGAATTCATTGCGACAAACCAAACTAATAAATCAACCCGCCAGCATGAATTCAGCCCGAGCACTCGCGTCAGCACTCGGGGTTGCAGTTACGATCCCTAAAATTTGATCGTAAAAAATCAACTGCTAAACATCTTGCCAACTTCGCGACGCCCCGCTTTTCAAGACAGCATCACAGATCTTTTGTGTTTCCAACGCGTCCCGAAAGGTAGGGCCGGCAGGCGTTCCGGATTCAAGACCTTTGATAAAATCTGCAACCTGGTGAACAAAACTATGCTCGTAGCCAATATTCAAACCTGGCACCCACCAGTTCCCCATATAGGGATGTTCGCCATCAGACACGTGAATCGATCGCCAACCGCGCATCGGGCCTTCGAGTCGATGATCGAAATATTCCAGCCGATGCAAATCGTGAAGATCCCATTTAATCGAAGCATGTTCGCCGTTAATTTCAAACGTGTAAAGCGCTTTGTGCCCTCGCGCATAACGGGTCGACTCGAACAACCCCAGTGAACCGTTATCAAAGTGGCACAAGAATGCACAGGCATCATCAATCGTTACTTTTTGAACCTGCCCCGTATCTTGATGTACACGCTCCTTAATAAACGTTTCAGTCATCGCTGAGACATCTTTGATACCACCGTTGAGCCAAATTGCAGTGTCAATGCAATGTGCTAACAAGTCACCGGTAACGCCTGAACCAGCAGCATCGGCATCCAATCGCCAAAGTGCTTCCCCGCCCTGCGGCAGATCTTCTGAGATCGTCCAATCTTGCAGGAAATTAGCTCGATAATGAAAAATCCGACCAAGATTACCACTGTCGATTATGTTCTTCGCAAACGTTACTGCGGGGACACGGCGGTAGTTGTACCAAACCATATTACTCACGCCGGCTTTTTCAACCGCCTCGCACATCTCCTCCCCTTCCGCGACATCCATCGCAATCGGCTTCTCACAAAGAATCATCTTGCCCGCTTCTGCAGCTGCGATTGAAATTTCCTTGTGGAGATTGTTAGGCACACAAATATCCACGGCGTCGATATCGTCACGGGCGATAAGAGCACGCCAATCGGTTTCCACCGACTCATACCCCCAATTGTCAGCAAACTCTTGAGCCTTCTCTGCGTTGCGGGCGCAAAGCGCCTTCAAAACCGGCTCACGCTCTAGCTCAAAAAAGTTACCCACCGTCGCGTACGCGTTGGTATGGGCCTTACCCATGAATCCGTAACCGATCATTCCAATGTTAAGCGGCTTTTTGGCCATATTTCCGATTCCTCAAGAGTTAAAATTCATCTGTAACTTTTTAATTGAGCCAACCATCGCACCCGCGAACGACTTTGCGAATGAATCAAGCCTTCGCTTACGACGGGAGCAAAACGAAATTCCCGTTGGCAATTTTTTAGCCGTGGGCTTCCTGTACCGCAATCATCGACGCAAGAATCGTGTTCCAGGTTTCAGGCGATTCAAGCATGGCATTCGGGAACATGCATCCATCCCAACAAATGTGCTCTATTCCTCTCGATTCAGCATCCTGTAACCAATACTTGGAACATTCGACAATGTCGAGCTTTCCATTGGGATCGTCCGCAGGACAATGCTTCCCCGTCTTATCGTGATCACCAGCCCCATGGACTTCACCATCGTTCTGGGCCACATGGAAATCGATTGTCCAAGGTCGCAACTTATCTGTCATCGTTTTATAAGCAGCCCAGAATTCTTCCTCCGAATAACCGTCTTGCAACAGAGCATGTTCAGGAGCATTGTATCCCATCAGATAAAGATAAGTGTGAGCAAGGTCTGCTTGAAAACCTAGAGTTTCAGGCATTCCAACTTCTTCAAGAAGGTCAAGCATATCTTTCCACGAGTGCATTCCCGCCCAGCAAATTTCTCCCTCGGCCGCAAGGCGTTCTCCGTGGTCAGCCGCAATTTTCGCAGCCTCTTTAAATGTCGCAGCAATCTTTGTAGTGTTGGCACTGGGATTCTCGCGCCATTGATCTACACCAAATTCGGCAGAATCAATTCGAATACTTCCATAGGAACGAACGCCATGCTCATTGAAAACACTGGCGATATGGCAGGCCTTTTTGACCGCGGTTAAAAACTTATCCGTCGCTTCGGCGTCTCCCATCGCGCTATCGCCAACCGTCCCCGGCCACACTGGCGCTACCAGCGTACCAACGTTCAGCCCCTTGCTCTGAATGAGGTCAGCAATGCCACGCAATTCATCTTCCGACGCGTCTGGATCGGTATGAGGCAAAAAGAGAAAATAATCAACGCCTTCAAATTTCCGACCATTAACTTCGGCCGCCACCGTCAGATCAAGCATTCGCTCTAGACTGATCGGCGGTTCCTGTCCCTCATCGGTTCCTTTGCCAACAAGTCCAGGCCACATTGCATTATGAAGTTTAAGTTGCTTGCTCATCTGTTCCCTTTTTATCTATTCTGACGTACATCAGGTAATTGAATTGTTATTTAACCAGAATCAGGCGTGACGCTCTGATACTCAAGCCTTATGCGCTCCAACCGGAGGCAAATCATCCCAGGTATTTGGGCCGAAATAACGAAGGCCCACCAATGGCTCGGAACCATTATTCTCAACCTCAACCCCGGCGACTGCCGCGTGGTGAGAAATAAATACCTCATCCTCGCTAAGCTCGCCGTAACGCATAATTACCGGTGTCTGTAAATCAAGCGATCCCAGACGCCCTTTGCCTTGTACCGTAATCCAACTGCTTGCACCCGGATCATTCAAGGTACATTTACCACCAGGATCCACGGTCAATTCACGAGCCGTAAATAATTGCTCACCGTCAACGGTTCCGTAAACAATCCAGCGGTCACACCAACCGGGCCCTTGATCAGCCACAATTGGTTCCAAATAATTATTATCTTTAAAATTAGGATCTACATTTTTCTCCCAGTCCAACTGGCCAATAATAAAATCGAGATCCTGATGTTTCTCTGCCGGCATATCTTTCACCAACAGAGACCATGGAACATATCGTCCTTCAACGATATTTTGAAACATGCCAAAAACATCGCTGCCCCATTGTGGTTCGTAAGTACACAACGAGCCGGGAGCATGCAGAACTCCCGGGGGAATTAACCAACCGGTTCCGCGTTTCAGGCGATAAGCCTTCGAGAGATCAAGAATTCCATTCTCGCCCTTACTCCAGTTCTCGAGACATTTCCGGAGCTCATCTTTGGTCGTCCCGGGTTCCAAGCCCATAAATGTGTGAGGGAAATTATTATCACAATTGTTGTACTGAGGCGGAAAATAATAACTTTCCGGTTTTCCCTCTTGGCCGACCAAGGCTGCATCGTCAAAACTCTGATGCATGTGGTGTGGGATTGGCCCCATGTTGTCAAAAAACTTTGAATACACCGGCCACTTCTTATACTTATCCCACATTTGGGAGCCAATCAAAGCAGCTCCGCATTCGTCAACAGCATCTCGAAGAAGGAACGCTTCCCCTTCAAAACGACAAAAACTTAAACCCTCCGTCGCCTCACGATTTTCGTTGGCACACTCGGTCGTGCTTCCAAACCAGCGCTCATCGATTCCACCTCGCTCGGCGCCCATCGCATAATAATCATCTGGATGGAGCCGAATCCGCTTCCCCGGATGCAAAAAGCTCCTCGGAACCCAAGTTGGTGTTAGCCGCAAAAGCCCACCCGTCGCATCCATGGCTCGGTCAAGAATTTTACGAACATTGTCGGTTGAGGTTACCGGAAGTGACTGAGAAGAAACCATAACTAACTATTTTTTCGAACAAGGACATGCATAATTGAAGTAAAAGTTTTAAGCTGTTTTTGGAAGCTCTGCAAGCATTTACCAACTTGTGACTTTTTCTTCAACACAAGAGTTAAAAAAAACATGAAATCCACGACTACCGACCTCTCCGCGTTCCGATTCGACACCCAACAAAATTACACGGGCGGCTCTCCATCTCTTGGCTGGGATTTCCAACGTTTAGGCACGGGGCAGAGCTGCGGAGTTGATAAATTGACGGCTCGCTGTGGCAGCAGGTCAATCGACATTCTTCCCACACGGGGAATGGGTATCTGGCAGGCCAATGACGGAGATGTAAGATTTGGTTGGGATTCACCAATCGCCGGACCGGTTCACCCAATGTGGGTCGACGTGAACGAGCCAAGCGGTCTGGGTTGGCTCGACGGCTTCGACGAAATGCTGGTTCGATGCGGACTTTCCAGCAATGGAGCCCCCGAATTTGATGCGAATGGCCAGTTAATCTGGCCGCTGCATGGTCGAATCGCGAACCTACCGGCCAGCCAACTCAGCGTTACGGTCAATGAACCAGAGGGCAAAATCACAGTGCGAGGAACTGTCGTTGAAAACCGATTCCACTTCCACCGCCTACGCCTCGAGACAACAATCAGCATGCAACTTGATTCAGCTGAAATCTCAATCACGGATTGCGTCACCAACCTTTCGGATCGACCAAACAACATCCAAATGCTTTACCACAACAACTTTGGCTCCCCTATCCTCGAAAAAGGGAGTCAATTTTTTGCCCCCGTAAAGAAACTCGTTCCACGCAACCCACATGCAGCCTCAGGTCTGGATGGCTGGAATCAATTCGATGCTCCCGATCCTGGATATGCAGAACAAGTCTATTTCATGGAGCTCGCGGCAGATGCCGATCAAGAATCACTGGTCTTGCTCAGCAACGCCCAGCAGTCCAAAGCGGTCAGTATCCGCTACGACGCATCTCAGCTGCCTTATTTCTCACTCTGGAAAAACACGGTCGGCCTGTCCGATGGATACGTCACAGGTCTTGAACCAGCGACTAATTTTCCCAACCCACAATCCTTTGAAAAACAACATGGCCGTACCGTCCACCTGGCTCCAGGAGAGGACTATACAATGTCATTGAACCTAGGCCTGCTAACAGAAACTGCTGCCATCCAATCCGCCCTTGATAAGATTGAATCACTGCAACCGAAAGCAACCGAAATCCACGACTGCCCAACCGACGATTGGTGTTCGAGATAAGCAGGATCACCCCAAAAGAGCTCTGAACGGCTTGGTTCAGCAACTATTTTTTTGGCCCATGCTTAGTGCTTATATTCAATTTCTTGCCCGAGCACGGAAGGATCAAATTCCGATTGGCCATTTTTCATTCGAAAGATCTGGTGCCCCATCACCCAGGTCGCGACCGGCCAGCCCGTCAACTCGGTACCATGCCAGGGGCTCCAACCGCATTTAGTTTCCTGTGTTTCATTAAGTACGGTCTGAGTCATGCTTAAATCAATCAATGTCAGATCAGCATCATAGCCAACTTCAATTCTTCCTTTATTTTTTATCTGCCATACCCGCGCCGGCTCTTCCGACATCCACTTCACCACTTGTTCTAAAGTGCACTTCCCCTGGCAAACCTGATTGAGCATCAATGCCAGTGAATTTTCAACGGCAGGAAGACCGGAGGGGCAATCAGGATAAGCCTGTTGCTTTTCCTCAAGAGTATGCGGAGCATGATCCGTAGCAATGACCGTAATCACTCCATCCAGCAACGCCTGCCATAACTTCTGATTGTCATTTTTGGTTTTGATCGATGGATTCATTTTGACCAACGAGCCAAGCAACTCGTAATCTTCCACGTTAAAAAACAGGTGGTGGGGACAAACTTCAGCGGTAATCAAATCGCCGCCCGCCGCGATCAAATCTATCTCAGCGGCCGTCGAAACATGCAGCACATGGAACGGATGTTGATGGCGCGTAGCAAGATCGATTGCCCGCTGCGTTGCAATAAAAGCAGCGCGGTGGTCTCGCACGCGCGAGTGATCCGCAATATCTTTCGAATTTGCATAACGAGCAGCATTCTCACGGACAGTTGATTCGTCCTCGCAGTGCGCGCAAATCGGCAAAGTCGTTTCTGCAAAAATAGTCTCCAGCGCCGCCTGTTCATCAACCAACAGGTTGCCCGTACTTGAGCCAATAAAGATCTTAATTCCCGGAGTTCGCCGGGCGTGACGGAGCTCCTCAACATTATCAGTTGTCGCCCCGATGTAGAATCCGTAATTAACTAGCGAACGAGATTGAGCCAATTTTAACTTTTCATGCAAGGCCTCTACGGTCACTGTATTGGGAATCGTATTCGGCATTTCCAAAAAGCTCGTAACCCCTCCCTTTGCACAAGCCCTCGAAGCATGAACAAGATCTTCCTTGTGGGTCAAACCGGGTTCACGAAAATGCACCTGATCATCAATCACTCCCGGAATCAGGTGCTTTCCACTCGCATCGACAGTCTGGTCAACCTGCGTCTGAATCGCTGCATCAAGCACGGCAATCTTAGTTCCTTCAATTAACACAGATGTTTCTACCGATCCCTCAGGTAAAACAACCACAGCATTTTTTATTAGCGTTTTCATCTCTGAGACCTTATTAACCTTCACTCCAATAACTTATGAATTAGCTTGATCTTACGAATTGGTGGTTGATTTGTCTGCAGGACTGATCAAATCTATTTTCTTCCGGGTACGTGAAGTACGTTGCGGAACGGGTTGGAAATCCCAGCGTTCAACGCCATACTTAATTGCGAACCTAGAAAACAACGCCGCAGGAAGTAAAGCCGATGCAGGATGAAACTTTTGAAAAACTTGGCCAATTTTATCTCGGCAAACAATACGACATGGATCGCCGCGAGCGAACCGAACAACCCCTGCTTTACGACTCTCGCGACCTCTGCAC
>WTFU01000033.1 GCA_011523945.1 Mariniblastus sp. | reverse complement strand
CCTCAATTGCAACCCACTCTAACTGAGCAATCGCGACGTCCGCTTCTCGCCCTACGTATTCCAAATGCTCGATGCCGACGTACCTTTGCAGCCAATCGGGATGCGTGAGCAGCCGCAAGCCCACATCGATGACATGCGTCGGATCGCCGGTCAGCTCATAGAGAGCTTCACTCGCGGATGTGCTGATACTCGAAGATTCATTATCCAGCAAACGTTTCAGAGCCGGGACGGCGGGCAAAGCCAATTCTCTTAAACTTGCCAGTATGAGAATGGCTTCAAACTGTCCCGCGTCGTCATCACACTCAGCTGTCTCAATTAGAAGCGGAAGCAGGTCCTTTGCCTCTGAATTGTCGATGCAAATAATCGCACCCAGTGCCATTACATGAAATGGTCGATCGTCGCTTCCAATCCACGATTTGAGAACTGGAATGCTATCTTTTGCCCGGTCCTCGAATACGGCAAGTTGTCTAGCCGCAGAATATCGCTGCAGTCTATCGCTTACGTGAAGCTGCTGAATCAACTCGCAAACCGTCTTTTCACATTCGGCCATTAGTTCGATTGTAGTGATCGCAACACATGAATATTCGCTTAATTCCCCCATTTGGGGTATGAATCGCTTTAACGCCAACTGCTAATCCTTTATGTTAGCTGCTCGCGAATGGGATTCAATGACTGTATAACCGCTTGGTCCGAGTTCGCGTCTAGGCTCTTCGCTTCACAAAATCGGAACTTTCCACTCATAGCCTGCACAGGAGTTTGCTGATGTCATTTTGCTTTGCACTTCGATGTTTTTTAATCGCAGTGGCTCTTACCGGCTGGCAAGCTTCAGGGATAGCCCAAGTCGCTGAGGTCGCCGCTCCAGAGACTGACGCACCACAAGATGAATCGGTATCGGTGGTTGATTTGACCGGGGATTCTGGCCTTGAAGCGGTTCAGCAGGCCGCGGCAGAACCAGATGCCAAAGTGATCCCCAACCAGACAGCGACGGAAACGCTGCAAGACTTTGCAGATTCGAAGGATTGGTTCACGGGCTGGGATGAAGAAAAGAAGCGTTTCTTTGTCATAAGTTCCGCAGCGATGAATATCGAGGAACCCTCGGCGAATCCTGCTTTCTACGCTCTTCGTGAGGTGCTCGCCAAGCGAGCCGTCCTGCGGGCCAAGTCCGAGATCATCCTTTACATCGACACTGAGATGAGTGCGATGGACAAGTTGACTCTCCCAGGTACGGACATCAATTCACAATATGGTGCCGCCTACGATGCCGCTCAAGCAAAGCTCCGTGCCCAAAAACTTCAGCTAGCCCGACTGTTGCGAGAGCACGATGAAGCACAAGCCGACGCTTTGGAGGGCGCCACGGCGCGGGACCGTGTCTACGCATTGATCGACGCCGCAATTAAGAAACTTGATAGTCAATATTCGGCGGATGCGATCGAGAAGAAGAAAGCAGATCGATACGCGCGGGCGAAAGCACGCTACGAAGAAGCGGTGAAGGAGCTGGCTGACATTCAAGAAGAACTTGAAAAGGTAAAAGGGCAGGTTCAAAGCACACAAGCGTCCGAAGTAGAACGTTTGGCATCCATGCCGCTGATGGGAGCTTCTGTATTGGAATCAACCGAGTCATGGGATCCCGATGACGAACGATACGAAGTCGCGATGCTTGTTTGCTGGAGCGTTAAATTGGAACGTGCGGCTCGCGCAGCTTTAACGGGTGAACCCGTGGTCAACAATTCGGCTGGTTCGGACGAAACGATGACGGTTCAGCAATGGTTACGTTCGCGCGAGCTTGGCC
Organism: Mariniblastus sp.; assembly: GCA_011523945.1. Classification (GTDB taxonomy): domain Bacteria; phylum Planctomycetota; class Planctomycetia; order Pirellulales; family Pirellulaceae; genus Mariniblastus. Next base: position 6,005 of record WTFU01000033.1, on the reverse strand, counting down.
AGGTAATAGGACCTCGCCAGTTTGTTGATTCCAGTGGGCAGCGTTGGTTTATTGGTGTTACCGCTCGGCCGGTCAGTAAGAATACAGCGACCGATGAACGCAATAAGGACTTGGCTAAGGAGTTTGCGAGCCAGATTGGAGCCTTTTCACTTTTCGCTGACGTCGATACTCAATCAAGGGCCAAGCAGTTAATGAGGGTTCTGAGCACGTCGGACCTGAATCGCTCGGAGAGTCAAGTCATCGAATCTTTGGAACAACAAATGTCACAGAGTTTCAGGAATCTGAAGATTCAAGGTTTGGGAATGCTGACAAACCGAATCGCAACTCATCCCTTGACTCAGCAGAAAATCCACGTTGTTGCTTATGGGATTTCGCCTTCATCAGCGAAGTCGGCTATGGAACTTGAGCGGCAAACCAGTCTTGCCGCGATTCAAGTTCTGAAAAATCAAGCATTCCGAAAAGGCCGAAGCGAAGTTTTGGATGCTGCGGTCAACGCGGCGAGGAACGATGTCGCGGCGACCCAGGCTGGCAGGAACAAGGGCAAGGCCGAGATCGATCAGGCGACGAATCCCGCGAAGACACCAGGCACGACGAAGCCGGGTAAGACAACACCGGGGGCCACCAAAGCCGGCTCAACCAAAGTGGGTGACGTCAAGGAAGACATCTAGTCAGGGCAAGCGACCGTTTGAAACGGTCATGGTGAGGCAAACGGCTTTCGATTGGTTTGTCGAATCCAGCCATGGGTGGATGGATCGCTTCTTGTTTCATGACAGTTGAGCGAGAATTCATGATGAGAGGGCTCTGGATTGCCGCAAGTGTTTTGGGGCTGACGCTTGCCGCTGCAATTTCGAGGCCTTCGTGCGCCCTGGCCGAAGACCTTTCTGCAGCGCATCAACTTTACGCCAAGCGGTTCGCAAAGTCTCCGGCGGGCGTTCATCGCCACGACGGACTGGTATTCGTGGTGGTAGAGATTCCAGATGCCAGGAAGAAAACCGAGGCTCGTGTGCAGTTGCAGTGCCTGCTGGGGACTTCCCGGCTGATTCGCCAGTTTGTGACTCCTGAAGAACAGCAATATGCGAACGTCATTTTGCGTTCGTTTCCTTTTCTTCTTGACGTCTGTCGCGAATTGCAACCTAACTTCGGGACATCCGACTTTGAGTTGAAGAATCTTCAGACGCGAGTTCTGGAAAACCAGTTCGTTGGAGAAGACTATCGTTATGTAACGGCCTGCGTAGAATCCGATCTTCATCAAAGTGCGAATTTGGGTGAAACGTCCGCTCCTTCGATTGAAGCAACGCTTCAGTGCCTCAGAGTTCAGTTCAGCAAACTGTCAGAAGAAAATCCCGAGAAGCTCGTTGCCATATGGTTGCGATGTGGTGCCATCGAATCCGCCTTGAACGTGGCAAATGATGAATGTTCGATAGATTTTACGTTGTCCAGCACGGGCGCGCCCAAGCTTGACTCCCTGACGATGTATGAACGCAGGACAACAGCTTTGTCTTTGTTGCAGGACCGGAATTGTCGGGTCGGGGACGTGCGACGATTGCTGCGAGATTGGCCGGGGTTTCCGCCAGCACTGAGATGGTTGCGTCGATACTATGCGGACGAGCAGAATTACGCTGCTGCGCTGAATACGTTGTTGTTGTCTCGTGTGGATCCGAGTTTGGAGACTGAGAATGGCGAGGTATCGCGACTGGTACGCGCGTGGCATGAAGCCACCGACGAATCTTGCTTGGACGAGTACGCGGTGATGATGGAAGCATTTGAAAGTGAGGATTTTGCCAAACAGCTCACCTCGAAGTTGCGGTCGTTGCCTACGCCTGCAATCCGTGTTTTGAGAACAATCGGGCACTTTAATTTTCCCGGCGGGCATGTGCCAGGCGAACCAGACGCAACCGACATCACGCGGAAGCCATTGTCACATTCATCGAACAACGCGGGCGTGATTCAGTTGTTATGCAAGAGGCTTCAAGCTCATCCTGCCGACGCCGAAGGTTGGCGCGCGGTGGGTGATGCGTATTCCAACAATGGCCATCCCTTGTTGGCGATTGCGACTTTAACGCAAGCAGTGCGTCTTCAGCCAAATCTTGCGGAAGCCGCGTTGCGACTAGCCGAATGCTATGACCAAATGGGATATCACGAGTTGGCACGTGGCATGTCAATTGCCGTGTTACTATCGGCGAATCCTTCGAAACACCAGGTATCCGCTTCGCTTGACCGACTCTCGGGGGCAAGGCAAGACAAAAAGGCATCCTCACAGAGCACGGTCCCATGATAACCAAGCAACCACGAAACGGTTCAATGACGCTGGCATGGTTGATACAGATTGTCTGTGTCTTGGGAGGCGGTGTTTGCCAGGAAGTGGCTGCCCAAGACACGGACACGCTCGCGGAAATGCAATCAGCCGTCATCGACTCAGGATTCCGGCGGCTGCTGCGTGAGGAACCGAGTTTGCTTCACGGAGGTTCGCAGAAGTTTGAAGAAGGTGACCATTGGATGGTCGTGGCGGTTGGCCGTGCCGCATTGGAGACCTTGTCCGGCAAAAGGATGTCACTTTCCGATGCAACCAAGGTTGCCCGCACCAAGGCAAACCGCAATTTAGCCGAATACATTGATGGCATCACCTTTAGCGGAAAAGATTCCGTGGTGGTTCGTTCAATCGAAAGTGGGGGACGTTCAAAGATCGTTGATATCTTTCGTTCGATGTCCGAATCGAAAGTTGCCGCACTTTTGTCCAATACCGAAGTAGCGGGAAATTGGAGGCTGGATAACGGCCAAAGTGTTTGCGTCATGGTTGCGATTGCCAACCCAGAACATCCCTGGCACAGGCAACGACGGCATACGATCAGCAAGATTCAGCTAGCCAAAGAACATTGGAATGATGCCTGGCGGGATCGGTTCCTTTCCCGTCCGGCGATCCTTACAGGTGGTGCGAGCGTTATTAAAACGAATACCGGAAACTACCTATTGGTGGTTGGTAAGGCGCGCTTGAAGATACTGGAGCACGAAAGTCCATTTAGCGAAGACTCTCGGAAGAAGAAGTCGGAGGCAGAGATTCAGGCAATAAAGTCAGCCCGTAATAGCGCCGACCGGGAAGCTCGTCAGTTCATTGGCGGTACTCGTGTAACCAGTACCAATCGCACGGTTCAAGAGCAGATTAGGGTCACAGCTGATGAGGTTACCCTGTTGAACGAATTCAAGGAAACCTTCGCATCAACGCGCAGCGAGAAAATTACTGGAATCGTGCGAGGATTGCGTCAAGTTGGTGAGTGGCAATCGGCCGATGGAACGTTGCGCTACGTGGGTTGTGTAGCAGAATTATAGTTGTCGAGCTTACCGCGGAAGTGATGGCAGTACGGGTGACAAACAAGACGATTTGAGGACAGTTCGATGAGCGAAGAAAAAAACACTGTGAAGTGTCCAGAATGTGGCGTACGCTTGGCAGTGCCCCGTGACATGAAAGCCGTGAGGTGCCCCAAGTGTCAAAATGGCTTTCGATGCGACAACCCAGCTGATTCTCTTGCCCACTCATCAGCGCAGTCTTCCAGTTCGTCGGCTGGTGCAGACAGCAACCAACGACTCGGGCTTATCGGTTATGTGTTGCACTACTTCCGTGCTTCTCGCTGGCCAATCATACTCTGGCTGATGCTGGGACTGCTACTGAGCGTTCTAGCTAGTCCACTAAAGCCAGTAGTTGGCCACAACGGGTTTGCTGTAGCTTCGGTTTCGATGCTGGCTCTTGCTGTGCTGTCGATGGGTATTTTTGTCACTCGCCGCGTTTTTGAATTTACGTTCAAAGGCCAAAAACAACTTCCACCCGATCCAAAGAGTTCGGTTTCAAAATTGGCGTGGGGTGGAACATTCGTCGGGATTTGTTTGCTCGTCATGTCGATTGCTGAAAGCTTTTCCGGCGACAAGGGATGGCTTGCTCAAGTAGTCCCGCCAGTGGCTGATTTGCAGGCACAGCTTTCTTTAACCAGATCAGAGGAATCAGTCCAAGACGCGGAGACGCCAGTCACGCCAGATAACCCAACTGAGTCAGGTAGCCCTGACGAGCCAGGTAAATCACTCGAATTGGATATCAGAGATAAACCGGAGGAAGATCCTGATTCAGTATCAAGTTCAAGACAAAGCATGAACGCTGATACAACAACCGGTGACAGCAACGAACTTGCCCAGTCGGACGAGGATTCATCTCTTTGGAGTGGGTTTGGTGACAACGAGGACCTTGCGGACGAAACTCGCGAGCAAGAGAGGCAGATCGAAGAAACACCATCACGAGTCGCCGAGTCCGAATCGATGGAAGTCAAAGATGATGGCATTTCCAAAGTGGTGATCGCCGACGGGGTTGGAACGAATCGCGATGAGGCGGTAAGGGACGCGTTTCGCTCTGCAGTGCGCCAAGTGGTTGGGATGTATGTTGATTCCGAAACGCTGGTAGAGAATGACGAACTAGTTGAGGATCAGGTTTTGACTTTCAGCAATGGATTCGTCAGCAGTTGGTCGACCATAGCTGGCTCGGATGCATATCAAAACGGACTTTATCGTATTCGCATCAAGGCGGCGGTGGAAAGGAAGTTGTTGGTGCAAAAACTGCAAGCGGTCAACGTAACTTTAAAGTCCATGGATGGAAAAAGCATGTACGCCAAGGCAATGACAGAACTGGATGCCCAGAATGACGCAGCGAAGCTTGTCAAAAAAACATTGGCGGATCTGCCAAGTCTACTGACATCTGAAATTGTGGGTGAGCCCAGCTTTCAGAAGGAAACATCGGAGATTACGGTCCAAGTGGTTACGCGAGTAGATCGTGCAGCCTACGACACCTTTGTCCAAAACCTCGAGAGTGTATTGGCCGAAGTGGCGGTTAAGAAAACTTCTACAGTAATGAGCAGTGAACAGAAACAGATTCAAACGGCAGGTTCGGCTTCAGGTTCTGCGCCCGAAGGCCATATTTGGTATCACTGCGAAGACAATGAGTCACTGGCTGGACCCCGAGTTGAGTCTGCGATGCAGTGGTGTGTCTGGGTCAATAACTTCAACAATGCAACGCACACCAAGTTGAAATGGAATGGCTACGTCGTAGATTTTGATCCTCGTGAAATCGTCAATATGCTTGAGGTTCCTATCGACCCAGGAAAGAGAGTTTCGACAGCGAAAACGATGATCACGATTTCCGCCTATGACTCAGCTGGTGGGTTGGTGACAGTCGACGAACATGAGCTACTGGCCTCGCAACACTATACTTATAGGAACTCATATCCGATGAGTGGTAAGTTACCGTTCTTGCGAGTTGTGCGACCGCGGGAGCTCGAAGGTGGCAAAGGATACGTCAATTCTCTTTCCACTCCAGGATTAGATTTCGCAAAATACAAACGCTGGATTGATTCCACGCAGTCCGCCAATTTGTATATTTCGCCGTATGCGTTTACCTGCAAACCGACGAATGACGTCAAATTTGAGTGTGGGTATTATCCGGAATGGATCCGCGAGCGACGGATTGAAGTAACACTTGAAGAACTCGCCCAAATCGACCATCTGAAGTGTTCCATTTCCTACACTCCACCGCAAAAGGTTGATTAATCGCTGGCAACAGGATTTACGTGCCACAATACTCATGCATCGCTGTTTTGTAAGGCAAGATGGTTCGCAAAGAAGCCCTGTGAGGTTCCAGTCCAACGGACGAACTTTAGTCACTGTCGCCAGCCTGCAATTATGTCACGCAGACTGGTAGGTATGGCACCAGGCAAGTCCTCCCCTCGCTGCGAAAGCAATACCGATGAGTCACAGAATATTGTTTCTTCTGCTCTGTCTTTGCATCCCATTGACTTTGCATGCTCGTGTTTGGACTGATTCCACAGGTAAATTCAAAATCGACGCAGATTTTGTGGAGCTAACCGAAGACGAACGGGTACGACTAAAAACATCAAACGGAAAGTCAATTGTAATCCCGTTGAGTAAGCTCAGTGTGGCTGACCGCGAGCACGTGGCCGGCCTGATGAAACCCG
>WTFU01000101.1 GCA_011523945.1 Mariniblastus sp. | reverse complement strand
TAGCAGAAGTGCTGCCAGGAAAAACCAGCTTCCTGCCGTCTTATTGATCAGCAATGTGTTTTTGGCTCGCCACCCAATTCCTGCCAATTCGGCAAATTCGCGCTCAAGTAACGGTGCGGTGTCAACAACGCCTCGCACACCGATGGAAGGATCGAGTTCTTTTACAAATCTTTTTAGCTGTTTCAGTTTCTTATGGACGAGGTCGTGGTAGTCAACGTTACTCCACGCATATCTGGCGATTCTGCCCTTTCCGGATGTTGCTTGAACCGCGGGAGCCGTTTGGTAGTTAAGGCCGAGCATGAGGATGCTCATCGCCCCCGGTAGTACATTGGACGGGTGCTCGTAAGCCTCTTTCCGATCCTCCAAATAGTTCATTTCGCCGGCGAATCCTTGGTCCAGCCAATCGACGAATTGGTGAAATCCTGTGGGCGTGACGGCTGCACAAGCACCGGAGACGTCAAATCCGAGGCGCGCCGCTTCCTGTTTTAACGATTTTGTCAATTGGTCAGGATTCATGCCGGTTTAATGTTTAAAAAATATTGCCAACACATTTGACTTTAAGGGTTGTAACAGAATGAAGTGCATTTAGTGTGGAGTAATCCGGCGATCGGCACGCACAATTTTGCGTTTAGTTTGCCTCGTTCAAAAAATATACCAAATCATAAAGGTATCGAGGAAAGGATTACCAATGAAACGGTTACTTACGTTGGGGATAGCTTTGACCGCTATCTTTATGCTTACAGAATCAAACGCGAATGCCCAAACGATGGGGCAGGGATACCAATTTGGCGTGGGTATTAACAGTGCTACGTGCATCAACGATATCTATCGATATGGCTATTTTGGATGCGCTCGTTTTCCGGATAATTCCATCAGTCGAGAGTTCCGCCGGGAGCAGGCGCCTTTCTTTGCGCGGTTCCCGCCCGTCTACTATAGTCACGTTGTTAAGCGACCCTATGGAGTGAGTCCTTATGCGGCACCGGCAGGTATCATGCCCGTTGAAATGGGGATGAAGCCGGAACCGCTAAGTATTTCGAACCCTTTTTTCAAACCGGGGGCGGCGTCTGCAGAGGCGGATAGCAAACCAAAGGCCCAATCGAATGACAAAATGACTTGGACTAAGAATCCTTATCAAGCTCAGATCGTGACAAAATAGGGATTTTCGACTCTATTTGAGGCGGAAACAGAACCAATTGTCTTAAGCTTCCGTAATAGATTCGACGCTTTAGCGTTAAGAAGAAAGAAAAAAGGAGTTGTCAATTTGACCTAATCCGATGACTTCTTGTTACCAATTTAGCTTCTCTCTTTGAGATTAGCAGAGTTCAGTCTTGAGAGCATAGGGGCAACAAGATTGAGAAACGCCGCCAGTTGCGGCGTTTTTTTTTGGGGTCGAACTTGGAAGGGTCTTCTAACGAGTAGGTGCAGGCACCGATTGCTACTTTGCCGATGCTGTGAGACAATCAATATAAACGTTTCCAAACAAGTCTATGCTCGGAGAGAGTTGCAAATGAGTCGAAAAGCAGAAGTTGAATCCGCGATTGCAGATGTTGATTTTGAAAATAAAAAATATCAAGTCCATTTAGATACGTCGCACGGGTTGATTGTTTTGGACTTGAACCCAGAAGTTGCTCCTGAGCATTGCAAAAATATTATGGGTTTGGCAAAAATTGGTTTCTACGATGGATTGATTTTTCATCGTGTAATTTCAGGTTTCATGATTCAGGGAGGATGTCCTCAAGGTTCGGGAACGGGGGGACCGGGCTACAATGTTGACGCTGAGTTCAATAGTACTCCTCACTTGGCCGGTACGCTTTCCATGGCTCGCTCCAGCGCCCCGAATTCGGCGGGATCTCAATTTTTTATCTGTCTCGGAACTCAGGATTTCCTGGATGGACAATACACAGTTTTTGGCCAAGCAACGCCAGAATCAATGAGTGTCGTCGAGTCAATCGGTAGTGTTTCTACCAACGGATCCGATCGACCTGACGAAGACGTGACCATTAATGCTGCGACTGTCGTTGAAGTCTGATTTAGACATCCCACGTGATGTAATACGAGACTTTTAAGCCATCGATTTTTTGTCCTTTGGCTCGTAGAAAAATTGAATATTGGGCTGGCAGATGCGATTCTGCCAGCCTTTTTTTCTGAAATGGAAGCTACCAACGCCGAGTACAACCTAACATTGAAGAGGTTTTTGTCGCTTCCGATTGACGCCAAACTTAGAAATTAGTCATGAAAATTTCATTGAATCAGCGGGTTTGAGATATATTTGTCCATGACCGGAAATTATGATTAGGAAAGCAGGGCTGTTTAGGTGCTGGGCTGCTATTTCGGTTGAATTCCGAAGAAACCGAAAATTACCATTGATCTGTCAGTTCGAGCTTAAAAATCGCTGTGTTTGGTAAAATAAGGGAAGTTTTCGGGTAGCAATTGACCGATGACAGAACAACGCCGTGTGGTGGCCAAATGTAATTTTAATGTTTATGGAATTTTCGAATTCAGGTTAGATTCAAGTGGCAAAAGAATCATTTCTAGATTTTTCAGAGTTCGATCACGACAAAGTGCTCGTAGACGCAGACGGTATTCGTGAGATCAATCCGCATCGTTTTGAGATGCTACTCTTGGACGGAATTCTTTACTGTTCGCCAGATATTGCCGTCGGATACATCGATTTGAGCGAGGATTCGTTTTGGGTTCGCGGCCATTTCCCGGGAAAACCTTTAATGCCCGGAGTGCTGATTTGCGAATGTGCGGCTCAGTTATCATCTTATTTTGCGCTGACTAACAAAATGGTTGATGATGGTTACGTCGGATTAGGTGGGTTGGAAAGCATTAGATTTCGGGTGCCAGTTGTCCCGGGCGATCGGCTTACGGTGATGCTAAGAAAAGGCAAAGTCCGAAGGAATGTGCTGTTTAATGCGGAATTTCAGGGATTCGTAGGAGAAACCCTTGTTGCTGACGGCGTTATCAAAGGCGTCGCACTCGGTAACTAAAGTTTTTAGTACAGAGGTAAAATCAAGGTCTCGCAACGTCTTGCCACACGCAACCGGCCCAAGACCAACCGACGCCAAATCCGACCAGCAAGTTTTTCATTTCTGAAGTCATATCACCGCGACTGCGCATCTGATTGATGAGGATCGGTAATGTGGACGACACAGTGTTACCGAGATCTCGCAACAAAATTGGAACCTTGGCTTCCTCGACTTCCATAACCTGCTGGAGTTGGCTCAACATTTTGTAAGTTGCCTGATGGAACAGGTAATAGCCGACATCCTCACTGGTCATGTTGGCATCGTTGAGGACTTCCTGAAGCATGCCGGGAATCTGTCCAACGGTGAAGTTAATGAGTGCCGGGCCATCCATGTAGAGGTCACTTTTCCAACGTCGGCGATGACGGGGACTAATTGCGTCTTCGGAATTTCGAAAACCATTCTCCGTCGCCAGTAACGTATTCGCTCCCTTCCCGTCGGTGCCAAACTTGAACGCCCAAAGTGAAGGTTCATCATTGGATTCGATCAATGTGGCCGCGGCACCGTCTCCAAAAATTGTTCGAAGAGTTCTATCCTGTTTATCAATCAGCTTTGTGTAGGTCTCTGCGGTGATAAACAAGATTCGTTTCGCCGCCCCAGAGCGAATCAGTCCATCGCAGAGCGAAAGTCCGTAAACATAGCCACTGCAGCCAAGGTTGAAATCAAGTGCTCCGCAGTGGGTGGGCAATCCAAGACGATCCTGGATCAAACAGGCAGTCGTTGGAAGTGGATAATCGGGGGTTTGAGTGCAGAAGAAGAGAAAGTCGATCGATGCAGGGTCAATTGAATACTCTTGGAATAATTTCTCGGCCGCCTTGACGCCAAGATCAGACGAGCACTCGTCAGGGCCAGCGATGTGCCGATTATAGATTCCAGTTTTGGATGCAATGAGGTCCATATCCCATTTGGGATTGTCGGCGACTAGATCTGCATTGGATTCAATTCGTTCGGGTAAGTGAACGGCGATCGGCCCTACGGCTGCATATTTCACTGTTTACCTTGATCCGGCCGTACCAAAACCGGCCTTGTTGTTACGTGGGTTTCTAGAATCAGAACGAAAAATCTACCAAAATTATGGGGGTTCGCGAAGGTGCCGCATCAGCGATCTCAAAAACTGTCTTGTTTAAAGCAACCGACAGATCGTTATTAACTCCCTTGAAATTCAAGGATTAATTGGGTTTTGTTATGTTGGGTGTGAAACTTCTGAAGGGTGAAAAAGGTTAATGGACATAGTTTTTATATTGTGGCGGTATATTCGTTGAATAATCTGCTCGGTTAGGCTGCTCGGCGACGAGTTCCCGAATTCGATTCTGTAATTTTTTCGATTTGGTGTCGATTCATTACTTCAAACGGCCCATTGGCCATCTTCTGCACTAGAACGACGGAGCTTGCGTGAAGCATTCTCGGGAAATAAAACCAAGAGTTTTCTAAGGCTGCTGGATCGAATCCAGCCGAAATCACAATCATATCTGTTCGAACATGTGAATTTGCAATGCGAGGAATGGAGGAAGCGATATTGCCGGGGACGAGTTGAGTTTTGGCTTCAATCTCTTGTAGTTTGCGGTGTATTTGAATCAGTGGGAGGTTACTCTGCGTTTCGGATCTGGCGTCGAATGAGTCGACACCGGTATAGCGAATGCTCATCGAACCCGCATATTTCTGCGCGACTTTGAGCATTGAAATACAGCGATTTCCGTCTTCAAGCCCGAATTCAATGATGGATCGAAATGAGTTCTGTTTTATCAATTTATAGATTTGTCGATCGCACGCTGGGTTCGAAAAATTTGCCAGTCGCAAGTACTGAAGAGTCGAAATTGGTTTCACAGCATAGCCCTTGGAATTCGTGAGCTTGAATAGGTTGCCAGTTGAAATATTGGCGGCGTACTTTGTGTATCGGACGAATAAACCGTTACGTTTGATTCGATCGTTCGCGCTGTCAGATGCCATTCCTCCGTCAGGCTTTCGAGATTTTGGGTAACAGGAACAATCGATACAGCTTAACAGCGATGAAAAGAGCCGGGGGGTTCTGGTGAACTTACCGCGGACAGAGTTTTTTTCGCATATTGTTGTAGAGTTGGGGGCGAATATTGGGTCAGCGTTGAGCGTTTTGGCTGGCTCGTCGCAGCGACTCGACGTGGTAATCGAACCAGGTGGATTTCAATTCCGACATCATTTTGGTTCGCTTGTGCCCAAGTTGTTCAATTTCAAGATAGGTATGATCAATGCCCAAGGTGATTAGGTGTTGATGAAAGTCGCGAATGGTTTCGATATGGCTTTTGTCGACTGTGCCGCAGGCAATTTTAATTCGGACGTTTTTCCTTATCGTATCCGTGTTTTTTTCAGTGATCGCGTAAACATCGTCGGCTTCCCAGTTTTGACGCAGTTCCCCGAGTAGCATCGTTTTGCGTTCTGCAGCAGTCGCGGCGTCGTATATTTCAAGAAGATGCGGAACGTTTCCCGCCTGGCAGAAAAGGCTGCAGAACAAATGTGGATGCTTCATTGCGAGTCGAGTTGCTCCTCTTCCTCCCATAGAAAATCCTTCAATGCATCTGCCGTCGCGTCTGGCTAGGGTGCGATAATTTGCATCAATAAATGGAATTAATTCGTCAATGAAAATGGATTCGATCGGAAATTTTCCATCCGCTGAGTTTTTGTAAAAAGTATTTCTTCCTCCGTTGGGTAGTACCATGATCATCTCAGGCCATTTCCCAGACATGATCCCTTGATGAAGCAATGCAATCGAATCGAGGCATGTGAATTCATTGCCTCCGTTACCGTGAAGGGTATAGATCACGGGGTAATTCTTTTTGCTGGTGGAATAATTTGGAGGAAGGTAAATACAGAAGCCGATTTTTTGCTTTACCAAATTGCTTAAAAAACAAAGGTGTTGCGAGTTAGGCGGTAGATTCTCCTGGGACGGCTTGGGCTGATTCACCCATTTTATGCTTGGCGAATTTGGTCTTTTCGTTTGCGATTCCTGAGCGTTTGAAAGTGCTTCGGAAAATAAAATCCCAGTTATTGCGAATAAAATGAATAACTTTGTGTTGATTGATTTGCGAAACATAGGGAATGGCCCAGGATGTTTGATCTACCGTTTGAAAGTTTTTGTGCGTATTTTAACTAAGTTCGAATGATTCAGGGAGTACGTTCGAATTCGTTCGTTTAAGTTCTGTCACGGAAAAAACAAATCTTGCGACAGTCTTTATTTACATAAAAATGGTACACTTGAGCTTCGACTGGGGATTGAGTTTGGGTTCAATCATAAAAGCTAATTTGATTTTAGATAGGAAAAAGATGAAAAGTACATTTGCAATGTTTGCCGTTGCTTCTGCAGTTTTAGTGGCTGGTTTTGTGGTTGCGAGCGAAGCGGTTGTTTCGAATCCAAAAGCCGCGAAGGCGCCGGCACCGCACTGTGAAGTGCCGTGCGGAATCTATGCCGATCAGATGCGGTTTGAGCAAATGCTGGAAGACACAAAAACGATTGCGAAAGCGATAAAGAGCATCAATGAGTTTGCAGATGGCTTGAGTGGAGATTCGCCAACGGGTAAAGGCATTAATCAGGCTATGCGGTGGGTCACCACAAAAGAAACGCACGCGACGAACACGCAGCATATTGTTTCTCAGTACTTTTTAACCCAGCGTATTAAGTCGGATAGCAAGGAGTATGTTGGACAACTCGCGACTGCTCATAAGGTTCTCGTTGCCGCCATGAAGTGCAAGCAGGACAGCAATCCTGCGACGGCTGAGGCCTTGAAAAAGTCAATTTACGATCTCTATCGCGCGTATGAAGGTAAAGAGCCACAATTCGAAGGCGATAAGTAAGAAGCGGTTTTTGTGAGCTGTTAACGAAAATTGGGAATTAAACCGGAGGACTTGTTGGTCTTCCGGATTTTTCAATTTTCTCGTATACGAGGATGCGGTGTTTCGTAAACTTGCGGGTTGAAAATGCATAATAAGCGAGTTCATTTTAATTTTCGACAACAGCTTGATCGTCGCTCCGTTTTGCGAGGGGCTGGCGTGGCGATGACGTTGCCTCTTCTTGGGGCGATGACTCCTGCTTATGCTTCTGAGCGACAGGCGTTGCCGCCCAAACGGTTTGTTGCCATGACACTTGGGCTTGGTCTCCATGCGGCTAATTTGAATCCGGTCGAAGCGGGGAAGAATTATACGGCAAGTCGATATCTGAGAGCGATTGATGATTTGCGCGATCGCTTTACTGTCATTTCGGGTACGTCCCACCCCGGAGTAGGAGGAGGGCATCGGGCAGAAGCATGTATTTTGACAGCGAATCCAATGGGAAGTTCTGGTCGGGCAAAAAACTCGATTTCAATCGATCAACATCTCGCTAAATTTCTTGGGGGAGAAACGCGTTTTCCCTCGCTTGTGCTTAGTAGTTCCGGGAACGATAGCCCTTCCTATACCGAAAACGGAGCAATGGTTCCTGCGGTGTCGTCGCCTTCAGCAGTTTTTGATCAGCTGTTTACCAATGGCACTCGGACGGAGAGAGAAAAACAAGCTGTCCTGGTGCGCGAGGGGCGAAGTATCATGGATTTGGTTCAAGAGGATGCGAAGCAACTGCAAAAAGAACTGGGACAATCGGACCGCGACCGGCTAGATCAGTTTTTCTCAAGTGTTAGGAATTTGGAAAATCGGATGGCTGCTTCCGAGTCGTGGGCTGAGAGACTGAAACCGAAGGTAAAGGCTGACCGGCCGATCGATATTCAAAATAGTAGAGATTTTATTGGACAGCAAAACTTAATGAGTGATGTTGTCCGTCTTGCTTTGGAGACAGATTCGACTCGATTCATTG
>WTFU01000187.1 GCA_011523945.1 Mariniblastus sp. | reverse complement strand
TTCGAAGCCTCGCAAAACACGACGCACTAATGGCGAGTTTTCTGAGAAAACAAGTACGTTTGTTGGAGCATCTACCTGAACTGTTTGAAACGAATTAACTAAGATCATTTCCCAATACGTCGATTCGGGCGTGTAAGAATCAATCTGAAATCTATCCACTAAATCAAGATAGATGAGTCCTTCATCAGTCAATAGATGACTACTTTGCTCGTATGGATCTTTGATTCCAGCGGCAATTAGTTCCTGTTCACACAATTCTTCGTACTGTTCGAGAATCTCAAAACCATCACAATCCCAGTCAAACCTGAATGGTTTTGCAAATTCGATTTTTCTCCATTTCGCAGTAACAAGGTTCCGCAAGTCAAGCATTAGGTCTGTGGGGACGCCCGGATTATCCCGTCCGATGATCTTGGGAAACCTGGTAATGTTCTTACTAAAATCGACAGTCGACCCTTCTTGACACTCGCCATAGTCCGTTGGCGGAATTGGACGGGCGACATAATCGCCGAATAAAAAATCGTCGATCAAGGGTTCGCAGGTGTAGTTTTGGATTAGCAAATAAAAGATCGGCAGCATGGTTCACTAGTCAAAAACGGCAGATAACGGAAGAGATCACCGGGCGGCCAAAGTGCTCGTTGCTTAAAACACGCGTTGTCGGCGGATTCGCGTGCATCATATTGTTATTTGGGGTTTGCAGTGCTGTCTTGCCTGGCGTAAAAATGCGCCCAGCCAATTCCGCCAATCAAGAATAACACCAGTCGCGAAACTGGAAGCCAATCGGGAACTGAATTTGTTCGGATGGCATACATCGTCATGGCAACCATTACTACGGCACAAGCGGCGGTCGTAGCAAGGAACCCAATGTTTCGCCAAGTACGAACGGCTAGATCCCTAGGACGAATCCCCACAGCATTGATCGCGAGAATTGAAAGGCTAACCGAAGTGAGCAAAATTGCGAACCAGCGAGTCATGACCGGTACAGTTGAGAGCCAATTCCAAAGGCCTCCGTTAAGTGACGGTGAGCACAAGAATGTGATTGATGAGGCCAACGCAAGCAGAGCAATTATCCTCAAAGCAATTCCTTCGGCAAAAACAAATACTTCGATTTGTAAATCATAACATCTTCGGTCATTGCTTGAAACGGAAATAACAGCGTGTTCCATGAGTGGGATAACGTCTAAGTTAACGTGGCCGACCAAGTCGGCCTAAAACAAAAGTGTATCGAAGAACCACACCAAGGCTAATTGGCTCCAATTGAACGCATTGTTATCCTGTTTAACAGCGCCCACTGAAACATCGAGGAAGCCATTGGCCCCTTCGGTCGGTCGTCATATTTCGTGCCAGCCCACGTAAACGGAGAGCGAGTTACCGCGTTATTTTCTTAGGCAACTTAATCGCTGGATTCGACTTCAGGATATCGAGAATGTCTTTGTCAACTGACCTAAGGCCAGTGAGATACATGCCGCGACCTTCGAACTGTACCAATTCCTGAGCCGTCTCTTTATCGATGGATTCTAGGCTTTGGAGGTTTAGATACTTGTTTTTCCACTTTGCCAATTCCCGAGCCACGTTTTTATCTATGGATTTCAGTGAACCAAGCGACAACTCTCGATCACGCTCTGCCAATACCTTGGCCACCTCTCTATCGATCGCCTTCAGACCAGAAAGTGCCAGCGCTCCTTTAAGGTTCGCCAATTCCTGAGCCGACTCTTTATCGATGGATTCCAAGCCATTGAGGCCCAGACGCTCACCTTCGAATTTTGCCAACTCCCGGGCCACAGCCTTGTCGATGGACTTCAGGCCTTGAAGACCAAGATGTCCTTCAAAGCTCGCTAATTCTCGGCCAACGTCTTGATCAATGGAGTTCAGGCCTCCGAGCGCAAGATAAGAACCTTCGAACTTTGCCAATTCCCGGGCCACGTCTTTATCAAGCGCCACCAACCCTTCCAGTCTCAGCCAGCCATCCTTTGAAAGCTCGTTCCACGAATCCCCTTTAAAGCTCGCCAATCTTCGGGCAACTCCTTTATCAATAGACTTCAGACCTTGGAGGTACAGGATCTTGCCTTCAAACTTTGCCAATTCCGCTGCCGTGTCTTTATCAATAAATTGTAAACCATTGAGGCCCAGTCTCTTACCTTTGAACTTTGCCAATTCCCGAGCCACGTCTTTATCAATGGACTCTAGGCGTTGGAGGAACAGAGACCCATCCTTCGGAGACTTGTCTAGCAATTCAGGGATTTGCCTAGGATTCAGTAATGTGATTTCTCCAGGGTTCTGCAGCAAGTACTCTTCTAACCTAAAGGGAATAAACGACTCGATAAACTGTCGAGCTTTATAACGAACTTCGGCATCCGGGCTATCCAAAGCAGCGGTCACTTCTGCTTGTGCTGATAAACCAATATCAAGCAATTTTGCGTACGCCTGTTGGCGAACCGTATAGGAGGGATCACCAAGTTGCTGCACTACTTTTTCGTATTTAGGATTTAGTGGTTTGTCCCGCTCTTGTGAATCACAGCCGAATAAGGCGGCGGTTACTTCTAAACGTGCGGACAAATCAAGTTGGCTCAATTTTAATATGGCCCTACCGCGAATCGTAGAGGAAGGATCACGAAGCTGTTCCACTAAATTTTCGTATTGAGGGGCTAGTACTTTGTCCTGCTCTTGTCCATCACTCCCAGCAACCGCCAAAACGGAAAGTGCCATAATCAATACTCGTATTAAATGTCGGGGGATGATCTTCATAAAATGTTCTATAACTAAAGTCTCTTTAATAAAGAAAAGATCGGGGTCATTTCACACTTGATCGGTTGTAAACTCGAGGGCGAGTGTATTGAGGAGTTTCGCAAATAGTCGAATTATGACTGTCATAAATGAAGTCGGATAACAATCATTCTAAGACCAAGGTCATATTAAAGGGGCAATTAGGGGCTTGCCAATGCTCTTGCAACACTGAAAACCGCCAGCTTTGAAGTTGAGCGTGAAATTCGAGTGTTTAAAGTCTGCTTACACAATGATAAAATACAAAAACGCAGTAGGCAGCTTCTTATCGATAACACTCGGGAAGTTTGCTGGTGAGTGCTTCACTTTTCGTATCGGGTAGGCAAACTGAGACGTTAATCAAAAGCTCGGCTTCCCTAGTAATCCTAACAAATCTCCTTCGCTACAAGAAAACCGCGATGCTGTAATTGCGATGGGTTGGCGATTCGATAAGCATTCCGTTATTCTGATCTTCCATCCGCTTTAATTCTTGTGTGGTAAAAATTCAATGCCTACCATTACCCGTCAAAATGTACTCTGCACAGCAATCACACTTACGATTGGGTTCGCGACCATCGTACTGCTCAACGGATGCGAGCAATCCAGCAAGGATACAATTCAAACGGTAAAATCCAATGATGAGTTGAGCCTTGACATTCAAGGGGAAAAATCGACTGACACAAGAGAGCCAATGAAAATTCAATACCTTGAAATCGTGACACCGGAAGTCGAATCTTTGTGTCGTCAATACTCAACCATTTATGATGTTACCTTCAGTGAACCAAATAGCAACTTTGGCGGTGCCCGGACGGCGAAACTGGATGGCGGCGGCCTGATCGGTATTCGCGGACCATTGCGTGACACGGAGAAACCAGTCGTGCGACCGTATTTATTGGTCGATGACATCGAAGCGGCTGTCCAATCTGCTGCTGAGGCGGGAGCCGAGATTGCGATGCCGCCCATGGAGATCCCTGAATATGGCCTGTTCGCGATTGTTGTCCACGGTGGTATCGAGTGCGGCTTTTGGCAAAATTGATTGCTGTGTTCCGTTTCAAAAAACGAGGTGATTCGGAAAATTGAACATATCGTTTTCGGTGCGCAGGTAATCGATCGCATGTTGCTGATGCCAATTCCCCCAATCGACTAGCAAAAACACCATCAGCTGCCAGGGGTTGTAGAACAAATTCCATACTCACCTCAGTAACTTGCCAAAAACAAAAACTATCATCGATGCGTTGCCGTCTGAAAAGCATGACCACTAAATCCCAAGGTTCCCACCTTGCACTCGCTTCGGTAAAAACGAGGGTGAGCAAATTAATGATTTGTATCAAAGCACAAGACCGGCCAACATTGCCCAATAAACACCTGAGTTGAGATAGCATTTCGCCAGAGAGAGGTCGCCGAACTTTTTGACCACACGGACTAATCACAACGAGGTTACTGGGGTTTTCTTGGAAGATTTTTCGGAGACTTAGTTTCAGATGAGTGATTTTTTCTTTAGCAAAGTTTTCCCCGTTCCTTTCTTTGTTGCGGGCGTGGTAATGTTGGTATGGGCGCTTCTTAATTATTTAGAAGCTCGTGAATCTTCATCTTGGCCTTCCGTCCAAGGCAGAGTGCTATCCAAACAAGTAAAGAGCTCCACGTTTAGAGACAATAACGGGAGAACCAGTGACAGCTACCGTCCCCAAATCGAATATACTTACGTAGTTGATGGGAAGACCTATCAAGGCTCGACCCTTAGAATCCCCAGCCGCTCCTATGGACGATCCAATAAGGCCCAAGAAGCGATTGCTGAGTTCTCATTAAAGAAACCCTGCACGGTGTATTTTGATCCTGAGGATCCCAATAAATCTGTTTTGCAGCCGGGGGTTTATTTTTTAAACGTTGCAGGTCTAGCACTTTTTGGGCTAGGGTTCACCGTTATTGGGATCGGTTCTTTTTTCTTGATACCATACGCAATTCGGCAAGAGAAAGCTAAGAAGAAACGTCTCGCCGCTTATCAAAAAGAGAGGGAA
Organism: Mariniblastus sp.; assembly: GCA_011523945.1. Classification (GTDB taxonomy): domain Bacteria; phylum Planctomycetota; class Planctomycetia; order Pirellulales; family Pirellulaceae; genus Mariniblastus. Next base: position 3,113 of record WTFU01000187.1, on the reverse strand, counting down.
GAACGGGAGAAGCAAAAAAAACTGGAGGGATAAATCTATTGTCTCGAATCAATTAGATTCCCCGCAAAGGCCAAAAAAGTGGAACGAGCTTTCCGACTGAGAATTCCGTAGCCTTGAGATGATCCGAATGACATAGTCTCGGCCGAGGTGATGGTTGGACGCATAGGTCAAAAGTTTGTAAAGCCAGTTACCTTCCCAACCCCGCATCCATTTTCGGCATCACGCCATCTCTGGCTAACTTTTGGAACCGCTACGAAGGTACGGGGGGGCGTGATTAGGGTTTTGGAGGGATTGGTCAAGAGTTGTCGATCATCGAATCGCTTGCTAGAACACTCCATAATGCCTATCGGACAATGTCGCAATTCGGAAGTGCCATTTTGAGTTCGTCAATTTGTTTTTCACTTACCGAAGTACCGCCGAGAAGAAGGAAGTTAATGTTTTTTAGACCTGTCAGCGGAGTTACGTCACTGACCCTGGTATATCTAAGGTCAAGTTCTTCAAGGTTGTGAAGACCATTTGCCAGCGGTGATAGGTCACTCACCGCGGTTTCGTAGAGGGTAAGCGATTCAAGCTTATTCAGACCTGTCAGACCAGTTAGGTTACTAACCTTTGTATCCATGAGCTCAAGGGTTTTAAGGTTCTTCAGATTTGCCAAGGGGGTTAAGTCTCTTACCTGTGTGTTGCCCATTAGATCAAGAGTTTCGAGATTCTTCATACTAGCCAGCGGCGATAGGTCACTCACTGCAGTTTTCATGAGGTCAAGCGATTTAAGGTTCTTCAGGCCTGCTATACCAGTTAGGTCACTCAACGCAGTATGATTGAGCCGAAGTGTTTCAAGGTTCTCTAAACCCGCCAGAGGAGTTAGGTCACTTACCGCTGTAAAGCTGAGGGTAAGCGATTTAAGGTTCTTCAGATCAGTCAAAGGAGTTAAGTCACCTACCTTAGTGCTACCGTGAAAATCAAGTGTTTCAAGGTTCTTCAGCTTTGCCAGAGGAGTTAAGTCACTCACCGCAGTATCACTGAGTCTAAGTAACTCAAAGTTCTTTAGACCTGACAGAGGAGACAGGTCACTTAACTGAGCGGCATCGTGAGAGAGTGCTTCGAGATTCTTCAGACCTGCCAAGGGAGTTAGGTCAGTAATCCCGGTCCCGTAGAGTTTGAGCGACTCTAAGGCCTTAAGCTCCCTCAGAATTGACAGGTCACCCTTTGGCACTGACGCACCGCTTAGGTCAAGTGAACGCACCCTTTCCCCGAACGCAGAATCGATTGTTTTGTTCCACCAACTGGTTTCAGGCTCTGGATAATTTATCGTGCACCACATCCTGCTGCCAACCCATGACTGGATCGACGCAATCACAATTTTTTCCCTTCGTCGCTGGTCTACTTCCCAGACGCCCCAACTGAGTAGCATCGAAACGAGCGTGACCAAAACAAGCAAGGTCCGTAGACGAAGTTGGAACCAACGGCGTTGAGTTTTGTGAAGTTGCTTTTCTGCAGACGACATTTTCAGCTCATAAAACTTTAGGTCTCGTAACGATGAACTAGTTCTCTAATCAAGCGAATTTCATTTTTCGAACCACATTTTGTTGCACAAGCGATCTATCTGCAAAACCGCCAAACTTGAAAAGGCTCGGCAAGTTTCGTTCGATTAAAACTCAAGTGATAATTAAGAAACAAGTGCTTTACCAAGCTTCACGCCTATTTTTCATATTACGTAACGCACCGCCAGCTCATGAAACCGATGCAAAGGGACAGGGAAGTGATTAGGATTTTAGAGAATTCGATTGGTAGAGTTAAGTCAAAGATCAAATCTCATCCCAAGGCTTCTCATGATGTTTATCGAGAAATCTTGCAATTCGGAAGTGCGAGCTGAAGTTGTTCAATCTGTTCGTCAGTCACTTTTGTTCCGTTTAGATTAAGACTTTGGAGCCTCTTCAGACCTACCAGAGGAGAAAGATCGCTCACGTCGGTTCTGGCAAGGCTAATTTCTCCGAGATACTTATGCTGTGCAAGAGGAGTCAGGTCACTTATCTGCGTATCATCCAATTGAATCACGATGAGGTTTTTCAGCTTTGCAAGAGGCGATAAGTCACTCACCTTGGTTTTGGAGAGCTCAAGCTGCGACAGACTGTCCAGACCTGCCAGAGGGGACAGGTCACTCACCTGCGTATGATCCAGCCAAAGCATGGTGATGTTTTTCAGCTTTGCCAGGGGAGATAAGTCACTCACCGCAGTTTGCGTCAAAAAAACTCTCTCGAGGTTTTTCAGGTTTGCCAGAGGAGACAGGTCGTTCACCTGTGTATCGTTGATAGAAAGTGACCATAGGTTCTTTAGCTCTGCCAAAGGAGTAAGGTCACTCACCGCAGTTTCACCGAAGCCAAGTGACTTAAGGTTCTTCAGATTTGCCAGAGGGGTTAGGTCACTCACCTCAGTTCGACTGAATCCAAGTGACTCAAGGTTCTTCAGTTCTGCCAGAGGAGAAAGGTCGTTCACTGCGGGTGTTTCGTAGAGACCAAGTGACTCAAGGTTCTTCAGGCCTGCCAGAAAAGACAGGTCACTCACCTGCGCATAGCTGAGAGAAAGTAACTTTAGGTTCTTTAGTTCTGCCAGAGGAGTTGGGTCACTCACGTTTCTACTGCGGCAGGTAAATGATTCGAGGCTTTTCAGTTCTACCAGTGGCGAGAGGTCGCTCACATTTGTACCACGGCAAGCAATTGATTCGAGGCTCTTCAGTTCTGTCAGTAACGAGAGATCACTTACGTCATCCCGTCTAAGCACAACCTTAGCTGCTCTTTTCCCTAACCAGGCATCTATTGTTGTTATCCACCAGTTTGTTTTACGACAGCCATTGTATTCATCGCCAGCAAAATATACATCACCGGACGTCTCTACCACCCACGCAATCGCCACCTTCTCCCTTCTTCGCTGATCCAATTCCAAGCCGACCCACCCGAATGCTCCGGAGGCGAGCGTGACAAAAACGAGCAAAGTCCGCAGACGGAGTTGAAACCAACGACTTTTGGGTTTGTGGAGTTGTTTTTCTGCAGACGACATTTCCATCCAATTAACTTTTGGGTTCATCTCTAATGACGCTATTCTTGAAATCACGCGTG
>WTFU01000063.1:119729-184014 GCA_011523945.1 Mariniblastus sp. | reverse complement strand
CGGCACCGGCGAGGCAACCCTTGCCGAACTGGCAGATGGAAGAATTTACTACAACTCTCGCGTCCACTGGCAAGAACGCCCCAACAACACTCGTCGCAGGAGCGCGATCAGCGACGACGGCGGGCAAACTTGGAAAGACTGGGACATCGTTGAAATCCTGCCCGATGGACACCAACATCGATCCTACGGATGCATGGGAGGATTGACCCGGCTACCTGTCGCCGGGAAGGACATTTTAATCTTTAGCAACATCGACACCGAAAAACCCAAGCGCGAGCGAGCTACCGTTTGGGCAAGTTTTGATGGCGGAAAAACATGGCCAGTCAAACGCCTGATCTTCGCCGGGGCATCGGCCTATTCTTCCCTGACCGCTGGCCGACCGGGAACCGCCTCCGAAGGCTGGATCTATCTCCACCACGAAGGAGGGCCAAATGGCGGGTCACAGATTGCCCGTTTCAATCTGTCCTGGATTGCTAATGGCGAATTAACTGGCGACGGAGAAATCCCGGAAGGAATTCTTAGACCATAGCTTCAGCCTTGGCATCCCCGCAAATGTAATTCAACCGGTATGCGATTGATTCTTGTTTACTCAAGACAACTCGATTTAGATTAATTAAACGATCTCAGTTCGTCGGAGCACCCCCAATAAAATCAATCGTCTGCGATCTGTGGGCGAGCATACTTCCGAAGCAATCGGACCATCTCGGGGCGACGGCGCCGGATTTCATCCATCTCAAAGTTCCTGCCGGTTGCTCTGCCAATGCCTTGATAGATTTCCTCAGCTCGTTTACTCAAAACGGAATCAACAACCTCGACAGAAGTCTGGCCGTCACGATTTTTTTTATTTCGATCCGCACCATTCCGAAGTAATAATTCAACAAATTCGAAATCACAAAGAAACGCCGCAATGTGTAGAGATGTATTTCCATCGCGATTGCTTCCCGAAACCCGTGCCCCTTTTTGAATTAAAAATTCACCAACGTCAACATTACCCAACAGGGCGGCCTGACCCAGCGGAGTGGTGCCGCTTTCAGGATGGCGAGCGCTCACGTTTGCACCACGACGGACCAAATCTTTTACCTTAGGTAAATCATTTTCAGAAATGGCTCCCCAAAGTCCTAAACGCGCTGGAACTCGATCTGTACGTATTTTTTTCTCAGCTGCCGTCGCCGCCGCCTGGTCGGAGGTAACATGAAATATGAAATCATTACTAAACAGGCCATTCGGGTTTTGAATCTGAAGCATATGCAAACCCTGAGATGGCAACTCCACTAACTCAATTTCAACATTATCTTCGTTCGTTGCGACATTACCGGCCACGCGACGCCCATCGACAATCACGACCGCACCTTCTGCAATATGGCGACCGCTAATCGACATCTTCAAATTCCCCTCATATAAAAACGGAAATTTTTGATGCCCTCGCTGAGCGTGCAAGGAGCCTCTGGTCCAGAGTGCCGGTTGTGACACCTGGTCCCGGTGATTGATTCCATGCCTCGCGGTAAACGTCCCGACAAAAAGACCCTGAGCTGCCAGGTGTAGTAATTCTTCACGCGAGTAAGACGCACCCAATTCAAAAGTGCTCGCCCCATGAGCCCCGGCCGTCGATACCTTCGAATGTCGATCAAGCATTCGATACTTTCCACCTTCTAGTTCCGCATCAAACTGTAATTCTACGGGCGATGACGATTTGCGATCCAACAAAACACCATCTACCTGCAGTACAACGGCTCCCTCGGCAGACGCCGCCTCAAGGGCGTTAAGCAAATCAGCCGACCGCCCCTTTTCCGCCGAAAATCGATTCAAGGTCACCTGTCGACCCAATGCTCCGGAAACTCCAGTACTACCCTCAAGGACCATCTTCCAGACCGGATTAAATCTTTCTCGACCGCCCCAGGACAGTTTCCAAATCGATTCTTCGTCTAAACCACGCTCAGCAATCCTGCGAAAGAATGGAAACTCGACCATGTTCAACCGCCCCTGCGGAAGAATGAGCCAACGATCGTAAGCACCTCGCCAGGTCGGGGCGTCCATCCCAGTCCCGGGCGTATTCGTGCTCACCAAATATGGCATCCGATGACAGTCCCCACAAACGTTGAACCTAGTCTTCGAGGGATCATCGTCACCGGTAATATGAAACAATTCAAAACCTTTTTTAGCTTCGCGTGATAAGACATTGGTGTAAGCCCTGCGCTGAGCTGGCGGAAACGGGATGTCGAGAAGAAATTTAGACAGCGCATCTCGCTCGCTCTTCGACAGGGCCCCTGCCTTTCCCTCGTCGTTAATTACACTCCATCCAACACCACTCATGGTGGAAGCAAGCGAACCATCAACAACACTTCGAACCGATGAAACCGGAACGTTCGGATCACTATTAGGTTCTACATGAGCGCGAACGTTTGCACTGTTATTACCTCCATACGGATCGCCCGGGATGCCATCCCAATGAAAAGGAGCTGTGTCTCGCAACCCCCGAAGTGGCATGGTCGATCTCGGCATGATTTGATTCCCACCAGTTACCACAGGTGTTTTTAAAACCCAGAGCAACTGATCGGTGTGCCCGTCAGGATGACAACTAGCACAGGAAAAGGTACCGCTTGCTGATGCCTTGGCAGAATTAAAAACAGCCCGGCCTTGTTTGTACTCAGCCGGCGTTGGATCTTCCAATTCGATGGTCTCAGTCACGATTGGTTGAGCCGGATCCTCAAGCTCAACGATTGAAACCGTATTGGCAATACTGTTATGAACCCAGGCTCTTGAAACTTCTCCCGTCTTTTTCGATTCCAGTGCAATCCCACGTGGTACTGAACCGACGCCAACGCGACCTAACACCTCCCCCGTATTCGGATTGACCGTAAACAGTTTGTCTGAGCCTGCCGCTGTGACGACTAAGATCTGATCATCTTCGCTGACTTTGATTGCAAATGGAGTGGCCAGAGCATCGTCGGGGTCAAACCCGGCAGGGGGAGCAGGCTCCAAATCAATGAATTCCGGTTGCCGCGCCTTTAACCCACTAAACTCAATTTTTGTGATCTGATTTAAAAAAGCGCGATTACCCAACTCGGCTAAACCGTGTTTCTTGGTTCCAGCCCGCCCGTTAACATCATTTCGGGCATCCGTCTGGGCAACAAAAACCCGCCCCTCTGAGTCTACTGCAACGCCATAGAGTAAGGTGCCAATCGTATCGACCGTTTCAACCAACTCATCGGTCTTGGTATCGAAAACAAAAAGATCCCGATCGGGAACCTCGGGATGCTTGACAATATCAACAACATGCCCCAGAGAAAGAACATTGTTGTTCGATATCGAGTGATCCCACGCGTCAAAACTTACCAGATCACTTCCAATCTCCTCCTTTTTACCGCCCGAAAGTTGCGTTTGGTTATTGGATTCAAATGGAATCACATAGAGTCGATCTCCTCGAACGGAAATAGCTCTCGGATCCTGCCCAACAATTTCCAGTCGTTTAATGAGCTTTCTCTCTGGAACGTCGACAACGGCAATTTCATTTTCTGCCGAGAGCGCCACATAGGCCTTTTCATTACCCGCAAAGGCGATCCCAACCGGTTCATCAAAACGGGTGGCACGACCTTTCTTTTCAAACGCTTGAATAGTTGCAACTACCTGAAAATAGGTGCGGCTATTCGAATCAATATCAATCACACTGACCGAATCAGAAATATGATTGGCGACCCACACCTCTTTGCCATCCGGTCGCACGGCAACACTGACCGGATCAATGCCAACATTTATTCGATGAACGATTTCGTTGTTTGCTTTTTCAATCACATCGAGCGTATCGGCAGGCGTGTTGACAGCAAATACAAAACGATCGCTCACCGCGATTGGCGAGGCATGAGGGCTCATGTAACTTCTATTGCCAATCTCACTTGGCAAGCGAATAAGTTCGCTCGAAGCGACCGGTCGGTACGCCTGACGAATTGGAAAGGTGTGGCTCGAATTCGTATTGTAGGTCGCGGAACCGGCAATGATACCGCCCGCGACCGAACTAATAATAACCAAAATACAGGTCAGTTTCACTCGAACCACCCTTTGAGTTAACTAGGTTTAAACAATTTTACTTTTTACCTGCATCCGCAGGCTTCTTCACCACGTTTAACTTCTCAAGCTGCTCAACAATTTGTTGGCCGTGTGCACGCAAATTTACCTTTGACTCGACGTGCGCAATTTTGCCGTCTACATCAACAAAAATAGTCACACGTTTCGACCGTGTTCCACGTTGAATTCCATAAGCGGCAGCGACCTTACTGTCGGTGTCACTGAGCAGGGGATAATCCAATTCAAGCTTGTCTGCAAACTCCTTATTCTTCGCAAGCGGATCGCAACTTGCACCAAAATAAGCAACATTAAATTTCTTCAAATCGTTGCCGCTTTCACGAAGCGACTTACATTGCATCGTTCAGCCACCCGTCAGTGCCATTGGATACCAGGAAACCACCACAGCTTTCTTTCCCTTGAAATCTGACAACTGATAAACTTTGCCATCGCTGCCCGTCAATTTCCAATTGGGAGCTGGATCACCCACTTTCAATTCCTTATCTTGATTCGCTTTGTTAATTTTGGTGCCCGCCATCACATCGCTGCCAGCGCTAATCATGGCAATGACCAACGCGCTAAAAGTTATCAAAAACTTCATGCTACTTTTCCTATGTCTAATGATTTCGTTTGGATTGCAAATCCGCAAAACAATTTCGGGCTGCAATCTCCCGACGCCTTAACAGCGTCCATGGAAATATCTTAACCAAATTAATTCGCCTAGCGTTCCAATCCTCTCGCAAAGCAACATTCAATTCACTCCAACCCTGACATCTTCAGCGCTTTACAACGGGTTTATTGGTTTTCCGAAATACAATAGAGACTCTTCTCACCACGCAAAAATATTTGTTTCCCGGCCAAAGCTGGCGACGAATCGATCCGCTCATCCAACTGGTTCACAGCAAGCACGTCTATCTTACCCGTGCGACTCAATACCACAGTTTTTCCATTCCGCCCCGTCAAATAAACACGATCCCGAGCGCCGACCGGGGAGGCGTAGATATTTGACAATTCCGGTAACCGAGTTCGCGACAAAATCTCTTTTCCTGTTGCGGCATCCAGACAGGTCAAGATATTTCGATTGGACTGATTGAAATACAACATTCCGTCGTAAAGCAGTGGAGACGGGATATACGGCGTTCCCTGCTTTTTCTTCCACACCACCGCATCTGTATCTGTAATGTCGCCTGTCTTGGAAATTTCAAGCGCTAGCAATGAAAACCCTTCATACCCGCTCATACAGTAGACCACCCCATTTTGGGTGACAGGACAAGGAATCACATTTCCGGTCAAACCTCGACAGCGCCAGATTACCTCTCCATTCGCCAAATCGTAACTGCGAACCTCATTCGAAGCAGCAGTAATTACCTGGGTCGTACCTTCATATTCAATCACCCGGGGCGTTGCCCAGGCGTTAGGTTCGTCTCTATTTTTTTCCCAAAGTGTTTTACCCGTTTCCGCATCGAGAACAGAGATAGTTGATTGTTTCGAATGATCCCGAACCACGACCAACTTTCCATCATGGATCACCGGCGAACAACCCTCACCTAAACTTGAACCCACAAACGCTTTTCCGAGATCCCGTTGCCACAAGAGCTTTCCGTCCAGATCAAAACAATAAAATCCTGCCGAACCAAACCAGCAATACAACCGCTTTCCATCGGTGGTCGGTGACGCCGATGCGAAATCATTATCGCCATGATGTCCCTCATGAGGAATTCGCTCATCAGCCACTCGACGCCAGATTTCTTTTCCGGAATCACGGTCCAGACAGATGACAACAAATTGGTGAAATGCATTGGGAGTTTTAATGTCAAAAAAGTTACGCTTGGGCTGATCTTCCGGGTTTGGAATCGATGTGTCCAGCTTGTCCGTCTTAATTGCCGTCAATAAGAATACTTTGTCTTTCCAAATAATTGGCGTCGATCCTCCCTCGCCATCGACTGAGACCTTCCATTGAATATTATTAGATTCACTCCACTCTAATGGCGGATCAGCAGTCGCCGATACTCCTGTAACACTCGGTCCACGCCAGTGATGCCACTGGTTTTCCATTCCATCGATTGACTGAGCACTCCCTACGTCAACCGAAACCATGAATTCGACGACCGCGCAAAACACCAACAACAAAAGGCTACTCTTCATATTTGCAATACCCTCTTTCGCAAATGAACAAAGGTAATTCAGGACCATGTCAAACCTCCCGTACTCGTTGAAAAACTCTCTACGGGAATATCCATTCTATTCAACATGGTGAGATAGAGATTGCTGAGTGGCTTATTATTCCGTCGATCAAAGGCTACATACTTCCCATGCTCAAAACCGCCACCGGCCAGAAAAATGGGCAGGTTGCTCGGATCATGAGCATTTGCATTTCCAAGATTACTACCGAACATCACTGTCGTCTTATCTAACAGTCGAGCCCCCGCCTCCTCTTTCATTTTCAGTTGATCCAGCAACCCCCCATAACAACCAAGAATGGCCGTTTCAATTTTCTTCAACTGAGCAATCTTGGCTTCGTCCCGGCCATGGTGCGAGAGATTATGGTGCTCGGAATTAACGCCTTCTATTTGAGGCACGACATGATGGTCTTGAATAAAGACACTAACAATTCGGGATGAATCCGATTCCAAAATCAGTGGAATCATTTGAAATAACAATCGAGTTCGTCCGATCAAATCCGCTTTGTTAGGAATATCCTTTGGAGGCTGTGCTGTGGTTTGGGGTTTGGGTCGATCGAACCAAACTTCTGCCGCCGCTAAATCCCTTTCCGCATCTCGAATAGATGAAAAGTACTCATTAAGCCGATCTCGATCTGCCGCGGTTGCCGTCTTTTGCATCGACCGAGCCTGAGCTTTCAGTTCATCGAGAATACTCTTGCCCTGTCTTAGTTTTCGTTTTTGCAAACTTAACTCGCGGGCATTTCCTTGTAAAAACAAATTAGAAAACAAGCGGGCCGGGCTGTACTCTGCCGGTACCATCACGCCACTTTCGTTGTACGACTGACTGCTTGCTCCCTCGCTGCTGAGCATCACTGAAGGGAATCTCGTGACGTATCCAAGATGTTTCGCAGCCACCTGATCTACCGACACTGAGTTTTGAAAACCATCTTTGCCAGGATTGCGAGCCCCACTCAGAAACGTAAGCTCCGTTGCATGCTCACCACCCTGATCAACATGTGACAGCCCAGAAAACAAAGTGAAATCCTCACGATGACGCTTGAGATGTTCCAAATACTCGGTGCTCTCGTAGTTCGATCCCACCGTTTGAGGATAAAGTGCCGGTCCATGAAGACCCAAGGCAGTGCAGATACAAATCATTCGTTTGGACGGTGCATCTTTATTCCGGCCCCACGCGGGTTGCATTGCTTCCAGCCAAGGCAATGCCAAGGAAACGCCAGACGCCCGAAGAAAGGTTCGGCGGTTTAGTTGTTTTCTCATTGATTCACTTCCAAATTGCCCAAGCGTTTAGTCTGGTCTCTTTATTTATTAAGGAACAGTTCACTCTGAATCAGAGCATGGATCAGGTCCCGAACTCCACCCAAACTCTTAAGGTTATTCTGGGTCATCTCGGCAATTTGATCGCGGTCTGCGAATTGGACCTCCGCGCCGGTTGAATAGACCACCAATTGTGTCAGCAAATTATTGGTAACCATCGCGTTATGATTTGCCAGAATCTTTTTGTACTCTCTAATTCCTTTAAACGTTTCGCCGGCTTCCGTAACTCCCGATGCATCCACCGCTGGCCCCTCACGGTATTCACGAATTGGCCGGCCCCGAAACTGGCGTTTGGTTTTTTCACCTTTCCCTGTAGATCGATAACGGTTCCGATACCCTCCAATCGGGTCAAAGCTCTCCAGCGCGAATCCGGGCGGATCGATTTTTCGGTGGCAACTCGCACACGACTCTACATTTCGATGCGCGGCCAAGGTTTCTCGAACCGTGGTCGTTCCTCGTGTGTCCGGTTCAATCGATCCAATATCGGGAGGAGGCGAAGAAGGCGGCGTGCCGAGCAGTTTATCCAGCACAAAATTCCCGCGTTTGACGGGAGACGTAACAACCCCGTTGGAGGTAACTTTTAAAACACTTGCCTGCGTCATTAACCCACCTCGCGGACTGCTGTCAGCCAACGCCACCTTGACCATTTGTTCGCCTTCCAGCTCCAACCCATAATGCTCAGCTAAACGTCGATTCAAAAAAGTGAAATTGGAATCAATTAAATGATCGGGGCTTAAGTTTTCATCAATCAGCTCTCGGAAAAACAACCGCGTCTCACCCAGCATCGCCTGTCGCAAATTGTCATCGTATTCCGGGAATAATTTTTCATCGGGAGTTGTCGCATCGATTTCGCCTAAACCGAGCCACTGATCCAGAAAATCGTTGATAAAACGATCTGATTTTTTATCGTTCAGCATTCGATTCACTTGATTTTCCAAAACCTTTTTGTCCAGCAACCTTTCATTAGCAGCAAGTTCAAAAAGCTCTTTGTCAGGGATGCTCTTCCATAAAAAATAGGATAGACGCGTCGCCAACGCGTACCCGTCCAGCCTCCCCGGAGATCCGGCGTGATAGAGGAATTGAGGAGAGCTGATCATCGTTTGAAGCGGCACTTGCACCGCCTCATGAAGGGGTCGGCCAGCTTCTAATTCGGAATCAGCCATTTCGGTCAGTCTATTCAACTCTCCACCATCAAGGGGCCGTCGGTAGAGTTGATAGCCAAACGTTGAGACGATATCTCGCGCTTGATCTGGTTCAGATTTGAGGTATTTAGGTTGGAAATAGTGAAAACCTCTGGCCCATTTCTTCTCGTATTGCTGTGTCTGCAAAAAATTTCGGGTACTCACCGGAGGCCACGATGTCTCCAAAGGACCTTGTATTTTCAACCATTTAATTGCCAGCCCCTCACCGCCGTAATTTTTCTGACCCTGATTTGCGAATATTTCTCGACCATCGGGCTGGCAATCGTGATCACCCGGAGCAGGGTAAAAGAAATCACCCGGTGTAAAAAAATGTATCAACTCAATTTGACGCGTTTCACCGGGAGGTAAATCGAACGAGCCAATTAGCTCAGCACCACCCTGCTGATCCGAACCCTTGTAAATTTGAAACGAAACAACTGTCTCCGCTTGATAGCCGTACGCTTCAGCGGTAATCCGGTACAAGCCCGGCTTCCGAGGCCGATACCCCATATTATTAGACTGGGCCACGTGTGGCCTTACATCAAAAGTAACCCATGCACCGTCAACCAGTTTTACCGTCTGACCGCCATTCCTTAACGGCCGTTCAAACCACATTGTCGTATAGGGATGTGTTTGATATTTCATCTCAACCGGCTCGAGATTTGGCCGCGACCCCAACTGAATCGCTTCCTCCATCGCGACATCCGCCGCCTTTAAAAAGCCCTGCAGATGAACGGCAGACATTCCCTGTTGTTGAGCTACCGTATCAAAGGAAGCCGCCCGATTTTCGGGAGGCAAATACTTGGCAAGCTCTCCGTGAATTCCGAACAAATCATGAAGTGAATATTCAAACTCAATCGGCGTCAGCCGGCGCGTTGGTACGCGTCCAAATTTCTCTTGATGATTTTGACTGGCATTCCGAAGGCTTGATCCCAATGCAACCAACGCGGAATCTAGAATTACAGCCTTCGGGCGACCTTCTGTCGCAGGAGGCATTTCGCCAGTTCGAACACGATCAAAAACATGCTCCCAAGTTTTAAATACCGTCGCATCCGAGAGATCATGGCCCAGTGTTGAAAGGTCTAATCCAGACTCCTCTGCGTCGTTATGGCAGGCAAGGCAAGACGATTCAATCAGCGGCTGTACTTGCTTGAACCATTTGTCTTCGGCGAATCCAGAGTTGCCGCAAAGGGCAATCCCATTCCACCAAAAAATAACCAAGCCCAAATTGATAACACAACGAGTAGAATTCATTTTGCCACCTCTTCACCAAAAGCAAAAAGAGCGGAATGGGTTCGCACGTATATAATTCCATCCACAATGGCTGGAGTCGCGAAAACCTCTTCTTTCATATCGTTGACCGCAAGAATTTCCGGATTTTCTCCTGTCGAAATGACACTTATCTTTCCCTCTCCAGCAGTGCAATAAATGCGATCATCCGCAATTAAAGGAGAGGCATAATGGGTCCCCTTTCCTCCCGTCCGTTTCCGGTAAACTCGCTTTCCGGTTGCAATCTCAAGACAGCTTAATATTCCGCCGTTCTTGACAAAATAAAGAAACTCGCCGTCACTGACGGGAGAGGGCACCTCTGATATGCCCTGCGTTTCCAAAGTCCGAACCTGATCGACTCCCAACATCCCTTCGCTTTTCAAAGGAATGGCTAGAATTCCATGGGTTTGATAATTTGCCCGAAATTTCTCGATAACTTTCAGTTGGCGACTCCACTCGTTCGCCGACAATTTAGAATCTTTATCTTGGTCGGCACGGTCAAATCGAATCTTTGCTCCGTTCATTGGCGCTTCCATCCCATCAGGGCGATGAAAAATCCAAAGATCAGGAAATTCTCCCCGATTAATGAAACCGTCATCGTTACGGTCATGTTTGCCAAGCAGATTTTCAAACGATGGAAACTCGGGCCGAAGAGAAGGTTCTCCCATTTTATTCCAAGCGGCAACGAGCACCTCATCTCCCACCAGCACCGGCGTACTCGTCCCGGTCGTCGCACACTTCATCTCCCATGACTTCGTACCGCTCTCCAACTGGTAAGCCTGGATGGATCTAGCGGAATGAATGATGAGTTGATCACCCGCGACAATTGGACAAGCCGTGCACGCCATTTCGCCGGTAAACTCTTCCTCCTGCGCTACACGCCACTCCTCTTCGCCCGTTCGTTTATTAACGGCCAACAAAAAATGATCGACGTAATTCCCCCGATATAAAATTACCCGGTCGCCAACAATCGCAGGGGAAGTCGCGTTCCCTCCAAACGACTTGGTCATTGGCATCTTGATTTCCCACATCAGTTTGCCGGCAATGTCATAGCAAACCAAACCATAAGAACCAAAATAGGCAACAACTCGCTCGCCATCGGAAGTTGGTGTACTGCTCGCTGGATTAAAAGACGGATGCCCTTTTTCAAATTGTTTGACTTGAATTTCATTTTTCCAAGCCAATTTTCCGCTGGCTTTCTCGAGGCAAGTGACGGCAAGTGTTTTTCTCGCCTCATCGTACGACGTCACGAATAAATAAGGCCCAACAATACATGGTGAGCTATGCCCTACCCCAACCTCCACTTTCCAGCGTTGATTTTGATCGGCAGAAAACTTAATCGGTGGAGACCCACTACCAATTCCGGCTGAATTAAGCCCCCGAAACTGCGGCCAATCAGCAAGAGATTTATGATGCCGAAAAGAAACGACGCAAACCAGCAAAGCAATGCATCGAATGGCGACTATAAATTTTGACTGTTTTTTAATCATTGACTTTGCATTGCCGGATTATTCAATTCATAATCTTTCGCGTTAAGTTATTAAACATTGCCGCAACGAAAATTGCTCTAGCCCATGTTGTCCCACATAGTTGCAATCTACTGGCGAGGGGGCGTCCACCTGTAATCATACAGGGGTGAGGCAATGCTTTTCCTCTAACTCAGTCCACTGATGCCGCTTCATAAAGCTCGACACCTTCAAGCTCAAGTCCCGCGGAATCCCAGAGCGTATGACACCATATATCGGTGACGATCAAACCGAGCGGCGAATCCGCGAGCTTGTGCCGAATTTCCCGCAAGGAAGGATCCAGTTTGAAATCCTTGACATCTAGAGCGAGTTCAAACTTTTCGTTGACGTTCACGCTTTCGCCCGGCAGGTGAATTTGAAATCGACCTGCAAAATCACCGTTTGGATGTTGCAACGTCACCCCGATGAACAAGAGCTCAGTCTTTTCAGCAATTCTGCCTTCAACGACCAACTGACTGTCACGATGCAGCACAACCGGCGGACTCTCGCCGCCGAATACCCTGAGAGAAGTACAATAGATTGTCTTCCCAGTTTCCTTGATCGTATGGGGAATTGATTTAACCGCAGGTCTGCGTCCCTCGCTCGCGTCTCCGGGCCGCCAGTCCCCGTAAACACCTTTCGGCCCAAGGGCGAGGCGATCTTTCCAAAAACTAACCATCTCCGGGGTTGCCTCTAACTCAAACGATTGATCCGCCGCCGCTGTGACTCGATGCTTCGCCGGAACATCGAGTGACCGACCATCACTCAAACGCTTCACGCGCACTTTCCCTTCGGTAACATTTAAAAAAGTTGAGGCCAGCTCTGACTCAACTTCAAATTCAGTCCCAAGCACTTCGAGCACCGCAGTTCGCGTGTAAACCAGCATCGGCTTACCCGCGGGCTGTGGTTCCACGCTGGCAGCAAAACCGCCTTCGATTAAGTGGAGCTCCTTTTGCCCCAAATCAGAAAATACCAATCTCGATTGACCCGCGATTACTACCCGCGACCCATCTTTAAACATTAGCTCGAACCATGATTCAGGCGATTGCCCCTCAATAGTCCCACCCGGCAGCTCAGCACCAACCGTCAACTTGTTGGTAACGAAGCCACCATCTCCAATCCACTGCAGTGGGCCACTCATGCCCGTTATCTTTGCAATATACCGCTCCCGTCGCTCTCCGGAATTCTGCGACTCAAGCACCCACTGGATCGCCAAGAAACTTAAAACGAGCGCTGCAACTGCAAGCAATACACTACTAAGCGAACCGGCAAATACCCGACCACGATTCACCCGGGGTTTATCCTGCGAAACTTCCTGATCACCGTTTCGTAAAATATCAGCCAATTGCACATCAAAAAGACTGTTAGCAACCAAACGTCGTCGCGCTTCGGGATGAAGATTTAGAAGCTCGACCAATTCTTCTATTTCCGATTCACAAAGTTCATCGTCCAGCTGAAGCGAAATAAGATAGTCCAGTCGCTGCTGTTCCGAATCTTCCATTTTCGATTTATCGTTCATTCGACATTTCTCGCATTTAGTTCAACACAATTCCGCAACTGTTTTTTTTGACGATAAAGTGACTTTCGAACGGCCTCCAGGCTCATCCCTACCTTCTTCCCAATCTGCTCATAGCTCAAACTCTCGGCAAATCTACCCTGCAAAACCAACCGCCCCTGCTGCGTTAACTTGCCAAGACACTTTACCAGTGCCTTTCGTCTCTGGGCATCTTGGTTCGTGAAATCTACCGCGCCATACTCATCAAACGCCTGGCCAATTGAATCCTCTAACAACCGCGCGACAAGCGTTCGATCCTTGTGCTGTTTTTGCCTTATCCGGAGCACTTCCAAGCGAACGATGGAACGACACCATGCCATGATCGATGTACCCTCTGTAAACTGGTCGTACTTTTTTACGACGGTCAACATCGCGTCCTGCACGGCATCATCCGCCGTCGAATAGTCCCCCAGCAGAGCATAAGCATACGCAATCAACTGAACGCGGCACTCGAATGCCTGCTTGACAACCCGATCTCGTTTTTCTTCTTCTTGTGAGTTCATTGGTAATAACCAACGGGTCGGCCGTTTCGTGGACATGCTAATCTTCTATTTTTCGATAAGGCATGCAAAACCTTGCTCTATTCGTGCCTCTAACTATTCGTGCCTCAGCGCCTCAATGGGATCCATCGCAGCAGCTTTCATCGCCGGATATAACCCAAACACCACACCTGCTCCTACTGAAATAGACAGGGACAATCCAATCGACCAGGGTGCAATCCTCGGCTCCAATGTTGAGACGATTGGCGGAAGCGTATCTGGAGATGCAATCGACATTCCCCAAACAAACAATTGAAACAATGGGCCACACATAAGACCAAACACGACGCCAATCATGCCACCCGCTCCGGTAAGCACCAGGGTTTCCGCGAGGAATTGCTGAACAATATCAAATTGTTTCGCACCTAGCGCTCTTCGAATTCCAATCTCACGCGTCCGCTCAGTGACCGTTGCCAGCATGATATTCATGATCCCAATTCCCCCCACTAACAGAGAAATTCCCGCAATCACCACGAGCAACACATTGAACATCGCTTTGGTTCGCTCCGCCTGTTCTAACAGTTCCTTTGGAACGACAACGGAATAATCTTTGGTCTTGTGGAATTTTTTCAGGTCAGAATTAATAATCGCTGCGGTCGCATCAACATCCTCCAGGTCAGCCACTCTGACTGTGATCTGGTTCAGTTGAACGATCTCTCCTTCAAACGGGAACGAACCTCCGCTGGATGTCCGTCGCATTACCCAGTCACCAATTCGCATTCGAAAAGTTTCCAAAGGGATATAGGCATCAAGGTTATAGTCACGCGCATCGAGACTGCCACCAATCGCAGCAGAAGCCGCTCGCTGTCGCGTCTGCCCAATCACTGTATAGAATTCAGAGCCAACCCAAATTGTCTTGCCGATTGGGTTTTCATGCAGGAACAGCCGCTTCGCTGTTTCGTCAGCCAGGACAATATATTTTTGTCCTTCGTCTCGCGGCTTTATCCAACGGCCTCTTGCAATCTCCAGGCGATTCATATCCAGATGCTCTTGTCCGCACCCAATTAGCTTAGCTTCCACCCCTCGATTCTGATAACGCAACTCGAACCGCGTCTCACGCATTGCAATGACTTCTTCAACTCCCGGTACTGTGGAGACAATCCGTTCAAAATCCTTTCTTAACAGGCCGTATCTTTTCACCCGGCTATTCGCGGATTCATCGGTAGCCCCGGGATCCACTGTACGAATGATAATATTGCGCGCACCGAGTGCGAGAATTTGCTGTTGAGCGCGGTAGCTTACACCCTCGCCCATGGCTACCAGCCAAATCACCGTGGATGTTCCAATAAAAATACCGAGTGCCGCCAAACCTGCACGCATTTTTTGCAGCAACAAACTTTTAACGCCAAGTTTTAAAGGCCGACTAAAATTGATATTCATCATGGATTAAACCAACGAATCAGTTTTCGCTTTTCCCTTGGTTCCTCCATCTGCAACGGATTACTATTCATCGGTCAGCGACTCCGGCAGAGCAATTTCAGACACAGCGTTTTCAAGCTCTGCGTCGACCGACTTCATTGCCTCGACCTGAGCTTCTCGCACAAATGCGATTGGATCTAACACCACTTCATCACCAACATCGACCCCACGATCAATGACAACAAATACCTCATTGCTCTCGACCACTTCAACGACCCGCCTCTCGATTGAGTTGGCGGTTTTTACCCAGCAAAGAGATTCCTGGCCAGTCTCTAAAACAGCAGAAACCGGCAACTTCAGTACATCTTTGTATTGCGAAAGAACAATTTCGACTTCCGCACTCATGCCCGGCTTGAGACCAGGCGTACCCTCGGGCAGCCTAACAATCGTATCGTATTTGACCATGTTGCCCGTCCACCAACCGGCAGGCGTAGCCACGGATGCTATCGAAATTACTTCACCTTCGATTACGCTATCAGGAATCGAAACCTTCGCCTTCATTCCCAATTTGACTCGGTCCACGACCGATTCGTGAATTGCAACCTTAACTTGCATCTTCTGGAGATCCGGCATTAGCAGCAACACCTGATCTTTATGAACGGTCGCTCCTTCTGTGATGTCAGGCGATGCCTTCCACGCCGCCGCAGACGGGAAAATTACCATCCCGGATTTTTCTGCTTTGATCACGCAAAGCTCAAATTCCGCTTTCGCCAAATCCCGGCGTTTCGCATCTAAAACGGCTCTCTCTTGATTAGCCGCATGAGTTGCTTCCGCTGCTTTTAAATCTCCTTCGAGCGTTTTCAACTCCATTGCCTTTGTATATTTCTTCAATACCTCAATTTGTTTCTCTTTCGCCTCCACTTCCAACATGGCTTGCTCGAAATCCACCTTTTTTTGCTCGACCTCTAAAATATTGGCAAACCCTCGGCTTTTCATTTTTTCCGTGTGTCGATACCTACTTTCACTCGTTTTTTTATTCGACCGCGCGAGCGCTAATTCCTTTTCCAGCGTCATCAGGTCTGAGATGAAGCGACCGTCTTTGTATTCCGAGATGGCCAATTTTGCCCGCGCAACGGTTGCGCTTGACCTCTCTGCACCCGATTGCGACCAAAAGGCATACTTCGAGCGTTCATTAATGGCATCCTCAATGGCAAGGGTATCAAGCTGAACCAAAACATCACCCTTCTCAACATAGGTTCCGTTTTCAATCACCCAATTCACCGTGTTTTGACCGCGGACAAGGCATTTCACCTCTGTGTTCTCGGAACTCTCCAGCCCCCCCTGCTCGATCACCGTGACACTTAGATCGCCACGATCAACGGAATGAACCGGAAGCTTATCCACTTCGACGAGTATCTCAGCGTAGGCCGACCGATCGACCCGATAAATCAAGTAACCAGCAACCGCTGCAATAACCACCCCGATTAACAGCAGGCGAATGCCCCAAACTTTAAAAGACACGCTTGCCTCCTTGAGAACTCAGGGCTTTTTCACCTGCCAACTCACCCTCTGCGTCTTCCAAGGTTCCAGGCTCCGCTGGTTCAAATGCCTTAAAAGCCTCGCGTTGAGCTTCTTCGAGTGAATCGAGAGGGTTTAACAGAACCTCATCTCCTTCAGCCAGTCCGGATTTGACAACAATATAAACATCATCACTGTCACCCAGCGTCAAAGTGCGTTGCTCGATTTCGCCCGCGCGATCCTTCACCCAGCACAGCGAAAACTTACCTGTTTCGACCACAGCCGAAACTGGAACCAACAGCACGTTCTTGTACTCAGAGAGAACGACTTCTATTTCCGCACTCATCCCAGGCTTTAGATCCTCCGATGCTGGAATGCTTATGACCGTGTCATACTTCACCATATTCCCGGTCCACCAACCCGCTGGTTTCGCAACGGAAGCCACTGAAGTGACCTCTCCTTCAACAGAAAAATCCGGAAGCGTCACAACCGCTTTTTGCCCTTTGCTAACTCGGTCAACAAGCGCTTCATGAATTCCAACTTTGACTTGCATTTGGGTTAGGTCAGGCATTAACAAGAGCACTTGATCTTTGCGAACGGACGCCCCCACTGCAATGTCCGGCTGCCCTTTCCACGCTTCGGCAGATGGGCGGATCACAAGACCTCCGCGCTTGGCGCGTATGACGCAGTATTTCAATTCTTCAATCACACGGTCTCGCCGCCCTTCATCCATCGCCAAGCCTGCAATATCTGCCTGGAGCTTTGCCTTGCCTGCCCTCAGATTTCCCCTTAACGTTTCGAGCCGCATCTCCTTGGTGTAGTTATTTAAAACGTTGATCGCCATTTGTCGAACTTTTAAATTGAGCTCTGCCTGTTCCAGCGCAAAACGCTTACTCTCAACATCGAATTGATTGGCATAGCCCTGGCGGAATATCGCTTCAGCATGCCCCATTTCTACTCGCGCCTTTTCGTAATCAGCCTGAGCTTTTGCCGACTGTTTTTCCAGCGAATTCAATTGCGTCAAATAACTTCCTTCAAGGTAAGCGTCGATCGCAATTTCTGCGTTGGCAACATCAGCCTTCGTTCGTTCAAGATCCGCCTTAGCTGTATGTGCATCCGTTGTCGCTTTTCCAATTTCATCTTCAAGTCGCTTTGTATCGAGCTTTACCAGCACGTCCCCGGGTTCAACAATCGTCCCGCCGTCAATCACTTCAATCACAGTACTGCGGCCACGTACCCGACATTTGATTTCCGTGTTGTTCGAACTTTCGACCGTCCCTTGCTCCATGACCGAAACGACGAGGTCGCCCCGCTGGACTTGATGTGTCAAAACGCCCTCCCGCTCTGAACCGACGCGAGGGAGTGCGGACCCTTGTACAATCACCAAGCAGACGATCACAGCGAAGCCTAAGGAAATCAGCAGCCACCAACTTACTCGCTTGCCACGAGAAGGAGAATTGCTATCCGAAACTGAATTTTTACCAGACCTCATATTCTCAATATGCCTACTTAAGAATCTCGGATTAACGCCTACTTACTTTCAACCAAAAACAAACGCTGACCGGCACCCGTTTGCAGTCCACCCAAACTAGCTTTTCCCAACAAGCTCTGAATAACATACACACATTGCCGTCCGTTTAAACCAATTATAAATTGGTTTGATGGACATTTAATTTTGTTTTTTACGAGATCCCGTCAATTTTAGAGAGTCGCTCATAATGCAATTCAGCGTTCTACCAAGGATCAGTTACGCTCTAAGCCCATTCACCTCAGATGGCCTGCAAATCGTTGGATTGCTTGAATCTGCAACATGTGACGAATATTCCGCTTTTCAGCCAGTAAAAAGCAGACGCACACACCCTTCGTTACTTGGGACGTTTCCAGTCTATACCTCTACCTTTCTCTGTTTAGTCTTCTTGATATCGAGCGGTGGTAACCATGCGAATGCACAGGCTCCGCTCAAAATTGATCTCAAAACTGAAGCAAGCGACGGCACGACCACGTTGAAATCAAGTATTAAATTTCAAGCAGAAATAAAAAACAAAACCAAGGAACCCTTCTTGGGCAACCTGCAATGGTCGCTTTGTGATGCCCAACAGAATCCGTTAAACAAAATCGATCACCCTGAAGCTTTCGAGCTACCTGCGGGTTCTGTTGTTTCCGTCGCACACGACTTCAGCGCGCCGGAGGCGGGATTCTATTTCGCAAAAATCACTTTGAATTCAGGTCAACAAAAGCAATCCCAACTTTTTCGATTTGGAAGCAACCTCTCCGCAATTCAAAGTACCAGAACCGCTGAACTAGATTTTGAGACATTCTGGACGGAGACCCGAGACAAACTCCGGAAAATCGATCCGAACTATCGCGTTACGAAACAGCCTGAATCAAAAGATAATAAACTGACGCTCTTTGAGGTTGAGTTTCGCAGTTTCGAAAATGTTCGCGTCAGTGGCTGGCTGGAAATCCCGAATACACCTGGCCCCCACCCCTGCGTTATGCGGTTACCCGGTTACGGCCAAAACATGAAGCCTCTCAATAAATTTGACGATCTTGCCGTTTTTTCATTTAACATCCGGGGCCACGGCAACAGTCAAAAAGACATTCCGGGAAAACCAAATAACTTCTGGATTCGCGGACTCGAGGATAAAGATGATTATTTCTATCGCGGCGCCTACATGGATTGCGTTCGCGCCATGGAGTTCTTAAAAACCCACTCCAAAATTGATCCTCAAAAAATCGCGGTCTGGGGAGGAAGTCAGGGGGGGGGCTTAGCTCTCGCCACCGCGGCATTCGATCCCGCGGTGGCATACTGTATTGCAGACATTCCTTTTTTGGTGGACTGGGATAATTACTTTAAATTGACTCACTGGCCGGAGATGAACCAGTGGATCGAATCCAAAGAGGATCAAAATTGGAATTCAGTGTTAAAAACGATGAGCTACTTTGATGTAATGTTTTTGGCACCTAAGATCGATTGCCCTGTACTCAGCGGCGTCGGCCTTCAAGACAACGTCTGTCCACCGACCACTATTTTCTGCACACTAAATCGAATCAAATCGCCGAAAAAACATGTGATCTATCCTACGAAAAAACACGCGACCGGTCGGCAACATTCCAAATTGGTCTGGCGCACGATCCGAGATTATTTCCACTTAAAGAATTAAATCTCCCAAAACGGTTGGTTCAATCTAGTCACTGCAAAATTGAACCAAGCAAATATTTAAGCCGTCCTCTTGATCGCTTTGATATATATGCCGGTTCATACGATAATCGAATGCCGCCAACGTAACTCATTAACACCAATGATCTATTTGGGAATTAAGATGCGTCCCCTAACCAAATCCGTGACTTTATCTCTACTCAGCGCAGGCCTGGTTGTTTTGGGTTCGCTCACAGTCGTCGATGTCCAAGCTGCCGATCAAATTCTAAATTCCGGGCGCTCAAAAACAGCACTCTTTGATGGCGAAACGTTGAATGGCTGGCAAGTGGTTCCGGCTGATTGCGCCGCGGATTGGAAAGTCAAAAACGGAGTGATTGTTGGTACGGGTACTCAAAATCGCGTTTCCTATCTGACATGGAAAAACCAGAATTTAACTGACTTCGAGTTGTCACTTAGCTACCGATTACATGGAAAAGGGAACACAGGAATCGAAGTGCGCTCGCAACCCGACCCCTCCGGCAATCGTCCGCTGATCGGCTACCATGCCGATTTAGGCCATCCCGGAATTGGCAAACACATTCTCGGTGCGTGGGATTTTCATTTCACCAATCGCAAAGAACATCGCTGCGATCGGGGTACCAGCCTCGTCATTAATTTGAGCGACGAGGCAACCCGTTCAGAACTCGTTTCTCCAGTTGAGCATAAAGATGTTCTGCCCGATCAATGGAATCAGGTTCGAATCGTGGCTCGAAAAAACCACTTTCAATTTTTTATCAATGGCCAACTCTCCTCTGAGTTCACTGACAATCGCACAGATGGGCAATTTAATCAGGGCGGAATCGGGCTGCAGGTTCATGAACCCGGGATGAAAGTTGAATTCAAAGACATCTACCTAACGGATGTTTCAATTCCATCTCCCAACAAGTCGCCAAATGTTTTATTGATTGCAATTGACGACCTCAATGACTGGGTTGGCTGCATGGGCGGTCATCCGCAAGCAAGCTCTCCCAACATCGACCGTCTCGCTAAACGTGGCACATTATTCACCAACGCCCACTGCCAAGCTCCTATCTGCAATCCTTCTCGGACCAGCATCATGTACGGGCTGAGACCCTCCACCAGCGGCGTTTATATGAATGCTCCTAAACCATGGACCGTCGCTAGTTTAAAAAAGAACGTGACTCTCTCTCGCCATTTCGCGGCACACGGATACAAAACTTATACGACTGGCAAGATCTATCATACTTCGGGACTACCGGATGGCGATTTTGACGTTATCGGGCCCCGACCAGGGCAGAGACTTAAAATTGACAAACGCCTAATTACTCCTGAAAAGAAAGGAGCAAATGGCCTTTGGGATTTTGGGGCACAGACTTACGAAGAAAGTTCATTTCAAGACCATCAAACTGCGAGTTGGGCGATCGAACAGATCAAAGCCCTTGAATCCGCGAAGCGCACAAAGGCGGATCCCCAAACCGCTAAACCATTTTTTATGGCAATTGGTTTCTATCGACCCCATGTACCTTTCTATTCCCCAAAACGCGTTTTCGATCAAATTCCACTCGATGAAATCGAACTGCCTCTGGTAAAACCAGGTGACCGAAATGATCTACCAGCCATCGCCAGTGAATTAATGGTTGCCCAGGCTGCTCCCGATCATGCCTGGTTCGTAAAGTCATCTAATTGGCGCCGTGCGGTTCAATCCTACCTGTCCTGTATTCGATTTACTGACGAGCAGGTTGGTCGACTACTCGACACGGTTTATCAAGGTCCCTTGGCAGACAATACGATCGTGATTCTATATTCTGACCATGGCTTTTTTCTTGGTGAAAAAGAACGATGGGCAAAACAATCACTTTGGGAGAGGGCAACACGAGTTCCATTTATCATTGTCCCACCTGGTGGCAAAAAGGGGCAAGTCTGCTCGCAGCCGACTGAGCTACTCTCTATTTATCCCACGCTAATCGAGCTCTGCGGATTGTCGCCACGCGACGAACTTGAAGGAAACAGCCTCGTTCCCTTATTGAAAGACCCCAAGGCAAATTGGCATCACCCCGCATTAACAACACACGGAAAAGACAATCACAGCGTCCGCACCAATACGCATCGATATATTCGCTATCGGGACGGATCGGAAGAATTATATGACCTTAGAAATGATCCGAACGAATGGAACAATATCGCCAACCAGCCGGAAATGGAGACACTAATCGCTCAACTGAAGAAACAAGTTCCAGTCAACAACGCAGATCCCGCCATCGGACCTCAGCGTCTAAAGAAAAACAGAGCAAAGCAAATACCCGGCATTCAATAATTCAGGCCACTCACTCAGAGTATGCACTATCTTTGAAATATTAAAAATAGAAAAATTAACAGCTCTCATCGATTGCCAATGATGATTCAAAAATCAATGCCGAATTCAATTTCAAAAATTAGCCTTGGCTTCGGGTTTTTAATTTTTTTGACGTTAACCTGGCCGTCCGACCGTGCTGCCGCCCAATCCACCAGCACCAATTCGAACACTAATACTCCGCAAACCAACCAAACCCTTCAAGAGACTGTAAAGATCATTGTTAATCGTGAGACCAATCAAATCACATTGATCGGTAACGCCGCGGACATCGCGATCGTTAAGCGAGCTATTAATGCTATCAATCGAATAAAGCCTCAACCTCCTTCGTCAGTCATTAGCAAAAAAGTTGTCTTACATCGCCAGTTATCAGAAAACGTGGCAACCGCCATTCGAAATGCACAACCTTTACTAACCAACGGGCAAGGTAAGCTAACGATTACAGCCCTTCACACTCCGGAGGCGATTTTTTTATCGGGACCACCAGCGCTGGTTGAACGTGCAACGAAATTTATCGCAACCTTCGATCACCCAACAAAACAAGACTGACTATTTGTCTCACCACCGCTCTCTCGCTGGTTAGTCTCTGGAACTTTTCGCCACGATTTCCGTGGCGAAAACAATTAACCAATCGGCAAGCAAAACTTACTTAGCGTTTTTATTCAGTGGCTCAGGCACAACGAATGCTTTTGGGAAATCGCTGGCGCCATTTCCGTCTCGTGTTTCTAACCGTTTGTTTTGAGAGCTTCCTCTTGGTTGGTTCATTGGAATATCCATGCCACCTAGATCCGCCATCATTTTGTAGAGCCGATTTTCCATTGCTTTGGCTTCCTTACCCACGCTTGGATCACGAATCAGATTATTCTGTTCCATTGGATCAGCTTGAAGGTCAAAAAACTCGTCAGTATCCCACAGTCCGTAATACGTTGTGTACTTATATTTATCACTACGTAATGAAAAAACCGTCGGCGACTGCGGAAAGTTTTTTTCCCAGTAATAGGCATACAAGAAATAATCACGCCAAGGCACAGATTTCCCCTGAGCCAATTGAATAAAGCTATCTCCATCCATATGAACAGGCTTTTCGAGGCCCATCGCTTCCATCACGGTAGGAGCAATGTCGATGTTGGCTACCATTTTGTCGATCACCGTTTGACCTTTAAAGAGATCCGGGCATTGCATCAACATGGGCACCCGAATGGACGTCTCATAAGCAACCCGTTTGTCAATCAAGCCGTGCTCGCCAAACATAAATCCGTTGTCACCCATATAGATAACGAGAGTTTCATCATAAATCCCCATCTTTTTAAGTTGCTCCATCACCGCGCCGACACTGTCATCCACCGAGCACAGCGATTCGCAATAGCGTTTGTAGTATTGCTCAATATTCAGATCGCTGTGATAAGGAAAGTCGACTCCGTGCCAACTATTGCGCTGGTCGAGCAACCAGCGGGGAAGATTTCTCTGATTGTCCTCCAGTTTTTGTTCGCTTGCCGGTCGGGCAAATGGCTTGTCGGCAAACTTCTGATCGTACTTTTTTTCAGGTGTAAAATTGGCGTGAACTGCTTTATGAGAAAGATACAAAAAGAACGGCTGATCACTGTCTTTTTGGTCTTCCAAAAATTCCAGCGCATAGTCCGTTAATTCCGTTGTGATGTATCCCTTTTGTTTAACTCTCTCTCCGTTGACATTCAATGTGTAGTTCGGACCCGGTGCCAAATAATGCCCTTGGCCCTTGAAACTCACCCAGTAATCAAATCCGGGGCGCGGTCGATCATGGTGGCCTCCCATATGCCACTTACCTATAAAACCGGTTGAGTAACCGGCTTTTTGTAAGTACTGAGGGAAAAACAATGTTCCCTCCGGCACCATTCGGTTGTTATCAATGACGCGATGGCGAAACGTATAGAGCCCAGTCAAAATCGACGCCCGACTCGGCGAGCAAAGCGAGGTCGTAACCAGTGCGTTCTCAAAATGAACACCGTTGGCAGCCATCGCGTCCATGTGGGGTGTTTCCGCGAACTGATGCCCTAGAAAACTCATCGCATCGTAGCGATGGTCATCGCTCAAAATGAACACGACATTCCGAGGTTTCTTGTTTTTAATTCTGACTGGTACAACATCGGGAGGAACAGGTTGAACTGCATCGTCATTGGCCTGCAAGCCGATGTAAGGCACAAAAAGCAAAACCAAACTACAGGTCAAAAAGAATCTAATCACAACAATATATCCTTGGAATACAAAACGTCGAACTATTCCACAATCATACACGAGAATGCTTATGGGACGCCAATGGATCTCGGTAAAACTGAACTTTACTGAGTTTCTATCTTATATTTTCGCATTAGAGATTCAGTAACTTCGTCGAACTTTTCTTGCTCCAATGCTCTGTTGTACATGACAATTTCCGAAATTTGTCCTTTAAAAAAGAATCGATCCCGACGAGGCCCGCACCCAATGACTTGAGATGAATTGACCGCCAGGCTCCCAATCGGATTTCCAGATGCCACGACTTTCCCATTAACAGACAGTTCGAAAATACCTTGGTCGACACTGTACCGCACTGCACAAACCTGCGGCTGGTGAGACGAAACCGATTTTACATTTTCGAGTGCCTCCATTTGAAATGGCGGCACCTTCTTGTTTTGCCAGGATAGTGTATAGCTGCCCGCCTCACTCTTCTCTCGACGCTCTAAAATAAACTTAGTCGGCCCTCCCAAAACCAAAAGGTGGCCATAGCCTATCTCTTCCACCGGATCAAATTGGCAAACAACCAACGCCGTCGCATCTGCTTTCAAACGAAGAGGAGTGGTGGCTAGGAATTCTTTTTTATCGTACCCACCGAATTGAATGGCAGGAAAACCGCCAAGTCCGTTCTCAGACCAACCGGGGCGACGACTTGCATTGACTTGCCAAGCGGATGATTCCAGAGATGGCTGGTCACGATTCGATGAACCTTGCGCGAGATTTTCCCACGATATTACCCGACCGCTGGAGTCTCGCTGCACCCCCTGCCCCGCTTCAAACCACATTGTCAAATGCTCTTTATCAACTAATTCAGTCACCTCATTTTGATTCTCAAACCGCCGGGAATCAACAAGCGAAGTACGAATGAACTCACTTGGATTGGCATCGATCACCTCTGCCGCGACTTCACCTTCCCTCTTGATTCGAATCCCCATCGCGTCTGTCAAACGCTGGCTACCAGTATTTGAGTTAGCCGCTTGGCTCTTCGGTTGACTTGTAACCAACTCAACCTCTCCCTTAAAAACATGGGTTTCGGTATTGCCGTTTGCATCAACGCTCACTCCAAATTCCGTCCCGTGATCAATCAAGCGGCTGCTTGGAGTCAATATCTCAAATCCCGTAGCCGAATCTGGAATCACCGCCGTCAACTTCCCCGACCGAAGAAAGCCGCTATTGTCAGACAAAAATTCGAGGTTAGCTGGCCCCTCCAAAGTAACTCTCGCCCCTTTTCGAAACTCAATTACCACCACACCTTCCAGTAAGGTGATGGATTGCCCCGGCTCGAAAGAAGAGTCAACGGTGCCCCATTTTTCATTTTCTAAGACACAGTCAATTCTTTGAACAACTTCAGCAACATCATTTTTACCCGGAATCGATGGAGCCGGTTCAACCTCACGAACTTGCACAATCTCGGTCCCACTCCAAGGCCGCGCGAAGTAAAATACAAATGTCGTCAAAACAACTGCACTGGCAGCAATTGACAGATAAGACAGCCAACGTCCTCGCAATGACGTATTTGTTTTTCCACTGTCGCTTGCGAATGTATTCCAATTAGCCTTCGGCCGGTCGACAATCTCATCTCGCGCAGACTCGGCCAGCTCCGCCACGGATTGGTCGAGAGATAACATCTTCAAATAAAAAACTCTCGCGACTTCGTTGACTTCCAACACATCTTGAAGACGCTCAAATTCACCTGGAGAAATCGCTCCGTCAATCGCGCGGAATATTAAATTTTCAGTTTCTTTATCCATTTAAGATTCCTCAGCCAACCGACGTTCGACACAGTTCAACAATTGCTTTCGCAGCCCGTTCATTTTGCGGTACAGCCGACGTGATTTTTCACCGCTCTCTCTTGCAATCCGCTTAACAGAATCCCCTGGTCGATAAACGCTCAACAAGAGCCGTCTCGATTCCACGACGAGCTGACTCAGACAATCTTCTACTGCCATCCGTTCCAAGTCACGATTTTCAATTTGCTCAAACGCATCTTCAGCCAACCGCTCAATAATATGCTCTCGAAATACGAGTCGGTCACGCGCCCAGTCTCGCTGACAACTCATGACCTTGAACCTCGCAATGACACAAGCCCAACGTATAAACTCATCGCTTCCTTGAGTTTGATCTGGGTGATCTGTATCACCCAATTCAAAATCTGAAAATTTGCGCCAACACTCCAGCGCCGTTTCTTGAACCACGTCATCAACTCCCTCGGTTGATGGTAGTAGCGAACGAATAAATCGTCGAATCGCCTGATCGTTGAGGGCAAGGAGCCCTACGAATCGCTGGTAGCGATCATCCTGTGAATTTGATTTGTCCAATATTTACGCCCTCTGATTTATCATTCCATAACCCTGGAGTTTTACCGCAATTTATATTTTTTTTTCAAAACCGAAAATTTAACGGCGAAACCCAATGTAAACGTGGATGTCAGCACATAGATCGCGTTCTTCAAAATCGATTCATGCAAATAATCAAATAAATATTTGGTAAAATTTTCGATTCAACCGGAAATCAGAGTCTCTGTGGAATAACCTTTCTAGACAAGTCTCTCCCTGTTCGACTGACACCCAGTTTGGTGTTTTGTTCAGCAGGAAATGACGCTCTTTTTTTAAAAAAACCTGCTTCTTAAGGCGGTCGCCTCGTGCGAATCGCATTAAGAGCTCATCCGTTGACCTCACCAATATGAAAACTAAATTACTAATTCTGTGCTTAGCTTTTTCGTTTCTCTCGCTGAATGATGCTTTGGCACTTCAACAACCTAACGTAATTTTGATCATCTGCGATGACCTTAACGACTATGTTGAAGGCTTTGGTGGACACCCCCAAACTCAAACACCCAACATAGCCCGCTTGAGTAGGACTGGAGTTACTTTCACTCAGGCTCATTGCAACATCCCCATTTGTGGCCCCTCTCGGGCAAGTCTGTTTACTGGAATTTACCCCCATCACTCCAGTTGCTTTGGATTTACAAAATGGAACGAGTACGAAGTACTGAAAAATTCCCGGACATTGATGGATCATTTTAGGGCCAATGGATATCTCACACTTGGCACTGGAAAATTAATGCACCACCTCGTTCCCAAAGAATGGGACCAGTATGGTAATCCCGCCGACTACGGGCCGTTTGCTCTGACCGGCAGTGATCGCGTGGCACACCCAGACGTCCCTGCACCGTATCGGGAAATTGGACCTGTCGACGGTTCGTTTGGCCCTTTGGTTGACATTTCCGGACGAACGAATATAGACGGTGTTCCCTATTCGTGGCTCACCGGTGGTTGGGCAAAGACTCGCACGCTTAACATCACTACACAAGAAAACCGGGATCCCACTGCCGACGAACTCAATGCACAATGGGCGGTCGATCGCTTAAAAGAGTTCGCTGAAAAACCCAGAGACCAGCCTTTCTTCATGGGCGTCGGTTTTATTCGGCCCCATACTCCACTCGTTGTTCCCCAACGTTTCTTCGACCAATTCCCACTCGGCACCATTGAGTTGCCAGACATTAAGAAAGGAGATGTCGAAGACACGTTTGCTCTTTCAATTCGTGGAAACGTAGCGGAGAAAGAACCCAATTCACAACGAACGATGGACATGGGAAGCCGGTTGTATCAAGACCTTGTCGCCTCCTATGACACTCGGGAGGAAGCGCTCAAGCACTTCATTCAAGCGTATCTCGCCAGTGTCGCCTCAGTAGATGAGTTAATCGGAAATATTATGGAGGTCGTTGAGCAAACTTCTCTCGCAGACAACACCATCGTTATCGTAACCAGCGATCACGGCTGGGGCATGGGTGAAAAAGACTACCTCTACAAAAACTCACTATGGCAGGAAAGTACGCGAGTCCCGTTAGTTATTCGCGCGCCTGGTATCGCACAACCGGGGACTGTTTCAGAACATCCCGTTTCACTCATAGATATTTATCCAACACTAGTTGATTTGTGTGGCCTAACGGGTGAAACCATGAAAAACTCGAAGGGCCGGCCACTCGATGGATTCAGTCTTAAACCGATTTTAGAAAACGCGCAAACCCAAACTTGGGAAGGGCCTGAATCCGTGCTCACCGCACTTTATAAATGGCGTATGAAGTACAATCCGGCCAAAGAAAATTATTCTCTCCGGTCAGGAAACTACCGTTACATTCGCTATGAGAACGGAAAGGAAGAGCTTTACCAAACCATCTCCGACCCGCATGAATGGAACAATTTAGTTGCTGACCCAAGCCATGCCGGACCTCTAACCGCTCTTCGAAACGAGCTGATCAAACGAATTCCGACAGAAAAAGACCCGATTCCGAATCAACCTGTTTTTAAACCCAAGAAACCAGCCCCAACCAAGCCTCCGGTCAACGAAAAGCCTGAATCTGAAAAGAAGACCGCTGAATATTGGAAGGACCAATATTTCAAGAAACACCCAGACGCTGATACCAATGGAGACGGGATCTTATCCTGGCCGGAACGCAACGCTCACAAGCCGGAAATGACCGTTCAAAAACCCAAAACAACAAATAAAAAATTAGACTCTCCGCAGCAAGAAAAACAAGCGTCGGATCTTCAATGGAAAGACAAATTCTTCAAACTTCACCCTGAAGCTGATACCAATCAGGATGGCGATTTGAGCTGGCCCGAATATAAAAAGTTTAAAGCCGAGCTAGATAAAAAATAATTACCAATGGTTTACCGATCTGTTCAGTCAAATTGAAAATCATTGGTTAGCGACCCTTACTTTTTATTCAATTGCATCTCTCGACAGACTCAACCACCAAGCAATCTCCATTCTAAACCCAATGAAATCTATGCAGTTTTTAATCGCCATACTTTCCTTTTCCAATTTATTGTTGGCAATTTCTACGGATGCGAGCGCGCACGGGCACGACCAAACAGCGCCAAACTTAATCGTGATAATGACCGATGACCTTGGATACGCCGACGTTGGGTTTAATGGATGCACCGACATCCCCACCCCTCATATTGATTCGATCGCCAACGCTGGGGTGAAGTTCACCAACGCTTACGTTTCTTACTCGGTTTGTGGACCCAGCCGTGCCGGTTTCATCACTGGACGATATCCCCAGAGATTTGGATTCGAACGGAATCCACAATATTTACCGAATGACCCCAACATGGGACTCCCATTGAGCGAAACTACCATGGCTGAAGCGCTTGGCAAAACCGGCTATCGTTGCGGAGTCGTTGGTAAATGGCATCTTGGTGCTAATCAAAAACATCATCCACTCAATCGTGGATTTCACGAGTTTTTCGGGCACCTCGGTGGCGGTCATCGTTACCTTCCGGAGGAACTCACACTCGAGGACAGTGCCGCAGCCAGAAATGAGAATGAAAGTTACCGAACCTTGATTTTGAATGGTCGCACACCGGTCAAAACGACTAAGTATTTAACGGATGAATTTTCAGATGCTGCCGTCCGGTTCGTAGAAAAAAATAAAGAACAACCATTCTTTTTATTTTTATCTTACAACGCACCGCATTTACCCCTTCAGGCAACACCTAAATATTTGGAACGATTTAAGGGCATAAAGAATCCTAAACGCAGAACTTATGCTGCCATGGTCAGCGCCGTCGACGACGGCGTTGGGAAGCTACTCGAAACGCTCAAAACCAATCACCTCGAACAAAACACGCTCATCTTTTTTCTCTCGGATAATGGTGGGCCAACGCCAAAAAACGCCTCTCAAAACAATCCACTTCGCGGCAACAAAGGAGATGTCTGGGAGGGTGGTTTTCGCGTGCCCTTTGCCGCCCGTTGGCCTGCTAAATTTCCCAATGGCGTTGTTTATGATCTACCCGTCAGCTCTCTTGATATTTTTGCCACCATCGCTTCGCTGAGTGGTGCCACCCCGGATGAGCAGCGCCCACTCGATGGAGTCAATCTCGTGCCTTACGTCCGTGGGGAAATCAAAACACCGCCCCACCACGCTATTTACCTTCGAAAATTTGATCAACAACGCTATGCCGTACGGCGTGGTGACTACAAGCAGGTCGTACCTTTTAAAGGAGGTAAGTCTCAACTCTACAATTTGAAAAACGACGTTGGCGAATCTAAGAACCTCGCTCTTCGGGAGCCCGAGGTTTTAGCTGAGCTGGAAGCATTGCGAAAAAAATGGTCTGCTGAATTAATTGATCCGATTTTCCTGGGTCTAATCCACTTGCCGTCATTTCAAAAAAAACAAAATCGTAAAACACCTGAGAAAGCTGGGAAGTAAAAATGAAACTGTTCTTACTCAGCACGCTCGCCATCGTCGGTTCGTTTAGCCAAGGGGTTGCCGCGGATGAGCGTCCTAACGTGGTACTCATTGTATGCGATGACCTCAACGACTATGTCGAAGGCTTTGATGGACACCCTCAAGCCAAAACACCTTCGATGAAAGCACTAGCCAAATCCGGTGTCTCTTTCGATTGCGCTTACAGTAACAACCCCGTATGCGCGCCCTCTCGCTCGAGTTTTTTAACGGGCATTTACCCACACACTTCCGGCAATTTGTTCTGGGGCAAATGGTTTGAAAACCCCGTCCTAAAAAACTCAAAAACGATCATGGAGCATTTCCGAGATAATGGCTATCACGTCGCCGGATCCGGTAAATTAATGCATCATGGCAAGCCTGACGAGTGGAGTGATTTCAAATATCGCGCGGATTATGGGCCCTCTGTTTTTGATGGGACTCAGCGAGTCGCACACCCGGACGTACCAATGCCATTTCGAGCCATCGGCCCCGTGGACGGTTCATTCGCGCCGCTTTCAAGGGTACCCTTTGCCAATGACGGCAATCCCGAAAGTGGATGGATTTATGGCAACTGGAAAAAACGGCAGCCGTTTCGATACGTCTCAGAAAACGACCGAGATCTGACCCCTGACGAACGAAACGCAAAATGGGCAGCTGAGCAAATTCGTGATTTTTCAGAGCCGGAATTCAAAGCTCCATTCTTTTTAGGCATAGGGTTAATCCGTCCGCATACACCCATCCATGTCCCCAAGAAGTTTTTTGATTTATTTCCAATCGAGGATGTCCAGCTACCTGTTATTCGTTCCGGAGATGCCGAAGACACCTATTACGCAGACGTCTATGCGCCCGAGCAAAAAGGTCTGAGATACTATCGAACATTATTAGACTCGTACCCAACTCGAGAGGATGCTCTTAAAGCGTTTACTCAAGCCTACCTTGCCGGAGTCGCTGCAGTTGATGAGTGTATTGGAAAAATCGTCGATGCAATTGATTCATCCCCCGATCCTTCTATTCGCAACAATACCATTATCGTGGTAACGAGTGACCACGGATGGAATATGGGTGAAAAGGACTACTTATTCAAAAATTCTCCGTGGGAGGAGAGCACCCGAGTCCCGTTCATTATCCGAGTGCCCGGCTTGAAAGAGACAGGCGTCCGCTGTCAAAAGCCAATTTCGTTGATCGACCTATACCCGACGCTTGTTGATTTATGTGCTCTCGACGGTGATACACGCAAAAACAACCAGGGCGCAAAACTGGATGGTCACAGCATCCGCCCGCTAATTGAAAACCCTAAACAGGGAGCGTGGGAAGGGCCGGATACTGCGCTTTCGATGATCTTTGTCGGCGAGTATTTGAAACTCGACAAACTTCAAAAGTTCGATCTTAAAAATCAAAATTGGTCTATCCGTTCAACGGACTGGCGATACATCCGGTACCGGAATGGAAACGAAGAACTCTACGATCACAATAAAGATCCCTACGAATGGAATAATCTTGCGTCTCATAAGAATCACCAACCTATGTTGCGATCCATGCGAGCTCGTTTGAACGAAATGGTTCCTGAACTTCAAATCAACACGCAGAATTCTAACTGACTTTTATTTATGAGCCCTTTGAAAACAAAATCATCAACCGCATTTACTTGCCTGGCAATTATTGCTTTGAGCATCGGATTTATCACGTCGACGGTGTCAGCCAATGAACCTCCCAATGTCATTTTATTTCTTATGGACGACATGGGGTACGGTGACTGCCGGTCCTATAATGCAGACAGCAAGGTTGCTCTCCCCAACCTCGAACAACTCGCCACCGACGGCATGCTTTTCACCGATGCGCATTCTCCTTCATCCGTTTGCGCGCCTACCCGATACAGCGTTCTAACGGGCAACTACCCATATCGCGGCAGACTGGAAAACGGCACATGGATCTTCCATCAGCCTTCCCAGGTCCTTGACGGTCAGCGAACCCTTGGCCACTTGATGCAGACAGCGGGTTACCACACCGCATTTTTAGGGAAGGTACATCTGGGCGGCCAAATGTACAGCAAGACCACGGGTAAACCCATCTCGTGGAAGTACGATTTTCGAGATATTGATTTTTCCCGACCAATTGAAGACAGCCCATTCAGTTTCGGGTTCGACTATGCCTACGAATTACCACAGGGAATTCAGGGACCGCCTTATATCGCTTTTGAAAATGGTCTTCTCGCTGGGAACCCCCAAGAATTAAAAATTTGGAATGAAGGAACTCATGGTAACTCCGTTATATTAAAAACCGGATTTGGAACTCCCGACTGGGATTCCTCCCAAGTTGGTCCAATTCTGACAGACAAAGCAATTCAGTTCATCGATCGTCACATTTCCAACAATCAAGCTACCGGTCAACGCAAGCCATTCTTCATGCATTACTGCACCGAGTCTTGTCACAAACCTCATACGCCTCCGCGTGAACTAGCCGGCGTAGAAATTAAGGGGTCAACGGGAGATGCTCACCTCGATATGCTTTTCGAGGCAGATGTAACGCTCGGGAAAATGATCGAGCGACTCCAGCATTACGGAGAACTAGACAACACCCTGATTCTTTTCGTAAGTGATAACGGCGGGCTTTCACGAGGTAAACCGGGAGCTCAAAAACTTGGACACGCCTCATGTGGCGGACTTCGCGGCAGCAAAGCTTCGATCTGGGAGGGAGGCCATCGCATTCCTATGATTGTTCGCTGGGGCAACGGCACGCCAGCAGGATCAGTCATTGCTCCGGGAAGTCGTTCCAATGCCTTGGTCGGACTGCAGGACATTTATGCGACATTGGCTGATTTGACAGGTCAAGCCGTCCAACCCGACCAAGGCCTCGATAGCGAATCTTTTCTCCCAGTACTCAATGGTGACCGCGTTGACTCCACCCGAGATTCAATGTTTGTTCAGGCCAACTCGGAACCTCGCTATGGACAGCAACTGGCAAAAATGGTTCGGATGGGTGACTGGAAACTAATTACATCTCGCGAGCAAAAGCCCCTTCATTTGTTTAATCTGGCCTCTGATTTAAAAGAAACGAATGACCTCCTGAATGACGCAGAACAGCAGGCCAGAGTTATTCAAATGCGCAAAGAACTAAAACGGATTGTAGAATCTACACGAAGTACCCAACCACTGCCGGCCTCCGTTTTTAAGCCAACGAATTCAGCTGCCAAGCCAAAGTCTACTGCCAACCAAGTTCACACCGCCGATTTATTTCAACCAATCCAAACGCTAAAACTCAAAATTAGCGATCAATTCAAAGGCACCATCAAACGAGATGGTGGCGGTTGGATGGTTCAGGGAAAATCCCCGCTGACAATTGAATTCGTTCCTGACGAAGGAGAGAAGTGGGATGTGTCAAACTTCCGACTCGTTGGCGTTCCCCTCTTTAATCACGAACCCGGAGTGACGATCGTCGATGGCAAGCTAAACAACAGTAATGTGACGGGTTGGTCCCGGCATTGCGTAGGATTTGGCGTAGCACCTTCCCAAGAGGAATCGATGCTGGGATTTGTGTTTCCGCAAGACGAGTCTACGTATCAAGGTCCGACTGTGTTCCGAGACCAACTTTCCAAACCGAACGGACACAGAATGCACTGGCGAAAATTTTATCCTGCGGATGTAAGAACTTTAAAACTGGAGATGCAATCCTCCACAGGAAATATCAACCTTCGCGTTAATGATCCCGTCGTTTGCTGGGAAGCCACGGAAGAACGGGACAAAGCCCTCCATGCAATGCCTTATTTAGATGAACTGGGACAAGTCAATTCTCTCGACTGGCCGGGGAAAATTAAACAGACATCCGACCTCAAGGCCACACTCGCGAAAGAATTGGAAGCCGCCAAGTTAACGGCAAATTCTAAAAACCGGACTCGTTTCGGTGGCTGGAAAGACGGGCCCAAGCGGGAAGCTACTGGTCATTTCCGGACTGAAAAAGTTGATGGCCGTTGGTGGCTTGTCGACCCGGAAGGCTATCTTTTCTTTTCCGTTGGCGTCTGTCTTGCAGGAGACGAATCAGCTACGCCCGTTACCCCTTCTCGGCGCGAGACTGGATTTTTCGAATGGCTGCCGGAGGACAATCATAAACTCCGCTGGACCGGCCTCAAAAAGAATCAAGGTCGGGACTTCGTTAACTTTCCGGCCATGAATTACGCAAGGGCCTTGGGCCCCAACTGGAAGAAACTCAGTCGAGATGGAATCCATGACCGCATGCGGGCATGGGGCATCAATACCCTTGGTTCCTGGAGCAGTAAACCGCTTCAAGAGGACGCCAAGACCCCCTACACTCTGATCGCATCTATCTGGTGGCAGGCGGGAAAAAAACTTCCATCACCGTTTAGGGATAATTACGAATCCGACTTGCGAAAATGTCTTGAAAAATTCTCTTCGGTAAAAGATGATCCGTACTGCCTTGGCCTGTTTCTAGGCAATGAATTTGAATGGCCGGATCGATTGACTCCTGTTATTTTTGAGATGCCGGATGATGAATCAACTAAACAGTGGGTGCTTCAACAACTGAAGAAAAAATATTCTTCCCTCGATGAGGTCAATGAAGCCTGGGAAACAAATCACTCGGATTGGAACACTGTTCTAACGTCTGAGGCAAGCAAGATCCCTGCTGCTGCGAAAAAGGATATCGAACCTTACTACTTTGATTTTGCTAATGCATTTTTTGCCAAATCTAAAAAAGTAATTAACGAAGTGTTGCCGAACAAATTATTCCTGGGCTGTCGTTGTCACCGAGGCCCGAATGTTCTCGGGCGTGCCGCTGCCGGTCATGTTGACGTATTCTCTGTCAACGTCTATGACTCGACGGTTCGAGCCTGGCAGGTTCCCGAAAATGTGGATATGCCGATTCTTGCCGGTGAATTTCACATCGGATCAGTCGATCGCGGAGTGCCGAGTCCGGGGCTTGCCTCAGCTTGGAATCAACGACAGCGCGGCCTCGCCTTCAGTAATTATCTTTCCACCGCACTTGCCGACCCTCGGTTTGTTGGAGTTCATTGGTTTCAGTGGATCGACCAATCCGCTGCGGGAAGAAGAGACCGTGAAAACCATCAATGCGGCTTCGTCGATGTGACCGGGCGATCCTACCCCGAATTCGTTCATTCGGTTACTACCGCGACCCAAAAAATGTACCCTGCCCGCGCTGGCAATAACATGAACCGCCTGAAGATACTCGAGCAACTCATCGGGCCGCCACAAGAAGTATCGAAGACAAATCAACCGGCACCCGCGGAAAACCAGTCAACCAGAACTTTGCCTACCCAATCAAAAAAATCGGTCACGAAGCGAGACGGTGAGTATTGGAAAAATAAGTTCTTTGAACGTTTTCCTGATGCCGATACCAACCGTGACGGTACCCTGTCTTGGCAAGAATACAAAGTGCATAAAAATAAGATTGAAACTGAAAACAGCGATCGAAATGAATAAGCTGTAATCGAACCAACTTTCAACTTTCCTGGAATTCCCATGAAATCGTTTTTAATTTTACCGGTGACCTTTGCCATTCTCGCACTCCTCCCGGGACGTTTATACCTCAATGGCCAGGAAATCGACTTTGAAAAACAAATCGCCCCTATATTTGCCGAGCACTGCAACCATTGCCACGGAGAAGATGAACAGGAGTCTGGTCTAAGACTGGACCGTCGATGGCAAATGCTCAAAGGGGGAGATTACGGCCAGCCTACCATCGTGCCGGGGAAGCCCGAAAAAAGTTATTTGCTTAGCGTTATTAACCACACCGAAGAAGGCATGGAAATGCCACCGGACGAAGATAAAATTCCAGCCGCAGAAATCGCACTGCTAACTCGCTGGATCGCGGAAGGTGCGAATTGGCCTGGTCAGATGGAAGCGGTGGAAGCCGTCAAATCCAATCATTGGTCATTTCAAACAATCGTCCGGCCGCCCGTGCCCGAAACCAAATTTAAAAATCCAGTGGACGCTTTTCTGGCAAAAAAATTAGCCACTGCGAATCTCGACTTTTCTCAACCGACTGACGCCATCTCCTTAATTCGCCGCGCGTCAATTGTGCTGACAGGTATCGCGCCTACTCCTGAACAAATTTCAGCTTTTAAGATGGAATTTGAATCGGATTCTGAGGCGGCTTACGAGAAACTTGTTGATCGTTTGTTAGCATCACCCCAGTTTGGAGAACGCTGGGCACAACACTGGCTGGACGTAATTCGTTGGGCAGAGACGAATGGATCTGAAAGCAATCTCTATCGAAAGAACGCGTGGA
This sequence comes from Mariniblastus sp., assembly GCA_011523945.1. Classification (GTDB taxonomy): domain Bacteria; phylum Planctomycetota; class Planctomycetia; order Pirellulales; family Pirellulaceae; genus Mariniblastus. The sequence continues at coordinate 147,282 of WTFU01000063.1, read as the reverse complement.
TTTATCGGGACTACGTAATTCGATCGTTCAATGAGAACAAACCGTACGATCAATTTCTTCGGGAACAAATCGCCGGTGACACTCTTGGCGTAGGTGAAGCCACAGGATACTTGGTTTCCGGCCCTCACGTTCCCGTCGCTACCGTTGGTCAGGAGCCATCGGCGCGTCGTCAAGCCCGCGCTGATCGCATGGATGAAATTTTACAAACGGTAGGCGCCTCGGCACTCGGTATGACGATTGGCTGTGCGAGGTGCCATAACCATAAGTTTGATCCAATATCCATCACTGACTATTACGCGATGACAGCGGTCTTTCAGGATATTGAATTCGGAAGCCGTTTTCCCGAGCTTGGCCCAAATCACCCACGACGAAAACGGGGTGAAGAAATCTATCAGTTAATCCGTGAACAACGTGCAAAACTCAAAGAAACCAAGTTCTGGGAAGAGGATTGGATTGGTTATCGAGAAATGCATTTTCCGTCGACCAAAACTCAATCCGTCCGGATTTCGTTTCATTGGGGAGGGGCAAGACTGGATGAACTCGAAATCCTTGGCCCTGTGGAATGGAATAAAAACCTCGCATTGGCCTCGGTAGGCACTAAAGCCAATGCCCCTGAAAAGTTTGCACAGCCTCGTGGTGAACTCTGGAAAATCAACGACGGAAAATACGGCACCGAGGGATGGGCAGCCAAAGCTCCAAAAGGGAGCAAGGAAAAGCCCTGGGTCCAATTTACTTTTGATAAACCTCAGTTTGTAAATCGCGTTCGAGTTAGCTCCAACCGACAGGACTTCATGCAGACTGACTATCTGATCAATATAAATAAATTTAATGTCAGCCCATTTGATGTAGAAATCCTCAACGAGGAAGGTAATTGGGTAAAAGTTTACATGGCCAACAAAGTCAAACAGTTGGATAATGACGAAAACCATCTCGCAACCGTAAATCGGATCAAACAGCTTATACTTGAGCTTAACGATGAGGGGCCAAAACCAAGTTTTGTTGCGAAGCTTATCAAGCCCCAAAGAACCTTTGTGCTTTCTCGTGGCAGCCCTGAAAACCCGCGTGATGAAGTCTTTGCAGCCGGTTTGACTGAAATCAATGGCAAGCTAAACCTTTCTCCGGAATCAACAGGTAAACAGCGCCGCCAGGCGTTTGCGAATTGGCTTACCTCGGCTGACCATCCCCTGTCTGCTCGCGTAGCCGTTAATCGTATTTGGCATCATGTTTTCGGCACAGGCATCGTCGCTACCACCAGTGACTTTGGAGCGGCGGGAGCCAAACCAACGCATCCGGCACTACTTGACTGGCTCGCCAGTGAATTGGTTCAACCCTCTGTAAATTCGTTAGGCCAACCGCTGGATGAATCTTCGGAAAAACCATGGTCTATGAAACGTATGATTCGGTTGTTAGTTATGTCTGACGCGTTCCGGCAATCCAGTGCTCCTCGAACCGATGGAATCTCCCGAGATGCCGGCTCAGCATTACTGTGGCGATTTCCACCAAGGCGAATGACCGCAGAGGCAATTCGAGATTCGATCGTTCAAGCCTCCGGTTCGCTCGACCCGTCTATCGGCGGTAAGAGCTACCGGATTCATAACGTAAAAAAACGTTACGCCCAATGGGAGGTCCTCGACAACCACAGTGAAACAACATGGCGCCGCATGATCTATCAGGAACGCATGCGACGCGTCGACGATCGAATGTTCACAGCGTTTGATTTTCCAGACTGCGGTCAGGTTCGTCCTAAACGGCCTGTTTCGACGACACCACTTCAGGCACTCAATCTTTTGAACAGCGATTTTGTCATCGAACAATCCAATTTAATTGCTCAACGCGCCTTGAAGGATGCAAACAATCAAATGGCGGCAGCGGTAAACCGATGCTTCGAGTTACTACTTGGTAGAAGCCCTGATGCAACCGAAAAGGCAGCATGTACGGCACTGGCTGAAGAACAGAGTCTTGCACTTGTATGTCGTGCCCTGTTGAATTCGAACGAGTTTGCTTTTTTACCGTAATTAACATCTACGTCGTTATCCAAGTGATTTTTGTCCTTCGCTGAAAATACCAATCTCAGGTCTATCATGAGCCACCCAGAAAAACTCTCTTTCCAAGGTCGCAAGCTACTTGATCGTCGAAACTTTCTTCACACGGCAGGGCTTTCGACGGCCGGTATTGCTTTAACCAGCATGCTGGCTGCTGACGGGTTACTCGCCGAGGATAAACCCCTTACCGCTGGTGGAAAATCACCGATTCGTCCAAAAATCGACCCCAACAATCCGTACGCCGCGCGAGCCGCGCACTTCGAGGTGCCGGCGGAACAAGTGCTGGTCATTTACTGTCCCGGCGCGGTCAGCCATATCGACACTTTCGATTACAAACCAGCGCTAACGAAACTACACGGGCAAAAACCCCCAGGGCTTCCCGCGGTTACTTTTGAAGGACCCAGTGGCAACATTGCGAAACCTTTCTGGGACTTCAAACCTCGCGGTGAAACTGGAAAAATGGTTTCTGATTTACTTCCGAACCTCGCCGAACAAGTCGACGACTTCTGTTTTTTTCACGCCCTTTCAACCGACACTAGCGCTCACCCTCAGGGTGAGAATTTTATGAATACCGGTTTTACGATGGAAGGATTTCCTTCTTCCGGCGCGTGGATTACTTACGCACTGGGGACTGAGAATCAGGAGCTTCCCGCCTTCGTAGCCATCAACGATCCTCGCGGACTTGCCCGCAGTGGAAAAAATAATTTCGGCAATGGATTTTTACCCGCCGCATTTCAGGGCACAGATTTTACCGCCAAGAATCCTCCCTATAATTTACAACGCCCTTCCGGCATCTCAGCACAGGCTGATGCGGGTACGATTAATTTGCTCCAACGATTAAACGCTCGTCACCTCGAGAAATATCCAGGAGATGCCGATCTTGCAGGAAGAATTGCAAGCTATGAATTAGCGGGCAAAATGCAAACATCCGTACCCGATGTCATGGATCTTGCCGGCGAAACAAAGGCAACACTGAACGCCTACGGCGTCGAAGGAGGAAGTCAGCTAAGGGGCGAATACGCAAAAAATTGCCTTCTAGCCCGGCGGCTCTTGGAAAAAGGAGTCCGGGTTGTCCAGCTTTTTAATGGAAGTGATCCGGCTGGAGGCAATGGAATTACCAATTGGGATTCTCACGCCAACATCGCCAATACACACGCCATGCAGGCAGAGATCATGGATCAACCGACCGCGGCACTCATCGCAGATCTAAAACAGCGGGGAATGCTGGAACATACCTTGATCGTCTGGGCCACTGAATTTGGCCGTATGCCGTTCCTTCAAGCAAATGGCTCGGGACGAGATCACAATCCAGGCGCCTTCACATGCTTCATGGCCGGTGCCGGAGTGAAAAAGGGTTTCAGTTACGGCGAGAGTGACGAGTTTGGATTCAAAGCAGCCGTTAACAAAACCAGTGTTTATGACTTTAACGCGACACTGTTGCACCTAATGGGGCTCGATCACGAACGTCTCACCTTTTACCACAACGGGCTGGAACGCCGACTCACAAATGTCCACGGACATGTCATCAAAGAAGTTCTGGCATAGCATCAGCCGAAAGTCGGTTGATTGCACAGCGACCGCAGTCATTCTTTTAACCTGACGAACTGCGGGCCGACCTGCGCCTCTACTGACTAGTCAGCATTTTCCACGCGCACCAATTTCATGATCCTACCGTCAACGTTCCAGTCTTGAACGTAAAGGTTCCCTTCTGCATCCCAGTAAGATCCATGGGTTCCGTTAAATACACCCTCGATCCATTTGTCTTGCGGAACATTAAAATTAACACGAGTTTTAGGATCGGGGTTGTGACCAAGCACTGCCATAATTGTGTTGCTTTTGTCGAGCACAACTAACCTACCGTGAAGATCAGGCACCGAGACAAAATCGCCCTGTATCGAAACTGAGGTCGGCATACCAAGCCCCGTAATCACTTCCTCTAGAAAATTTCCATCAAGATCGTAATGAAGCAATCTTCCTTTCGGTTGATGATTCCGATCACAAATTAGGAGTCGTGGCGGTTCGTACCGCGTATCGAGCGTCATTCCGTGGGCGGTGTTGAACTGCTTCATTCCATTACCCTTTTCGCCAAAGTGCATCAAGTATTTTCCGTTCTTATCGAACTTGAAAATGTGATTACTGGCATAGCCGTTGGAAAGAAAAATATCTCCATTAGGCGCCACGGTGATAGCCGTCGGGCTGAATCGTTTCAATCCCAAGCCTGACGCTTCTGGAAACGGTAACCGCATCACAATTTCACCAGTTTTCACATTAAATTTGATCCCCTCTGCATCGTTGTTTCGAGCGCCATAGATAAATTCATTTTCTCCCTCAGCTCGAATTTCCATATCATGCAGATTGGAATAGTCTTTGCCCAAATAAGAGTGAATTACTTTCCCGTCAGGTGAAAAAACAACCACACCTTTCTTCGCGGAAGTATAAATGTTCCCCGCCTTATCAATTACCACACCACCGTGAGTAGATCCCAATGCGGAACTGCCATCAGGACGCAACCCCCACCCCGGAACGGTATCAAACGTCATCATGCCACAGCCCATGCGAACTGGCTTGACTTTTTCCTGAGAAGATGCCGGTATGGTCAAAACTACCAAAAGCACAATCGCTGCAAAACATGAACAACATCTCATAGTTTTAGTTCCTGAAATGATTCCTAGGGTCAGTTTGGTGAGGTCTTGAATTATGATAACCCAGAATCGCACTCGCGTCTCGCCAGAAGTATCAATCTAAGCGAACGGACAGGCAACACAGCCAGAAGGTTGTCCCTGCCTATCTGGCAATAATCTCGCTGATGTCAATTAAATGAATTTGACGCCCGCCGCCAGCGTGAGGCGAATCAATTGCGACGATCTTTCCATCATTGCTGCATCGAGGATGAGTATCACAGCGCCACTCTCCCTGATATTCTTCTGGGGAGTGAAATGCTCCTAAATCGACCCGGCGGCCTGAAGGAACATGATAGAGATAGGGCACTTGCTCACGCTTGCCACGACTAGGGTACGTATCATTTAAAATCCACGTCTGCTCCGTATTGGGTACGTACGTATTGTGGCCATTTTGTGTCATCACCCCTTTGCCCACCAACGAAATATCGGTCGTCTTATCCCGCAAAAGGTAAAATCCAGCGGGTTTATTTTTTGGGCGAGTCCACGCACAAACAAACTCTGGATTCTTCCAAATAAAATGAGAAGTATTCCCGGATGGATCAAGATTGCAGCGATCCGATCCATCCATTGCAACCGTGAACATTCGAGTTGTAAAACCTCCTGTTGGCTGTGGATTTTTGGTATCACCATTATCTTTTTTCCACCGATGAAGCACGATGAACCGAGAACTGTCCGGGCTAACCAAAAGGTGATTGAAGTAGTTCCAATGGTCTGTCAGCTGTTTTCCCTGGTGTTCAATTCTCGCTGCATCTGCAAGTGAAAAAATAAGTTCCGACTCTCCGGTGTCCATATCCATTCGCCAGACGCCCGATGCTTCCGGAGCACGCTCTCGTGCTGTCGGATCGGTCAAGCCTACATAGCCATACCCCGCTCGCATTCGCTGAATTCTGGAAAAGTCAGTTGTGATCGCCCAGCGACCATTCTGACTCAACGAGTAAATCGGCCGCGGCAATGTGCGTACATCTTTCGTCCTGACGTCCATCACTCGGCAAACATGGCGATCTCCTTCGCGATCATTCCAAACAACTTCAGACCTTGAATTTGGTCTCCACTGAAGCATGCACCCCTGCTGCCATCCCCATGCTCGACTTTCTCCCAATCGAATCCATCGGTCCTCTTCCGCTGTATCCACCATCCCTACTTGAATTGCATCAGTCGCCCTTGGTGTTCGATGCTCAAAATTGACTTGATTGGAGAGTACAAAACGGTTGGATTGATCAAATTCAAGTTTGTCGTAATAACCGAACCAATGATGGGCAGGACCGTGAGTAATCGTACGAACGGGAGGATAGCTGCTTCCGTTTTGACGGACCGCAAAACTTGAGCCGAAAGGCAGGTTAGGCAAGAAGATAGCTGTTGTGGCTTGGATCGCCTGCCTCCTTGAAATTCTTATTGAGCTCATTTTCAATCCGCTTTTCTAAATTCCCAAATTGAATGGACTTCTGAGCGTCCAGTTTTAATAGTATGTACCAGACCGGCTTGAGCGATTGTTTGTGCATGGCTCGATTCGTCAAACCACAGCTACGGGATGCTCGATGTTGTTATTTTGCATCATTTGAGCCATCACCCGCACCCTCTCACGGTTAGAAATTTCATTTCCCCGGATTTACCCGAAAAAATGCCCAAATTCCGAGGGATAAGCTACGGTTCAGCATGCCTTTTTCAGGAAATTTTAAAATGCCGACTACGTCCTCCCCACCCTCTATTGCAACACTAAACAGCGGTTCGATTGCCTCTCGTCACCCCGCGAATCAGCCGGACAAATTGACGGTGCGCTGGGTTGATTCCATCGAAGAACTGGAATCGCTGAAACAACCGTGGAACCGCCTTGCTGAGCGATCACTGTATACCAACGCTTCTTTTGACCCAAGCTTTTTGATTTCAGCGATACGATATTTCGGCAACTCTGACGTCAATGTCTTGATTGCTGAAGAATCTGGTAACCCACCCGAAAAAAACTCCAAGAGAATCTTTGGATTGATGCCTCTTGTCAAAAAATCGTTTTACCACTTGCCAGTTAAGTGTCTGGAGATCTGGTCTCACGATCAGAGTTTCGATCACACTCCACTGCTGTGTAAAGAACACGCTGAAAAAAGTTTTGATGCGATGTTAAACTTTATATCGCAAGAAAAATTCGGCCTACTCAGCCTCGATACCGTTTCCATGGAACCGGAATTCCAATCTGTCATCGACAGGGTAATTCAACGTCCGGGAAGATCGCGATTTCAACGCGATCAATTTTCTCGCGCTGCTTTTCAACCAATCGGACCTTTAGAGGATTACAAAAAACAATTCGTTTCCAAGAGTGTGAAAAAAAATTATGGTCGACTTAGTAGGCGATTAGCTGAATTAGGAGACGTCCAGATAACCGAATCCGATGAGTTCTCGAATTATGATCAACTGATCCAGCAATTTCTTGATATGGAAGCCTCGGGTTGGAAAGTCGAATCCGGAACGGCGCTCGCCTGCCAACCCGAAACGCGGAAATTTTATCGAGAACTAATTCAGTCTGCAGCCGCCGATGGAAAAGCCAGATTTTTATCACTCACACTGGATGGCAAACCAATTGCGATGCTTTCCGATCTGCGTTTAGGGGAGAACATTTATTCCTTTAAAACAGCATTCGATGAAAACTACTCTTCATTTTCACCCGGATTGCAAATTGAAATAGGCAACATCGAATCGATGCACCAAGGTGGAATTCAGTTAGCAGACTCCTGCACAGCTCCGGACAATGCAACGATAAATCGCATTTGGGGGCAACGTCTTGATTTCCAAAGTCTTGTACTGGGGTTGCGACCAGGCATCTCAAACTGGGCCACGCAAATCATGCCCAGTCTTCAGTCTGTCGCGCATAAAATCAGAAACATGCGATCAAAAAAATAGCCGCTCATCTAACCTAGACACCTTCTCTCCATACAATAGAACTCACAACATGATCAAAAAGATAACCAATCACGGAGAAGCGACGTTTCAATCTGACATGGTACAGATCAATCCGGCCACTTTCGAAAGCCACGTCGACAACCACCCATTTGCAATCCAGCACAAACTCCAACATCACCCCCTGTTTCAGCTGGAAAGTCTTGTTGAATTGTCAAAACGACTTCCCCGCAAACAGAGAGAATACGTATTTGGCAAGCAGGAGTTTGGAACCCACGAAGATCTTGAGCACTACAAACATGCCGCTGACAACGATGAACTTTCGACAGACGAATTGATCGGAGCAATTGAGCACCAGAATATTGTAATCGTCCTTCGGAATGTGGAATCCGATCCGGTTTATGGCCAATTTTTAAATGAATGTCTCGACTCGCTTAGTCATTTTGTCGAGCCGGTGACTGGCAAAATCAGTGGGCGAGAGAGTTTTATTTTCGTTAGTCCGCCACAAGCCTACACTCCCTATCACTATGATCCTGAACAAAATTTCTTCATGCAAATTCGCGGTAAAAAGCAGATGGCGATTTACGACGTGAACGACCGCAATATTCTTCCGGAGAAGGCGTTGGAGAAATTTTACAACGAAGGTCAACGAATCACGAACTGTGATGAATCCCTGTTCGACCAGTACCAACTTTTTGAGATGAATCCGGGGGATGGTGTTTATGTCCCGGTAACCGCACCTCACTGGGTACGAACACTGGACGAAATCTCCGTTTCAGTCAGCATTAATTTTCGCACCCCAAGTTCTATTCGCCGCGACCGCGTCTATCGAATGAATCGAATGCTGCGTCGAATTGGGCTCCGCCCGCATCCTGTCAGCCCGCAAGCTAATCACTGGTCGGAATTGACAAAAGCTGCGATTCTCGGCGGTCCAGCAACAATAAAAAATCTTGTTCGTAGATAAACCTGGGTTGTTGGGTTTTGTTTAAAAACCAACGCGAACCAATTCGCTGTTTTAATTGGCATTAATTAAAACTAAGATCACTGGCTTACGTAATCGCTGACTCGCGCTTATTCGAAGCATTGTATTTCTCGGAATTGGACACCATGTTTCTGACATCAAACTTGCCAAAGTTATTGCTTAGCTGCTGCCTTGCTTTTCTTGTTGCTGATTTATCCAACCTTTATGGTCAGGATTCAAAACAAGAGTCGGCGCCTTCAGATCCCGTCAAGAACTTAATACTCCCTGGAGAATCATTCCTTGTCGATCAACGTCCCGCGTTTATCATGTGGCCTGAGGAATCGAAACGCCAAACTCCTCAACCCTGGGTTATGTATTCGCCCACACTTCCACGGTATCCCGATCAAAACGAAAAATGGATTCACGAGCAATTCCTTAACGCAGGCGTCGCAGTTGCTGGAATCGATATCGGCGAAGCCTATGGAAGCCCTAAAGGACAAAAATATTTTTCATCTCTCTACAAAGAGCTGACTGAAAACCGGGGCTTCGCCAAACGCACCTGCCTTCTCGGAAGGAGTCGCGGGGGGCTGTGGTCGAGCAGTTGGGCAATCAGCCATCCGGAACGAGTTTCTGGGCTCGCCGGCATCTATCCGGTGTTTGATCTCACCACCTATCCGGGTCTTAAACGAGCTGCGCCTGCCTATGGCCTTACCGAATCCGAATTGAATGCTGCGCTAAATAAGCACAATCCAATTGCGAGAATTGATAAGCTTGCCAAAGCTGACATCCCCGTTTTTATTATCCATGGGGATATCGATAAGGTCGTACCCCTCAAAGAAAATTCTGCTGAATTAACCAATCGGTATAAGAAGCTAGGTCAAGGAAAATTAGTCAATCTGATTGTCGTCGAAGGGCAAGGACACAATCTGTGGCAAGGTTTTTTCCATTGCCAACCACTCGTGGATTTTGCAATTGATCGCGCGTTAGCAGGTGCAAAAAATGACTTTTCATTTTTACCGGATCAAACCAGCTTACCCGTGGCTCCTCCCAAAGATGCGGTTGTGCTACTAAGCCCGACCGAGAACCTGTTTCTCGGTCGCGAAGGAACGGAATCAAATTGGCCCAACAAAAATGGTGTGGTGACGTCGACACACGGTGGATCCAACATGAACCACCTCGTTTCTCAATATCATTTTCGAGACGCGGATATCCATGTTGAATTTATGCTTCCCGAAAAAGGATCTGGAAACAGCGGTATCTACATCCATGGCAATTACGAACTCCAAATTCTCAATACGCACGACAAAGATAAAATAACGATGAATGACATGGGTGCGCTCTATGGATTTAGCAAGGCTCTCGTTAATGCCGCTCGTCCCCCGGGCGAATGGCAGGTTTATGACATTCGTTATCGAGCGCCACGACGAGATAAAAAGGGCAACATCACCAAACCCGGTTCGGTGACCGCATTTCTCAATGGCCAAAAAGTCCAAGATGAGACTAAGTTTGAAGAAGCTCGCTCTTCATTTCATCCCTACCGTCACGGTGTGACGAGCTATCTCAAGAAAATCGGAAAGCAACAGAAACAGACCATGACGGGGCCTGTTTTTCTTCAGGATCACAACAACGCTGTGAAATTTAGAAATGTCTGGATTGTTCCTCTTGACGATCAATCGCGACTCTACCAAACGGACTCGTTGGACTAGATCATTACTTTTTCAGAGTTCGCTCCAATTAACGATCGGCATGCCTGCACGGCAAAATGCTCCCAGTCCAGGTTGTAACGAAACGCCCGTGGTAATTAATTTTGCAATTTCTCAAAACTTTGTTGCGCGCCAAAGAAGTTTTTTGGGGGGGAGAATTGAGTAGCGCACGATTTTTAGTCAAACATGGAACGAAGTTACATAGCAAAATAGATGTAAATCCCAATCACTAATGTGATCAATGCTGCCCCCACATAAGGTGCCGGCTTCCACGGTGTCAAATCGACAAGCTCCGCATCTACCTGAACGTAGGGCTCTGCGCGCCTCAGTCCTCCACTACTCAGAACGAGCTGCAGGACGAGTAAGAAAACAAAAACTCCACCCATGTAATGAAATGGAGAATCAAAATAGTCTTTCAACCATCCAGTTGTTCCCGTATCAACCGCCTCGCCCGTAAAAAACGTTCCGAGGACCATAAGCAACAAACCGGCCAGTAACGTAGTCAAAGCTGATTTTTCGTCAGCATAACGATTGAACATTCCAATCATAATAATCGCGAGCAGAGGAATAAAATAAACGCCATTGAGCGTTTGAAAAAATCCAAAAACACGATCGCGTTCGTAAAAAATATTTGGCGCCGCAACCACTGCAAAGACAGCCACAATAAAACTGCAAATTTGCCCCGAGCGCACAACGGTTTTTGTTGATGCCTGAGGATTCAAATACTGCTTATAGACATCCAGTGAAAACAACGTCGCCGCAGAATTAAGCACCGAGTTAAAGGTAGACAGGATTGACCCGACAACAACAGCTGCAAAGAATCCCAGTAACCACTCGGGAAGCACCCGGGTGACCAATGCCCCGTAGGCTCGATCCGCGTCCCAATCGCCTTTTGCGTTGGTTCCAACCGCCTCTATCATCTGGGGATCTTGAGCAGATATCACCAAATAGGCAGCGATGATACCGGGTAAAACAAGCACCAGTGGTGCCAGAATCTTAAAAAATGCGGCTAACAAGACGCCCTTCTGGCCCTCGGCTAAATTTTTCGCTCCAAACGTCCGCTGAATAATTTGCTGATTGGTACACCAATAGAAAAAGTTCAACAACAACACGCCCGTAAACAATGTCGGCCAGTGTGTACCTTCATCCACTTTCCCGAGAGATTGAAAGGCATCTGGGTCAGCAGCCTTAATCTTTTCATAGGCCCCCACGAAGCCACCTTCTTCGCCTGCGACCACCTGAATAGAAAAATAGGTGATCATCAAGCCACCGACCAGCAACCCTGCCCCATTTAAAGTATCCGAAACGGCAATTGCACGCATTCCACCCCAAATTGCATACCCTCCTCCAAGCACAGCAATGAAAATAATTACGGCCCAGATCGTCTGTAATTCGGTAAGCTGGAACCTCGTCTCGAGGCTCAGCATACCGTTGAGCCCCTTCGCCCCGAGATACAAAACGAAGGGTAATAAAATCAGCATGTAAGCTACGATAAAAATACCCGCAGTAATCGCCCGGACAGAAGACCCATAACGTTCCTCAAGGAACTGAGGAATGGTTGCGATCCCGGATTTGAGATACCTCGGGAGAAACACCAGCGCGAGCACCACTAACGACATCCCGGCGACGACTTCCCAACACATGACCGAAAGTCCTTCATTGAATGAGCCTGCATTCAGCCCAATCAACTGCTCCGTAGATAAGTTCGTCAACAATAGCGAGCCGGCAATAAAAATTCCGGTAAGGCTTCGGCCGGCCAAAAAATAACCTTCGTCGGTGTCCAGATTCGTGCCGCGGGTTATCCACCAAGTCAAAACAATGACAAGGGTCGTAAAAAAGAGGAAGGTAATAATTGTCATAGTTCAAACCGTCGCCAGAAGGAGAGAATTCAAAAATCAGCGACGGCAATCATAACACAGATCACCCACCCCGTTCACCCTTTGGCACGGCGCCTGTGATTCCTGTCAGATCATCTTTTTTAGATAATTGACGAGCCTTGAGCTGAAACTAACCCAATTCTCGCATTACTTTTTGAATCAATTTTTTAGTCGCGTTAATTCCCTGAACCGGGTCGACTCCGTGCCCTTCAAATTCGATTCCGATGTACCCGCGAAATCCGGCAGCCTTGGCAATTTTCAGCATCTTCCGGTAGTCAACATTTTCCTCATCGCCGTTTACATCAAATGACTTTGCTTTAGCACAAAGAATTTTTGCCCAGGGCATCATCTCTGTGACTCCCTGATACGGATCATATTCCTTGAAATTTTGGAAATCTGGCAAGGTACCACAGTTCGCCAAATTTACTTTTTTCATTACGTCCGCAAGCCAAGCACCATTTCCGGAATGGTTCCCGTGGTTTTCAACAAGAATTCCCATTTCATATTCATCCGCGACTTTACAAAGTGATCGCAAGCCCGCGACTGCAAAACTCTTTTGTTTTTCGGCATCACCCTTATGTCGGGTATCCACCCGAATGTATTTTCCACCGAGTATTCTGGTAGCCTCCAGCCATGGACGATAGCCCTCGATCGCTAATTTTCGAATTTGCTCGTCCGGTGAATCAACGGCATTTTTGCTCCGACACAACATCATCGTATTGACCGCGCCTAAATCATCACTGCGCTTTCTAAGCTGTTTAAAAAAAGCAGTATCATTCAGTTTGTCTTCAATGTGACCATTAAAGTACTCCAGTGCCTTGATTCCAGTTCCCTCGACCACTGTCTTGGGAAAATCAAGAATATTCATCTCGCCTGAACGGAGTTGCCGGTTAAAGGAATACTGCTGCACCGCCAACTGCAACCAATCAGCCTCAACCACACTCCGGAAATTTAACAACCTACCGCGAACTCGGCCCCGCGGGGAAGTAATCCACGCAAATCCCGAAGCTACACCCAATTTTAAAACTCTTCGACGATCCATTTCGCTCTCTGATTAACAATTAAATTTATTTAAATATTCTAATTCGACTCAATCAATGTGGCATCGGTTGAAGCCGATTGCAAATTGTTTCTTCGCTCTTCACTCCAAGTTCCAAACGCGGCTCTTAGTCAGAGAGCGGCGAGGCAAGCATTTTCTAGCGATCCAAGACTTTACTAAAATAGCCCCATAACTTGGCGTCAAATCCCACTTCTGGTTGATCACCCAAACGAACCATCACTAACTGCCGACTGGGCACCACATATAGCTTTCGACCTAAAGCACCCAAGCCCGCTACCATGTCCTCGGGAGCATTGGGATTTAATTGACCTTCACGACGTCGCCCCGCCCGAAAGGCGTGAGACTTTCCATTTAGCCACCACAGGTAACCATAGGCTGGATTCAATGGTTGGGACGACTCCAACATATCCCGCATGTAACTTTTATTCTTGACCACGGGCTGACCCTCCCAGTCGCCCTTAGCGAGGACCAACAATCCCATCCTTGCCAAATCCCGTGCTGAGGTAACCCAACCGTGGTGATTCGTTTTCGGATCAGTCTTTGCAAATCGTCGTACTTTCCAGGTCGAATTTTTCATCTGTAGAGGGGAAAGCCACCGTTCGGTGAGCGAGTTTCGATCGAGGCCGGAAGCTGCCTCCAGCACATTCATTATTTGCGAGTAAGCATTAGTATTATACCTCCACCGTCTCTCCGGCTTTGATTGAAATTTCAATTGGTCAGTCAATCCCGACGTCATCGAAATTAAATGCTTTAAAGTAATACTCGACTCTTCTGCCACTGATGCATTTGACCAGCCTTCATTCAGATACTTTGTAACCGGTTCGTCGAGCTTGACGAGATTTTTATCCAAGGCAATTCCCAGCAATATCGCGGCCAAGCTCTTTTGCACCGAGGCCACATCCTCCAACGCGTGTCCGTCATCATCTTTTCCATAGACTTTTGCTTGATATTTTCGAGAACCAGCTACATCCCAATACCGCTCCACCACGATCTGGCCGCGCCATAAAACGACTAGTGCAGATGATTTCTGTTCTCCTGCATATCGCAACATGTCGTTTAAGGCGGCTTCGTTCCAGCTGACTTCAGCAGCGGTCACTCGCTTCCAATCCGAATTACTTTTTGGAAAAAAAAGTGGTGTGGCAACTTGACCTTGATCGTTTGATTCCTGAGCACCCGCACAACAACTGAACGAAACAAGGACGAGTCCGACAAAAAAATAAGCTCGCAAATTGCGACGGTAATCTTTTAAATCCAACATTTGATTATTTTCCAAATTCAGATAACCCATTCCCTGATTCAAATCACGAGCCGATGGGCTGCTCCATCTTAGTTGAGTTGGTTACCGCCTCTCAACCAATCTCGATTGAATTTCTGCAATCAAGTCTTCTCTTTTTATTTTTATTTCAGCGACTTAACGAAAGCTCCCACAAATTATTCCATTGCATTCGGTTAGGGAAAATGGAAAATGAGGCGATTCCAATCAACACAAACTAGCGAGCCGACCATGCACTCCAAGTTATTATTGTTCTTTTTTTGCTTTGGCGTCGCCACACCCGGATTTAGCCAAGTTTTGCCGGAATATGATCTCGGCGGTGCAAGCAAACCAAAGCCGGATCTCACTTTTCGCAAAGAAAACCAATACAAGCGAGTCCACCAATCGTCGTTGAGACTTATTCTTCGAGATCAAATTGGCAAGACACAAACCTTCTTGGAGCAATATTTGACCGATCACCCGGGTGACGCGGAAACGATGTACATGCTTGGAATCCTGCACGGCCGGCGGAATGAATTAGCAAAGTCAGAAAACTATATGAAGCGAGCAATTGCAGCAGGTCTTCCAGAGGGACGTCTTATCGCGGGACCGCGGGAAATACTGAAGCCACTCGCAAACTCTGAACTCATCAAAGCGCTAGCGACTAAGTACGATTACGAACCTGTCCATGGACCGCTCGTTGGAAATGTCACGGACTCCACCGCCGCGTTTTGGGTGCGAACGGGCAAAGTGTCGACTGTTAATGTACAGATTATCGACCCAAATTCAGGCGAAAAAGTTGGTCGCAGTGAAGATGTTAAATCCAGTGCAAGCGAAGATTTCACCGCTGTTGTAAATGCATCGGCTTTAGAGCCGAATCACGAATATCAGTATTCCATTCTGATCGATGGCCAGCCCAGCAAGAAGCAATATTCGTTTCGAACGTTACCTCCCAAAACGCAGGCTTCCAAATTCGTGATCGCGTTCGGAGGCGGCGCAGGTTATGTACCTGAAAATGAACGCATGTGGGATACAATCGGCAAATTTGATCCGCAGGCAATTCTCTTACTTGGCGATAACGTTTATATCGATGACCCTGAATCCGTCATCATGCAGCAATACACTTACCAACGGCGCCAATCGCGTCCCGAGTGGAGAAAACTGACTGCCAGATCACCTGTTTTCACGATCTGGGATGACCACGATTTTAGTACCAACGACAGCTGGGGGGGAGCCGATATCGATACCCCTTTTTGGAAAAAGGACTGGGTGTTTCCCATCTTTCGGCAGAACTGGGCAAACCCTGGATATGGTGGTGGAGATCAACAACCAGGGTGCTGGTACTCGTTTTCCATCGCGGACGTCGATTTTATCATGCTCGATTGTCGCTATTACCGGACCTCTCCAAAAATTAAGCCTCGCTCCATGCTTGGTAACGTTCAAAAGAAGTGGCTAAAGAAGCAGCTTCTGGAATCAAAAGGAACTTTTAAAGTCATTTGTTCTTCAGTCCCATTCGATTTTCGCACCAAGGGAGACAGCAAGGATACGTGGAATGGATATAAACAGGAACACGAAGAATTGCTGAGCTTTATTGAGTCCAACAAAATCGAAGGGGTTGTCTTAGTATCTGCTGATCGGCATCGATCCGATGCGTGGAAAATTGAACGCCCCAATGGTTACGATCTCTACGAATTCAATTCCTCGCGGCTGACCAATCAACACATTCATCCGCGAATGGAAAAAGCAGGAGCGATTTTCAGCTACAACGATCCGCAATCGTTCGGCTTGGTCACCTTTGACACAACACTGGATGACCCGCAAGTAACCTACGAAATCGTAAATATTAATGGCGAAAAACCACATTCGCTGACAGTAAAGCGAAGTGAATTGGAGTAATCTCAGCGTCGCTTTACATGATTGACTGCATCGAGTATCACTTTGCCGTAATTCTTAGTTGACTCAAAATGCGGACTGATGGCGATCACGCGCCCTTTTCCAAACAAAGACTCCACCACGGCTGGCGCATTAACCATGGTGTTTTTTTGAGCTTCATAAATTCCGTTTTCTGTTCGAAAATGCGCAAGGATAGAATACTCGGGAAGATCGGGGCGGTCGCCTCGAGAAAGAATTGGCCCGTTCTGGTAACGAATCGAATGTGTTCCTGAAATACCCAAAACTGACTTACCAATTTCATTGACTTCGACTTCGACATTTGTCGCCTTTCCACGGTACCACATCGATTTTCGGCCAATTTCGGGAACATCCACCATCACATTAAACACCTTCGCGTTCATCAGATTCAACGACCATTGATAATGAGAAGAACAAAGGTACGCTCCAGCACAGATCCCTATGACCCCACCCCCGGATTTAACATAGTTACGAATAACTTCCCGCCCCTCCGAACCAATTGTTTTTCCCTGAGCGCTGCCGGATCCACCCGGAAAAATCAGCACATCTAGATTCGACAAGACTTCCATTTTAATGTCGTCCGGGCCAAAAACAGTCGCAACTAAATTCTCGGTAGAATCTAAAACCCTCATCACCTTTGACTCACTCGCACCTGCATCATCAAACACACCCACGCGGATACAATCTGAACCCGACTTTGGCATCAAGCAATCGACTTGGGAATCTTGGAGCATCCCCAATTCGAGGAGAGCGGTCGATACCATGATTCGATGCTGCCGAACCCGTTTGGATACGGGTTGATTCTTAAAAGTCGTTTCCAAAATAAAACTATTGGCTCCGAGCTTTTCTCGCCCCGCGCGTGCGAGACTACCGACGACGGGACCTGAGCGATCTAATAAATCAAATTTCAGTTCCCGCGGGATTCCTTCATTTACTGCCGCTTGTAACTTAGCCGCAAATTCTGTCTGATCGGGAAAAGAAATCACACTTGAACCAACCGACTTCGAATTGACACGGTGGAAATCAAACCCTTCATGTAAATCGAAAATCCACTCCGGCCGTTCAGATTCAATAAATTCCCAAACCGCAAGACAATGATCCGTTCGTGGTGTTGGCTGGTCAAGGGTCCCAAAATTTCGATTCAAATCTCTCGCCTGACGGTCATTGCGGTGATCCGGTGACCAGCGGATATTCGCTTCTATACCCAAACGATTGACCTGCGGAATCACAATTAGTTTGCCACGTTTAATCGGCCAATGACGAATTTGATCAGCCGCGCGAAACCCAGCCGGCTCGTTGCCGTGAATACCGCCAACAATCAGCACTGCAGGACCGGGAATTCCCGTTTCCCAAATGTGCCACCGAGTTTCCCATGTCGTTCCAGCACCCAGTGTTCCTTCCCGCAATTCAGCTTTCGTCTGTCCAGAAGCCGTAGAAATACCAAGCCCAAATAAAGCCAACCCAATTAAAAATCGGTTTAAGATTAGAAGGCTACCGTCGGATAAATACTGACGATGCAGCAAAACTGGATACATACCAAAATTCTCAATTTAAATTTTCTTGAATTGCGCAGAATCAAACGGTCGTTCGAAAGTTTTACTGGTTATATTTTTCTGGCTGAATCCAATTCAGATCTTTCCAATAACCTGTATCGTTAGATTGACGCAAGCCGGGCGTGGATCGACCCTGACATACGATTTCTGTAATCTTGTTCTCAAGACGCTGCGCGATCGACGGATTCTCTAACAGAACATTCTTCTGCTCACTTGGATCCAATGACAACTGATAAAGCTCCCGTTTGTTTTTTCGATCAGGCAAGATCAATTTCCAATCACCTTCGGTAATCGAAAAACGCCCGGACGCAGAATGATTGATGAGTGGTACACGTTGATGAACTGTTTTCGACTGGGTCAACAGCGGTGCAAAACTCTGGCTATCTTCACCTGCATCGTCAGGCAATTCAGCGCCAATTATCTCCGCAATCGTTGCTAAAATGTCAACTTGTCCTACCAACTGATTTGTTGCTCGTCCAGGATTCTTAATGCCTTCAGGCCAGCGTATAAAAAACGGCACACGATGCCCGCCCTCGTAAATATCTCTTTTACCACCACGATATCTACCATTGCTGCGATGATTAAATTCAGTCACTCGGTTTTGCCAAGACTTCTCTGGACCATTATCACTCGTAAAAATTACTATCGTGTGTTGATCGAGACCGGATATTTTTAGATAGGATAATATTCGGCCGACATGGTGATCTGTTTCGATGACAAACTCACCGTAACCTCCGCATTCTCCTTGCCCCCAGAATTTTGGAAGTGGGCATACGGGATAATGCGGCGAGGTAAACGGGAGGTAAAGAAAGAATGGCTTGTTGGATTCTGCACTCTCCTTTTTTGACTTCATCCAGCTAATTGCGACATCTGTAAAACGCGTTAAACACTGGTTATCAATAAAGTCCGGGGCTACCTCCATCCCTGGTTTTCCAAGCACCGCCTGTGTTTCCCGGGGAGTGGCTTGATAGGGCGGCGCGATCCGATAATCCATATGGCGTTTGTTCGGTTTTTTTGCCGTATAAACTGTCGGCGGAATTTTAGCATATCGGCCTTCAAACCAAGCCAACACTCCGTAGTTCAAAGAGGCTGGAATCCCGTAAAAGTAATTAAACCCCTTATCGAGAGGCATGTCTTGAACCGGTTGACTCCAGTCGCGTGCCTTCGCGGTGCCGGGGAAGTCCATGCCTAAATGCCACTTGCCCACCATGGCGGTGTCGTATCCCTGGTCACGAAGCATCGAAGGAAGTGTCATCCTTCCATCCGCAATCAGGCAATCGCCTTCTGCCTGCATCACACCCGACTTTTTAGACGTCCGCCAACAATACCGCCCTGTCAAAAGACCATATCGCGAAGGTGTGCAAACCGTATCGGAAGAATGGCCATTGGTAAACGAGATTCCCTCTCGTGCTAACTGATCCAAATTGGGAGTCGAAAACTTTGCCTCCGGATTCAAACAACTCGCATCGCCAAACCCTTGATCGTCAGTATAGATAACGATGATGTTTGGATTTTCCGCATACAAACCTTTTGTCCACAGAAGTAACAAAAAAACGGCAGATAATATCCAGCGATCTATTCTATTCATTGAAATTTTATCAGTGTGACAAGTAAGAATTAGCATTCGCATACTAACTCAGTTTCCCACCGAACTCAAATTTCTGGATACGTTCGCATTTGACGAAGACGCCGCCGTCACGCGGTTGCCGCGACCCACTTTTCAGTCACTTGCCCCAATTTCGCCAAAGCTTGTTTCTCGACCTGACATACTCGTTGACGGGTCAATCCCATCTCCCGTCCAACTTCCGAAAAAGACCTCGCACTTCCATCGTGGAACCCAAATCGAAGTGAAATAACTTCCCGTTCACGAGACGTCAAAGACTGGGCCATCATCTTACGAACCCTTTGAACTTTTTCCTTTTCAATCGCCAATAGGTCAGGGGCAGGACTTGCTTGATCAGCGATGGCAGAAACGACGAAACTCTCGGTGGCATCGGCACTGGTGCGCCTCCCCGAAGCATCGAGTGAGCAGGTATCTCTTTGAACTTGAAATAGGCGTTCGACATCTTTGACAGACATCTTTACTTGATCAGCAATTAACGAAATTTCCGCGCCTGAATTTTGCCCGGCAAACTCGAACCCTTGCTTTCTAATTTCCTCAATTTTTCTCGCGACTTTCCGGTGTGAAGCTCGAAAATTCTCGGGAACTCTTATGTTTCGCTGAAAATTAGATATCGCTCCCAAAATCGCCTGTTTAATCCACGGGGTCGCGTAGGTGGAAAATCGGACGTTACATTGATGATCAAATTTTGTGACCGCTTGAATCAAGCCGCAATAACCTTCCTGAATCATATCTGGAAGAATCTGGGAGTTGCCACATAGACTCCGGGCCACCTGGCTCACCAACCGTCCATTCGCCAACATTATTTTCTGGCAAAGCGCCTGATACTCGCGAAGCATTTTTTTTGCCTGCTCGCCCTGAAACGGAGCGGTTTCGAAACACTTGGGACGCAACATTAACGCTTCGACGACTTTAACCACTTCACGATGTATCCGCTTCCTAGTCTCGGAATTTTCAGCTCGCAATTCGGTCGATAGCTTATCTAATTTCCGAATACTCGCTCGTAATTTTGGCTCAACTTTTTTTCGCTTGGATGATTCACTCAAACCCATGTTGCAAATAGAGTCGATCCGCGAGTATCCGGATTTCCAATCTTGGATTAAACCAACCAAATGGCCGAGGACTTTTGTTTCCTTTAAAACTAATCGCTGAAATGCTTGCCGGTAACGAAAGATTTGCGTTGCTAGTTGTCGTTCTTCATTCCGATCGAGAAGTTGTGAACTGGAGGTGAGATCAAATTCAGCGCTGCGAGAAGAAGGTCGCGGTTGAGCCTGTTTTGATCTCCCAGGGGACCGTTTCGACTTTTTAGGTTGAGTTAATGTCGATTGAGGAGGAAACTTAAATTGAATTTGCCTGTTCGTAATGATTGTCGCGTGACCCATTCCCTTACCAGCTCCGGGGATGCGACGACATTCGAAGACTGGCAGAGCAAATTCCGCAGGCTCCCATTGATGAGACAATACTTTGCTTTGATGGTGGCGAAAGGATCCGGTTAGCGACTTATTCCCTGAATCTAACATCTTGCTCTCCTACAGAATTGCCCTTAGGCCGTAAGGAAAGCAACCATCGTGCCAAACCGTACCAAATCCGCACTGGCTCCAAGCATCGACATAAATCCCGTAATACATCGGCTCAAATGACCATCCGGTGATCCGCTTCCAACGTCCCAGCGCTTCCTAAGTCCCCGCGCGCTGCATAATGCTACACCACATTCAATAGAAATGAATTTTGGTGCCGCCTATTCAAATTTGGATTGTAATGGCGGTTTGCGGGGTAGAATAAAACTCAGTTCCACTGCGGTGGCAGTTTCAGAAAACGCAATGGACCAGCACACATTCTCACCGGCGTTGAATTTCTCTCCGCCTGCACGAAACGATTTCACACAATGAAACTTGCGGCTAAATTGATTTTGTTGTTCATAATTGCAGTCTCGGCTGTCACGATTATGGCCAGTCAACTCGCCAGCATGCAATCTTTTGCTGGACTCGAGAAACGCCATCGCGCTATTGCATCTTCTGTCAATGCAAATCAAAAAACGTCTGGTTTTCAAACCGCCGCCAATACCGGGGCTAATATCTATTTCGAAAATTTGATTCGAACGA
The DNA here is from genome assembly GCA_011523945.1 of Mariniblastus sp. Classification (GTDB taxonomy): domain Bacteria; phylum Planctomycetota; class Planctomycetia; order Pirellulales; family Pirellulaceae; genus Mariniblastus. Next base: position 125,636 of record WTFU01000063.1, on the reverse strand, counting down.
TAGCCAATAATGGAACTCGTATTCGATGGACTTGGTTGGAAACGGATATCCAAAATTCAATAGTCGTTCGCATTGATCCGTCGATCATTAAAAACGCCAACGGGCAACCCGTGTCTGTTATTGATACAGCCAGCGGTGGCAAACGAAAGTATTTTACCTATGTTCCGGTAACCTTAGAGGGTCGACAAGGCGCGGTCGAAATTGCGACTCCTCTCAATGACCTTGACTCCCAATCGCGATCCAATTGGTTTACTGCTATTTTCATTATTGTTGCGACCGGTTTCATGTGCATTGGAGTGGTCATGATTGCCGGCGTGCGCTGGATCGCTACGCCTTTAGCTGGACTTACAAAGAAAATGGAACAAGTTGGAAAAGGCGATTTCTCCAGCGATCTTAAGATCCATGCCAATGACGAGCTTGGGCAATTAGCCGGCGCCGTAAATCAAATGTGTGACCAGCTTCGCCAACAGCAGGAAACAATCGAAAAAGAAACGCACCAGCGAATCGACGCAATTGAGCAATTGCGCCATGCGGATCGATTAAAAACGGTCGGTCAACTCGCCGCAGGTTTTGCCCATGAAGTCGGTACACCTCTAAATGTTATTTCCGGTCGCGCAGAAATGATCCTAAGTGATCCCAACCGATCGCCCGAACAAATTGCGAAACATGCCACCGCAGTAAAGACAGAGTCCGAGCGAATTTCAAAGATCATCCAAAAATTACTACATTTCTCTCGTAGAAGCCCGAGTCAAAAATCAAAAAACGATTTACGTGAGATCATTCGCCACTCCGTCGATCTAATACAGCCTCTCGCAGACAAGCAGAAAATTAAACTAACGGCAAATCTTCCTGCGAAGCCGGCGGAAGCCAGTTTTGACTTCAATCAACTCCAGCAGGTCATCATGAATTTAATTGACAATGCAGTTGATGCTTCCTCGGCTGGCCAAACAGTAAGTATTTGCCTCCACGCTAACCCCGTAGATAGCCAATGGAAAATCGAGATCTCCGATCAGGGTTCCGGCATTGAACCAAACCAAACAGACGTCATATTTGAGCCATTTTTCACAACCAAAGAAGTTGGCTCGGGCACAGGATTGGGACTATCAATTGTTCATGGAATTATCGAAGAACACGGTGGCAGTATCGATTGTCAAAGCGAGCTGGAGAAGGGAACAACCATGATCGTTCGGATACCGATCGATCAGGCGTCGCCTGGTAAAGCTGAAACCCACAGCACGAGCGATATTCAAAAAGAATAATTACTCGTCCTTTTCTTTAAGGCGGCGGTAGAGTGTTTTCCGATCTAAGCCAAGCACTCTGGCTGCTTCCGTTTTGTTTCCGCCCGTTCGCTCAAGCACATATCGAATGTATCGTCGCTCAATTACCTCAAGAGAATCGAGTGGCTGGTTGTCGCCCTCGTCAATCACGAGTTGTTTTGACTGATAGCTTGAAATTTTGGCCGGTAAAACATCTGAATTAATGGTCGCCTGTTGTGTCAATACAATCGATCGCTGGACAATGTTCCGCAATTCACGAACATTTCCAGGCCAATCATATTGAAGAAATTGATGAAGGACTTCGTCATCAAACCCGTCCACATTTTTATCCATCGAAACTGCAAACTGTTGCAAAAAATAGTTTGCAATCAACAGGACGTCGGTGCCGCGACTACGAAGCGGTGGTACGGTGAGTTCCAGCACGTTGATTCGGTAGTACAAATCTTCACGAAATGTTTTCTTTTCGATAGCCGCTTCCAAGTCTCGATTGGTTGCCGTAATCAAATGAACGTCGAAGGGCTGTTCTGATTTTCCTCCAACCGGACGTACCGTTTTTTGTTCCAAAGCCCGCAACAGTTTAGGCTGTATTTCGATCGGCATCTCACCAATCTCATCTAAAAATAATGTCCCTCCATTGGCTTGCAAGAAAAGTCCAACTCGATCCGCATTCGCGTCAGTAAACGCACCTTTCACGTGGCCAAACAACTCACTTTCTAACAACGATTCCGGCAACGCCGCGCAATTGACTGCGATGAACGGTTGTTCGGCCCGGCTGCTTTGTTGATGAAGCGCTCGCGCAACCACTTCTTTACCCGAGCCGCTCTCACCCGTCAGCAGGACCGCTGCGGGCGAATCCACAACGCGTGACAGTTGCTCTTTTAAGCGAAGCATCACATCACTTTGGCCAATTAGCGTATCAAATGTCTCCGCCTGAATTTGCGACTCTAATACACGAACTCTGTTTCTCAGGCGATTGTATTCGGCAGCTCGAATCAAAGACGCTTTCAACAATGCGAGCTCGACTGGTTTAGTAACAAAGTCGAACGCGCCAGCCCGCAATGCCTCCACCGCAGTTTCCAGGCTACCATAGGCAGTCATGACGATCACAGGTAAGTGAGCAAATCGCTTTTTGACCCGTCGACAAAATTCCAACCCATCCATTCCCGGCATCTTGACGTCTGTCAGCAGCAAATCAAACTCAGGAATTTCAACTACTCCAAGCGCATTCGGATCCCCGGGTGAAATTCCAAAGTCAAAATTATCAGAGGTGATGGCAGAGGCATCTATGCCAAGTAATTCACATGCTTCGGTAGCTGAATCACAGCACGTGATTTCGAAACCGGCGGGCCCCAGAAAATCCTCGAGTAATTGTTGCATCGAAGCTTGATCTTCGACAATCAATATTTTGGGGCGGTAATCCATCGTCTCGATCAAAAATAGGCCTGGCTTGCGAATCCAACCTTTAAATCTTAAAAGGCAAAATCGACATTAAAACACCTCGATCAACTAATTTAAAGCTCTCGATTACTTCATGGAACAGGTCGTTGTAAACATCTTCCATTTCTCACCAAAAAAGTAGTACTACAAAACACGCTGGAAGAGTCGGATCAATCTCGATCGTGACTTACGTCAATAGAAAATAATAAATTGCGGTTTTATTAAATAACAATCCTACCATCATCTAGAATCAGTTAAGCTCTTAAATGATCATTCGAATCGCTGAATCGCAAGTCAATTTCTAATCAAACCATTCATTGAAATGAAAATTCTAAATATTGTTTTTCTGTTTTCGCTAATAATACAAATTCAGTCCGTCGTTTACAGCCAAACAAACCAAACTGAACACCTTCGTTTTTCAGATGCTAATCCTAAGTTGCACCGCTTGACGGCACGCGCCAGTGACATCGACGACCGGGTTCGATCGCATCCTGAAATTGGCTTTGTGTTAGAATCCGATGGAAAGCCAATGGACATTCAACACGCTTCCGTCGACACACGTGTCGCACCTCGAGGTAAATTAATGGTTTGGCTAATGGCTCACAATGACGAACTGTTTGACCGCGTGAATTCTTACGGAATTCACGCCATCCGCGTTCACTACGCCAACAAGTGGTTCTCTATCTGTTGTCAGGAAAAACCAGTTGGAGAAACGTGTCGTGGCGACATTCGACTCGAAGCTGCAACGGGGGAGGATTTCAGTGACAATGTTACGATTCCTAAACCCGACGGAATGATGGAACGGACTCTCCAATTTATAAAATGGCTTCACCGCAACCACCCTCAGGGTGGATGGGATTATTTTTTGACGCCTGATCAGAGCGCTGTGCGATGGGAAGACGTCATCATCGCGGGCAGTTCACATGGCTCCACCACGGCAGCGCGGTTTGCCAAGCATCAAAAGGTAGGCCGCGTTGTGATGTTCTGTGGTCCGCGGGATCAGTTCCAGACATGGCAGGCTCTCAAATCTGCCACTCCGAGCAATCGGTATTTTGGATTCTCTCACACGCTCGACAGTGGATGGTCTGGGGATCACTATTGCCGATCCTGGGAAATGCTCGATCTGCATTCTTACGGAGAAATTGTCAATGTCGACCAATGGAATCGGCTGCACCGGAATTCCATTAATCCAAAATTTAATAACACTCGGCGGCTCGTGACAGATTTCGATGTTAATGGAGATGCGAAACGCGCTCATGGTGCCGTCCTGCCCGGAAAGCGCGCCTTTAAAAAATCAAACATCTACCAACACGAAAGTGTCTGGCAATACCTGTTCACTCACCCGGTTGACGAAACCGGAACGCCGACGACAACAGACCCGTCGTGTCTAAAACAACACACGCGCTGACTCCCCTGCCCCGGCACCCCAGAAGAAGTGGATTCCGAAAAACGGACACGCTCAGTTTTTCATCTTCCAATTAGGATAAAGCGGACGCTCTTTGGTATTTTTGTCGGCCCTTACTCCCTGAGGAGCGGGCGGAGACTGTGCCATCACGCCGCTCAGTTGAGCCATAATTTTCTGGATTTCCTTATCAGTGGTTCCCTTTAGATTATTTGCCTCTGACAAATCTGTAGGCACCTGAAAAAAATCTCCACTTCGATACAGTTTGAAATCCTGATTCCGTACAAACTGCCCAGAAATTTTATTCCAGTAAGGCTCATAATGGCAAAACACCCAATCCCTTGGCGTCCCCGGTTTTCCCATTAATTGAGGTAGAAAACTTGTTCCGTCTCGTGGATCATTTTGACCCAACTTGACTCCTGCTGTCTGCGCAAAGGTCGCGTAGAAGTCAGTAAAATCAATCAAATCATTTGATACCAAACCGGACGGTGTGTGACCTTTCCAATAGGCAATTAACGGAACGTGTGTACCGTTATCCTTCATGCCACCTTTGCCACCTTTAATTTCCTGACCATTCCAACGCGACGATATCTGTACGTTGGTTCCGTTGTCCGCCGTAAACAAAATGATTGTATTTTCTGATTGCCCAATTTCATCGACTTTGTCGACAATCCGTCCAACAATTTTGTCCATGTAATTGACCATGGCCACAAAATTCTCTTTACGTTTCGCTTTATCTTTTGGAGCTTTATTAGCCGTGGCAAGCGGTTGGTCACCGAGGGTATCTGGGGTTGGCACAAATGGATCATGCACCAAGACCATTGGGTAGTAGACGAAAAAAGGTTTCGACTGATTTCGCTCCATGAAATCACAGATGAAATCGCAAAATAAATCCGGCCCGTACTTACCGTGATTCATCTCTTTCGTTAAAAACTTGCCGTTATGCTCAATGGGAGGACTCCAAAATCGCTCCCCCCCCTTGGAATTCTTTCCTCCTTTTTGAGTCGTCAGTTGCCAAAGCATGTATTCATCAAATCCAGACGCAATTGGCCGAGACGCATCTAAGTGTCCGGGAAGCGAATTATAAAGCCCGTTTAATTGCCACTTTCCAGCAATCGCCGTTTTATAACCCGCGGCCTGGAGTAAATTTCCAAACGTTTTCTCGGTGGGATTCAAATATCCAAAATGGGTGTAATTTCTAAAATTGTATTTCCCCGTCATGATTTTCACTCGAGACGTCGTGCAAATCGGCGTCGAGTAACAATGCGAGAATCGTATTCCCTGAGAAGCCAGTCGATCTAAATTTGGCGTTTTATAATCTTCACCCCCATAAGACCCAAATGCTTCCCAGCTAACATCGTCAGCCATAACAAGAATGATGTTCGGCTGCCTTTCGTCAGAACACGCGACGTTCGAACTGACAAGTCCCGCCAAGAGAACGAGAACTATGGAACTAATTTGCTTTAGCATCGCCACCCTCTGATTAATATCATGCTACTTATTTTTTCGAATAACTGCTCGGCTCGACCCTTTACCAATTACAAAATGGCCCAACTCACTCCACTGGTCGTCTGAAGGTTTGATCTGCTTTTTTGTAATCATCCAGACAGCACCCTTTCGGGTATATTGCCGCCGTTGGGCTCCCGTGTCTATCTTACCATAAATCTTTATGCCATTTTTTTGATCTCGCCAATACAGAAACACCGGAGCGTCCGTTTGGTTATCAAACTCAACTTGAAACCTACTGCCAACGGGTGATGATGGCGGTGGAGGCGAGGAAAATTCCATTGG